>NZ_JBSFVT010000010.1:0-288777 GCF_053592455.1 Streptomyces sp. NPDC002676 | reverse complement strand
GCCACCGGAGTCCCCGCGGTCGTCCTGCGCCGCCCCGGCTGGCAGCCGGGCCCCGGCGACCGCTGGCACGAGGCCGGCTCCCTGGACGCCGCCGCAGCGCTGCTGCCCCGCCTGGGCGCCCGGGTGTTCCTCACCACCGGCCGCCTCGGCCTCGCGTCCTTCGCCCACCTGACGGACCTGCACTTCGTCGTCCGCTCGGTGGACCCGCCCGAGCCGCCCCTGCCCCCGCACACCGAAGTGGTCCTGGCCCGCGGCCCGTTCACCGTCGCCGACGAGACGGAACTGCTGCGCGCCCACCGCATCGAGGTCCTGGTGACCAAGGACAGCGGCGGCGACGCGACGTCCGCGAAACTGACGGCCGCCCGCGAACTCGCCCTGCCCGTGGTCGTCGTACGACGCCCCGCACTGCCGGACGGCATCGCACCGGCACCGGACGTGGCGGCGGTACTGGACCGGCTGGGCTTCAGCGGCCCCTGACCACGGAGGCCCTGAGCCGGGGGGCCGGTCCTCGGGAGGGGCTACTGCTCGCCCGGGTGCCTGCGCAGCAGATACGTGTCCATGATCCAGCCCTTGCGCTCCCGCGCCTCGGCCCGCACCCGCTCGATGCGCGGGCCCGCCTCCCCGATCGGTCCGGAGACGAGGATCTCGTCCGGGGTGCCTATGTAGGCGCCCCAGTAGATGTCGATGTCCTGGTCGGCGTACTGCCGGAAGGTCTGGTGCGCGTCCAGCATCACCACCACGTCGTCCACCCCGTCCGGGAAGCCCTCGGCCAGCCGCCGCCCGGTGGTGATCTGCACCGGCCGCGCCACCCGGTTCAGCCCCGTGCGGTGCCGGGCGACCAGCGACGAGACGCTGCTGATGCCGGGCACGACGTCGTACTCGAACGCCACCACCCCGTGCTCCAGCACCTCCTCCAGGATCCCGAGCGTGCTGTCGTACAGCGAGGGGTCCCCCCACACCAGAAAGGCGCCCGTGCCGTCCTCGCCCAACTCCTCGGCGATCAGCCGCTCGTAGATCCCGGCGCGGGCACTGCGCCAGTCCTCCACGGCCGGTGAGTACGCGGCACCGCCCGCCCGGCGGTCCCGCTCCGGGTCACGGGCCTCCACCACCCGGTACGAGCCCTCGGGCAGGTGTGCGTCGAGTATGTCCCGGCGGAGCTGGGTCAGGTCGCTCTTCACCTCGCCCTTGTCGAGCAGGAAGAACACGTCCGTGCTCCGCAGCGCCTTGACCGCCTGCAGGGTCAGCTGGTCGGGGTCGCCCGCGCCGATACCGATGACATGAATCTTTCGCACGCCCCGAGTCTGCCGCATGCCACTGACAGCGCCGCCACCCGCCCTCTGACGAGCCGCTGCACCATGCGCCGACGGCCCGGACACCGTCTCCCCATCCTCGCGGGCTACGCGGCCCAGGCCCCGTACAAGGGAAAATTCAAGCTGGCGGGCCTCGCCCTGTCCGACGAGCGCTACGGCATCGGCCTGCCCGGGGGCAGCACGCGCAAGGGCCGGGTCCAGTCGGCGCTCGCGGCGATGGTCGCGGACGGTTCCTGGGCCCGGGCCGTCCGGAAGAACCTGCCACTGCTGAGCCCGGACCCGAACTCGCTCCAGAGCTGAGCCCGCGGCCTACGCCGTCCGGTCGGACAACAGAGGGGGAGCCTCGGCCTCCGCGTCGACGGGCCCGGCCCCATGCTCCACCCGCCCGGCCAGCTCCCGGGCCCACCCGGCGATCCCGCCCAGATCCATCCCGTACGGCCGCCCCTCGCCGCTGTCCGCCGCCCACGCCTCGACGGCACCGGCGCCGCGCCGCAGCAGCCGGGCCCCGCCGGTGACGTTGCCGCGGGCCGCGTGCGTGAGCCCCACGGCCAGCTGGGCGAGCCCCCGCCACAGCGTGCGCTCCGCCTCGGGACCCGACTTCCAGGCGTCCTCGAACACCTCATGCGCATGGAACGGCTTCCCGGCGTCCAGCAGCGCCTGCGCCTCGGCGACCGTCTCCCGCGGGGTGCGTACGACACCCTCGGGCTGCCGGGGCACCCCCTGCGCGCCGTACGGCAGGGGCCTGCCCAGTCCGTCCCGGGGCCGTGCGCTGCGCGCCCGGCCGTCCGTGTCCCGGTCCCTGGCGTCCGCGTTTCCCATGCGACCGATTGTCCCCTGCCGCCCGTGGGGCCCACTTCGGCGCAGCCCCGTACGTGGGGTAAAGTTCTGTTCGCGCGATCACGCGGGTCACCGCGAGTCAGCGCATCGGGACGTGGCGCAGCTTGGTAGCGCACTTGACTGGGGGTCAAGGGGTCGCAGGTTCAAATCCTGTCGTCCCGACTGGAGTCCGCTCCGTCGTTGCAGGTGAGGGCCCTGTTTCACAACAGTGAGACAGGGCCCTTGATCATTTTGTGTCCGTCGAGGTCTGGAAGAACGCCGGTGAGGCGTCGTCGAAGGTCGGGGCATTCGTCAGGTCGTGGACTGCGAGTGCGGCACGGCCTCGTGGCCGGTCAGTCTCTGGGGGCCAAGGGGTCTCTTTTCGTGTCTGCGGGTCCGCCGTGCTCTTCCTTCCCGGCCTCCTCGTCGGCCTCCCCGTCGGGCTCCGCGTCGGGGAGCCTCGGGCGCTGGTCCCCGGTGGCGATCTTGGCCACCATCCCGGCGAGCTGCCCGCAGGCTCGCGCGATCTCCCGCTGGGTCTGGTTCCGCTCACTGATGATGGCCGCCACCAGCAGCGCGGTCAGCGAGGCGGAGGCGTTGTACGCCTGGAGGGTGATCATGTTGACGAACAGGTCATGACCGTAGAAGGGGCCTGTTCTCCGCGCGGCGGCGATGATCGCGAAGGTGGACACGGCCAGTGCGCAGGGCGCGGCCCCGGCCAGCTGGAAGCGGAAGGCTGCCCAGATCAGCAGCGGGAAGCCGAGGAACAGGAGCGGCGTGCGACTGGTCTCGATGGCACCGACGCTGACGACGGCCGCCAGAAGCAGCAGTCCCTCCACCCACCGCAGCGGCGGCGCGTCCCTCGGCCGGCGAGCCGAGCTGAGGACGAGCAGGACCGGCGTGACCACGAGAACGCCCATCGCGTCGCCGGTCCACCAGACCGACCACGTCTGCCAGAAGCCGCTGGTGCCCAGGACACCGGCGAGGAGCAGGGTCGCGCTGCCCGTCGTCGCGCTGATCAGCATCCCGGCGAACGCACCGAGAAGGATCAGGGCGAGCGCGTCCCGCAGACGGTCCAGTTCGTTCCGGAAGCCCATGCGGCGCAGCAGTGCGTAGGAGCAGAGGGGTGCCAGGGTGTTTCCCGCCGTGATCGCGAGTACGGCCGGGAGCGACGGCCCCAGCGAAATGTTGACCAGGAAGGCGCCGAGCGCGATCCCGGGCCAGACCCTCGGGCCGCGCAGGAGCAGACCCGCCACCGCTATTCCGCTCGGCGGCCACAGCGGGGTGACCTGGCCGCGCACCAGCTGCTGGAGCAGTCCTACCCTGGCCGAGCCGTAGTACAGCGCGGCAAGGGTACAGATCTCCAGAACGGCCACCACACCACCGCGGCTGAGTCGAACATGCCGCGCGACAGCCATCGGGCGACCTCCGGAATCGGCATCACCCATAGGCCCATCATCCGCTGGATCCGCCTGATCCTCCAACGAGTGGCCGACCCGGGGTCAGGCCGGCGGCGTGCGCACGGCGAGGATGGCCATGTCGTCGTGACCATCGCTGGGGTGGTGATCGGCCAGAGCCTGGACGAACTCGGGCAGAGGCAGGGCGGCGTGTTGCACGGCGAGATCGGCGAGTGCGTTCAGACTCTCGTCGATGGAGAGGCCCGGATCCTCGACCAGCCCGTCGGTGAAGAAGACCACGGTGGCGTCCGGGGGCAGGAAGCGGGAGTGGTCCGGGCGGGGCTGTGCGGTGTCGACGCCGAGCGGCAGTCCGGGCTCGGCGAGCAGATAGGCCACGCGGCGGTCACGGGTGAGCAGCAGGGGCGGGAGGTGGCCCGCGGTGCTCCAGCAGAGTTGCCACCCTGATCCCTCCGGTTCGATGCGGGCCAGGGTGGTGGTCGTGACGGGATTGTTCGTGATGGCCTCCAGAGCCAGGTCGAGCTGGGCGAGGACCGCGCCGGGCGGACTGCTCCGGTCGAACAGCAGAGCGCGCAGCATGTTGCGGGTGGAGGCCATGGCTGCCGCGGCCCGCAGATCGTGGCCGACCACGTCACCGATCACGACCGCCACCACATGGTCGGGCAGGAGGATGGCGTCGTACCAGTCCCCGCCGAGCTGACTGGGCTCGGCGGCGGGCCGGTAGACGGCGGCGGCGGTGAAGGGCCGCAGGTCGGGCAGGGTGGGCAGCAGCAGCCGCTGGAACTGCTCGGCTCCGAGCCGAATCCGTTCGAACAGGCGGACGTTTTCGATCGCGATGCCGGCGGCGCTGGCCAGGGCGACGAGGACGTTCTCGTCGTGCATGTCGAAGGGCATTCCGTCCTGCCGCTCGGAGAGGTACAGGTCGCCGTAGATCTCGCCGCGCACGCTGATGGCGACGCCGAGCAGGGTGTGCAGGTGCGGATGGCCGGGCGGGAACCCGGTGGAGGACGGATGGGCCGGGATGTCGTCGATCCGCAGGGGTTCGGGGTAGTGGATCAGGTGGCCGAGGACACCGAGGCCGCGAGGCAGGCCCGTCTCGGCCAGAGCAATGCGTTCCTGCTCGGACAGACCGGCCGTGATGAACTGCTCCAGGCGCTTCCCGGAGTCGTCGAGTACGCCCAGTGCCCCGTAGCGGGCGCCGACCAGGTTCATGGCGGTGGTCACGATGCGGTGCAGCACCGCGGGCAGTTCCACCTCACGGCTGATGGCCACCACCGCGTCCAGCAGGCCCTGCAGCCGGTCCATGGAGGACAGCAGGGAGCGCAGCTGCTCGTCGATCCGGCCCAGCTCGGAGCGCAGGCGCAGGTGCAGGCCGGGGAGGTGCGGCTGCCTCGGCTGTCTCCCGTGCCTCTGTCCCGACATCACCGGCGCCCAGTGGCCTGATGCCCGGTCCCGGTCATCGTCGGGCGTGCTCGTCGGTCACAGCGGATCCGCCCGTGCAGCCCCTGACTCGAGCAGTGCATCGCGGCCTCCTTCCACGACCCCGATCACGATCAGGGCGGACGGCCATTGCGGCGTTGTCATCGATTGTGGCACCGGCACCCATGCGCCGCGGGCTGTGCGCCCGGCGCAGCACGTCCGGGGCAGCCAGGAGCGGCCGGTCTCCTCGGCCCGGTCCGCACCCTCACTGGGGCCAACGGGCCAACGGGCCAACGGGCCAACGGGCCAACGGGCCAACGGGCCAACGGGGTAGCGGGCCTGCGGGCTGCCCTCGTTCGAACATGTCAGCGCGTCGGCCCCTGGTCAGCGGCCGGATTCCGCCATCCTGTCAGTAGGCGGCCTGTCCGAATCCGGCCCGCCGGGGCCGACGGGGGGCTGTCCAGCCCTGTCCCGTGGTCTCTACCGGCCTGGGAAGGAGAACGGTTGCATGACACCTTCGCCTCGGGTCTCGCCCACTGCCCCGCCTCTCCCCGCCTCTCGGCCCGGCGCCCTCCCTGAATCGCTCCTTGGCTCTGTCCTCGACGAGGCCCGCCGGCTGGCCCCCGAAGCGGTCGTCCTGCGCCGCGCCCTGCACAGCAGCCCGGAGCTGGGCCTCGACCTGCCCGGCACGCAGCGCCTGCTGCTCGACGCGCTCGACGGCCTGGGGCTGGAGCTCCGCACCGGCCGCGCCCTGTCCTCCGTCACCGCGACCCTCACCGGGCCGGCCGACGGGCCGACGATCCTGCTGCGCGCCGACATGGACGCGCTGCCGGTCACCGAGGAGACCGGACTGTCGTTCGCCTCGCGGACCTCCGGGCTGATGCATGCCTGCGGGCACGACGCCCACACGGCGACGCTGGTGGGCGCCGCACGGCTGCTCGCCGCCCGGCGGGCGGACCTGCCGGGCAGCGTCGTGTTCATGTTCCAGCCCGGCGAGGAGGGCTACCACGGAGCCCGCCACATGATCGAGGAGGGGGTTCTGGAGGCATCCGGACGCAGAGTCGACGCCGCCTTCGCCCTTCACGTGCACCCGAACCTGCCCGCCGGCGCGCTGCGGCTGCGCCCAGGCCCGCAGCTGGCGGCCTCCGACCGGTTCCGGGTCGTCGTCCGCGGGCGCGGCGGCCACGCCTCGGCGCCGCACACCGCCTGTGACCCGGTGCCGGTGGCCTGCGAGATCGTGCTGGCCCTCCAGACGATGGTCACCCGCGGCCTGTCCGCCGACGACATGGCCGTCCTCAGCGTGACCCGCCTGAGCGCGGGCAGCGCCGCCACGGGCGTCATCCCGGACACCGCGGAACTGGGCGGCACCCTGCGCACCGTGTCCGAGGCGACGCGGCAGCGGCTGCACGAGGCGATCGCCAGAGTCGCCCAGGGGGTGGCAGCCGCCCACGGAGCGACGGCTGAGGCCACCGTCGAAGCCGGTTACCCGGTCACCGTCAACGACCCGGGTTTCACCGACTTCGTCCTGCGTACGGCCACGGAAGTGCTCGGCACCGAGGCGGTGGACATGCTGACGGCCACCCAGATGACGGCGGAGGACTTCAGCTACGTACTGCGGGCCGTGCCCGGCGCCCTGGCCTTCCTCGGCGCGTGTCCTGCGGGCCTGGCCCCGCCTGAGGCGCCGTCGCTGCACTCGCCCCGCATGGACATCGACGAGGACGTGATCGCCTCGGGCATCGCCTGCGAGGCGGCCGTGGCCCTGGCCTTCCTCGCGGGCCCTGGAGCGGGTGCCGGAGCGGACGGCGGACCGGAGCCCGCGCGGTGACGGGATCAGACATACGCGTCGCCCGCTCCGGCGAACCGGAGCAGGTCGAGGCGCTGTGGCTGGAGGCGAGCCGCCGGCCGGCGGGCCGGGGCCTGGACCGGTGGCGGTTACCCGCCGCGCCGGTGACGCACGGCGGAGGCCATCGAGGCGGGCGACTGCCGCCTCGCCCTCCGCGCCGGCCGGCCCGTCGCCACGATCACCGTCCATGAGCGGGCCGGCCCCGAGAGGTGGAGCGACGGCGACTTCACGCCGGTTCCGGGCGTCGCCGGCCCGCCATCACGGCGTACACGACGATCCCGGCGAACAGGAACAGCACGCCCTGGTACACCGCCGCGTAGCCGGAGCCCGCGATGAGCCAGATGGAGAAGGCGACCGCCACCGCGGTGATCACGGAGTCCCGTGCCAGGCGTGCCCGGTCGACGGCCTGTCGGCGGCCGGAGACGAGGTGGAAGACCTGCGCGGCGGTGGCCAGCAGGTAGGGCACGGTCGCGGTGAAGGTGGTGACGAGGACCAGGACCTCGAAGACCTTCGCCGAGCCCGCCATGTAGTTGTAGACGGTGAGCAGCGAGGAGAGGACGACCGTGACGCCGACCCCGACCGTCGGAACGCCGCGCCGGCGGCGCGTGAAGGCTGCGGGGAACAGCCCGTCCTGCGCGGCGGCGTACGGCGTCTGGGCGCTCAGCAGGGTCCAGCCGTTGAGGCAGCCGGCGATCGACACGAGCGCGGCGAGCGCGACGGCCCAGCCGCCCCAGGAGCCTCCGAACATGGCGTTCACGGCGTCCGAGAACGGTGCGGTGGACTTCACGAGCCGGTCGTGCGCGACCGTGCCGAAGACGGACAGCGTGCCCAGCAGGTAGACCAGCGCGGCGCCCGCGGTGCCGATGACGGTGGCGCGGCCCACGTTGCGGCGGGCGTTCTTGACCTCGCCCGCGCTGACCGCGGCCGACTCCACACCGAGGTAGGAGAAGAGCAGGAGCGCGGCGCAGGCGGACACCGCGCCGGCCGTGCTGCCGCCGCCCGCGTGGAACGGGCCGAGCTTGTCCGGGTCGAAGAAGAACAGCCCGCCGACCGCGACCAGCAGCAGTGGCGCGAACTTCAGCACGGTGGAGACGAGTTGGACGGCGCCCACGTAACGGGTGCCCGCGAAGTTGGCGAGCGCCGGCAGCCACTGCAGTGCCAGCGCGGCCAGGCACGCGCTCCAGCGGTGGCCGTTCACCGGGATCAGTACGTCGAGGTAGCCGACGCCGGCGACGGCGATCGCGGCGTTCGACACCCAGGTGGTGATCCAGTAGGCCCAGGCGGCGAGGAAGCCGGCGAAGTCGCCGAAGGCCTCGCGGGCATAGACGTACGGTCCGCCCGTGCGCGGGTCGCGTTCGGCGAGCCGGCCGAACACCAGGGCCAGGGCGATGGCGCCGACGGTCAGGACACCGAAGGCGAGCAGGCTGACCGTGCCGTAGGGGGCCACGGAGGCCGGGAGCAGGAAGATGCCGCCGCCGATGATGTTGCCCATGACCAGGGCGGTGGCGACGGGCAGTCCGAAGCGGCGGGCGTGCTTGTCGCTGTCGCCGTGGGGGTCCCCGGCGGAAACCACGGGGGTCTCCGACGGGGCCGGAGCCGTCTGCGCGGCGGTTCCGGTGACGTGCATGGGTGGTGCGCCTCTCATCGAACGAACGTTCCCGGGATCGCCGGGACCGGGCCATGGTCGGGGATGCTCCAGGCTCCGGACAAATCGCCGTTTCTTGTCCCGTCAGGGCCGCCCGATCATGCAAAACATGCGCTTTCACGGGCTTTGCGCAGAGATATGTTCAGCCCTTGTTGGAGCCCAGCGTCAGGCCGCTGACGAACTGGCGCTGGAGGACGAAGTACACGATCAGGGTCGGGATCGCGGTCAGCAGGGAGCCCGCCGCGACCAGGTTGGGATCGGTGAAGTACTGGCCGGAGAGGTTGTTCAGGGCCGAGGTGATCGGCATGTTCTCGCCGGTGGAGATGAGCACCAGGGCCCAGAAGAAGTCGTTGTAGATCCAGATGGACAAGAGCGTGGCCAGGGCCGCCATCGCCGGCTTGCACAGCGGCAGCGTGATCTGCCAGTACAGCCGCCACACCGAGGCGCCGTCGACCAGCGCGGCCTCCGTCAGTTCGTGCGGCAGCGAGCGCATGTAGTTGCTCAGCACGAACGCGCAGAAGCCGGACTGGAACGCCACATGGATCAGGACCAGGCCGAGCGCGGAGTCGTACAGCTTGCCGCTCGCCGTGATGCCCGGCAGGTCCGTCAGCAGGTACATCCGGTACAGCGGGGTGATGATCACCTGCTGCGGCAGCAGGTTGCCGGCCGTGAAGACCAGCAGCAGCGCGAGGTTGAGGCGGAAGTCGAAGCGGCTGACGTAGAAGGCGACCATCGACGACAGGAACAGCGTCAGCAGCACGGCCGGCACCGCGATCAGCAGAGTGTTGCCGAAGTAGTGCGTCATGTCCGACTGCGTGTACGCGTTCCTGAAGTTCTCCAGGCTCAGCTTGTCCGGCCAGGAGACGTACCCCTTGGTGCTGGTCTCGCCGTACGGCCGCAGCGCCGAGTAGACCGCCCACAGCAGCGGGGCCAGCCAGGCCAGGGCCGTGCCGGTGAGGAAGACGTGCAGCACGATCCGGGCGGGGCGGACCGGGGTGCTCCGCTTCAGCGGGACAGCGGTGCCGCTCATGCGCGCCGCTCCTTCCGGAAGGTGGCCACCAGGTACGGGATGATCACCGCGAGGGAGATCACCAGCAGGACGACGGCGATGGCGGAGCCGTAACCGATGCGGCTGGACTCGCCGATGATGTTGTTGGTCACCAGGATCGACAGCAACTCGGTGCCCTGGGCGCCCTTGTTGAAGACGAAGACCAGGTCGAAGGCGCGCAGGGCCTCGATGATGGTGACGACGAGGACGACCGTGTTGGTCGGGCGCAGGGTGGGGAAGATGACGTTCTTGAACGTCTGCCACTCGTTCGCGCCGTCCAGGGCGGACGCCTCCCTCAGGGACGGGTCGACGCTCTTGAGGCCGGCCAGGTAGAGGATCATCATGTAGCCGGTGTGCCGCCAGGAAGCGGCGATCAGGACGGCCCACAGGTTGAGGTGCGGGTCGCCGATCCAGTCGATGTAGTGGCCGGGTCTGTTGGCGTCGAGGATGCTGTTGATCAGGCCCGTGTCCGGGTTGTAGACGAGCTGCCAGACGAAACCGATGCACGCCATCGAGATGACGACCGGCAGGAAGAACGCCGTCTGGTAGACCCGGCTGAACCGGATCCGCTTGTCCAGCTGGACGGCCAGGAACAGGCCGAACGGGGTCGGGACGAGGATGAGGACGACGAACCAGATGATGTTGTGCTGGACGGCGGGCCAGAACTGCGGGTTGTCGTCGAAGAGTTGACGGAAGTTGTCCAGGCCCACCCACTTGATCGAGTCGAAGCCGATTCCGTCCCAGGTGGTGAAGGCGAGCAGGATCGAGGCCAGGGCGGTCACCCAGACGAGGGCCACGTGCAGGACCGTCGGCACGCCCGCCATCAGGGCGAGCGTGACGCGGTCGCGGCGGGTCAGCAGGCGCCGACGGCTCTGCGCCGACTTGTCGTTGGTCATGGCGCCGCTCATGAGGACGCGAAGATCGTCTTCTTTTGGCGCTCGATCGACGACAGCAGGCCGTCCACGCCCTTCGGGTTCTGGATGAACTTCTGGAGGGCCGGCTGCATCACCGTGGAGGTGAAGTCCGGGCGGCTGTCGCGGTCCATGAACTGGGTGAGGCTCTTGGCCTCGCCGATCATCGTGAACGCCTTCTTCTGCAGCGCCGAGTACGCGGAGGTGTCGGCCTTGTCGGAGGCGGCCACCACGCTGGAGTCGGTCTTCAGGTAGAGCTGTTCGGCCTGCGGGGAGCCCAGGTACTCCAGCAGCTTCAGGACGCCCGCGTGGTTCTTCGGGGCCTTGCTGACCATGAAGCCGTCGGTCGGCGCCTCCACCGTGTCCTGCCCGTACGCCGGGTCGAGCTCGGGGAAGGCGAAGAAGTCGAGATCGTCCAGGTCGGCCTTGTTCGTGAACTGCTGGGCGACGAAGCTGCCCAGCAGATACATGCCGGCCTTCTTCGACACCAGCGTCTGGGCGGCGTCCTGCCAGGTGCGGCCCATGGCGCCGTCCTGGTGGTAGGGCAGGATCTCGGACCAGTGGTCGAAGACGGCCTTCACCTTGGCGTCCGTCCACGACGCCTTGCCCGCCATCAGCTGCACGTGGAAGTCGTAGCCGTTGAGGCGGAAGTTGATCTGGTCGAAGGTGCCCATCGCGGGCCAGGCGTCCTTGTCGCCGAAGGCGAGCGGGACCAGGCCGTCCTTCTTCATCTGCTTGCACAGGGCGGTGAACTGGTCCCAGGTGGTGGGGACCTGGTAGCCGTGCTGCTGGAAGACGCTTCGGCGGTAGAAGATCGCCCAGGGGTAGGTGGTCATCGGCACGAAGTAGTACTTGCCGTCCTCGCCCTTGCTGAGTTTCTTCATCGCCTCGGGGAAGTTGGCACCGATCTTCTGCCACACGTCGTCGATCGGCGTGGCCAGTTTCTTCGCCGCGAAGAACTGCATGCGGTAGCCGGCGAACCAGTTGAACACGTCGTCCGGGGTGCCCTGGAGGTAGGAGTTGATCTGCTCCTGGAAGGTGTTGTGGTCCTTCGTGTTCACGTGCACGGATATGCCGGACTGCTGCTTGAAGGCCGCGTAGACGCTCGCGAAGGCCTGCTTCGGCACCGCGTCCGATGCGTTGGAGCCGAGCGTGACGGTCTTCGGGTCGGCGGAGGAACCGCTGCCGCCGCAGGCGGACAACAGGGGTATGCCGGCGCCGGCGAGCGCGGCGCCACCGGCTCCGCGCAGCAGCGAGCGGCGGCTGGGACCAGGGACGGAAGAACCAGAAGAACCAGAAGAACCAGAAGAACCAGAAGAAGGGGACAGGCGCATGGCGACTCCAACGAAAAGTTTTCGAAACCGATCAGAATCCAACTTGCCCAAACATCACGGGCGTAATCACAGCCCCACTTCCGCTCACGCGTCAATAGGTAAGTGCGGTCCAGGGTGGAGGTCATGAGCGCGCCGGGAAAAGGGAAGGTAGACGGGGATCAACGGCCCCGTGCCTGATTTGTACTTACATTCAGACCTGTTACTGAAATGATGTCTTGACAAAGTATTGACAGCAGGCCTGGCAGGGACTTGGATCCCGTGCCAACGCAACAGCGTCCCGCTCCGCCCCGTCCCACAGTGAGGTGCAGGAATGATGGACCGCCCTTCCCGCTTCCGCTCCCGCAGACTGGCCCCCGTCCTGGCCGTGGCCGCTGCGGCGGCCCTCACCCTCGCCGGCTGCTCCAGCAGCTCCGGCGGCAAGAAGGCCGAGGAGGGAGCGGCGAACGCCTCCGCGGGCAAGGCCAACACCCCCCGGATGACGGTCGCGCTCGTCACCCACGCGCCGCCCGGCGACACCTTCTGGGACACCGTCCGCAAGGGTGCTCAGGCCGCGGCGGCCAAGGACAACGTCAAGCTCGTCTACTCCTCCGACCCGAACGCCGGAAACCAGGCCAACCTGGTGCAGAACGCAGTCGACCAGAAGGTGGACGGCATCGCGGTCACCCTCGCCAAGCCCGACGCGATGAAGAGCGTGCTCGGCAAGGCGCAGCAGGCGGGCATACCGGTGGTCGGCCTGAACTCGGGACTGAGCGACTGGAAGAAGCTGGGGCTGCTGGAGTTCTTCGGGCAGGACGAGAGCGTGGCCGGTGAGGCGTTCGGTGACAAGCTGAACACCACCGGAGCCAAGAAGATCGTCTGTGTGATCCACGAACAGGGCAACGTGGGCCTCACCCAGCGCTGCGACGGCGTGAAGAAGACGTTCAAGGGCACGACTGAGACCCTGTACGTGAACGGCACCGACATGCCGTCCGTGAAGTCGACGATCACCGCGAAGCTGAAGCAGGACAGCTCCATCGACACTGTCGTCACCCTCGGCGCCCCGTTCGCGCTGACCGCGGTGCAGTCGCTGGGCGACGCGGGCAGCAAGGCCAAGGTGGCCACCTTCGACCTCAACAAGGAACTGGTGAAGGCCGTACGGAACGGCTCCATCGAGTTCGCCGTCGACCAGCAGCCCTACCTGCAGGGCTACCTGGCGGTCGACTCCCTGTGGCTCTACAAGAACAACGGCAACTACAGCGGCGGCGGCGTCCAGCCGGTGCTCACCGGCCCGGCCTTCGTCGACAAGTCCAACGTCGGCAAGGTCGCCCAGTTCGCCGCGAAGGGCACCCGGTGATGAGCATGGCCCAGCACGCCGGGCCGGCGGTGGGTACACCGCCGGCGTCCGGCCCCGAGGAGAGAGACGGCCGCACCGCCCGGCGCCCGCTGCTGCTCCGGCTGCTGGCCCGGCCCGAGGTGGGCGTCTTCCTCGGCGCCGTCGCCGTACTGATCTTCTTCCTGATCGCCGCGCCCTCCGTCCGCCAGGGCAGCTCGATGGCGACGGTCCTCTACCAGTCCTCGACCATCGGCATCATGGCCCTCCCGGTGGCCCTGCTGATGATCGGCGGCGAGTTCGACCTGTCCTCCGGCGTCGCCGTCATCAGCTCCGCGCTCACCGCGAGCATGCTCAGCTACCAGCTCACGGTGAACGTGTGGACCGGCGTGATCGTCGCGCTGCTCGTCTCCCTTGCCATCGGCGCCTTCAACGGCTGGATGGTGGTGAAGACCGGGCTGCCCAGCTTCCTGGTCACCCTCGGCACCTTCCTGATCCTGCAGGGCGCCAACCTGGCCGTGACCAAACTGGTCACCGGCAACGTCGCCACCGACGACATCAGCGACATGGACGGCTTCGGCCAGGCCAAGAAGGTCTTCGCCTCGTCCTTCGATGTCGGGGGCGTCCAGGTGAAGAGCACCGTGGTCTGGTGGCTGGTCTTCGCGGCCCTCGCCACCTGGGTGCTGCTGCGCACCAAGTACGGCAACTGGGTCTTCGCCGTCGGCGGCAACAAGGAGAGCGCCCGCGCCGTCGGTGTCCCCGTGACCTTCACCAAGATCACGCTGTTCATGCTGGTCGGCTTCGGCGCCTGGTTCGTCGGCATGCACAACCTGTTCTCCTTCAACACCGTGCAGTCCGGTGAGGGCGTCGGCCAGGAGCTGATCTACATCGCCGCCGCCGTCATCGGCGGCTGTCTGCTCACCGGCGGCTACGGCTCCGCGATCGGCCCCGTCTTCGGCGCGTTCATGTTCGGCATGGTCAACCAGGGCATCGTGTACGCCGGCTGGAACCCCGACTGGTTCAAGGCCTTCCTCGGCGTGATGCTGCTCGGCGCCGTCCTGATCAATCTGTGGGTCCAGCGCACGGCGACCCGGAGGTGACCTCATGACCAGCAACGCAGCCGGCACCCACGGCGCCGTCCTCCAGGACACCGTGCCCGCGGGCGAGGGCCCCCTCGTGGAACTGCGCCGCGCCGGCAAGTCCTACGGAAACATCCGCGCCCTGCACGGCGTCGACCTCACGGTGTACCCGAGCCAGGTGACCTGCGTCCTCGGTGACAACGGCGCCGGCAAGTCCACCCTCATCAAGATCATCTCGGGGCTGCACCAGCACACCGAGGGCGAGTTCTTCGTGGACGGTCACCCGGTGCGCTTCAGCACCCCGCGCGAGGCCCTCGACAAGGGCATTGCCACCGTCTACCAGGACCTCGCCACCGTGCCCTTGATGCCGGTGTGGCGGAACTTCTTCCTCGGCTCGGAGATGACCAAGGGCCCCTGGCCCCTGCGCCGCCTCGACATCGACCGCATGAAGAAGACCGCCGACCGGGAACTGCGCAACATGGGCATCGTCCTGGACGACCTGGAGCAGCCCATCGGCACCCTCTCCGGCGGTCAGCGCCAGTGCGTGGCGATCGCCCGCGCCGTCTACTTCGGCGCCCGCGTCCTCATCCTCGACGAGCCCACCGCCGCCCTCGGCGTCAAGCAGTCCGGAGTGGTCCTGAAGTACATCGCCGCCGCCCGCGACCGCGGCCTCGGCGTCATCTTCATCACCCACAACCCCCACCACGCCTACATGGTCGGCGACCACTTCACCGTGCTGCGCCTCGGCACCCTCGAACTGTCCGCCGACCGCAGCGAGATCACCCTGGAGGAGCTGACCAACCACATGGCCGGCGGCGCCGAACTCGCCGCCCTCAAGCACGAACTGGCCCAGGTGCGCGGTGTCGACGTCGACGAACTCCCCGAGGAGAGCGACCTCGGCGCACCCGGGGCCAACCCGCCCGAAGGGACCTCCTGACCATGCCCCATGCCCTCGACCGCATCCGGGTCGGCTCGGCCCCCGACTCCTGGGGCGTCTGGTTCCCCGACGACCCACGCCAGGTGCCCTGGGAACGCTTCCTGGACGAGGTCGCCGAGGCCGGCTACGACTGGATCGAACTCGGCCCGTACGGCTATCTCCCCACCGACCCGGCCCGGCTGACGGACGAACTGGGGCGGCGCAGCCTGAAGGTGTCCGCGGGCACGGCCTTCACCGGCCTGCACCGCGGCCCCTCCGTCTGGGAGTCCACCTGGGCACACGTCGGCCAGGTCGCCGCGCTCACCCGGGCCATGGGCGCCCGGCACCTCGTCGTCATCCCCTCCTTCTGGCGGGACGACAAGACCGCCGAGATCCTGGAGCCGCCGGAGCTGACGGCCGAGCAGTGGGCGCACCTGACCAAGGGCATGGAACGGCTCGGCCACGAGGTCAGGGAGGCGTACGGCCTCGAACTCGTCGTGCATCCGCACGCCGACACCCACATCGACACCGAGGCACACGTCGAACGGTTCCTCGACTCCACCGACTCCGAACTGGTCAACCTCTGCCTGGACACCGGGCACTACGCCTACTGCGGCGGGGACAGCGTCAAGCTGATCGAGACCTACGGCGAGCGGATCGGCTACCTGCACCTCAAGCAGGTCGACCCGGAGATCCTGGCCGGCGTGCGGGCCGAGGGCACCCCGTTCGGCCCGGCGGTCGCACGGGGGGTGATGTGCGAACCTCCTTCCGGCGTCCCCGAGTTGGGGCCGGTGCTGGAGGCCGCGCAGCGGCTCGGCGTGGAGCTGTTCGCGATCGTCGAGCAGGACATGTACCCGTGCGAGCCGGACGCTCCGCTGCCGATCGCGGCGCGCACCCGCCGGTTCCTGCGCTCGTGCGGGGCCTGAGGGCTCAGCCGGAGGATCCAGTAGAAGGCCCTGAGGACGCAGGACGCCCGGGAACCAACGGTGGTTCCCGGGCGTTCGTCATGGTGTACGGGGGACGTCCACGAAGACGAGGAGGACGGGATGACGCACGGCACGCAACACCGGGAGACCGTGGAGGGTGCGACGACCGGGGACGCCGCCCGCCGTCGGGCCCGCTTCGGCGCGCTGCCGGAGCGGATACGCCCGCAGGACACGGTGGAGACCAGGCCGGCGACGCTGCCGGACCCTGCGCGGGACGCGTACAACGCGGACGAGTGGCTGGTGCGTTACTGCGCCTGACCGGCCGACGCGTGCGGCACCGGGCACCGGGCCGGCGCCGCCCGGTGAGTCACCCCTGCCGTACTTCCGCGAGTGTCACCGGCCGGTGCTCGTGCAGCGACCGGGTGCAGGCCTCCGCGATCCAGCCCGCCTCCAGCGCGTCCTCGATCGTGCAGGGGGAGGGCCGGGTGCCCGCCACCAGCTCGGTGAACGCGGTGAGTTCGGCGCGGTAGGCGTCGGTGAAGCGGTCCATGAAGAAGTCGTGCGGGGTGCCGGCCGGGAAGGTCACGCCGGGCTCGACCGAGCGGAGCGGCAGCTGGTCGTCCAGGCCGACGGCGATGGAGTCCTCGAAGCCGTGCAGCTCCATGCGGACGTCGTAACCCCTGGCGTTGTGCCGGGAGTTGGAGACGACCGCGATCGTGCCGTCGTCCAGGGTGAGGATCGCGCCCGTGGTGTCGGCGTCGCCCGCCTCCTTGATGTAGTCGGCGCCCCGGTTGCCGCCGACCGCGTACACCTCGGTGACCTCGCGGCCGGTCACCCAGCGGATGATGTCGAAGTCGTGCACGGAACAGTCCCGGAAGATGCCACCGGAGGCGGCGATGTACGCGGCCGGCGGCGGCGCCGGGTCCAGGGTCGTGGAGCGGACCGTGTGCAGCTTGCCCAGTTCCCCGCTGCGTACGGCCTCCCGGGCGGCGACGAAGCCCGCGTCGAAGCGGCGGTTGTAGCCGATCTGGACCGGCACGTCACTGCCCTGGACGGCCCTGAGTACCTCGACGCCCTCCGCCATGGTGCGGGCGACGGGCTTCTCGCAGAAGACCGGCACGCCCGCTTCGACTCCGGCCCGGATCAGCGCCGGGTGGGCGTCGGTGGCCGCCGCGATCACCAGCCCGTCCACCCCCGCGGCCAGCACCGCCTCCGGGGAGTCGGCGACCTCGGCCCCGAACCGCTCGGCGGCGGCCTTGGCCGCGTCCGCGAGCGGGTCGGCGACGACGAGGGACTCGACGGCGCCGAGTCCGCAGAGGGTCTCGGCGTGGAACGCGCCGATGCGGCCGAGACCGAGGATTCCGATACGCATGGGTTGAACAGTTCCTTTCGGTCACGGAAGTGACGTGGTGGTGCCATTCTTGTGGTGGTCGCGCCGTGCAACCTGCCTACGACACCGGCAGGTTGATCCACCGCCCGCTCTCGGCCGACCGCGCCATGGCGTCCAGCACGGCGGCGCTGCGCACGGCGTCCGCGAGTGTGGCGCCGTACGGCGTGTCCTCGGCGACGGAGCGCAGGAACCGGTACGCCTCGATGACCTTCAGGTCGTCGTAGCCCATGGCGTTGGCCGCGCCCGGCTGGAACGCGGCGAACTCGCCCGCGCCCGGGCCGACGTACACCGTGCTCACGGGCTGGTCCTGGTACGTCGTACCGCGGCTGACCCCGAGTTCGTTCATCCTCCTGAAGTCCCAGAACACCGCCCCCTTGGTGCCGTGCACCTCGAAGCCGTAGTTGTTCTGCTCGCCGACCGAGACCCGGCAGGCCTCCAGGACCCCACGGGCGCCGGAGGCGAAGCGCAGCAGGCAGTTGACGTAGTCCTCGTTCTCGACCGGCCCCGGTTCGCCGCCGGTGGCGAGCGCGTGGCCCGCGGTGGCCCCGGTCGGGCGGGCCCGCTCGGGGACGAAGACGGCGGTGTCCGTGGTGAGGGAGGCGAGGTCGCCGAGCAGGAAGCAGGCCAGGTCGGCGCCGTGCGAGGCCAGGTCGCCCAGGACCCCGCTGCCGCCGCGCTCCCGCTGGTACCGCCAGGTCAGCGCGGAGTCCGGGTGGGCGGCGTAGTCACTGAACAGGCGGATGCGGACATGCGTGACGGTGCCGAGCTCGCCGGAGGCGATCAGCTCGCGGGCGGCCTCCACGGCGGGCGCGTTGCGGTAGTTGAAGCCGACCGCGCCCTGCACGCCCGCCTTGGCGACCGCGTCGGCGACCGCGTGGGCGTCCTCGGCACTCAGGCCCACCGGCTTCTCGATCCAGATGTGCTTGCCGGCCTCGGCCATCGCCACGCCGAGCTCCCGGTGCAGGAAGTTCGGCGCGGTGATGCTGACGGCCTGGATGCGCGGATCGGCGGCGACCTCGCGCCAGTCACGGGTCGCGGAGGCGAACCCGAACCGCGCGGCGGCCTCCTCCGCGCGGCCCGGCACCTCCTCGGCCACCGTGACCAGCCGCGGGCGCAGCGGCAGCTGCGGATAGTGGTGCGGGAGGCGGACATACGCCTGGGTGTGCACCCGGCCCATCCAGCCGAATCCGACGACGGCGACACCGAGCGCATCCACCATGACAGCCCCTCACTCGGACCGGTCCATCTCCTGTCCAGGTCACGATGTCCGGACATGAACTGGGCTGTCAAGAAGCGCGAGGCCGCGCTGACCCGTCAGAGGTGGCCGGAGGGGCAGAGAGGGGGGCAGGGAGGCGGGCAGGCGCGGTCAGAGGTTGATGGCGTAGGCCTTGCGCAGCGTCTCGTGCACGGTCCACGTCGTACGGTCGCCCGCGCGCAGCACGGCCATGTCGCCCGGCCCGACCTCCAGCGTCGGACCGCCCTCGACCTCGATCGTCGCCGAGCCGCTGATCACGACGAACAGCTCGTCCGCCTCGGTGTCGGTGACCACGCCGGGCGTGATCTGCCAGATCCCGCGGATCTGCCGGCCGTCCGCCGACTCCCAGACCACCTTGCCCGTCACCTCGGGAGTCCCGGAGACGATCTGCTCCGGGTCGAGGGGCTCGGGTTCGAGGTCGGCGTCGGGGATGTGGAGAGCGAAGCTGTGCGTCATGAGGCCGACCCTAGCCAGCGCCCGTGCCGTGCCGCGGCAGACAGTGTGTGGGGCATACGGCCTGGTGGGAGGACACTTCGTCGGGCGTGGGGGCGGGGCGCGGACGGGTGGTGGACCGGCGGCCGACTGGCGGTGGCGCCGGGCCCGGGTGATCGTGGAGGGCATGGCTGACCGCACGGCGGCCACCGGTGAGCCGCACCGGGGGCACGACACGCGCGAGGCCGTCCTGTTCGGCGGGGTCTACGGCGCCGTCCTCGCCAGCTCGATGGTCGCCGCGCTCTCCAAGTACGGCCGCACCGACGCCGCCGTACGCCGCTACGACGCCGCCTGGCTGCTGGTGACCGCGCTGGCCTCCGCCCTCGCCCACGGCTACGCCCACTACATCGCCGAGCGGGGCGCGCACCGCCGCTGGGACGTGCTGCGGACCCTGCGGGACGAGTGGCCGCTGGTCGCGGTCGTCCTGCCCTCGGTGTTCCTGCTGGCGGGCGCCGGCTGGTACTTGTGGCCGGCCAACGGCGTCCAGTACATGGTGTTCGGCCTCAACATCGCGATCCTGTTCGCCCTGGGCATGGTCACCGCCCGCTGGTCGGCGCGGAGTTGGCCGGTCTCCGTCCTCGTGGGCGCGGCGGACGCGCTGCTCGGCGTGGGTGTGGTGGTGGCGAACGCGTTCATCAAGTAGGTTCCCGGGGCGCCTCTGGGCATGGAGTCGGTATGACCACCGAAGACACGAGCACCCAGGACGCCGGCACGGGGGCCGTCGCTACCGGGGCTGTCGACCCCGAGGCCGCCGACGCCGTGACCCGGCAGGCCCTCGACAGCTTCCGCGCCACCGCCGACCCCCGGCTGCGCGAGCTGCTCACCGCCCTGGTCGGGCATCTGCACGCCTTCGCCCGCGAGACCCGGCTGACGCAGGCCGAGTGGGAGCGGGCGGTCGCCTTCCTCACGGACACCGGGCAGGCCTGCACCGGCACCCGGCAGGAGTTCATCCTCCTCTCCGACGTCCTCGGCCTGTCCATGCTCGTGGAGACGCTCCACGGCCACCGCGCGCCGGGCGCCACCGAGTCGACCGTCCTCGGCCCCTTCCACCTGGCCGAGTCCCCGGCCCGCGAACTCGGCGAGAGCATCGACCTGGTGGGCGGCGGCGAACCCTGCGTGATCAGCGGCCGGGTCCGCTCGGCCGACGGCACCCCGCTGCCCGGCGCCGCCCTGGACGTCTGGCAGGCCGACGGGCACGGCTTCTACGACGTCGAGCGCCCCGACGTGCAGCCGCCGGGCAACGGACGCGGACGTTTCACCGCGGGCGACGGCGGCGGCTTCTGGTTCCGCACCTGCGTGCCCAGCCCGTACGCGATCCCCGTCGACGGCCCCGTCGGCGCCCTGCTCAAGGCCGCCGGCCGCCCCGCCCACCGGCCCGCGCACATCCACTTCATCGCCTCGGCGGCCGGACACACCCCGCTCACCACGCACATCTTCGTGGCGGGCGGCGCACATCTGGACTCGGACGCGGTGTTCGCCGTCAAGGACAGCCTGGTCAAGGACTTCGCCGTGACCGACGATACGGCCCTCGCCCGGCAGTTCGGCGTGGCGAACCCGTTCCGGCACGCCCGGTTCGAGCTCGTACTGGAGCCCGCACAGCCGAGGTGACCGGGGCACCCGCACAGGTGCGGTAGGCTTGACCTGCTTGATCACGCGGAACGCTCCGCGTGGCCCCGCAACGGGACGTGGCGCAGCTTGGTAGCGCACTTGACTGGGGGTCAAGGGGTCGCAGGTTCAAATCCTGTCGTCCCGACTTGCTTTTCGCAGGTCAGAGGCCGTTTCCACCGGATGGTGGGAGCGGCCTTTTTCGTGGGTGGTGGTTGGGTGGTCGTAAGCCGGGGCGTGGGACGGACGGCGCCGGGCAGGGCGCCCGTGGTATCCGAGGCAACGTCAGATAGCGGCGCCGCAGGAGTCGCGGACAGTGATCGTCGGCCGGAGCAGGACCTGCGACCCAGCAGGTACTTGGGCGGCGGCACGGCGGTCAGCGGGATCTCGTCGTCGTAGGCGACCGGCGCCAGGTCGTCCGGAACGCGCAACCCGGGCCGCCGCGCGGCGGCCTCCAGGAGGACCGCCTGCCGGTCGCCGAAGCAGACCGCCGCTGTGGCCCCCGCATGCCGCAGCCCGGCCAGGCAGCGGTCGGCGGCAGCCGGGCTCCACTCTTCCAGCGCTGCCCGGAACTCGCTGTCGGCCAGGCCGAGTTCGCGGACCGCCTGGCGGAAACCATGGCGAACCGGCTCGGCGGGCGGGCTGGGGATCCGCAGGACCAGGCCGATGGCCCGGTGGCCCAGCCGGGCCTGGCCCGGTCAGGGTGGGCACGAGCAGCAGCCCCTCGGCGCCCGCGTCGAGCATGTCGACGAAAGCCGTGCTCTCCCGACTCGAGCGGTGGGCCCGACGTCGTGAGCTCCTGGACTACGGAGGCGCGCAAGCCACCGCCCACACCTCGGCCACGGGCTGGCCCCCGGTGTCCCACACCTTCACCACCGGTGCCGCCAACACCTCCGCTACGGTCTTCTGCTACCTGCCGTCCGGGTCATCCACGTCCACCTGCGACGACCTCAGCCTGACCGTCGGCCCATTTTTCGCCCCCCCGTCGGCGGGTGTGAAGCGGGCAGGTGTGTGGTCGATCGGCAGGTCGGGGCGCCAGGCGGTGAGGATCTGGGCGCTGCACTCGAAGAGGTTCGGGGGCAGGGAGTCCAGTGGCCACCAGCGCCAGTCGCCGACGCTCTCGTCGGGCTGGTCGGTCGGCTCTCCGCGCCACCGTGTGACGAGCGCGCCGAAGGTGATGCGGACGACGTCGCCGGCCTGGTCGAGGAGCATGCCCAGGAGGCGGACGTCGGCGGGGTCCGCGTACAGGCCGGTCTCCTCGGCGAGTTCACGCACGACTGCCTCCTGCAGAGATTCGCCCGGCTCCACAGTCCCGCCGGGCAGCTCTCGTGTGCCCAGCCGGTGCCGGCCCAGGAGCAGGCCCCGGGGCCCGAGGAGCACGGCGCCGACGCCTACCGCCGCGCGGGCGACAGGCGGCCTCGCGGTACGGGGACGGGCGGTGATCCGGGCCGGTCGGTAGACCTGGAACAGCCGGTAGGAGGCGTGGTTGTTCTCCTCCGGCGCATCGAGGACGGTGACGCTCTTCACGCGAAGCCCGTACTGGACGAGCAGGTCTTCCCACAACTCGGGTGTGAGCACCCACATGTGCACGGTGAGGTCGTCGCCGTCCACCAGGCGCAGGATCTCCGGGCGTGGGGCGACGGTCGGGCTGGGGCCGTCGCAGGCGGAGTTGGTGTGCAGCACCGTGAAGCACAGGCGGCCCCCGGGCTTGAGGGCGGTCGCCAGGGCGGGCAGGAGTCGGTGCGGGTCGAGGAAGTGGACGGTACTGAGGGAGTAGATCACGTCGTACGGCGCAGCCGTGCCCAGGTGCTCGACGGCGTCGGCGTGGACCAGCCGCAGTCCCGGCACATCGGGGTAGCGGGCGCGGGCCCGCTCGAGCTGGCTGGGGGAAGCGTCGACGCCGTCGACCTGTGCGCCGGAGGTGCGGGCCAGGTGTGCGGCGTGCCGGGCGGGGCCGCAGCCGAGATCCAGGACGCGCAGGCCCCTCAGGTCCCCGAGGATGTCGTCCCCCGGCCCGTTCGCCGCGGGGCCCCAGGCGATCCGGTCCACTTCCGTCAGGGGCGTACCGCGCCGCAGGTGGTGTGTTCCGTAGGCGTGCCAGGCGAGGCGTGTCTCTCGCTCGATGTCCAACACAGGGGCTCCAAAGTCGAGTTCAGGGGCGGAGGGCGTAGCAGCGCAGCACGTCGAGATCGGCGGTGCGGACGTCGGACCAGCGTGTGGTGAGCATCGCGGCCTCGGCGGCGGTGATCCCGAGGTGCTTGAGGGGATCGCTGTCCTCGCGGCGGCCGGCGAGTTCGGTGACGACCCAGAAGATGCCGCCGGGTGCCAGGACTTGGCGGACGCGGTCGAGGAAGGCCGGCTTGTCGTCCATCCACCGGTAGACCAGACGGCAGGTGACGACCGCGTACGCGGGGTCCGGGAGGGCGCTGAGGTCGTCGGCGGTGAAGTCCATCAGATGCCAGGTCGGCCCGTCGTCGCGCTGCGCGTTCCGGGCTGCGGTGATGGCGCTGGGCGCGAAGTCTATGCCGGTGGTGCGGTATCCGAGCCGGTGGAGGCGACGGGCGAGGGCGCCGTCGCCGGTGCCGATGTCGAGAGCCGGGCGTCCGCGCCCGGGCCCGACATGATCCGCCAAAAGCGTGGCTTCGGCGCTGGTGACTTCCCGGTACCGGTGTCCGCCGGCCCAGAGAGGCTCCCAATAGTCGGGGCCGGCAGTAACAGTCGTCATTCGGCTCCTTCGCGAGCGGGCGGCACTGTTGGGCGCGGGATGACGGGTGCCGGCGCGTACTGGGCGGCCTGGGCGTCGAACATCGCGGCGTAGCGGCCCTGGGCAGCCATCAGCTCTTCGTGATTGCCCTGTTCGGCCAGTCGGCCCTGGTGCAGGACGTAGATGCGGTCGGCGTGCCGGACGCCGGACATGCGGTGGGTGACCAGGACGACGGCCCGGTTCGGGCCGGCGAGCCGGCGGATACGCTCGAAGGCGGCGATCTCCGCTTCCGGGTCGAGGGCGGAAGTGGGCTCGTCCACGATGAGGACGCCGTCGGCCGCCGAGGTGGAGCTGCGCCAGTGGGTGCGGGCCAGGCCGATCTTCTGCCACTCGCCGCCGGACAGTTCGCTTGCGCCGCGGAACATCCGGGCCAGCAGGCTCTGCAGGCCGTCGGGGAGTTTCGCGATGACGGGTCCGGCCCCGGCGTAGTCGACGGACGGCTGCAGGTCCTCGGGGCCGGCTTCATGGGCTGGGCGGCCGATCCGGATGTTCATCGCTGCCGTGACGGGCCAGCGTTGAAAGTCCTGGGTGAGCAGTGCGACGCGGTCGAAGAGGTGGGAGCGGTCCAGGGACGCCACCTCGGCATCACCCCATAGAACGGTTCCGCTCTGCGGCAGCAGGAGGCCCGACAGCACCTTCATCAGAGTGCTCTTGCCGGAACCGTTCTCGCCGACCACCGCGGTGACCGAGCCCATGGGCAGTGCGAGCGACACACCGTCCAGGGCAGGGGTCTGGCGGTCTGGGTAGTGGTAGGTGACCTGGTCGAGGACCACCTGCTTCACCCGCACCGGAACGGGATCGCCTCCGCCAGGGATGGCCCTGCGTGCGGCCTCGTTCAGGAAGCGGGAGTGATCGCGGACGTAGAGGGACTCCTCGTGCAGCTGGTTCACGTTCATCACCAGTGCGCCCAGGCTCGCCGAGCCGGAGCGGACGGCGATGACCGCGGTCCCGGCCACGGCCAGACTCATGTGCCCGCTCATGATCAGCAAGAACATGGTCCCGTACGTTGCCGCCATGGCCAGACCGGACATGGCGGCAGCGACCCACTCCGTGGCGGCCTTGCTGGAGGCCAGCCGCTCCTGCTCGGCTTCGGCGCTCTCGGCCATGCGCTGGTACCGGCTGAGCAGGAACGGACCAACGGCGTGGATGCGTACCTCCTGGGCTGCGCTGCGCTCGGTGAGCAGATTGCCGATGAGGCGGCCGGCCCGTACGTGCTCGATCCAGCTCATCACCGACACATATCGTTCTTGCGCCACGCGCATGGCACCCCAACCCCGTGGGGCGGCGATGAGGATCAGCATGGGCAGCAATGCCGGGTGCAGCGCGGTGAGCACGCCGGCCGTTGCGATCAGTGAGATGGTGCCGTTCAGGGCGGCCACGCACGCACTGATCATGCGGCGGGCGGATGCCGCACCGTACTGGGCGACGTCGATCAGCCTGCGGAAGTCCGGGTCCTCGATGGCTTCCAGTTCCACCGAAGCCGCGGCGGCCAGGTACTGAGTGGTGGCGATCCGCTCGACGAGAGGTTCCAGGCGGCCCGCCCGTGAGGTGGACCATCCGGCGAAAGCCGAGTTGACCACCGCGATCCCGGCGGCGGCGAGCAGCCCGGGCAACCCTGCGTGCAACCGCTGCACCGCCGTGCCCGAGCCGAGCAGCGCGTGCATGACCGCATTGACCGCGAGCAGCCCGACGGCTGCCGCGATACCTTGTCCGATCTCGCTGTATGTGACGGCAAGCAAGGCACGCCGGTCCGCGTCCCACGCCATGCGTAAGGTCGTCCCGACCAGCCTCGGCATGGAGCGCAGGGCGGACAGCATGGTCAGGTCGAGTTGCGCGTGCTCGTGTTCGGACCAGCCCGTGTCGTAGCGCAGGGGACCCCCGAACAGCTCATGTTCGGCATCGGAAACCCGGGGCTCGACCATCCGTACACGTCCGAAGAACCGCATCACAGGATGCCTCCTTGTGCAGGCCCCGGTCGTACTGCGCTCTGGGCGGCGTCAACCCGGCGCCAGGATCGGGTGGAGCACGGGACGGCCGGCTGGAGACGTTCGAATACGGCGGCAGGATCCACGAGGGCGGGTACAGGATTCACGGGGTCCTCCAAACGGACGCACAAGGGGTACTGGTGCTCTAACAACGTCCCCCGGATGGACCTGTAACGGGCAGTACCGGAGCAGATCGTGGACAGATGTTCTATGGGGCGGCTGCGGGCAAGCACGCCTTGCCCGGGGGCGTGCCTGTGTCACTCGAACGGCTCGGATCACCCCTTCGAGGCATTGCGGGAGACACGTCCGGGCACCCGACGACGGGTGTTCGCCTGGAACGTCACGGACGCCGGCTCCGACGGCGGCGAGGGCGAGCCGGCGGAACACGCCCAGGGGTTCTCTTCTGTCCCTCCGGTCCGCGGATTCTTCATGATTCCTGCCGGGTTTCGTCACTGCCGCGTCACAGGTGCTGCGCGGTGGAACCCCTGGTCAGGCGGCTCTGTCTCCGTCGGTGAGCACCGGCTCGGAGGCCGGCCGTCCTGTGCACGTCGAACCTCGGGGGACCCCATGCAGCACCGAAACACCATCCGCGTCGCCGCGTCGGCGATAGCAGCGATCGCGGCGACCGTGTCGCTGACCGCGTGCCAGTCGAGCGACGACGGGCACGCGTCCAAGGCGCCGTCCCAGGCCCCGACCATCGGGGCTCCGTCCCCCACGGCCCCCTCCGCCCCGGCCGCTTCCCCCGCGGCAGCCTCTCCTACGGCCTCCTCGCCGGCCGCCTCCTCGCCCTCGAGCCCGGCCGCCCCTGTCTCACCGGCGTCCGACACATCGACCCACGCCGTACCGACGTGCGCGGCCACGTCGCTGGAGGCGACGGCGTACCAGGCTGCCGTACGTCCGGACGGCACGGGCACCGGAGCGGCGGTCATCCAGTTCGTCAACGTGTCCGGCAAGCCGTGCGTCCTGCAGGGCCACCCGACGGTGGCCGGGGCGGGCAACGGTTCGCCCGAGCACAACGCTCCGCTGGCGGTGACCGCTGCCGGCGCCGCGTCGACCGTGAAGCTGGCGCCGGGCGGCAAGGCGTGGGTGAAGCTGACCTTCGTTCAGGTGCAGGGCGAGGGCGACGGCTACTGCGTGTCCGGCGCGAAGCCCGCCTCGTACCCGACGCTGGTGGTCGGGCTGCCCGGCGCCGGGGCACATCAAGTCGCTCTGACGGACGGGGTGTTCGCCGAGTGCGACAACAAGGTCACGGCGACGGCGGTCTCGGCGGCGAAGCCGTCCTGACGCCGGCGCGAGGGGGCGGGCGTCGGCCGTACCGTCAGCGGGCCGCTGTCGCGTTCACGGCGGCCCGCGCCGCCCGCTCCACCCGTGCGACGCCGTCCTGCATCGACGCGTGGCCGTCCGAGAGGACCGCGACGAGGTAGTGGTGGCCGCCCGTCGTGATCAGGCCGACGCTGTTGACGTCCCACAGCCCGGTCGTGTTCCGCTCCAGCCAGCCGTTCTTCAGGGCCCACCCGGAGCCGGCCGCCGCCGAGACGCCCCAGGACTGCTCGGTGGCGATCCGGCGCATCAGGGTGCCGATGTAGGCGCGGGACGCCTGGTTGAGCGCGGGCGCGGAGCCCGCCTTCGTGGTCGTGCCGGTGCCGAAGACCGCGCGCAGCAGCCGTATCTGGTCGCTCGCCGTCGTGCGGGTCAGCCCCCACTTGGCGCCGGGGCCGCCCGTGGTGGAGGTCAGGCCCAGCCGCTTGTTCGCCGCCTGGAGGCCGCGGGCGAGGCCGATGCGCCGCCAGAGGGCGTTCGCGGCCGTGTTGTCGCTGTGCTCGATCATCGTCTCCGCCTGGGCGCGATCCTGGGCGGTCAGGGCGTGCCCGGAGTCCTGCGCCTGCAGCAGCAGCGTGGCGAGGATGTCGACCTTGACGATGCTCGCGGTGTCGTAGGGGGCGTCGGCGCCGTACAGCGCGGGCTGCCGGCCGGTGGCGTCCAGGTCGAGCACCGCTGTCGTCACGCGCGGTGCCGGGGTCGGCACGGTGGCTGTGGCCGCCTGGGCCGGGCTGAGGGTGCCGGCCGTGACCAGCGTCGTCAGTGTGGCCGCGAGCACGCCGCAGAGCGACAGGGAACGGGTTCGGTTCGGCATGGAGTGAACCTAGACAAGACGCCGCCTCGGCGAAGTGACGGCTGCCACGAAAAGGTCGCTTTTCGGCTGTTTGTGAGCAGAGCAACAGATATGTGCACCAGTAGTCACCGAGCCTTGCACGGCGTGACTGGCAGGCTGTCGGGGAACAATGTGACCAGAGGGGCGGACCGGCACTCGGGAGGCGTCATGGGCACATCAGCGGAGCCACGAGTGACCGGCCTGGAGATCCGGTCCATCGACTACGTCCCCCTGGACGAGCGGCACGGCAAGCTCTGGCACCTCGGCCCGCTGTGGTTCATGTCCAACGCCCAGATCGCGACCCTCGCGGTCGGCCTGATCAGCATCACCGAGGGCGGCAACCTCATCTGGTCGCTGCTCTCCATCATCGCCGGCACCGTCATCGGCACCTTCTTCATGGCCTTCCACTCGGCCCAGGGGCCCCAGCTGGGCCTGCCGCAGATGATCCAGTCGCGGCCCCAGTTCGGCTACGTCGGCGCCCTCCTGGTGTGGCTCTTCGCCTATGTGCAGTACGCGGGGTTCAACGTCTTCAACAGCATCCTCGCCGCGGACTCCCTGCACACCACCCTGCACGGCAGCGTCAAGCTGTGGGTGGTCGTGGTCACCGTGATCGCGCTCGTCGTCGCGCTGGTGGGCTACGACATCATCCACAAGGCCGAGCGGTTCCTGACGTACACCTTCCTGGTCATCTTCGGGATCTTCACCGTCGGCGTCCTCGTCACCCTGCACTACCCGGCGGGCTCCTTCGACCTCGGCGGCTTCAAGTGGACGCCGTTCCTCGCCCAGTTCGGTGTCGTCGCCGGCTACCAGATCAGCTGGGCCATCTACGTCTCGGACTACTCGCGCTATCTCCCGCCGGACGTGACGGTCCGCAAGACCTTCTACTGGACGTACTTCGGCTCCGCGCTCGGCGGAATCTGGCTGATGGTGCTCGGGTCCCTGCTGGCGGCCTGGGCCGGCAAGGACTTCGAGACCATCAAGTCGATCAACGCGGCCGGCGACAAGGTGTTCAGCGGGTTCGGCGCGATCGTGCTGCTCTTCGCCGCCCTCGGCCTGGTGTCCGTCACCGCGCTGAACATGTACGGCGGTTCGCTGACCCTCATCAGCGCCATCGACTCGTTCAAGCGGGTCCGGCCCACGCTCGCGGTACGCCTGGTGACCTTGGGTCTGACCGCGGCGCTCTCCCTGGTCGGCGCGCTGGCCGCGACCTCCAACTTCCTTGAGAACTTCAACAACTTCCTGCTGCTGGTGCTCTACCTGTTCATCCCGTGGACCGCGGTGAACCTCATGGACTACTACGTCGTGCGCCGCGGCCACTACGCCGTCGCCGAGATCTTCAACCCGCACGGAATCTACGGGCGCTGGGGCTGGCACGGCATCACCGCCTACCTGGCGGGCTTCGTGGCCATGATCCCGTTCTTCTCCGTCGGGACCCTGTATGTCGGCCCCGCTGCCAAGGCGCTCGACGGAGCCGACATCTCCCTGTTCATCGGACTGCCGGTCTCCGCGCTGCTGTACTGGTGGCTGACCCGCTCGATCGACGTGGAGGCCGAGACGCGGGTCGCCGAGGCGGAGGCGGTGGCCCTGGAGCGGGCGGCACACGAGCACCGCGAGCCGTGAACGGCGAAGTTCCCCTGGCCGGAGGCGCGTTCAGTCCTGCGGGTCCGTCTTTCCCGTCGCGCCCGTCGCCTTCGCCGCCCACAGGCTCCGGACATGTCCCAGGTGCCGGGTCATGATCGCGTGCACGGCCGTCTCGTCGCGCTCCAGCAGCGCGTCGAGGAGTTCCAGGTGCTCCTCGGCCGAGGCCAGCAGGCGGCCCGCCTCGACCAGGGCGGTCAGGCCGTAGAGGCGGGAGCGCCCCCGCAGGTCCGCGACCACCTCGACCAGGTGGGCATTGCCCGCGAGGGCGAGCAGGCCCAGGTGGAAGCGGGTGTCGGCCTCGACGTAAGCGATCAGGTCGCCCGCCACCGCCGCGGTCACGATCTCCCGGGCGGCCGGGCGCAGCGCCTCCAGCGAGACCGGGTCGGCGGTGCGGGCCAGCTCCACCACGGTGGGGATCTCGATGAGCGCACGGATGTGCGTGTACTCGTCGAGCTGCTGGTCGGAGACGGCGGTGACCCGGAAGCCCTTGTTGGGCACCGTGTCGACCAGCCCCTCCTTGGCGAGGTCCAGCATCGCCTCCCGCACCGGCGTCGCGGACACGCCGAAGCGGGCGGCGAGCGACGGCGCCGAATAGACCTCGCCCGGCCGCAGTTCGCCCGCGATCAGCGCGGCCCGCAGTGCGTCGGCGACCCGCTCGCGGTAGCTGCTCCGCCGGCCGTCGAGCCGGGGGAGCGCGGGTGCGTCCGCACCCTGTGGACCCTGCGCTCTCTGTACCATGTCACGCATCATCGCAGACTGGCCATCGTCTGGTTGTCGCCCGGTCGTCGCAGCCTAGAGCACGAACCCTTCCGGGAAGGGATCGGTCGGATCGAGCAGGTACTGGGCGGTGCCGGTGATCCACGCGCGGCCGGTGAAGCTCGGCAGGACGGCGGGGATTCCGGCGACCTCGGTGGTGCCCAGCAGCCGGCCCGTGAACCGGGTGCCGATGAACGACTCGTTCACGAACTCGGTGTGCAGAGGGAGTTCGCCCCGCGCGTGCAGTTGCGCCATGCGCGCGCTCGTACCCGTGCCGCAGGGGGAGCGGTCGAACCAGCCGGGGTGGATGGCCATCGCATGCCTGGAGAGGCGAGCGGTGGCGCCGGGCGCGTACAGGTGGACGTGGTGGCAGCCGCGGATGGACGGGTCCTCCGGGTGCACCGGCTCCTCCTCGGCATTGATCGCCTCCATCAGCGTCAGCCCGGCGGCGAGGATGTCGTCCTTGCGGGCCCGGTCGAAGGGCAGGCCGAACTCCTCCAACGGCAGGATGGCGTAGAAGTTGCCGCCGTAGGCGAGGTCGTACGTCACCGTGCGCCCGTCGGCGAGCACCGCCTTGCGGTCCAGGCCGACGCTGAAGGACGGCACATTGCGCAACGTGACGTTCCTGGCGGCACCGTCCTCGACCGCGACCTCGGCCACCACGACGCCCGCCGGGGTGTCCAGACGGATCGTGGTCACCGGCTCCACGACCTCCACCATGCCGGTCTCGACCAGCACGGTGGCCACCCCGATCGTGCCGTGCCCGCACATCGGCAGATAGCCGGACACCTCGATGTAGATCACGCCCCAGTCGCAGTCGGGGCGGGTCGGCGGCTGGAGGATCGCGCCGCTCATCGCCGAGTGACCGCGCGGCTCGTTCATCAGCAACTGCTTGACGGAGTCGCGGTGTTCACGGAAGTACAGGCGTCGTTCGTTCATCGTCGCACCCGGTACGGTGCCGATCCCGCCGGTGATCACCCGGGTCGGCATGCCCTCGGTGTGCGAGTCGACGGCGTGCAGGACGAGCTTGCTGCGCATGCTCCGGCCTCCTTCTCAGCCTTCTCTCTCGGACTTCTCGAACTTCTCGGACTTCTCGAATTTCTTGGATTTCTCGGGCTTCTCAGGCGAGTCCGGCGGCCACGGCCTTCTCGGTGGCTGCCCGGACCGCGGCCTCCTGCTCCGGCAGCAAGGGCACGCGCGGCGGGCGCACCGGGCCGCCGTAGCGGCCGACGATGTCCATGGACAGCTTGATGGCCTGCACGAACTCCGTCTGCGAGTCCCAGCGCAGCAGCGAGTGCAGCTGCCGGTACAGGGGGAGCGCGGTGGCGAGGTCGCCCGCCACGGCGGCGCGGTACAGCTCCGCCGAGGCCGCGGGCAGGGCGTTCGGGTACCCGGCCACCCAGCCCTTGGCACCCGCCATGGCCAGCTCCAGCAGGACGTCGTCGGCGCCGATCAGCAGGTCCAGTTCCGGGGCCAGTTCGGCGATCCGGTACGCGCGGCGGACGTCGCCGGAGAATTCCTTGACGGCGTGGACGTGGCCCTCGCCGTGCAGCCGGGCGAGGAGTTCGGGCACGAGGTCGACCTTGGTGTCGATCGGGTTGTTGTACGCCACCACGGGCAGGCCCGCCCTGGCGACCTCGGCGTAGTGCGCGACCACGGAACGCTCGTCGGCGCGATAGGCGTTGGGCGGCAGCAGCATCACCGAGGCACAGCCGGCCTCGCCCGCCTGCTCGGTCCAGCGGCGGGCCTCGGCGGAGCCGTACGCGGCGACGCCCGGCATCACCCGCGCACCGCCGACCGCGGCCACGGCCGTCTCCACCACCTTGGCGCGCTCCTGGGCCGTGAGCACCTGGTACTCGCCGAGCGAGCCGTTCGGCACGACGCCGTCGCAGCCGCCCGCGACGAGCCAGGCGCAGTGCTCGGCATACCGGTCGTAGTCGACGGAGAGGTCGGCGCGGAGGGGGAGCGCGGTGGCGACGAGGATGCCGCGCCAGGGTCGGTTCTCCGAGTGGGTCATGAAGGGCCCCAATCCAATAGGGTGTGACATATTACTGTGCCATGTTGAGGTCTGCGTGGGGTGTGCGCGCGGTCAGTCCGGCTGCTCCACGGGCAGTTCGGCCAGTACCCCGAGCGGCACCGGCCGGGCGAACGGTCGTCGTCCCGGGGTGAGCGGGCAGCCGGCCACGCCCGCCACCGCCGGTGCGCAGACCCGGCCCTGGCACCAGCCCATCCCGGCCCGGGTCAGCAGCTTCACGGTGCGCAGGTCGCCCGCGCCGAGCGTGCCGGCGGCCGTACGGACCTCCCCGGCGGTGACCTCCTCGCAGCGGCACACCACCGTGTCGTCCGTGACTTGGTCCGCCCAGCCCGCGGGTGGTGCGTACGCGGCGTCGACAGCCGCGTAGAACTCCCGCAGCCCCTTGCGGCTCCGGGCGGCGGCGGCCCAGCCGCGCGGGTCGGGGGCTCTGCCGTACAGGCGGGCGGCGATCGAGCGTCCGGCGATGTGCCCCTCGGCCAGCGCGAGCGAGGAGCCGCCGATCCCGGTGGTCTCGCCTGCGGCCCAGACGCCGGGCACGTCGGTGCGCTGCTCGTCGTCGACGCGTACGTCCGTCCCGGACAGGGTGCAGCCGAGGGTCTCGGCGAGATCGGTGTGCGGCAGCATGCCGTGTCCGACGGCGAGGGTGTCGCACGGGATGCGTCGCGAACTGCCTGGCCGCGGACGCCCGTTGCGGTCCAGCGCGGCGACGGTGACCGCCTCGAGGCGCTCGGTGCCGTGCGCCTCGACCACGGTGTGCCGGGGCAGGGCGCGCACGCCGTGCCTCAGCAACTGCCCCGCGTACCAGGCGCCTTCGACGAGCTTGCCGGGCTGGGCGGCCAGCTCGGGTGCCCGCCGCAGCAGGGCCGCCGGTCCGGCCGCTTCGACCAGCGCGGCCACGCGGGCACCGGCCGCCACGAGTCCGGCGGCCACGGGCAGCAGCAGGACGCCGGTGCCCGCGACGACGGCCCTGCGGCCCGGCAGTACCAGGCCGCCCTTGAGCATGGCCTGCGCGCCGCCCGCGGTGACGACGCCGGGGAGCGTCCAGCCGGGGAAGGGCAGCACGCGTTCGTAGCCGCCGGTCGCGAGCAGGACGGCGTCGGCGCGGACGGTGACGCCCTCCTCCTGAGCGTCCTCGTCCTGGGCGGGCCCGCGGAGCGCGTGCACCGTGACCACGCCGGTGTCCGAGTCCCGCTGCACGCACCAGACATGATGATCTGTCAGATGAGTGATGCGTCCGGCGTCACGGTGCCGGTCGAGGGCGTCCCGCAGGCGTGTCCAGGTGCGCCACTGGTGGTGCAGGGCCTGCGGGCGGCGGGCGCCGAGGGCGGTGGCGGGCTGCCGCCAGAACTGGCCGCCCGCCTGTGCTGCCGCGTCCACGAGGGTGACGCGCACGCCGCGCTCGGCCGCCGCGAGCGCCCCGGCGAGGCCCGCCGGACCCGCGCCGACGACGGCGAGATGCGGTCGCTCAGCCATCGTCTCGCCCCGTTCCCCGCTGTGTGCGGATCACATCGCCCGGCCGCACGGCGACCAGACAAGCTCGTTGATTCGCCTGGTCGTTGACCGTCACCAGGCAGTCGAAGCACACGCCGATCCCGCAGAACACCCCGCGCGGAAGCCCGGCTTCGCGAGTGCTGCGCCAGGCGGTGACACCAGCTGTCCAGAGGGCTGCCGCGACCGTCTGGCCGGGCAGTGCCTCGACGGGCCGGCCGTCGAAGGTGACGGTGAACGCGGCACCCGGCCGGGCCCGGGTCAACTCCAGTGGATTCACGGGCGGTTGTCTCCCTTCTCCTTGAAGCCCTCCTCGGAGCCGATGTGCTCCTCGAAGTTCTCCTCGAACCGCTCCGGACGGAACGGCGTGAGGTCCAGCTCCGGCGTCTTCCCGGTCAGCGCCCCGGCGATCAACTGGCCGGTGCCGGTGGCCAGTCCGATGCCGGCGCCCTCGTGCCCGCACGCGTGGAACAGGCCCGGCACCCGCGGGTCGGGGCCGATCGCCGGGAGGTGGTCGGGCAGATACGGCCGGAATCCCGCGTAGGTCCGCAGCGCCCGCACCCGCTCCAGGAACGGGAACAGCCCGATCGCCCCGGCCGCCAGCGCCCGCACCGCCGGCAGCGACAAGGACCGGTCGAAGCCGACCCGTTCGCGGGTCGCCCCGATCAGGACCGGGCCGGCGGCGGTGCCCTCCACGACCGGCGAGGTCCGCAGGCCCGCCGAATCGCTCGCCACATCGGCGACGTAGTCCGCGGCGTACACCTTGTGCCGGACCATGCGCGGCAGCGGCTCGGTGACCAGGACGAAGCCGCGGCGCGGGAGCACCGGCAGCCGTACGCCCGACAGCGCCGCGATCTCGCCGCCCCAGGTGCCGGCCGCGTTCACCACCGCGGGCGCGTGGATGTCGCCCCGGTCCGTGCGGACGCCGAGCACGGCGCCGTCCGCCGAGCGCAGCACCCCGGTCACGGTCCGGCCCGTGTGCAGCCGCGCGCCGGAGACGCGGAGGAGGTGGGCCGCGGCCAGCGCGGGCATGACCTGGGCGTCCTGCGGGTAGTGCACCGCACCCGCCATCCTGGGCGCCAAGTGCGGTTCCAGATCGGGGAGTTCGTCGGGGCTGACCGGCTCGGCGGTGACCCCGGCGGCGCGCTGGCCCGCCGCGAAGGCGTGCAACGCGGTGAGTGTGGCGGGCGTGGTGGCCACCACGACGCCGCCCTTGGGCTCGTACTCGATCGACGCCCCGAGCTCCTCCGCCAGCTCCGCCCACAACCGGGTGGACAGCAGGGCGAGTTCCAGTTCGGGGCCGGGTTCCTTGTCGGAGACGAGCAGGTTGCCCTCGCCGGCACCCGTGGTGCCGCCGGCCACCGGGCCTCGGTCCACCACTCGCACGTCCAGGCCGGACCGGGCTGCGTACAAGGCGCAGGCCGCGCCTGCCATCCCGGCTCCGACGACCACGACATCGCAGGTCAGTCGCTTCGTCACGGCCAGTACTATGTCACATGTTTCTCTCCAAGGGGAGACCCCGGTCACACCCGCGCCGCGAAGCCACTCAGCGCAGCACGGCCGCCAGCAGGTCGGTACCCAGCGCCGTCAGGTCGGGCAGGCTGAGGGTGTAGCGGACGTAACGGCCGTGCCGCCGGGCCGAGAGCAGGCCCGCGCGGCGCAGCACAGCGAGGTGGCGGGAAACCTCCGGGCGTGAAAGTTCCCAGACGTGGGCCAGTTCAGCGGTGGTGCGCGGGCCGCGGGCCAGGGTGCGCAGCAGCCGCAGCCGTACCGGATGTGAGAGTGCTCGCGCCCCACGGCCCGGCCGCCCTCTGGGGCAGCCTGGCCGCCGCGACGCTTCTCTCCGCCTCCGCCGTCGCCACCGAGAAGGATCAGGGAACTCGGCTCAGCGATGGTCCTGGGCGCCCTTCCTGGACCGGGCGGGGCATCCCGCGCGGATCTGGGACCCCCTGCCGCAGCCTCAACGGTGGTCAGGGCGGGGTGAGATGACACGGCGTGGCCGCGGACATCACCTCCCCCGGGGATGATGTCCGCGACCGCTTCCCCCCGGCGCCGGACTGTGGTCGTTCAGTCGTACGGTCGTCCGTGCCGTCACCAGCACATGACCGCGGTCTCTCCCGCACCCCAGGTGGAGCAGAGGCGGACCCGGACGACGTAGCGGCGGCCCGTGACGAACCGGACCCTGACGGCGGCGTTCTGCGAGGTGCCCCCGTCGTCGTGGCCCGCGAGGAAGCGCGGCTCCCCGTCGCGCTCCTCGAAGACCACCAGCACGGTGTCGGCGTCGCCGAAGGTGCCCACGGTGTAGTCGCGGGTCTCCGGCGGCTCGACGGTGAAGTCGGCCTGCTCACGCGGGCCGAGCGCGAGCGGAGCCGAGCGGAACGGCACCAGCGCGGCCGGCGGCCGGGGCGCCGGCGCGGGCGGGTACCAGCGGAGCGCGAACTCCTTGTCGGCCGGGGACAGTACACCGGGCGGCCGCAACCCGCCCCGGTACCGCTCCGGCTCCAGGATCAGCCCCGGCCCGAACGGGAACTCCATCACCGACTGCGGATCCCACACCGGGCCGGCCGCCTCGCAGGCGTCCAGCTTGCACAGGATGTTGTCGTAGGTCGTCTGCCGGTTCCAGAAGTGGGGCGGGCCCGCCAGCTCCGCGTACACGGCCTCGTCGTCCCAGTGGATACCGGCGAACGGACTCTGGTGCTCGTGCAGCATGCCGAGCGCGTGCCCGATCTGGTGCAGCACCGTGGCGCGTTCGCCCGGCGCGGTCACGTCCCAGCCCAGGTTCATGGTGCGCTCGCCCCGGCCGACCGACAGTGCGTCGCGGCCCACCGCCGACCAGGACCCGGCACCGGCCTGGAACCCGATCCGCAGCTCCGCCTCGTGCCGGTCGCCGACCTCGGCGAAGGTGATGCCGATGCCGAGGTCCTGCCACTCGCGGAAGCACTCGCGCACCACGTCCTGCTGCTCCTTGCCGCCGGCCCACGGCACCCGCCGCAGCTCCCCGGTCCCTGGGACCGGGATCACCGAGGCGTCGGAGTCGGCGTCGTAGAAGTGGTAGTGCAGGACCGTGCCGTTGACCCACATCCGCCGCCCGCCCAGCAGCGCACCCAGCCGCTCGGCGGTCAGCCCCGGCGGGAAGGCCGGTGCCGACTGCTGCGGGAGCGAGCAGAGACGTCGGGTCATGCGCCCAGCGTGCCGCTCCCGCCGGGCACGCGCCTGAGTCGGGGGCTACTCAAGTCGCTGTGTATCAAATCTGAGTAATCGCACTCCAGTTGATGTGACGACTTACGAACGGGGTGCAAGGACTGACGTGGGGACCGACGCGAGGGCGCTGGAGCTGCCCTGGCCGTTCACCGGCCGGGAAACCGAACTGGAGCTGGTGCGTGGGTCGTTGGCCGCGGGACAGCCCGGCATCGTGGTGACCGGGCCGGCCGGTCGCGGCAAGACCCGGCTGATCACTCAGGCGGTCCGGGGCACGGACTGCGTCCGGGTGACCGGGACGCCCGAGGCCCGGGGGCTGCGGTTCGCGGCCTTCGCGCACCTGCTGCCCGACACCGTCTCGCTGCACGGTGCGGTCCACATCCTGTCCGGAGTGCGGCTCCTGGTCGTGGACGACGCCCAGCTGCTGGACGAGGCCTCCGCCGCGCTCGTGCACCAGCTCGCCGTGCACGGACGCACCCGTCTGCTCGTCGCGGCGGCGGACGGTACCCCGGCACCGGCCGCGGTGTCCCGGCTGTGGACCGGGGAGCTGCTGCCCCGGCTGGCCCTGGCGCCGCTGCCCCACTGCGACACCGCTCAACTGCTTGCCGCGGACGGACTGGAACCGCTCACCGTGCGCCGCCTGTACCGCGTGTGCCGGGGCGATCTGCGGCTGCTGCGCGAGCTGTTGGGGGCGCTGCGTGGCTCGGGCCGCCTGAACCGGCTTGCGGGGACGGGCCAGTGGGCGTGGCGCGGCCCGCTGCCGGTCACCACGGCCGTACGCGAGCGCCTGGCACCCGCCCTGGAGCGGACCGGCCCCGGCGAACGTGACACCCTGGAACGCCTTGCGTTCGCCGAGCCCCTGCCGCTGCCCCTGACCGACTTCGACGTCGACGTCCTCGAACGCCTGGACGAGGACGGCCTGCTCCACGCCGACGAGCAGGGCGCCGTCACCCTGGCTCACCCGCTGCACGGACCCGCCCTGCGCGCCACGGCCGGGCGGCTGCGGGCCCGTCGGCTCGCCCGCACCCCGGACCGCCTCCGGCCCGCCCTGGCGACCGAACAGGCCGACCTGGAGCGGAGGTTGGCGGAGCTGGATGTGCGGTCCGTGCCGACGCCGGTGGGGGACTGGCTGCCGGCCGAGGGGCTGCCCGTGCCCGCCGGATACGCCGCCGCGCGCGCCCGGCACGCCCGGCTGCGCGGAGAGCTGCGGGAGGCGGCGGCCTGGGCCCGGGAGGGGCTGCGGGCGACCCCGGCCGACACCGGCTGCCGTACCGAACTCGACCTGGCGGAAGGGATGTCGGCGGAATGTGCCGCACCTGACGCCACGCCGGCCGACCGCGCCGCGGACGACGACGTCCTCGCCCGCTACGACGCCGTGCGCCTCGGCGCCCCAGAACGGGCGGCCGGACGGCTGCCGGCCGACGGGGTGTTCGCCCGGCACGCCGACGCCCTCGCCCGCGGCGACGGACCCGCCCTGGACCGGGTGGCCGAGGCGCTGGAGGAGCGTGGCTTCCTGCTGTTCGCGGCCGAGGCGCACGCCCAGGCCGTACGGGCGCACCGCGATCCCCGGGCCGCCCGCCTCTCCCGCACCCGCGCGGTCACCCTCGCCCGGCGCTGCCAGGGCGCCCGGACCCCGGCCCTGTCCGGACTCGTCCTCGGTGAACTCACCGCCCGGCAGCGGCAGATCGTCACGCTCGCGGCGGCAGGTCTGAGCAACCGGCAGATCGCCGAGAAGCTGACCCTGTCCGTCCGCACGGTCGGCAACCACCTGTACGGCGCCTACGCCCGGCTCGGCGCGAGCGACCGTGGCGCGCTGCCGTGGCTGGTGGACCAGCCGGAGCAGAGGTCGGCCTGAGACCCCTCACGCAGCCCCGAACGCCGCGAACGCCCAGCCCGTCGCCTGGTGGAGCGCGTCCCCGGGCAGTGCGGCTCGGGCGTCGCGCAGGGCCTCGGCCAGGGAGAGGCCCGCGCCGAGGCCCTTGTGCAGGGCGAACATCAGCGGCACCACCGCGGCGTCGTTGACCGGCGCGCTCGCCGCCACCACCCCGGCCGTGCCCAGCGGCAGCAACGCCGTGACCAGGCCGAGGAGTTCGTCGGCGCCGACCGACGCGAGCCGGGCGGTGTCGCAGCTGCCCAGGATGATCCGGTACGGGCTGCGCGCGAGCCGCTCGAAGTCGTGCACGATCAGCGGGCCGTCGGCCATCCGCAGCGCGGAGAACAGCGGACTGTCCGCGCGGAACGTGCCGTGGGCCGCGAGGTGGGCGAGGGCCGCGCCGTCGAGTTCCGCGAGCACGCGCGGTACCTGTGCGTCGTCGCCCTCCAGCACCGTCGCCGTACCGTAGCGGCCCGCCAGCTCCGTCACCTCGGCGCCGCCCGTCGCCAGCCCCGGGCCACGCACCAGCACCAGTCGGCCGCCGGGCGGCGGCTCCGTCTCCCGGGCACGCAGCCAGCTGCCGGCCGAAGGCGACACGCTCAGCACCCGCTCGCGCAGCGCGGGCAGCAGCGCCCACGGCACCCGGTGCAGCGCGCCCGGCGGCACGATCACCACCGGCCCGGACCCGAGGTGCGCGGCGGCGTCGCCCAGCAGCAGCTCCTGAAGCCGCTGCCCTGCCATCTCCACCAGCGGCAGCCGCGCCTCGGCCCCGGGGTGCGCGAGCCGCCGTAGCCCGGCCTGGACGTACTCGGCCTCGGCGACCGCCTCCGCCAGCGCCCCGCCCGCGAACCGCCGTACCTTCCCCTGCCCGCACAGCAGGACGTGCACCTGCCCGTCCACCACGGCCAGTTCGACCAGCCGCACGTCGCCGAGCCGCTCCAGCAGCCGGGCCGCGTCGAAGCGGTCCCCGTCGCCGGCAGCAGCGCCGCGTATGTGGTGGGTGCGGGAGCGGATCTCCCGTTCCAGGCGCCGCTGTTCGCGCTCCAGCGCCGGTACCGGGCGGCCCTCCATGCGGGCGGCCTCCGAGCGGGCGGCTATCTCCCGGTAGGCGGTCAGTCCGCTCAGCAGCGCCGGATCGGCGGGCGGCCGGGTCGGTGGCGCGGACAGCACGGTCGCCCGCCAGCGCTCGCTCCACTCCAGCAGCCGTCGCGGACCGCCGTGGGCCAGACTCATCTCCTGGGCCAGCGCGGCCAGTTCGGCGCCCTGTGCGGTCACGTGGGCGCGCAGTTCCGAGGCGCCGAGCGTCATCCGGTGGTCGTCGAGCACGGCCAGGCCGCGCCGGCAGGCCTCCAGCACCCCGCGCCGCGAACCGGCCGCCCGCGCCCGCAGCGCCTGCGCCGCCCAGCCCGTCAGCCGGGCCGGCGGCGGCCCGCCGTGCCGGCTGCGCGCGGCCACCGCCAGATGCCGTTCCGCGTCCGCGGTCCAGCCCAGCGCGAGCGCGATGCGGCCCGCGAGCAAAGAGGCCTCGGGGGCCGCCGGAGAGCCGAAGGAGGCCAGCCGCTCGGCGACCGCCGCCGCGTCGGCGACCAGCCGCCCCGAACTGCGCCCGGCCGCCACCCGCGCCTCGATCAGCACCAGTTGGGCGTGCGTCTCCCACCAGGGCCGCCGCTGCGCCGCGAACAGCCGTACGGCGACCGCGGCCCGTGCGATCGCGGTGTGCGGGTCCCCGGCCGACCGGGCGGCCCGTGCCGCGGCGAGCAGCAGCTCGGCCTTGCGCGTGGACTGCCCGCCGATCCGGTCCAGCAGCGTGATCGCCACGTCCGCCTCGGCCAGGGCCTCCGGCGCGAGCCCCGCCGCCATCAGCACCTCGCAGCGGCGGACGGACAGCATGAACGTCGGCGTGCCGAGCTTGGCGTACCGCTCCCCGGCCTCGTCCAGCAGCCGCAGCGCCGCCGGGATGTCCCCGGAGCGGAACGCGGCCAGCCCCCGGCTCTCCACCGCGTCCGCCTTGTCGTGCTCCTGGCCGGTGGTCTCCCACAGCCGCTCGGCCGCCGTGAAGTCGGCGACCGCCCGGTCCACCGCGCCAAGCGCCAGGTGCACGGTGGCCCGCAGGGTCAGCGCCCGCGCGGTCCAGATGCCGTCACGGGCCTGCCGCAGCACCGGCAGCGCCCGCCGTACGTCCTCCAGCGCCTCCCGGTGCCGGCCCAGCACCCACCACACATAGGCGCGCCGGTACAGCACGCGGGCCCGGGTGTGTCCGCTGCCCCGTGCGACACCCCGTTCGAACGACGCCAGCCCGTGTCGCGTGCGCCCCGCGTGCACCAGTGCGACCCCCAGCGTCGCGAGCACGTCCGCCTCACGGTCGGCCGAATCGGCACGCGCGGCCAGGTCCCGGGCCCGCCGCAGATGCCGCAGCGCGATCGTCAGGTCGCCGAAGTCCCGCTGCCAGATGCCGAGCACCTGGTGGGCGACGCTGCCGTGCAACGGCGACGCATCGGTCCGCAGCACCTGCTCGGCGCGGGCCCGCGCCTCACCGGGGTCGGCGAACACCATCGGCAGCAGTTCGAGGATCGACTCGCTTCCCGCTGTCACGCCACGCATGGTAGTGGCCTGCTGTATCAAGCTGTATCAATCGGTGTTCCGCCGACTCTCACTGTCGAACACCGTCTCCAGGGGGAGGACACACCATGGCTCCACAGCGATTCCACGAACAGTTCGACCACATCCAGCGCGCCCTCCCGGACGTCCCGCTCGCGATGGGCCCGGACGACGACGCCCACTTCCTCTACGAGAAGGGTGTCGTCCTCGCCCGTGACGGCGAGGAGGCCCGGCTCGTCGAGGACACCGTGCGCGACCACTTCACGGCCACCGAGGGACTCGTCCCCGACCATGTGCGCCGGGCCGGCCCGGCCACCAACCGCACCGGCGTCACCCGCATCCAGGTCGGCGACCCGACCCTGGGCGAGGACACCGTGCACCACGCGCTGGGCGCACTGCGGGGGGCCGAGGACCGCGGGGGCCGCAGGCTGGTCGGCCGCAACCACGTCGTGCACATCGCGGTGAACGCCTGTCCCGGCGACGAACCCGTCCCCGTCCCCCGCACCGGCGCGCCCAACCCGGCGCCGTGCGACGGCGCGTACGACCCGGGCAGCGCCGTCGGCGTGCTGGTCATCGACACCGGCCTCGTGCACGACCACGGGTCCTACCCGCTGCTCGCCCACACCACCGGCGACACCCAGGCCACCGAGACCGACACCTTCGGCGTGCTGCGGCAGTACGTCGGCCACGGCACGTTCATCGCCGGGATCGTCGCGGCGGTCGCGCCCAACACCGACATCACCGTACGGGGGACTCTCGCCGACGCGGGCGCCGTCCTGGAGTCCGAGTTCGGCGCCAAGCTCCTCGAGGCCGTCGACCGGGGCGGCTGGCCCGACATCATCAGCCTGTCCGCGGGCACCACGAGCAGCAGCACCGACGGACTCATCGGCCTCGAAGCCTTCATGAGCGAACTGCGCGAGCAGCGCACCCTGTTGGTGGCCGCCGCCGGCAACAACGCGAGCGACACGCCGTTCTGGCCCGCGGCGTACGCCTCCCTGCCCGAGTACGCGGACAGCGTGCTCTCGGTGGGCGCCCTGCGGTCGGACGGCGACGGCGGCGCCTGCTTCAGCAACCACGGCCCCTGGGTGCGGGTCTACGCCCCCGGCGAGCGCCTCACCAGCGCCCTCACCGGCTTCGCCACGCCGGTGCCGTACGTCTACCAGCACTCCACCTACGACGCCTGCCGGTACGGCTGCGACTACGCCTGCACCTGCCAGTTCCCGCGCCACGTCGGCGTGTTGAGCGAGGCGCGGGAGAGCACCGCGGCCAAGCCGGACCAGGTGATGTTCGACGGGCTCGCGCAGTGGAGCGGCACCTCGTTCGCCACGCCGGTCGCCGCCGGGCTCATCGCGGCGCACATGACGGCGCATCAGGAGCGCGACCCGCGCGCGGCGCGCGCACAGGTGCTCGCCGCCGTCACCGAGCGCGCGGACGTGCGCGGGGCGCACGTACCGGTGCTCCGCCCCTCCACCTGGCGCCCCGTGCCCGTAGCGATCCCCGCTCAGCCCGCATGAGGTGCGGAACGACCCTCTCCACGGCGTACGATGACGTGCCGTACACGAGGGGTGGAACCGTGGACCGAACAGAGGTCGGCGCGCTGGTCCAGTCCGCCGTCGACGGCGACGCCGCGGCCTGGAAGGCGCTGGTGGAGGGCATGAGCCCGCTGGTGTGGTCGGTGGTGCGCGCACACCGGCTCTCCGACGCCGACGGACACGAGGTCTACCAGACCGTGTGGTTCCGCTTCGCCCAGCACCTCGGCCGCATCCGCGAACCCGACAAGGCCGGCTCCTGGCTGGCCAGTACGGCACGCCACGAGTGCCTGAAGGTGCTGAAGGGGCTCGCGCGGCTGACGCTGACCGACGACCCGCAGATCCTGGACCGGGCCAGCGAGGACCGCACGCCGGAGCAGTCGCTGATCGACTCGGAGGAGGCGGCGGCCCAGGCCGAACGGGTCCGCTGTCTGTGGCAGGAGCTGGACGCGCTCGGGGACCGCTGCCGGCAGTTGCTGCGTGTGCTGATGTCCTCGCCGCCGCCCAGTTATACGGAGATCTCGGCCGCGCTCGGCATCGCGGTCGGCAGTATCGGCCCCCTGCGCCAGCGTTGTCTGCGCCGGCTGCGGGCCCGGATGACCGCACGGGGGGCGGAGTGAACGGCTACGACGAGAACGCGGAGAACGCGGAGAACGCCGAGAACGCCGAGAACGCCGAGAACGCCGAGAACGCCGAGAGGGACGAGAGGGACGAGAGCGCCGTGATGCAGGACGAGTTGCAGGACGCGCTGCTGGAGGAGGAGCTGCGCCAGGCCGCCGCCGTCCTGGACCCCGTCCCCGCCGAGCTGCGCCAACTGGCCCTGGACGCCTTCGCGTTGCACGACCTCGAAGCCCGGGTCGCCGAGCTGGCCTTCGACTCGCTAGTGGACGCGCTGCCGGTCAGGGGAGTCACCGCACCGCCACGGATGCTGACCTTCCGCGCGGGCGAGCTGACCGTCGACATCGAGGTCACCGAGGAGGGCCTGATCGGCCAGGTGCTGCCGCCGGGTTCGGCGAGCATCGAGGTGCTCGGCGGCCCGCGGACCGCCCGGCCGGTCCCGGTCGACACCCTGGGCCGGTTCTCCAGCGACACCCCGCCCGCCGGCCCGTTCGCGCTCAGGCTGCGCACGGGCGGAGAGGTGGTCGTCACGGAGTGGCTGCGCGCCTGAGGGAGCCGGTCACCAGGTGACGGGCAGGGTCTGCGGCCCCCGGATCATCGTCTTGTGCCGCCACTGCACCTCCTCGGGCTGCACCGCCGGCCGCAGCCCGGGCAGCCGGTCCAGCAGCGTGTCGACCAGCAGCTCGGTCTGCAGCCGGGCGAGGACGGCCCCGGTGCAGTAGTGCGGGCCATGACCGAAGGCCAGATGAGAGTTGGCGTCGCGGTCGAGGTGAAGGGCGTCCGGGTCGGGGAAGGCGTCCGGATCCCGGTTGGCGGCCAGGTAGGAGACGTACACCGGGTCGCCCGCGGCGATCCGGTGGCCGGCCAGCTCCACGTCCTCCAGCGCGATGCGGGCCAGCCCGACCGTGCTGCGATGAGGGATGTAGCGCAGCAGCTCGTCCAGGACGGGACCGCGCTCCTTTGGGCGGGCGCGCATCCGTTCCATCAGCTCCGGCCGGGTCAGCAGCAGGAACAGCATCTGCCCGCAGTTGTGGGTGACGGCCTCGCCGCCGATCTGCAGCGGACCGGCGAGGCCGACGGCCTCCTCCTCGGCGATCTCACCGCGTGCGACGGCGACTCCGAGCAGCGAGTACACGTCCTGTCCGGGGCTCGAGGCCCGGGCCCGGACGGTCCGGGTGATCCACGCGTACATGCCCTGCTTGGCCCGGCCGGCGGCCTCGTCGCCGGTGGTGGAGATGATCTCCCGGGTCCAGGCGTGCACCTGCTCCCGGTCGGCGGGCGGCACCCCCATCACCTCGCTCACGACCGTGAGCGGGAACGGCTCCAGCACGCGCTCGACCAGATCCGCGGGCGGTCCGTCCCGCACGATCCCGTCCACCAGCTCGTCCAGGATCTCCTGTGCGCGGGGCCGCAGCCGCTTCATCGCGCCGACGGTGAAGGCGGCGGCGACCGGCTTGCGCAGCCGGTTGTGCTCGGGCTGGTCGGCCCAGGCCAGCGAGCCCGGGCGGGGAGCGAAGTTCGGGGCGAGCCGGGTCACTTGACGCCGCAGGACCTCGGCCCGGCTGAACCGCGGATCGTTGGTGACCAGCTTGACGTCCTCGTACCGGGTGGCCAGCCAGGCCCAGCCCTCGCCGAACGGCAGCCGGATCCGGGTCAGCGGGCCCTCGCGCATCAGCTCGGTGAGGGTCGGGTCGAACTCCGTGCCGTCCAGGTCCAGCGGCAGCCAGTCCCGTACCGGTGGCAGCGCAGGGCCGGCGAGAGTACCGCCGGTCTCCTCGGTTGTGCCTGTCATGCCCTTCACCCTCGTACGCACCCCGCCCGCTGTCCTGCGGGAATGCTCCAGTCGGAGGGCGCTACGGCTATAGCGCCTGTACGGCGTCCACGAGCGCGGCCAGCGCGGCGGCGAGCCGTTCCAGCCCCGGCCCGGCCGGACCGCCGGGCTCGGACATGTACGTGTCCCGGCGGATCTCCACCATCAGCGCGCTCACCCGCCGGTCCCGCCCGTAGTACTCCAGCGGCACGTACGTCCCGCTGAACGGGCTGTCCAGCCCCGTCTCCCCGCAACCGGAGAACGCCTCCCGCGCCGCTTCCCTCAGTTCGGGCGGCGTGTGGAAGCCATCGGTGCCGAGGCACACGGGCGGACGCGGTCCGCTGCCGTGCAGTTCGTAGGGCAGCGCCTCGCTCGGATACGAGTGCACATCGATCACGACGGCCCGCCCGGTGGCGGCGAGCCGCCCCGCCACCGCTTCGGTCATGGCCTGCGCGTACGGCCGGAAATACCGCGCGACCAACGGCTCGGGGTCGGTGTCCGCGGCTCGCAGCTCCTCCCGGTGCGTGGTCCGCGTGTACACGGCCCCCATCCCCACGGCAAGCATCTCCTCACGCTCGTCCGGGAACCGCTCCGGATCCACCACCAGCCGAGACAGCCGGTTGACGAACCGCCAGGGCGTGACCCCGGCCGGCCCGGCGGCCCGCTCCGCGATCCGCTCGGTGTGCGCATCGGTGATGTGGTCCAACTCCCGCTCCAGCGCCGTGTCGTCCAGCACGATCCCCTTGCGCACATCGCCGGGTATCGCCCGCGCGGAGTGCGGCACATGCAACAGCACGGGCGACTCGGCGGCACCGGGCAGAAGCTCGAACGAGGGGACGATCTGGGTCACGGGCTGCTCCGGGGGGCGTTGTCAGTGGCGTGGTGCAGGATCAAGGTGCCACATCAGTACGGAGCGAGGCGGGGCGGGAGCACGCCGATCAGCAATCCCCGGGTGGCCGGGCACCCCTTTCTGGAAGTGCTGTACGAGGACGCGTACTTCCCCGACCGCGTCCTGGACAAGGGCCGGGCGATCCTGCTGGCCCTGTGCGAGCGCATCGAGGCCGACCTGCCCGCCGACCTGCCCGCGCTCTACCGGCTGACCCAGGCCGCCACCGAGGAGTTCAACGCCCTGGAAGCCGAGTTCGAGGCGGCCGGGAGCGAGATCGAGACCGTCGCCCGCGAGGAGATGGGCGGCGACTTCCGGTTCGTCGCGCGGGCCTACGGCTTCGAGGACGCGGACACGGAGGAGCTGATCGCGACCCGGGAGTGGTGAGGCGGGTTCGGCCCTGCGCGCCTTCGCCCTGCCGTCCGTCCCGGTGCGGTCGTGACACGCCTCCGCCCCGGCCGGGCAGTGCCGACCGGGGCGGGGACGTTCAGGGGCGCTCAGGCTCCGGGTGTCAGCTCAGGGACGCCAGGGCCTCGTTCCAGGTGGCCGACGGGCGCATGACCGCGTCCGCCTTCGCCTTCTCCGGCTGGTAGTAGCCGCCGATGTCGGCCGCGGAGCCCTGGACGGCGATCAGCTCTTCGACGATCTTCTGCTCGTTGGCGGCGAGCGTCTCGGCGAGCGGCGCGAAGGCCTTCGCCAGGTCGGCGTCGGCGGTCTGCGCGGCCAGCTCCTGGGCCCAGTACAGGGACAGGTAGAAGTGGCTGCCGCGGTTGTCGATGCCGCCGACGCGACGGGTCGGGGACTTGTCCTCGTTGAGGAAGGTCGCCGTGGCCCGGTCGAGGGTGTCGGCGAGGACCTTGGCGCGCGCGTTGCCGGTGGCCTCGGCGTACTGCTCGAAGGACGGCACCAGGGCGAAGAACTCACCCAGCGAGTCCCAGCGCAGGTAGTTCTCCTTGACCAGCTGCTGCACGTGCTTCGGCGCGGAGCCGCCGGCGCCCGTCTCGAACAGGCCGCCGCCCGCCATCAGCGGGACGACCGACAGCATCTTGGCGCTGGTGCCCAGCTCCAGGATCGGGAAGAGGTCGGTCAGGTAGTCACGCAGCACGTTGCCGGTCACCGAGATCGTGTTCTCGCCGCGGCGGATGCGCTCGATGGACAGCTTCGTGGCCTCGACCGGGGAGAGGATCTTGATGTCCAGGCCCTCGGTGTCGTGCTCGGGCAGGTACGCCTTGACCTTCTCGATGATCACGGCGTCGTGGCCGCGGTTCTCGTCCAGCCAGAACACGGCCGGGTCGCCGGTGGCGCGGGCGCGGGTGACGGCCAGCTTGACCCAGTCGCGGATCGGGGCGTCCTTGGTCTGGCAGGCGCGGAAGATGTCGCCGGCGGAGACGGTCTGCTCCAGGACGACGTTCCCGGCCTGGTCGACCAGGCGGACGGTGCCGGTGACCGGGATCTCGAAGGTCTTGTCGTGGGAGCCGTACTCCTCGGCCTTCTGCGCCATGAGGCCGACGTTCGGGACGGAGCCCATGGTCGACGGGTCGTAGGCGCCGTGGGCCCGGCAGTCCTCGATCACGGCCTGGTAGACGCCGGAGTAGGAGGAGTCCGGCAGCACCGCGAGGGTGTCGGCCTCCTGGCCGTCCGGGCCCCACATGTGGCCGGAGGTACGGATCATGGCCGGCATGGAGGCGTCGACGATCACGTCGGACGGGACGTGCAGGTTGGTGATGCCCTTGTCGGAGTCGACCATGGCCAGCTCCGGGCCCTCGGCCAGCTCGGCCTCGAAGGAGGCCTTGATCTCGTCGCCGTTCGGGAGGGACTCCAGGCCCTTGAAGATGCCGCCCAGACCGTCGTTCGGCGTCAGACCCGCCGCGGCGAAGGTCTCGCCGTACTTCGCGAACGTCTTCGGGAAGAACGCGCGCACCACGTGACCGAAGATGATCGGGTCGGAGACCTTCATCATCGTGGCCTTCAGGTGCACCGAGAAGAGGACGCCCTCCTCCTTGGCGCGGGCGACCTGGGCGGTCAGGAACTCGCGCAGCGCGGCGACCCGCATGACCGAGGCGTCGACGACCTCGCCCGCCAGGACCGGTACGGACTCGCGCAGGACGGTGGTGGAGCCGTCGTCGCCCTTCAGCTCGATGCGCAGCGAGCCGTCCTCGGAGATGACCGCGGACTTCTCGGTGGAGCGGAAGTCGTCGGTGCCCATCGTCGCCACATTGGTCTTGGACTCGGGGGTCCAGGCGCCCATGCGGTGCGGGTGGGTCTTGGCGTAGTTCTTCACCGAGGCGGGGGCGCGGCGGTCGGAGTTGCCCTCACGCAGCACCGGGTTGACGGCGGAGCCCTTGATCTTGTCGTAGCGGGCGCGGATCTCGCGCTCCTCGTCGGACTTCGGGTCGTCCGGGTAGTCCGGCAGCGCGTAGCCCTTGCCCTGGAGCTCGGCGACGGCGGCCTTCAGCTGCGGGATGGACGCCGAGATGTTCGGCAGCTTGACGATGTTGGCCTCGGGAGTCTTGGCCAGCTCGCCCAGCTCGTGCAGGGCGTCCGGGATGCGCTGGTCCTCGTTCAGGTACTCCGGGAAGACGGCGATGATGCGCCCGGCCAGCGAGATGTCGCGGGTCTCCACCGACACACCGGCCTGGGTGGCGTACGCCTGGACCACCGGCAGGAAGGAATGCGTCGCGAGGGCCGGGGCCTCGTCTGTGTAGGTGTAGTAGATGGTCGAGTCAGTCACCGGGTGCTCCGCTCCACGTCTGCAACATTGCTCGACATCAAGATATCTCGTGATCGACCCCGGCTCGACAGGGGTCCGCGACTCGGCAACGTCGGAGTCCGGGTGCAAGCGCCTCGCGCGGTGGATGCAACCGATTCCGTGGTCCAGGTGGTCATGACAAGACGATCGCCCATTCGGTGATCGCCACTCATCGACGGCCGGAACCGACCACCCGGCCGCCCGAGCGAAAGCGGACCATGAGATATCGCACCAGAGTGACGGCCCCGGCGGCCGTCCTGATCGGCACGGCGACCGCACTGACCACGGGCACCTCGGCCCACGCCCGGCCCGCCACGGGGGCCGCGCGGGTCAAGGGGGACGACAGGGGGATCGCGGGGGACGAAACGGGGACCACAGGCCCGGAGACCCTCGGCGACCCGGTCTACCCGGCCCTCGGCAACGACGGCTACCGCGTGTCGTCGTACCACCTCGACCTCGCGTACGACCCGACGACCAGACTGGTCGACGCCACCGCAACCCTGAAGATACGCACCACCGAGGCCCTGACCCGCTTCTCCCTCGACGCGCTCGGCCTGGACATACGCTCCGTACGCGTCGGAGGCCGCGACGCCGCCTTCGAGCAGGCGGACGAGAAGCTGCGCGTCACGCCCGCCGGCACGCTCCCGGAGCAAGCCTGCGTCACCGTCCGCGTCGAGTACTCCGCCGACCCGCGCCGCACCCTCGCGCACACCGCCTGGGTCCCCACCCCCGACGGGTTCGCGATCTGCCCCCAGCCGAACTCAGCGCACACCGTTTTCCCGTGCAACGACCACCCCTCGGACAAGGCGGCCTTCAGCTTCCGCATCACGGTCCCGAACGGGCTGCGCGGCGTGGCGAACGGCCTGCTCATCGACACGGAGGAGGTGGACGACGACCGTACGGCGTACTCGTACCGCTCGCTCTCGCCGATCGCCACCGAACTCGTCCAGATCACGGTCGGCGACTACGTGGTCAAGGACCGGGAGGGCCCGCACGGCCTGGCCCTGCGCGACGTGGTCCCCACCGCCCGCGCCGCCGCCCTGGAACCGGCCCTCTCCCTCACTCCCGGCCTGGTGACCTGGCTGGAGGACCGCCTGGGCGCCTTCCCGTTCGAGACGTACGGCCTGCTGCCGTGCAACTCGGACGACCCGAAGGCCTTCGACTTCACGGGCCTGGAGACCCAGACCCTCACCCTGTACAAGCCGAACTTCCTGCTCCAGGAGGAGAAGCGGATCGGCTCGCACATGATGCACGAGCTGGTCCACTCCTACTTCGGCAACCTGGTCAGCCCCGCCACCTGGGCCGATCTGTGGCTGAACGAGGGTCACGCCGACTTCTACGGGCTGCTGTACCGCTACGAGCGCGGCTGGGCCGACTCCCTGGGCCTCACCTCGCTGGAGGCCCGCATGAAGGACACCTACGCCCGCGGCGACCAGTGGCGCCACGACTCGGGCCCGGTCGCCGCACCGGGCGCGGTCAATCTCTTCGACAGCCAGCGCTACCTGGGCGGCGTCCTCGTCCTGTACGCCTTCCGGCAGCTGGTCGGCGAGGACGTCTTCCACGACGTGGAGCGCACCTTCCTGGACCGCTTCCGGGGCGGCTCGGCGACGACAGGGGACTACATCGCCGTCGCCACGGAGGTCTCCGGCCAGGACCAGTCCGGCTTCCTGCACGACTGGCTGTACGGCACGAAGACCCCCCGCATGCCCGGCCACCCGGACTGGACGGTCACCCCGGTGGCCTCGTCCCTGACGGCCCCGCACAGCCTGCGCGGCGGGCACCGTCACGACAACTCGGCCACCCTGTAGGCGCTCGGCCACTGGCCGTCAGTCGAGCCGGGCGGAGGGCACCTCGCCCGGCTCGCTGTCGCCCTTGCGCTGCTGCGGAATCGCCACCGCCCCCTGTTCCAGCGCCACCGTCCGCGCCGGGACGGGGATGCGGATGCCCTCCGTGCGGTAGCGGCGGTGCAGGCGCTTGATGAACTCGTGTTTGATGCGGTACTGGTCGCTGAACTCGCCGACGCCGAGGATCACCGTGAAGCCGATCCGGGTGTCGCCGAAGGTGTGGAAGCGGATGGCGGGCTCGTGTTCCGGGACGGCGCCCTCGACCTCGCGCATGGTCTGCGCGACGACCTCCGCCGTGACCCGCTCCACGTGCTCGAGGTCGGCGTCGTAGCCCACCCCGACCTGCACCAGCACCGTCAACCGCTGCTCGGGATGCGTGTAGTTGGTCATGTTGGCCTTGGCGAGCTGGCCGTTGGGGATGACCACCAGGTTGTTGGACAGCTGGCGGACGGTCGTCTGGCGCCAGTTGATGTCCACGACGTAGCCCTCCTCGCCGCCGCTCAGCCGGATGTAGTCGCCCGGCTGGACGGTCTTGGAGGCGAGGATGTGGACGCCCGCGAAGAGGTTGGCGAGCGTGTCCTGAAGGGCGAGGGCGACCGCGAGACCGCCCACGCCCAAGGCCGTGAGCAGGGGTGCGATGGAGATGCCCAGGGTCTGGAGGACCACCAGGAAGCCGATCGCCAGGACCAGCGCCCGGGTGATGTTGACGAAGATCGTGGCCGAACCGGCGACGCCGGAGCGGGACTGGGTGACCGTCTGGACCAGGCCCGCGATCACCCGCGCCGCCGACACCGTCACCGCGAAGATCAGCCCCACCTGGATGGTCTGGTTCACGTGGTGCTGGACGGTCCGGGTCAGCGGCAGCACCACCGCCGCGGAGGAGGCACCGGCCGCGATCGCCGCCCAGGGGACGACGGTGCGCAGCGCGTCCACGATGACGTCGTCGCCGCTCCAGCGCGTGCGCTTGGCGTGCTTGGCGAGCCAGCGCAGCACGCCCCGGGACAGGAAGGCCAGCAGCAGACCGGCCGCGACTGCGATGCCGGCGAGGACGAGGTCGTCCAGGGTGGGCGTCCGGTTCACCGGTCACCTCCGGGGCGCAAAGCTGCTGCGGAGAGCCTGGAGTGAAGTCTCGTCACGTTGTCACCTGCTCGATGTGCCGGATGTGCGAACGCGCGGGTCACCGGCAGCACCGGTGCCCGCGCGATCGCTCATCCTGCCGTATCCGGAATGCCGGTTCGCACCAGGACCGGCGCTCGCAGCCGTGCGTTCAGAGCTGTGCGCCCGGACGCGCGATCAGACGATGCCCTCCGCGAGTTCGGCCTGGTCGCGGTCGCTGCCGTACGCGGCGGTGGTCGGCGTACCGTACGAACGGCGGGCGACGAACCACCAGACGGTGGCGAGGACCAGGACGACGGCGAGCGCCACCGAGGCGTAGTTCATCGTGTCCACGGTGACCGGCGAGGACTGCGGCAGGCAGAACAGGACCGTCACCGCGGCCACCCACACGACCGCGATCCAGCCGATCGGCTTGCTCCACCGGCCCAGGTGCCACGGGCCCGGCTCGAAGCGGTCGCCCGCGCGCAGCCGCAGCAGCACCGGGATGGCGTAGGCAGGGGTGATGCCGATGACGTTGATGGCCGTCACCGCGCCGTACGCCGTCGCCGAGTACAGGGACGGCAGGGCGAGGACACCGGCGACGACGACCGACAGCCACACGGCGGCGACCGGCGTCTGGGTACGGGTGCTGACCTTGCGCCACAGGTGCGAGCCGGGCAGCGCCCCGTCCCGGCTGAACGCGAACACCATGCGGCTGGCCGCGGCCACCTCGGCGTTCCCGCAGAACAGCTGGGCGATGATCACGACGAGAAGCAGCGTGCTGGCACCGTCGGTGCCGAGACCGTCGAGCAGGATCTGCGCGGGCGGCACACCGGTGTCGGTGCCGAGCGTGCCCGCGTAGTCCTTGATCGCGAAGGTCAGGCCCGCGAGCAGCACGAAGCCCGCGATCCACGACACCCAGATGGACCGTACGATGCCGCGCGCGGCGGACACCGAGGCGTTGGAGGTCTCCTCCGACAGGTGGGCGGAGGCGTCGTAGCCGGAGAAGGTGTACTGCGCGAGCAGCAGACCGACCGCCGCCACGTAGATCGGGCTGTGCCAGCCGGTGTTGTTGACGAACTTGGTGAACACGAAGGACGCCGACTGGTGGTGGTCGGGGACGATCGCGAGCGCCCCGACGATGAGCCCGACACCGACCAGGTGCCACCACACGCTCACCGAGTTGAGCAGGCTGACCAGCCGGACCCCGAACAGGTTCAGCACGGCGTGCACCAGCAGGATCGCGCAGAAGATCAGCATGGTCCTGCCGGGGGTCGGCTCGAAGCCCCACTGGAGGTTCGCGAAGGCACCGGTGAACAGGGCGGCGCCGTAGTCGATGCCGGCGATCGCGCCGAGCAGCCCGAGCAGGTTCAGCCAGCCCGTGTACCAGCCCCAGCGCCGGCCCCCGAGCCGGTCGGCCATGTAGTACAGGGCGCCCGAGGTCGGGTAGGCGCTGGTGACCTCCGCGAGCGCGAGGCCCACGCACAGCACGAACAGGCCGACGCCGGCCCAGCCCCACAGCATGACGGCGGGCCCGCCGGTGTTCATGCCGAAGCCGTACAGGGTCATGCAGCCGGACAGGATCGAGATCACCGAGAAGCTGATCGCGAAGTTGCCGAAGCCGCCCATGCGGCGGGCCAGGACCGGCCGGTAACCGAGTTCGCGCAGGCGCTGCTCTTCGTCCTGCGCCGGCAGACCTGGCGATGGGGAGGGATCGGGGATGTGGGACATGGGCGGGCCTCCGGGGGATGAGAGGGAGTAGGAGGGAGCAGAGGGAGTCGAGGGACTACAGGGATCGGGGGAGGTGCGGGGGTGGTGCGGGTAGTGCGCGATGGGGAAGTACGAGAGGAGTGAGCGGCGTGCGGGGGTCAGGAGTCGCGGCTGGAACCCTCCGCGGCCTTCCGGCAGCGGTCGCGGGCCTGGAGGAAGATCTCCACTCCGCGGTTGCGGTCCGGGGTGCGGTACATCCAGGGCGGAGGCGTGAAGTACGGGCCGATCGCCTCGAACACCCGGGCTGCTTCCGGCAATTGCACGGCGCCCCAGAGTGCGTGGGCCAGATGGTTGAGGTCCAGCATCGAGCGTTCGGCCCGGTGCGAGAGCTCGAACCAGGAACGCAGCGCCTGGTCCGCCTCACGGGTCGCCTCCTCCGCCACCCAGCTCAGGTCCAGCGCGGCGTCGTGCCCGCTGCCCCGGCGGTAGCGCTCGACGCGGACGTAGAGCGGCAGCAGGTGCAGCGCGGAGCCGCGCGGCGCCCGGTCGGCGGCCCAGTGGGCGTAGCCGGCGGCCTCCGCGAGCCGGCCCGAGCCGCTGCGCGCGTACAGGAACTGCAGCATCCGGTGGTGGGCCTCGCGGTTGTACGGGTCGCGCTTGTCGGCCTCGGCCAGCAACCCCCACGGCCCCGACGGCAGCAGCGGCTCCGGCGCGGCCGTACGGTGCTCCTCCCAGCGCTGTTCGGCGTCGAGCTGGGAGAGTGCCAGTAAGCACACCCAGGGCACGGGGTCCTTCGGGGCGGTCCGGGTGGCGGTCTGCGCGGCGTCCCAGGCCTCGATCCACAACTCGTGCGTACGGCGGTGCCGTTCCCGCTGGGCCCGCAGCGCCCGCTCGACACCGACCCGGGCCTGCATCACCGCGGCGTGCACGCTGTGCGGTTCCTCCGCGAGCCAGGCCCGTACCACGTCGCTGCCGGCGGCAGCCGCCGCGAGGACCTGGGTACGCTGGGTCCAGCGAGGCCAGTCCGCGCTGTCCGCGGTGGCGGCGAGCAGGGTGCGCATGGCCATCCAGCGCCCGGTGCGCAGATCCTGCAGGGCGGCACGCAGGGGCTGGTCGTGGCCGGCCGGATCGTAGGAGGGGCGCGCTCCTTCTCTGGCCATCAGCCCCTCGCCCCGGTATCCGGGCGCGCAGGCGCGGTGGCGTGGTGAAAAGGCAACAGCACTCCTCTGGGCGGTTGTTGGGATACTCCTCGTAGTCGGCGGTCACTATAGAGGCGGACGTTCCGGCGGGCCATTGTTGCCAACTGATCTTTTTACGCACGGATGTTGACCGATAGTTAGCCAGGCTTGACGGCGAGTGTCGGCCGACGGCAGTCTGTCGCGTGATCTTCAGCGAGGCGGCGCGACAGTGCGGTCCGCAGGGCGGCATGACAGTGCGGGAGGGTGCGATGACCGGGCCGGTGCTCGCGATCGACCAGGGCACGTCCGGCACCAAGGCTCTGGTGGTCTGCCCCGAACGCGGCGTCCTCGGCACCGGGTTCGCCGCCGTGCGCCCCCGCCATCTGCCCGGCGGCCTGGTCGAGGTGGACCCGGCCGAGCTGTACGCCTCCGTGCTCGACGCCGGCCGGTCCGCCCTCGCCGAGGCCGGTGAGCCGGTCGTCGCGCTGGGCCTGGCCAACCAGGGCGAGACCGTCCTCGCCTGGGACCCGGCGACCGGCCGCCCGCTCACCGACGCCCTCGTCTGGCAGGACCGGCGCGCCGAGTCCGTGTGCGCCGAACTCGCCGAGCACGCCGAGGAGTTGCGCGAGCTGTCCGGCCTGCCCCTCGACCCGTACTTCGCCGCGCCCAAGTTGGCCTGGATCCGGCGCCACCTCACCCGCGAGGGCGTCGTCACCACCTCCGACGCCTGGCTCGTCCACCGGCTCACCGGCGCCTTCGTCACCGACGCGGCCACCGCCGGGCGCACCCAGCTCCTCGACCTGGACAGCGCGCAGTGGTCACCGCGGGCACTGGAGATCTACGGCCTTTCCGGAGAACGGCTCCCGCAGGCGACCGACAACGCCCAACACATCGGTACGACCACGGCGTTCGGCCCGGAGATCCCGCTCACCGGCCTGATCGTCGACCAGCAGGCCGCCCTGCTCGCACAGCGCGTCACCCGGCCCGGCGGCGCCAAGTGCACCTACGGCACCGGCGCGTTCCTGCTCGCGCACACCGGCGACACCCCCCGGCGCGGCGCCTCGGGCCTGGTCAGCTGTGTGGCCTGGCGGCTCGCCGGACACACCAGCTACTGTCTCGACGGCCAGGTCTACACCGCCGCCTCCGCCGTGCGCTGGCTCACCGACCTCGGCGTCATCTCCTGCGCCGCCGACCTCGACCCGGTGGGCGGCGCCGTCCCCGACACCGGCGGCGTCACCTTCGTACCGGCCCTCGCCGGGCTCGCCGCCCCCTGGTGGCGCGGCGACCTGCGCGGCTCGCTCACCGGGCTCGGCCTCGACACCACCGCCGGGCACCTGGTGCGCGCCCTGTGCGAGGGCATCGCCGCCCAGGTCGCCGAACTCGCCGAAGCCGCAGCGGCCGACCTCGGCACCCCCGTGGACACGCTCCGCGTCGACGGCGGCCTCACCCGCTCCGCGCTCCTCATGCAGACCCAGGCCGACCTGCTGCAACGCCCCGTCGAGGTCTCCGCGCTGCCCGACGCCACCGCGCTCGGCGCCGCCGCCCTCGCCCGGCTCGGGGCGGACCGTACGCTGAGCGTCGAACAGGCCCTCCCCGACTGGAAACCCGCCGCCGTGTACGAGCCCCGCATCCCGGCCGAGCAGGCCGCCGAACGCCGCGCCCGCTTCCGCACCGCCGTCACCGCGCTCCTCGGCTCATGACGCCCAGCACGGACACGGTGGTCACCACAGTCACCGCCGCGGGACCGCTGCCCACGCACACCTACGACGTCGCGGTGGTCGGCGCCGGAGTGGTCGGCTGCGCGATCGCCCGCGAACTCGCCCGCCACCCCGGCCTGCGCATCGCCCTGGTCGAGGCCCAGGACGACGTCGGCCAGGGCACCTCCAAGGCCAACACCGCGATCCTGCACACCGGTTTCGACGCGACCCCCGGCTCCCTGGAGGCCCGCCTCGTCCGCGAGGGCTACCGACGGCTGGCCGACTACGCCGCCGAGTCCGGCATCCCCGTCGAACGGGTCGGCGCGCTCCTCGTCGCCTGGGACGAGGAACAGCTCGCCACACTGCCCCGGCTGGCCGAGAAGGCCGAGCGCAACGAGTACCACGACACCCGACTCCTCAGCCCCGCCGAGCTGTACGCGCGCGAGCCGCACCTCGGCCCCGGCGCACTCGGCGCGCTCCACGTCCCCGGCGAGAGCATCATCTGCCCCTGGTCGACCACCCTCGCCTACGCCACCCAGGCGGTCCGCGCGGGCGCCCACCTGCACCTCAACACCCGTGTGGAGCAGGCCCATTCGGACATGGGCGGGCACCGCCTGACCACCACCCGGGGCACCCTGCACGCGCGTCACCTGGTCAACGCGGCCGGGCTGCACGCCGACAGCCTCGACCGGCAGCTCGGCCACCACGACTTCACCGTCACCCCGCGCCGCGGCCAGCTCATCGTCCACGACAAGCTCGCCCGCCCCCTCGTCCGGCACATCCTCCTGCCCGTCCCGACGGCCCTCGGCAAGGGCGTCCTGGTCGCGCCCACCGTGTACGGCAACGTACTGCTGGGCCCCACCGCCGAGGACCTGGACGACAAGCGGGCCACCGGCTCGACCGCCGAGGGCCTGTCCGCGCTCCGGGAGAAGGGCCGCCGGATCCTGCCCGCTCTCCTGGACGAGGAGGTCACCGCCGTGTATGCCGGGCTGCGCGCGGCCACCGAGCACGAGGACTACCGCATCACCGCCCACCCCGAGCAGGCGTACGTCACGGCCGGCGGCATCCGCTCCACCGGTCTGACCGCGTCCCTGGCCATCGCCGCGCACGTCGCCGAGCTGCTGGCGGGCACCGGCCTGGACCTCGGGCCGGTCCGCGAGCCCGGCCCGGTGACCATGCCCAATCTCGGCGAGGCCTTCCCACGCCCCTACCAGAGGCCCGAACTCATCGCGGCCGACCCGGAGTACGGCACCCTCGTCTGCCACTGCGAGCGCGTCTCCCGGGGCGAGATCCGCGACGCCCTCGCCAGTACGGTCCCGCCCCGCACCCCGGAGGGCCTGCGCCGCCGCACCCGCGCCCGGGCCGGCCGCTGCCAGGGGTTCTACTGCGGGGCGGCGGTACGGGAGTTGTTCGAGGCGGCACAGCGGGAAGGGGCCGGGGGATGACAACTGTCCGGGACGCCGACGTCCTCGTCGTCGGCGCCGGGCCCGCGGGCCTGGTGGCCGCCGCCCGTCTCGCCGCGTCCGGAGCCGGCCGGGTGGAGGTGCTGGAGCGCGAGCAGCAGGCCGGGGGAGTACCCCGGCACTGCGCCCACGGCGGCTTCGGCACCCGGACACGTCCGCTGACCGGGCCCGCGTACGCCCGCCTGCTGGCCGAGGCCGCCGAGAGTGCGGGCGCCCCGGTCCGGACCGGGGTGACCGTGCTGGACTGGGCGGCGGGACGGGGACCGGTCGTCACCGTGGTCGGCCCCACCGGACCCGAGACGATCTCGGCGCGGGCGGTCGTACTGGCCACCGGCGCCCGCGAACGCACTTGCTCCGCCCGGCTGGTGCCCGGTACGCGGCCCGCCGGGGTGTACACGACGGGTGAACTCCAGCAGGCGGTCCACCTGTTCGGGCAGCGGATCGGCACCCGGGCGGTCGTGGTCGGGGCGGAGGATGTCTCCTACGCGGCTGCCGACACCGTCCGCGCGGCCGGGGCCGACGTCGTCGCCCTGGTCACCGGACACCCGCGCGCACAAAGCAGCTTCACCCGCGTCCAGTCGGCCCGGCTGCGCGACCGTGTCCCGCTGCTGACGAGCACCACGGTCACCGAACTCCTGGGACAGGGGCGCCTGTCGGGGGTCCGGGTACGCCGTGGCGACGGCCGCACCGCCGTACTCCGCTGTGACACCGTCGTGTTCACCGGCGACTTCGTCCCCGACCACGAACTCGCCCGCCGCGGCGGACTCACCCTGGATTCCGGCACGCGCGGCCCCGCCGTCGACGGCGCCCTGCACACCTCACGCGCGGGCGTCTTCGCCGCCGGCAGCCTGCTGCACGCGGTGGAGCGGGCGGGCACGGCGGCCGACGAGGGGGCCCGGGCGGCGCGTGCCGTGCTGGAGTTCCTTGCGGGCGCCCCGTGGCCGGACCCCGGCGTTCCCCTCGCCGTGACCGCGCCTCTGCGCTGGATCGCCCCCAACCGCATTGCTCCAGCCGACCGCGCCGCCCGCTACACCCTGCGCACGGCCGTCCCGCTGAACCGTCCGGTCCTGTACATCACCCAGGACGGCCGCCTCCTGCACCGCGAGCGTCCGAGCCTCGGCACGGTCCTGCCGAACCGCCCGCTGCTCCTCTCCGCCCGCTGGACCGACCGGGTCGACCCGAAGGGCGGGGAGGTGCGGGTCACGGTCGGCTGAGCCCGGGCGGGCCCGCACCCGCGGTCACAGCTCCGCGAACGACCCGTGCCGCCCGGCCCCCGCCGCGAAACGCGCCGCGCCCTGCGCGCTCTGCGCCAACACCCCCATGCCGTGCCGGAGCTCGCCGCGCATGGCGGCTTCCTCGGTGAGCCCGTCCTGCTCCAGCACCGACGCCCGGTCGGAGCGCAGGCAGGCCTGCGGGAAGCGGGCGATCTGCGCGGCCAGCGCCTCCGCCTCGGCGCGCGCGTGCCCGGTGGGGACGACACGGTTGGCGAGCCCCATCTCGTACGCCTCGCGGGCCGGTACCGGGCGGCCGGTCAGGATCATGTCCAGGGCCCGGCTCGTGCCGATCAGCCGGGGCAGCCGTACCGTGCCGCCGTCGATGAGCGGCACGCCCCAGCGGCGGCAGAAGACCCCGAACACGGCGTCCTCCTCGGCGACCCTGAGATCGCACCACAGGGCGAGTTCGAGGCCGCCCGCGACCGCGTGGCCCGCGACGGCCGCGACGACCGGCTTGGACAGCCGCATCCGGGTCGGGCCCATCGCGCCGTCCCCGTCCTCGGCGACCCGGTTGCCGCGCTCGGTGCCGATCGCCTTCAGGTCCGCGCCCGCGCAGAACGTGCCGCCCTCGCCCCACAGCACGGCCACCCGGGCGTCGTCGTCGGCCTCGAACGCACGGAAGACAGCGGCGAGTTCGGCGGCGGTGGGGCCGTCCACCGCGTTGCGGACCCCGGGGCGGGAGAGGATGACCGTGGTGACGTGTTCCTTGCGTTCGACGCGGACCGGCACGGGAAGGTCCTCCTTCTCTCGCTGATCGGGCTTCTCGGGCCGATCAGGCATCTCAGGCTTGCAGGGCTTCGCGAGCTGCCGCTCGGAGGGCCACTGTGCCTCAGATGACCTTCATCCGCACCAGTGCCCCCAACGTCAACGCTCCCGGCACCAGCGGCACCCACACGGTGATGACCCGGTACGCCAGCACCACCGCGGTGGCCACCGCGGCCGGGCCGCCCACCGCGATCAGCGCCACGATCAGCGCCGCCTCCACGGAACCCAGCCCGCCCGGGGTGGGCACCAGGGCCACCGCGACCGTCGCCGCGAGGTACGCCAGCGCCATGTGCGCGGGCGGCACCGGCAGGTCCAGCGCCTGGCCCACCGCGGTGAGACCGGCGGCCTGCAGCGCCGGGAAGGCCAGCGAGCCGCCCCACAGGGCGAGGGCGCGGGCCGGGCGGGTGTGCACCGACCGTGCCTCGCCGAGGGCGTCCCGCGCGAACGTGATCACGCGCGTGCGCAGCCGTCGTACGAGGGTCACGGCGGCGACCGCGACCAGGAGCAGGCCGATCACGCCGAGCAGCAGCGGGAGCGCCGAGCCGGCGGGCAGCAGGGGGCCGAGCTGCAGCGCGTCGGGGAACGCGATCAGCAGCGCGGCCAGCAGACCGAGCCGGCCCACGCACTCGGCCAGCAGGAACAGGGCGAGAGCGGCCGAGGAGCGGGCGAGGGGGACCCCGCACACGCTCATGAAGCGCAGGTTGACCGCGCTCGCGCCGAGCCCGGTCGGCAGCAGATGGTTGGCGGCGCCGGCGGCGAACTGGGTGGCCAGCAGCCGGCCCTTCGGCAGCGGCTGGAGCACCGCGCCCTGCCGGGAGAACGCGGCGGCGACCCAGGTCAGACAGGTCGCACCGGCCGCCGCGAGCAGCCACGGCCAGGAGGCGGTGCGCAGCTGGCCGAAGCCCTCGGCGAGCACCGAGCGGTTCCGTGAGGCCGCGAAGGCGACGAGTACGAGCGGGACCAGGCACAGGACCTGGCGGAAGGGGACGCGTCGGGGAAAGCGTCCTGGGCGGAGCGGGGGGAGCGGGGGAGCGGGGACGGCTGTCACACCGGGAGAGGTTTTCCGCGCCGCGTCAACGGCGGGTGGCTGAATCGCGGACGGCGGCTTACGGACGGGCAGCGGATGAGCGGAGGGAAGCATCGGGGCCTTCGGGTGGGCGGACGCCGGTCGGGATGAAGCGGACGCCGGTCGGAACGAAGCGGACGCCGGTCGCAACGAAATGGAGCCGGCATTGACCTCAACGAAGCTTGAGGTCGTACGTTCTCTTCCATGAGCATGGAGACCACCGCATGGATGCAACTGCACAGCGTGATGAACGCGCAGCAGGAGCGCCGCCCCTTCGCCCGCGCCACGCTGCGCCGCATCGCCGCCTTCGCCCGCCCGCACCGCGCCGGAATCATCCGCTTCGTCCTGCTCGGGGTGGTGACCGCCCTGCTGGCCGTCGCGACCCCCGTGCTGGCCGGCCGCGTCGTCGACGCGATCGTGGCGGGGCACGACTCCGGCAAGGTCGTCCGGCTCTCCCTGCTCATCGCGCTCGTCGCCCTCGCGGAGGCGGGGCTCGGCATCCTCGGCCGGCGCCTGTCGTCGACGCTCGGGGAGGGTCTCATCCTCGACCTCAGAACGGCTGTGTTCGATCATGTGCAGCGCATGCCCGTCGCGTTCTTCACACGTACTCGTACGGGAGCGCTGGTCAGTCGTCTCAACAACGACGTGATCGGCGCCCAGCGGGCCTTCGCCAACACACTTTCCGGTGTCGTGAGCAACCTGGTCACGCTGCTGCTCACCCTCGCCGTGATGCTCACCCTGTCCTGGCAGATCACGTTGCTCGCGCTGGTGCTGCTGCCGCTGTTCGTGCTGCCCGCCCGGCGCATGGGCAGCCGGATGGCTCGGATGCAGCGGGAGGCGGCGGCGCTGAACGCAGCCATGGGCACCCGGATGACCGAGCGCTTCTCGGCGCCCGGCGCCACCCTGGTCAAGCTGTTCGGCCGCCCGGAGGAGGAGTCGGCGGAGTTCGCGGCCCGCGCCCGCCGCGTCCGTGACATCGGCGTCCGTACCGCGACCGCCCAGTCGGTGTTCATCACCTCGCTCACCCTGGTCTCGTCGCTCGCGCTGGCCCTCGTCTACGGGCTCGGCGGCTGGTTCGCGCTGCGCGACACCCTGGAGCCGGGCGCCGTCGTGGCCCTCGCCTTGCTGCTGACCAGGCTGTACGCGCCGCTCACCGCCCTCGCCGGCGCCCGGGTGGAGGTCATGTCCGCCCTGGTCAGCTTCGAGCGGGTCTTCGAGGTGCTGGACCTGAAGCCGCTCATCGAGGAGAAGCCGGACGCCGGCGAGGTCCCCGAGGGCCCGGTCGCCGTCGAGTTCGCGGACGTCCGCTTCTCCTACCCCTCCGCCGACCAGGTCTCTCTCGCCTCCCTGGAGGAGGTCGCCGCCCTCGACACCCGCGGCGGCAGCGAGGTCCTGCACGGTGTCTCCTTCCGTGCCGAGCCCGGCCAGACCGTCGCCCTCGTCGGCTCCTCCGGCGCCGGAAAGTCCACGATCGCCCAGCTCCTGCCGCGCCTGTACGACGTCGACGCCGGCGCCGTCCGCATCGGCGGGGCCGACGTACGCGACCTCACCGCCGCCTCCCTGCGGGCCACCCTCGGCATGGTCACGCAGGACGGCCACCTTTTCCACGACACGGTCCGCGCCAACCTGCTGCTCGCCCGCCCGGACGCGACGGACGAGGAGTTGTGGGACGCCCTGGGCCGCGCCCGCCTCGCCGAGGTCGTGGACACCCTGCCCGACGGCCTGGACACGGTGGTCGGTGAGCGCGGCTACCGGCTCTCCGGCGGCGAGCGCCAGCGCATGACGATCGCCCGGCTGCTGCTGGCCCGCCAGCGCGTGGTGATCCTGGACGAGGCCACCGCCCACCTGGACAACACCTCGGAAGCGGCCGTGCAGGAGGCGCTCACGGAGGCCCTGGAGGGCCGCACGGCCCTGGTGATCGCCCACCGCCTGTCCACCGTCCGCGCCGCCGACCAGATCCTGGTGGTGGAGGCCGGCCGGATCGTGGAACGGGGAACGCATGAGGAGCTGCTGGCGGCCGACGGGCGGTACGCGGAGCTGTACCGCACCCAGTTCGCCCAGCGGGGGGACGAGGTGACGGCGGTCTGAGGGTCTTCTGAGGTCCTTCCGAGAGGGGCAGGGCGGGACTGCTCCTGCCGTGCCGCTGCCCGGTGCCGGGGAAACACAGTTTCCCCGGCACTTCCTTTTGTACGGGGCGAGTTGATGCCACACCTCTTGACCCGAACTGGTCTGTACCTTTAGCTTCACGCCTTAAACAAAGCCTGCGAAGTCGCGCTCAACTCCCGGCTCCATCCCGGGTGTTGAACGCGACTTCGCCGCCCCCCACGCGAAAGGCCACCGCTTCCCATGGGCAGATCCCTCCCCGCAGCCCTGTCCCTCGCCGTGCTGACCCTCTCGGCCGGCCTGCTCACCGCCTCTTTGGCGCAGGCCGCCACCGGCGCCATCACCGGGCTGGCCGGCAAGTGCCTCGACGTCGCCGGGGCCAACTCCGCCGACGGCACGCCCGTACAGCTCTACGACTGCAACGGCACCGTCGCCCAGCAGTGGACGGTCGGCACCGACGGCACCATCCGCGCACTCGGCAAGTGCCTCGACGTGACCGGCGATTCCACCGCCGACGGAGCCAAGGCGCAGCTGTGGACCTGTACCGGCGGCGCCAACCAGAAGTGGACCGTCACGGCCGCCCACGACATCGTCAACCCGCAGGCGGACAAGTGCCTGGACGTCACCGACAACAACCCCGCCAACGGCGCCCGCGCCCAGATCTGGAGCTGCACCGGCGCGGCCAACCAGAAGTGGACCGCGCCCGCCGCGGGCGGCGGCACCCCCTCCGCGCCGATGGCCGTGGCACCGTACCTGTACAACGGCTGGGGCAGCCCGCCGAACCCGAGCACGATCACCAGCGCCACCGGCGTCAAGTGGTTCACGCTCGCCTTCGTGCTCAGCAACGGCTACTGCAACCCCCAGTGGGACGGCAGCCGCCCGCTCACCGGCGGGGTCGACCAGCAGACCGTCAACACCGTGCGGGCAGGCGGCGGTGACGTGATCCCGTCCTTCGGCGGCTACAGCGGCAACAAGCTGGAGAGCTCCTGCTCCGGCGCGGGTGAACTCGCCGCCGCCTACCAGAAGGTGATCAACGCCTACGGTCTGAAGGCGATCGACATCGACATCGAGGCCGACGCCTACAGCAACGCCACCGTCCAGCAGCGGACCGTCGACGCGCTGAAGACCGTGAAGGCCGACAACCCCGGCCTGAAGGTGTACATCACCATCGGCACCGGACAGAGCGGACCCGACACCAGCCTGATCAACCGGGCCGCGGGCTCCGGGCTGACCGTGGACGCCTGGGCCATCATGCCGTTCGACTTCGGCGGCGCCGGACAGAACATGGGCAACCTCACCACGCAGGCCGCCGAGGGTCTCAAGAACGCGCTGAAGAACGCCTATCACTACAGCGACGACCAGGCCTACCGGGACATGGGCATCTCGTCCATGAACGGCATCACCGACCAGAACGAGACGGTCACGGTGAACGACTTCCGGACCATCCTCGCCTACGCCCAGCAGCACCACCTCGCCCGGCTCACCTTCTGGTCCGCCAACCGCGACCGCCCCTGCACCGGCGGCCCGGCCGACAGCTGCTCCGGCGTCGCCCAGAACGCCTGGGACTACACCCGCGTCTTCGCCGGCTACACCGGCTGACCCCCCCACCCTCCCCGCAAGGAGAACCCGTGCTACGCCTCCCCTGGCGCCGCAGATCAACGGCCGCCACCCTTCTGGCCGTTGCCGCCACGTCCCTGCTGGCCGCGGGCCCCACGCACGCGGCGGCCACCGCGCTGCCCAGCGGCTTCGCCACCCTCCTCAACGCCGCGAGCGGCAAGTGCCTGGACGCCAAGGCGGCCGGCACCGCCAACGGCACCGTCGTGCAGCAGTACGCCTGCAACGGCACGACCGCCCAGCAGTGGAGCTTCACCGCGACCGGCGACGGCTACGTCCGCATCAACACCGCCAACAACACCGGTCAGGTCGTGGACGTCACCGACGTCTCCACCGCCGACAACGCGCCCATCCAGCTGTGGAGTTACGGCAGCGGCGCCAACCAGCAGTGGCTGCCGGTCGACGAGGGCGGCGGCGCCTACCACTTCGTCAGCCGGGGCAGCGGAAAGTGCCTGGACGACCCCGGCGCCTCGACCGCCGACAGCGTGCAGTTCGTGCAGTACACCTGCAACGGCACGGCCGCCCAGCGCTTCCAGGTGGTCCCCGTGACCCAGTCCACGAGCAACCCGGACCTCGGGCCGAACGTGGTCGTCTTCGACCCGTCGATGTCCTCCACGGCCATCCAGAGCAGACTGGACTCCCTCTTCAAGCAGCAGGAGTCCAACCAGTTCGGATCCCAGCGCTACGCCGTCCTGTTCAAGCCCGGCGCCTACGACGCGGACGTCAACGTCGGTTTCTACACCCAGGTGCTGGGCCTCGGCCTCACCCCGGACGCGGTCTCGGTCAACGGCGCCGTGCACGCGGAGGCCGACTGGTTCGGGGGCAACGCGACACAGAACTTCTGGCGCGGCGCCGAGAACCTGTCGGTCAACCCGACCGGCGGCAGCGACCGTTGGGCCGTCTCGCAGGCCGCGCCGTACCGTCGCATGCATCTGCGCGGCAACCTCGCCCTGGACGACGGCGGCTGGTCCAGCGGCGGCTATCTCGCCGACAGCTTGGTCAACGGCCAGGTCAACTCCGGCACCCAGCAGCAGTGGCTGACCCGCAACTCCCAGCTGGGCAGCTGGACCGGGTCCAACTGGAACATGGTGTTCGTCGGCAGCCGGGGCGTGCCCGCCACCAGCTTCCCCAACCCGCCGTACACGACGGTCACGCAGAGCCCGGTCAGCCGCGAGAAGCCGTTCCTGTACGTCGACGGATCCGGCAGCTACCAGGTGTTCGTGCCCGCGCCCCGCACCAACTCCTCGGCCACCAGCTGGGCGAGTGGCAGCCCGGCCGGAGCCTCGCTCCCGCTGAGCCAGTTCTACGTCGTCAAGCCCGGCGCCACCGCGGCCCAGATCAACGCCGCCCTCGCCGCGGGCCAGAACCTGCTGGTCACCCCCGGCGTCTACCACCTCGACCAGACCCTGAAGGTGAACCGCCCCGACACCGTCGTCCTGGGTCTCGGCCTCGCCACCTTCGTCCCGGACAACGGCATCACCGCCATGTCCGTCGCCGACGTCGACGGCGTCAAGATCGCGGGCCTGCTCTTCGACGCCGGCACCACCAGCTCGAAGTCCCTCGTCGAGGTCGGGCCGGCCGGCTCCACCACCTCCCATGCGGCAGACCCGACCTCCCTGCACGACGTCTACTTCCGCATCGGCGGCGCGGGCGTCGGCAAGGCCACCACCGGCCTCGTCGTCAACAGCTCCGACGTCATCGGGGACCACATGTGGATCTGGCGCGCCGACCACGGCAGCGGCGTCGGCTGGACCAGCAACACCGCCGACACGGGTCTCGTCGTCAACGGCGACGACGTGACCATGTACGGCCTGTTCGTGGAACACTTCCAGAAGTACCAGGTCGTCTGGAACGGCAACGGCGGGCGCACCTACTTCTTCCAGAACGAGATGCCCTACGACCCGCCGAACCAGGCCGCCTGGATGAACGGCTCCACCCAGGGCTACGCCGCGTACAAGGTCGCCGACTCGGTCACCAGCCACCAGGCGTACGGCCTCGGCAGCTACTGCTACTTCAACGTCGACCCGAGCGTCACCGCCGCCCACGCCATCGAAGCACCGAACAATCAGAACGTCCGCTTCACCAGCATGGTCACCGTCTCCCTCGGCGGTACCGGCACCATCAGCCATGTCGTCAACGGCACGGGAGGACCGTCCAACTCCACGACCAACGTGGCGAATCTCGTCCGCTACCCGTAGCGACACCGCCCCTGCCCGGCCCGGGCCGATTGGCCCGGTCGGGTTCGGGGGAAGGGGAGGGTGCCGGAGGAGGGAACGCGAAGATGCACGACGGGCGCGCCTTGTTGCGGGTGCTGGCGGTGGACGACGAGGAGCCCGCCCTCGCGGAGCTGGTGTACCTCCTGGAGGAGGACCCGCGGGTCGGCAGGGTGGTGCCCGCCCTGACGGCCACCGACGCGTTGCGCCTGCTGGGCCACGCGATGCAGCAGGGCTTGCACGGCACGGCGGCCATCGACGTCGTCTTCCTCGACATCAGCATGCCCGGCCTGAACGGCCTCGAACTGGCGGGCCTGCTGGGCGGGTTCGCCACCCCGCCGCTCGTTGTCTTCGTCACCGCCCATGAGGACCACGCGGTCCGCGCGTTCGACCTCAAGGCCGTGGACTACCTGCTCAAACCCTTGCGCAAGGAGCGCTTCGCGGAGGCCGTACGACGCGTCGCCGAACGGGCCCGGGCGGGGGTGCCCAGGCCGCCGGAGCAGGACCTGGTGCACGCTTGCGGCGACCAAGTGCCCGTGGAACTGGGCGGCGTGAGGCGGTTCGTGCCGATCGCCGACATCACCTGCGTGGAGGCGCACGGCGACTACGCGCGCCTGCACACTCCGCACGGCAGCCACCTGGTGCGCATCCCGCTGTCCACGCTGGAGGAGCAGTGGCGCTCCCGCGGGTTCGTCCGGATCCACCGCAGCCACCTCGTGGCCCTCGGCCGCATCGAGGAACTGCGCCTGGACGGCGGCAACCTGAGCGTGCGGATCGGCGACCGCGTCCTCGCCGTGAGCCGGCGCAACGCCCGGGAACTGCGGGATCTGCTCGCCAGCCGCGCCAAAGGGGCGGCAAGCCCGGCGGGTTGAGCGCGTCCGACGTCTATCTCACCGATGCGGTGCTGCGTACACTCGCCGCAACAAGGTGATCACCGCGGCGTGGGGGAGTGCGTCATGGGTGCGGAATCCGTCCCCCGGAGAGAGTCGGTCACCGGAGAGCCGCGCACCGCACCGGCCGGCCGCACGGCGACCATCCGCCCCGTGGCCACGGACGACGACACCGCCGTACGCATGCTGATACGCCGTCAGTTGCGCGCCGCGTTCACCACGACGGCCCTGCTCACGGCCGTGCTGGGCCTGCTCCCCGTGGCCTTGCGCGTCCTGCCCCGGCCCGGCGTGCCGTTCGCCGTCTGGCTCGTGCTGGGCGTGGTGCCGTATCCGGCCCTGCTCGGCATAGGGGTCTGGTACGTCCGCCGTGCCGAGCGCAACGAGGGTGACGTGACCCCCCGTTGAACCAGACGTACGGAGTCGCCGGCGCGTCGGCCGTGGTCCTCGCCACGGTGCTCCTCGGAGCGCTCGGCCTGCGGATCTCCCGTACCACCTCCGACTTCTACGTCGCCTCGCGCAGCGTCCCGCCCCGGCTCAACGCCTGTGCGGTCAGCGGCGAGTACCTGTCCGCGGCCTCCTTCCTCGGCGTCGCCGGACTCGTCCTCGCCCAGGGCGTCGACATGCTGTGGTTCCCCATCGGCTACACCGCAGGATTCCTCGTCCTGCTGGCCTTCGTCGCCGCCCCCCTGCGCCGCTCCGGCGCTTACACCCTCCCGGACTTCGCCGAGGCCCGGCTGGAGTCCCGCACCGTGCGGCGGATCGCGAGCGTGCTGGTCGTCGGGGTCGGCTGGCTCTATCTGTTGCCCCAACTGCGCGGCGCCGGGCTGACGTTGCGGCTGCTGACCGGTGCGCCCGGCTGGCTCGGCGGGCTGATCGTCGCCGCCGTCGTGACCGGGGCGGTGGCCGCGGGCGGGATGCGCAGCATCACCTTCGTGCAAGCCTTCCAGTACTGGCTGAAGCTCACCGCGCTGCTGGTGCCCGCGGTGTTCCTGCTGCTCGCCTGGCGCTCCGACCACGTGCCGACGCCCGCCTGGGACGAACGGCCCGTCTTTACGCGTTCCACCGAGGTGCGCGCCGACCGGCCGCTGACCTTCACCGTCCGCGAACCGGTCCGTGTCACCGCGAACGGCACCGTCGACGGCCGTTCCCGCAAGGGCGTTGCCCTCACGCTCACCGAGGGCACCCACCAGGCCGGCGCCGACACCACCCTGCGCTTCCCGGCCGGCGCCCAAGTGCCCCGGCCGGCCGGCGCCGACGACCGCGCGTCGAGCTGGGCCAGGCCGCTGTCGGCGAGCCGCGAACAGCACAGCCTGTACGCCACCTACGGGCTGATCCTCGCCACCTTCCTCGGCACCATGGGCCTGCCGCATGTCGTCGTCCGCTTCTACACCAACCCCGACGGCCGCGCCGCCCGCCGCACCACGGTCAGCGTGCTGGGCCTGCTCGGCGCGTTCTACCTGCTGGTTCCCGTCTACGGTGTCCTCGGCCGGCTCTACGCCCCCGACCTGCTGCTCACCGGAGACACCGACGCCGCGGTCCTCGTCCTGCCGCAGCGGCTGCTCGGCGGGGCGGGCGGCAACCTGCTGGGCGCGCTGGTCGCGGGCGGCGCGTTCGCGGCGTTCCTGTCCACCGTCTCCGGACTCACCATGTCCGTCGCCGGCGTCCTCGCCCAGGACGTGCTGCCGACCCTCGGCATCCGGCACTTCCGGCTCGCGACCCTGCCGGCGATCGCGGTGCCAACCGCCGCGGGCGCCGTCGTCGGCGACCTGCCGGTGGCCGACGCCGTCGGCCTGGCCTTCGCGGTGTCCGCCTCCTCGTTCTGCCCGCTGCTCGTCCTCGGGATCTGGTGGCGCGGCCTGACCCCGCCGGGCGCGATCGCCGGACTGCTCCTCGGCGGCGGCTCGGCGCTCACCGCGGTGACCGTCACCATCGCGGGCGTCGTCCGCTCCGGCTGGCTGCACACCCTGCTGGCCTGGCCCGCGGTCTGGTCGGTCCCCGTGGGCTTCACGGCCATGGTCCTGACCTCCCTGGCCACCCGCCACCGCGTCCCACCCGGCACCGGCACCACGATGGCCCGGCTGCACCTGCCCGAACCGGCCCCGACGCCCCTCCATGGCGCGGTGGAACCGGCCGGACGGCGCCGCCCATGAGTGCCCTCGGGGTCGCCCTCCTCGCCCTGGCCGGGCTCGCCCTGTTCGCGCTGGGCGCCGCCCTCGCGCGCGCCGCCGCCCGACGGCAGCACGAGGACGCGGCCGGCCCCGGCACCCCCGTCGAACGCGCCACCTTCCACACCCTGCACACGGCCTCGCTCGCCGCCCCCGCGCTGCGCGCCGGCCTCACTCCGGACACCGCCCGCAAGGCCGTACGCCGGCTGCGCCCGCTGCTCGGCACGCTCGCGCTCGCCCTCGCCGACCAGGACTCCGTGCTGGCCTGGGACGGCACGGGCGACCACCATCGCGAACGGTTGGCGGCACCTCTCGCCCTCGCCATGCGCACCGGCCGTACGCAGACCTTCCCGCTGCCCTGCGTCCGGGACACCTGCCCCGTCCGCTGGGCGGTCCTGGTGCCGCTGCGGGTCGACGGCCGGGCCGGTGGCGCGCTGGCCGCGTTCGGCGAGCGGGAGTCCGCCGTCCTCGTCCGGGCCGCCGAGGAGGTGGGGCGCTGGGTGTCCGTGCAGCTCGAACTCGCCGACCTCGACCGGGCCCGCTCGAACGCGATCGAGGCGGAGGTCCGGGCCCTGCGCGCCCAGATCTCCCCGCACTTCATCTACAACTCCCTCGCGAGCATCGCCTCCTACGTACGCACCGACCCGGAGAGGGCCCGTGAACTCCTTCTGGAATTCGCCGACTTCACCCGCTACTCCTTCCGTCGCGACGGTGACTTCACCACCCTCGCGGAGGAGCTGCGCTCCATCGAGCAGTACCTGGAACTCGCCCGCGCCCGCTTCGGCAGCCGCCTTGAAGTGACGCTCCGGATCGCCCCGGAAGTCCTGCCCGTCACGCTGCCGTTCCTGTGCCTGCAACCCCTCGTGGAGAACGCGCTCAAGCACGGCCTGGAGGAGTCCGTCGACCGCGGCCGCATCACGATCGTCGCGGAGGACGAGGGCACCGAGGCCCGGGTCGTCGTCGAGGACAACGGCATCGGCATGGAACCGGAACGCCTCCGCGCGATCCTGCGCGGCACGGCCGGCCCCGCCACCGGCATCGGCCTGAGCAACGTCGACCGCAGACTGCGCCAGGTCTACGGCGACGAGCACGGCCTCGTCATCGAGACGGGCGTCGGAGCCGGCACGAAGATCACGGTCCGCATCCCGAAGTTCCGCCCCGGCGTCCAGGCCCCGCCGCCTCCCGTGTGAGGCTCCCCGCGCCGGCCTCAGTTCAGTGAGGCCACCGGGGTACCGGCCGGCTGCGGCGCCGGCAGGGTGCGGGCGATCTCCTCCATGATCGTGCGCGTCGCGGTGTGGACGAAGAAGTGGCCGCCGGGCAGCATCCGCAGCCGGGATCCACTGGACGACTGCCGGCGCCAGCCGTGCAGCCGGGCCGGGTTGACCAGGGCGTCGGCCGTGCCGCCGAACACCGTCAGGGGCACCGGCAGCGCGGGGCCGTCCAGGTACTCGTAGTTCTCCAGCACCGAGAAGTCGGCGCGCAGTGTGGGCAGCATCAGCTCCATCAACTCGGCGTCGTCCAGAATCGCCTGGGGGGTGCCGCCGAGGGTGCGCAGCTGCTCCATCACGTCCTCGTCCGGCGCGTCGTGGATCGGCGGCCGGCCGGAGGGCGTGTCGGGCGCGGAGCGGCCGGACACGAACAGGTGGGCGGGCAGCGGCCTGCCGCGCCGGAGCAGGGCCCGCGTCAGTTCGAAGGCGAGCAGACTGCCCATGCTGTGGCCGAAGACCGCGAACGGCCGGTCGAGGAACGGCTCGACGGCGTCGGCCAGCCCGTCCACCAGCGGGCGCAGTCTGCTGATCGGGGCCTCGCCGAAGCGGCCACCGCGGCCGGGCAGCTCCAGGGGGCATATCTGGATGTGCTCGGGCGCGTGCGCGTGCCACTCGCGGTACGCAGCCGCGCTGCCGCCGGCGTAGGGGAGACAGAACAGCCGGTAAGCGGCGTGTCCCTGAGGCACCCAGCTGCCGAACCAAGGGTTCTTCACTTCACTTCTCCTTCACAGCTCGGCACCGGCGGTCACGTCGGCGGGGTCGGTTGCACGGCGGTGCGGTGAGCCCGCTCAGCCGCCGGTGCCGGTTTCCACCAGCTTCAGGGCGCGGGAGGGACAGCGCCCCACCACACCCCGGACGGCCGTGACACGCTCGGCCGGCGGGTCGGACCGGAGCACCACAACGGTGCCGTCGTCATCGGACTGATCGAACAGGTCGGGCGCGGACAGCGCGCACATGCCCGAACTGACGCATACATCGGGGTCGGCCTCGATGCGCATGCTCGTCGTCGCTCCAGGTCTCGCGGGCACGGGAAAAGACTGCGCACAAATGGTCTATACGGGTTTTGGATCCGTCTAAAATGACGACCTGACCTTGCAAGAATAGGGCGGGGCCAGTCAAGGGCTGCAAGTGTTCGGTGACCAACAGGCGTCGCGTCGGGTAATTCGCGGCCGGCCCGGCTCTGTCGGCGTCGTCGCTGAAGCGGACATACCCTCGCCGCCCCGGCACCCTGAACAACTGTCAACTTCTCGCCATGCGCGCACCGTTGGCGACATCCGGAAGTTCCGGCGAGGTCAGTAGCACGTTGTTGGACAGGTCGCCCTGATCAGGCCACCCGAGCGTGGCTGGCCGGAAACCTGTGCAGGAGACAGTCTGTTCGCGTTCGCAGGCCAAGAAGAACGCGCGTAGATCGAGGTTCCCTGCTACTGCTCCACTCCTTGACACTCGTGTCGGGAACGGCCGATATTAAGCCGTAAGAACGTTCTATTGTTGCCGGTCCTTCGAGGAGGACTCCATGCATGAGGGCGGACGAAACAAACGACTCAGTAACCGCTGGGGCAGCGGTATTGAGCCTGGCGCCGGTGTCCGCCGCTGGAGCCTCCAGGACGGCCTCGCCCTCCCGCCGTGCCGGGTACCGGGCGCACCGCACCTGTTGGTGAGCTGATCACGGGAGGGTGCCCGGCAGAGCTGTGACCGAATCGGCACAGCTCCACCGCCGCACGCCCGGCCACGCATCAAGGCGGGCCGGCATTCCCGCGCGCTCCCCCCACCGGCGTTACCCCGACGCCGCGCGCCTGCGGGCTGCCACCGCCCTTTCCACCCGTCCCCTTTTCCGCCTGTCCGCCTGTCCGCTTTCCGGCGGACCGCCGTCGGCCGTGCGCCCCGCACACCGGCCGGCCTGAACCCGCGCAGAAGGAGTCCTGCCGGATCACCACAGAGACGCTCACCACGACGCCGCCCACTGAAGAGCTACGGAGGAAGAGCCACGTGCCTGATTCACCAGCCGGTGAAGAGCCACAGTCGCCCATCGACGAACATGTCATCTCCCGGCAGACGCAGTTAATCCCCGTCAACTCCTTAGTGGCGGCCGACTCCCCGCGGCTGGCGGGAGAGGTCGAGGAGCACGCCAGGACACTGGCCGAGTCGGAGGCCGCCCTGCCGCCCATCGTCGTCCACCGGCCCACCATGCGGGTCGTCGACGGCATGCACCGGCTGCGGGCGGCCGTGCTGCGCGGTGACGACCTCATCGAGGTCCGGTTCGTCGAGGGCACCGAGCAGGACGCCTTCGTCCTCGCCGTGAAACTCAACGCCGAGCACGGCATGCCCCTGTCCCGGCAGGATCGGGTGGCCGCGGCGATGCGCATCGTGGAGAGTCATCCGGCCTGGTCCGACCGGAGAATCGCGGCTGTCACCGGCCTGTCCCCGGGCGTGGTGGGCTCGCTTCGCGCCAGGGCCGGCGGCACCCCCCAACTCGCCCTGCGCACCGGGCGGGACGGCCGAAGACGCCCCGTCAACTCGGCCGCCGGGCGCCTCGCGGCCAGCAGGGTCATCGCGGAGACCCCGGACGCCTCGCTGCGGGAGATCGCGAGCAAGGCGGGGATCGCGGTGGCCACCGCACGGGACGTGCGCCGGCGGATGCGGCTCGGACAGGACCCGGTGACGCCCAGACTCCGGCTGGCCGTCGGCACGGCCGACGCCGGCGAGGAGGCCGGCGGGCCGGCCGACGCGTCCGGGACACCGCTGTCACCGCTGGTCTGGGAGAGCATGCTCTCCAGCATGCGCAGAGACCCCTCGCTGCGCATGTCGCAGATCGGCCGCAGGCTGCTGCAACTGCTGCGCGCCCACCTGTTCACCGCGGAGCAGCAGAAGGTCCTCATCGACGGCATCCCGGCCCACCGGACCGCCGACGTGGCGCGGATGGCCCGGGACTGCGCCTCCTGGTGGCTGCAGTTCGCCCGCGACGTCGAGGGCAGAGGCCCGGCCGAGGACGGCGGAGCCGGGCAGCAGCGGGTACGGCAACTCTCCTCCGGAGCCTGAGCGTTCGGCACCATCTCACAGACCGTCCCACGGGCTGCCGCACCGGCATGCCCGGAACACCCCTACGACTCATGACGCAACACGGCTGGTGACATCAGCGGCACCGGCCGGGAAAGGAACCCCAGATGGCCAATCCCTTCGACGATCAGCAGGCTCGCTGTCTCGTGCTCGCCAACTCCGAGGGCCAGCACTCCCTCTGGCCCGCTTTCGCCGCGGTGCCGGCCGGATGGAGCGTGGCGCACGGAGAAGCGGGGCGCGAGGAATGCTTGGAGTACATCGAGCGCACCTGGACCGACCTGCGGCCGAGATCCCTGGTCACCGCGGTCGAGCAGGACTGACGCGATGAACGGTGGGGGCGCCGGACAGGGCGCCCCCACCCGTCAACCGGCCGCGGGTACGGGACCGGTGCGGAACCGGTTGATCGCGGCCTCGTGCTTCGCCCGCAGTTCCGGGTCCCGCACCCCAAGGCCCTCGCGGGGGGCGAGGCCCAGCACACCGACCTTGCGCTGGTGCCGGTTGTGGTGCACGTCGTACACGGCCTGCGCGGTCTGCTCCAGCGGTACCACCTGGGAGAGCGTGGGGTGGATGCGTCCCTTGGCGATGAGCCGGTTCGCCTCCCACGCCTCCCGGTAGTTGGCGAAGTGGGTCCCGATGATCCGCTTGAGGTTCATCCACAGATAGCGGTTGTCGTAGGTGTGCTCGAAGCCGGTGGTGGACGCGCAGCTGACGATGGTGCCGCCGCGGCGCGCCACGTACACGCTGGCCCCGAACGTCTCCCGGCCCGGGTGCTCGAAGACGATGTCCGGGTCCTCACCACCGGTCAGTTCCCTGATCCGGGACCCGAAACGCCGCCACTCGCGTACGTCCTGGGTGTGCTCGTCGGACCAGAAGCGGTACCCCTCCGCGTGCCGGTCGATCACCAGCTCCGCACCCATCCGCCGGCACGCCTCCGCCTTCTGCGGGCTGGACACCACACACACGGGCGTCGCCCCGCCGTTGAGGACGAGCTGGGTGGCGTACGAGCCGAGGCCGCCGGACGCTCCCCAGATCAGCACGGTGTCCCCCTGCTTGAGGCGCGCCCCGCCCGGCGAGACGAGCTGCCGGTAGGCGGTGGAGTTCACCAGGCCGGAGGCCGCGGCCTCCTCCCAGGTGAGGTGGCCCGGCTTCGGCATCACCTGGTTCGCCTTGACCAGCGCCAGCTCGGCCAGCCCGCCGAAGTTGGTCTCGAACCCCCAGATCCGCTGCTCCGGGTCGAGCATGGTGTCCGCGTGCCCGTCGGGATGGTGCAGCTCCACCGACAGGCAGTGCGCCACCACCTCGTCGCCGGGACGCCAGGCGGTCACGCCGTCGCCGCAGCGCAGCACGACGCCGGCGAGGTCGGAACCGAGCACGTGGTACGGCAGGTCGTGCCGGGCCGCCTGCGGCGACGTCCTGCCGTACCGGGACAGGAAGTTGAAGGTCGGCAGCGGCTCGAAGATCGAGGACCACACGGTGTTGTGGTTGATCCCGCTGGCCATCACCGCGATCAGCACCTCGCCGGCGGCGGGCTGAGGCACGGCCACCTCGTCGAGGTGCAGGGACTTGCGCGGGTCCTTGTCCTTTCCGGAGAGCCCTTCGAACATCGCCACCTCGTCGGCGTGCAGCGTGATGCCCCGGTAGAACTCGGGCAACGGAAGGGCCGCGACGGCGTTCGGCTCACCGGCCAGGATCGCGTCGAGGATCTTCTGCATGTTTCGTGCCTCTTTCGATCGGTGCTGAGGACATGCGAAAGCGCGAGAGGTCGGTAAACGCGAGAGGGCAGTAACGCCATTGGGCGGGAACGCGAGAACGCGGTAACGCGGTGGTAATGCGATCGTGCGCCGTGCTGTCCGTCCCGGGATCGCGCATCCGGATTGCGGGGCTCGCGGGCCATTCATGCTGCACTCCGTGAGGGCACGAGTCCAGCGAGCCGATGGGTGTTGCACATCGTGGCGTGTTCAAGTGTCCAAAACAGTCAGTTGAACACCCGGACTTCCGGCCTGCCGGCGCGAGGCGGAATGGACATTTGACGCCTCGTCGGCCCAACCGGGCGCACGGTCGTGGGGGTGGGCACCCCGGGGCGGTCAACTCCGTGGTGATCGTGGGTGGCAGGACGGCCGGCCGGATAACCGCCGCCTGTCACGAGGCGGCTTTCCAGGAAACTCTCCGCAGGGGTGAACAGCGCTGCTGTGGCCGTTTCTTGACGGAGTGGGGGTGCTCGTGGATGCTGATCTCCGAACGGGGTGGATCTTGCTCGAAATGACCTTCACCTCGGTGATTTCCAATTCGTCGACCTCCTGTACGGACTACTGTTCAGTTTCTGTCAAGGTGATCAGAGAAAGCAGTTGACGATCTGATTCTTACGGCTTCCCGCAACTGCCGACGAGGAGTTTCTCGTAGGTGCCCAGTGTGAGAGGACGGTCTGATGCCGGGCCGCGATTCCGAATCGCTTGTTGATCATTTCCGGATGACCTTCGGTGCGCACCCGCAGCACCAGACCTTCCGATTCCTCGTGGACGGTGAGGGCGAGCCGCAGCGCCTGACCGACGCCGAGGTCGACCTGCGGGCGCGCACCATCGCCGCGGTGCTCCGGGAGCGCTTTCCCGCGGGTGAGCGGGCGCTGATCCTGTGTCCGGCCGGGCTGGACTACATGGTGTCCTTCTTCGCCTGTCTGTACGCCGGCATCATCGCCGTACCCGCCTATCCGCCGGACCCGGCGTTCCTCAAGCGGACCCTGCCGCGCCTGGTCGGCGTCATCGAGGACGCCGAGCCGGCCGTGATCCTCGCCCCGGCGGCGACCGTCGCCCTGGCGGACTCCTTCTACGAACACGCGCCCGCGCTGCGGGACATCGCCTGGTGCGCGGTGGACGACCTGGACACCGCAGCCGCCGACGGCTGGCGCCCCCCGGGCAGCCGCCGGGACGACATCGCCTTCCTGCAGTACACCTCCGGCTCCACCAGCCGCCCCAAGGGCGTGATGGTCAGCCACGGAAACCTGCTGCACAACATCGACGCGATGTTCGGCACGTTCTTCGCCCACGACCCCGACCAGCACGTGGTGAGCTGGCTGCCGCCCTTCCACGACATGGGGCTGATCTTCAGCCTGCTCACCCCGGCGTACGCGGGGTTCCCCGTCACGTTCATGGCGCCGTACTCCTTCCTCAAGCGGCCCTTCCGCTGGCTGAAGGCGATCTCCGACACCGGGGCGACCGCGAGCGCCGCGCCCAACTTCGCCTACGACCTCGCGGTGGCCAAGGTGACACCGCAGGAGCGCGAGACGCTGGACCTGAGCAGGTGGCGGATCGCGGCGAACGGCGCCGAACCGGTGCGGCTGCAGACCCTGGAGCGCTTCACCGCCACCTTCGCCGGCTCCGGGTTCCGGCCCACCGCGCACGCCCCCTCCTACGGGCTGGCCGAGGGCACCCTGATGGTCTCGACCGGCGACCCGGACGTCGGCCACGTCTGGCGCCGTCTGACGCCGGACGCACTGGAGGCGGGCACGGCCGAGGACGCCGCGCCGGGCGAACCGTCCCGGACGCTGCTGGGCTGCGGCACCTCGCTGTCCGACCAGCGGGTGGCGATCGTGGACCCGCAGAACCTGACCGAGCTGCCCGACGGCCGCGTCGGCGAGATCTGGGTGGCCGGGCAGAGCATCGCCCACGGGTACTGGCGCCGCATCCCGGAGACCGAGGAGATCTTCCAGGCCCACCTGGCCGACACCGGTGAGGGGCCCTTCCTGCGCACCGGCGACCTCGGCTTCGCCGACGGACCGGAGCTCTACGTCACCGGCCGGCGCAAGGACGTCGTCATCATCGCGGGCCGCAACCACTACCCGCAGGACATCGAACGCACCGTGGAGGCGGTGGACGGCGGCCTGCGGCAGGGCTGCGGAGTGGCGGGCTCCCGCGAGATCGACGGTGAGGAACGCCTGATCGTCATCCAGGAGTACCGCGGCAGCAAGGACCCCGCGGAACACCACCGGATCATCGGTGCGATCCGTGCGGAACTCGCCCGGGAACACGGCCTGCAGGCCTTCGCGGTCGCCCTCGTGCGGGCCGGCACCGTGCCGAAGACCTCCAGCGGCAAACTCCAGCGCTCCGCCTGCCTGGACAGCTTCATGAACGACGGCCTGAACGCGGTGGCCCTCTGGCGCCACGACCGCGACGGCGCCGCGCCCGCCACTCCCGCCGCGCCCGCCGCGTCCGCCGGGAGTGAACGCGCCACGGACGCACCCGACTTGGCGCCGCCCGTCGTGGCGACCGCCGCCGAGATCGAGGGGTGGCTGAAGGAAGCGCTGGCCGAAGCGACCGGCAGCCGGCCCGAAGCCGTCGACCCCGCCCTGCCGTTCGCCGCGTACGGCCTGCAGTCGGTGCACATGGTCACGCTGGCCGGTGACCTCGAACGCCGCCTCGGCCGCCCGGTGAACGCCACCGCGGCGTGGGAACACCCCACCGTGGAGAAGCTCGCCCGGCATCTGGCGGGCGAACCCGCAACCGGCACCGCGGGCACCGCCACCGCTGCCACCGGGACTGCGGCGGCCATCCCGCCCGCACCCGCCGCACCCGCCGCGCCCGCCGCGCCCGCGCGGGGCGAGGCCGAGCCCGTCGCCGTCGTCGGCATCGGCTGCCGCTTCCCCGGCGGAGCCGACGGCCCGGAGAGCTTCTGGCAGTTGCTGCGCGAGGGACGCGACGCGATCACCGAGGTGCCCGCCGAGCGGTGGAAGAGCGAGGACTTCGCCTCCGAGGACCCCAAGGCCCCCGGCCGGACCAACGCCCGCTGGGGCGGTTTCCTCGACGGCGTCGACCAGTTCGACCCCGGCTTCTTCGGCATCGCGCGCCAGGAGGCCGCGCGCATGGACCCGCAGCAGCGGCTGCTCGCCGAGGTCGCCTTCGATGCGCTGGAGGACGCGGGACTGCCCGCCGACCGGCTGGCCGGTTCCTCGACCGGCGTCTTCGTCGGCATCTCCACCTTCGACTACGCCGTGCGCCAACTGCGTGACCTGGACGCCATCGACGCCTACACCGGCACCGGCAGCGCCCTCAGCATCGCCGCGAACCGGCTGTCGTACCTGCTGGACCTGCACGGTCCCAGCATGGCCGTCGACACCGCGTGCTCCTCCTCGCTGGTCACGGTCCTCCAGGCTGCCGCGAGTCTGGCTCAGGGCGAGTGTGATCTGGCGCTGGCGGGCGGGGTGAACCTGGTGCTGTCCCCGGCGCCGGCCATCAACTTCAGCAAGGCGGGCGTGATGTCCGCCGACGGGCGGTGCAAGCCCTTCGACGCGAGTGCCGACGGGTACGTACGGTCCGAGGGCGCCGGCGTCGTCGTCCTCAAGCCGCTCAGCCGGGCGCTGGCCGACGGCGACCGCGTGTACGCGGTGATCCGCGGCGGCGCGGTCAACTCCGACGGCGCCAGCAACGGCCTGATGGCCCCCAACCCGCAGGCCCAGGAAGCCGTCCTGCGCGCAGCCTACGCCCGCGCAGGGGTGCGCCCGGCGGACGTGCGCTACGTCGAGGCGCACGGCACCGGCACCATGCTCGGCGACCCGATCGAGGCCAAGGCCCTCGGCGCCGTGCTCGGCGAGGGCCGCGACCCGGCCCGGCCGTGCCTGATCGGCTCGGTGAAGTCCAACCTCGGGCACATGGAGTCCGCGGCCGGCATCGGCGGGCTGATCAAGACCGCCCTCGTCCTGCACCACCGCGCGGTGCCGCCGACCCTGCACTACCGGGAGCCCAACCCGCACATCCCCTTCGACGACCTGCCGCTGCGGGTGGCGGACGCCCTGCAGCCGTGGCCCGACGGCGACGGCCCCGCCCTGGCGGGCGTCAGCTCGTTCGGCTTCGGCGGCACCAACGCCCACCTGGTGCTCGAAGCGGCACCGCCCGCCCCCGCCGCCGCCCGGCCCGCGCCCGAGGGTGCGGTGCTGCTGCCCGTGTCGGCCCGCACCGAGCAGGCGCTGCGCGACCTGGCCGCCCGCTACGAGTCCCTCCTGACGGATGCCGGACCCGGCCTCAGCCCCGGTGTCCTCGCCTCGGCAGCCGCCCTGCGCCGCACCCACCACGAGCACCGGCTGGCCGTGACCGGCTCGACCACGGACGAACTGCGCATCGGCCTGGCCGCCTTCGGCCGCGGCGAGCAGGCCTCCGGGCTCAGCTCCGGCGTCCGGCGCGTGGGCCGGCGCCCCCGGCCGGTGTTCGTCTTCTCCGGGCAGGGGCCGCGCTGGTGGCCGGTGGCCGCGGACCTGCTCGACGGCGAACCCGTGTTCCGGGCCGCCGTCGAGCGGGCCGACGCGCTGTTGCGCCGGCACACCGACTGGTCGCTGCTGGACCAGCTCACCGCCGACCCCGAGCGGTCCCGGCTGCTGGACACCGCGGTCGGCCAGCCCGCGCTCGTCGCCGTCCAGGTCGCCCTGGCCGCGCTGTGGCGGTCCTGGGGCGTGGAACCGGCCGCCGTCGTCGGGCACAGCGTCGGCGAGATCGCCGCGGCCCACGTCTCGGGCGCGCTGTCCCTGGAGGACGCGCTCGTCGTCGCGCTGCACCGCGGCACCGTCCTGCACGAGGCCGCAGGCAAGGGCCGCATGGCCGTCGTCGGCCTCTCGCTGGACGAGGCGCAGCGGCTCCTCGCCGAGCGTCAGCCGGGACCGGTATGGGTGGCGGCGGGCAACAGTCCCGGTTCCACCGTCCTGTCCGGCGAGGCCGCCGCCCTGACCGGGCTGGCCGGCACCTTGGAGGCCGAGGGCGTCTACTGCCGGCTCCTGGAGTCCGTCGAGTTCGCCTCCCACTGCCCGCTGATGGAACCCGTGGCGGGCGAACTGTGGCGGCTGCTGTCCGGGGTGACGCCGCGCGCCGCGGCCGTCCCGATGCTCTCCACGGTCACCGGCGAACTGATCGCCGGCGACCGGCTCGACGCGGAGTACTGGGCCGACAACCTCACCCGGCCGGTGCTGTTCGACAGTGCGATCACCACGCTCGCCGAGTCCGGGCACGACGTGTTCGTCGAGCTCTCGCCGCACCCGATGCTCACCGACGCCATGACCGAACGATTGTCCTCGTACGACGACACGGTCGCGGTCTCCTCACTGCGCCGCGACGAGTCCGGGCGGGCCGCCGTGCTGGCCGGGCTCGGCCGCCTCTACAGCACCGGCTTCCAGGTCGACTGGACCCGCGTGTACGGCCCGACCGGCCCCGTGGCCGCCCTGCCGACCTACCCGTGGCAGCGCACCCGGTGCTGGTTCGGGTCGGACACCGCCGTCCGCCGTACGGTGTGGGACGGCCACCCCGTGCTGCGCTCCTTCGTGCGCTCCGCGGTCGCACCGCGCGCCGACCACTGGTCCGCGCCCGTGGACCTGGAGGGCTTCGGCTACCTCAAGGACCACCAGGTAGCGGGCAGCGCGGTGCTGCCGGCGAGCCTGGTGCTGGACGCCGCGCTCGCCGCGGCCCGCACCCGCCTCGGCTCCGACGCGGCCGTGACCGGCCTCCACCTGACCCGGCTGACCGCGATACCGGAGCGCTGCGACGACGACACCGTCCAACTGGTCCTCCTGCCCGAGACCTCCGAAACCGGCTCGCTGCGTGTGTTCACCCGCGGCGGTGAGGGCGAGGAGTGGGCAGAGGCGGCCCGCGGCTCCTACCGGCGCGCCGCCGCACGGCCCGCCGCCGAACCGCCGGCCGCGCTGCGCGCCCGCTGCGCCGACACCGTCGAGGCCGGCGACCACTACGCCGCGCTGCACCGCTCGGGGCTGTCGTACGGACCGGCGTTCCAGGGAGTCGCGGAACTGTGGCGGGGCTCCGGCGAGGCGCTCGCCCGGCTGCGCGACCAGGCGGAACTCACCGACGACCGCGGCGCCCACCTCGTCCACCCGGCCGTGCTGGACAGCGCCCTGCAGGCCTTGGCCGCGGCGCTCGGCGGTGCGAACGAGCCCTCCCTGAAGGGGACTTACCTGCCGGTGCGGGTGGGGGACTTCACCCTCTTCACCGACCGCGCCAGGCCCCGGTGGGCGCACGCCTCGGTCGCCGCACCCCAGCCGGACGCCGACGAGATCACCGACGCCACGGTCGTGCTGTACGACGAGTCGGACGCTGTCGTAGGCCGGCTGACGGGGGTCGCCCTGCGCCGGGTGAACCGTACGGACTCAGGCGACCCGGCGAGCCGGGACCTGTACGGGATCAGCTGGCAGGAGGCCCCGGCCGAGCCCGCCACCGCGGCCCGGCCCGGCCGGTGGCTTCTGTTCGCCGACCGCGGCGGCGTCGGCGCCGGGCTGGAGGCCGCGCTCTCCTCCCGCGGCGGTACCTGCGTGACCGTCACCGCCGGCACCGGGTACCGCGAAACGGAACCCGGCCGCTACGAGCTCGACCCCGAGAGCCCGGACGACCTCGCCGCCCTGCTGTCCGCCCTGCACGGGAACGGCAGCTCAAAGGACGGCATCGACGGCATCGTCGACGCCCGGGCCCTCGACCTCGGCCTCGCCGAGGACGCCACTCCCGAGCAACTCCTCGCCGCACAGGACGCCGCCTGTATCCCCGTACTCCGCCTGGTCCAGGAACTGGCCTCGGCCGAGCGGGAGTCGGCGCCCCGCCTGGTGCTGCTCACGCGCGGTGCCCAACCGGCCGCCGACGACGAGCAGTTCGCCGTCGCCCAAGCGCCGCTGTGGGGCCTGGCCCGGGTCATCGGGCTGGAGCACGGTGAACTGCGCCCGGTGATCGTCGACCTCGACCCGGCCCGCCCGGACGACGAGGCCGACCGGATCGTGGACGAGCTGCTGCTCCCCGGCGGCGACGACCAGGTCGCCCTGCGCGACGGCGTACGCCGCACCCCGGCGCTCCGGCCCTGGAGGGACGGCGGCACCGGCGTCCGGCAGGCGCGGCGGTGGCCCTTCGACCCCTCCCGCGACGGCAACCACCGCCTCCTGGCGGCGCGTCCGGGCATGCTGTCGAGCCTTCGGTCCACCGTGTGGCACCGCACCCCGCCCGGCCCCGGCCAGGTGGAGATCGAGGTGAGCGCGGCGGGCCTCAACTTCAGCGACGTGCTCAAGGCCATGAACGCCTACCCGGGCGCCGAGGGGATCGTGCCGCTCGGTGCCGAATGCGCGGGCCGGATCAGCGCCGTGGGGGAGGGGGTGACACAGTTCCAGGTCGGGGACGCGGTGATGGCGGTCGGCGCGAACAGCATGGCAGCCTTCACCACCGTCGGCAGCGGCCTCGTCGCCCCGCTGCCGCAGGGTCTGGCCTTCGAAGAGGCCGCCGCGGTGCCGATCGCGTTTCTCACCGCCGTCCACGCCCTGGAGCAGCTCGCCCGCCTCCGCAAGGGCGAGAAGGTGCTCATCCACTCCGCGACCGGCGGCGTCGGCCTGGCCGCCCTGCAGGTTGCGCGGCGGGGCGGAGCCCAGATCTTCGCCACCGCCGGCACCGAGGAGAAGCGCGACCTGCTGCGCAGGCTCGGCGTAGAGCACGTGATGGACTCACGCTCCCTCGACTTCGCCGACGAGGTCATGCGGACCACCGACGGACGCGGCGTCGACGTGGTGCTCAACTCCACCACCGGCGAGGCCCTGGTCCGCAGCATGCAACTGCTGGCACCCGGCGGGCGGTTCGTGGAGATCGGCAAGCGGGACATCCACGACGACAGCCACATCGGCCTCGGCTTCTTCAAGGACAACCGGGCCTTCTTCGCCGTCGACCTGGAGCGGACCATCCGCGAGCAGGACGACCTGATCGGCGAACTCTTCCACGACATCGACCAGGGCTTCGAACACGGGGAGTTCACCGCGCTGCCGGTGAGCGTCCACCCGTACGCCGAAGCCGCCTCCGCCTTCACCACGATGGCCAGGGCCCAGCACACCGGCAAGCTCGTGCTGCGCCCCGAGCGGAACGAACCGATCGCCAGGGGCCCGCAACAGGCCCCCATCCGGCCGGACGCGACCTACCTGATCACCGGCGGCCTGGGCGCCCTCGGCCTGGAGACCGCCCACTACCTGGCCGCGCAGGGTGCCCGGCACCTGGTGCTGGCCGGCCGCAGCGGCCCGTCGCCCGCGGCCGAACGGGCCCTGGCCCAGCTACGTGTCTCGGCGGAGGTCAGCACCGTCCGCGCGGACCTGTCCCGGCGCGAGGACGTCGAGGAGGTCCTGGCCGGGATCGACGCCACGATGCCGCCGCTCGCCGGTGTCGTGCACGCCGCCGGCGTCCTCGACGACGGGTTGCTGACCGGACTCGACCAGGAACGGTTCCGCGCCGTCGCCGCCCCGAAGTCGATCGCCGCCTGGCATCTGCACTGCGCCACCGCCGAGCGCGAACTGGACTTCTTCGTCCTGTACTCCTCGGCCGCCGCGGTGCTCGGCTCGCCCGGCCAGGGCAACTACGCCGCCGCGAGCGCCTTCGTCGACACCCTCGCCCACCACCGCAGGTCCCGCGGCCTGCCCGCGCTCAGCATCGACTGGGGCCCATGGTCCGAGATAGGCCTCGCGGCCCGGCCCGACCGCGGCGGCGCCCTGTCCGCCCGCGGTGTCGAGAGCATCAGCCCCGAACAGGGCATCGCCACCCTGGACCTGCTGCTGCGCGGCTCCGCCGCCCAGGTCTGCGTCCTGCCGCTGGACCGCGACAAACTGCGCGGCCACACCGGCGGCGGCCTGCTGCGCACCCTGGCCGACCGCTCCGGCGAAGCCCAGGCGGGCCCGCGGGGACAGGACGACGTACGGCGCAGGCTGCTCGCGGTCGAACCCGGTCGCCGCCGCAGGGCGGTGCTGCTCGACCACTGCCGGGCCGCCGCGGCCCGCGTCGTCGGCACCGAACCGGCCGCGATCGACACCAGCGCCCCGTTCACCGCCATGGGCTTCGACTCCCTGCTCTCGCTGGAACTGCGTACGGGTCTGGAGTCCTCCCTCGGTGTGACGCTGCCCTCCACCGTCACCTGGCGCTTCCCCACCATCGACCAGCTGGTGCCCTTCCTGGCCGAGCGCATGGAGATCCAGCTGGAGGCCGCCCAGGCCGCGCCCGAACCGCCGCGCGAGCGCACGCGCGTACCCGCCGCCCGGTCCGCCACGCCGACACCCGCCTCAGACGACGGGCCTTTGGACCTCGACACGATGTCGGCCGCCGAACTCGAAGCCCTGCTGCTGGCCAAGACGAACCAGCTCGACGAAGGAGGTCAGTCATGACGGGACAGGGACAGCAGGGTGTGTCGGCCGACACGCTCAAGCGCGCCTATCTGACCATGGAGCGCCTGCAGCGCCAGGTCGAGGAGTACGAGCGGGCCCGCAGCGAACCGATCGCCATCGTGGGCGTCGGCTGCCGCTTCCCCGGCGGTGTCACCGACACCGACACCTACTGGCAGCTGCTCACCAGCGGCGTCGACGCCATCCGGGACATCCCCGCGGACCGGTGGGACAACGACGCCTTCTACGACGAGGAGCCCGGCAAGCCCGGCACGATCAACACCCGCTCCGGCGGATTCCTGGACCGCATCGACCAGTTCGACCACGAGTTCTTCGGTATCTCCCGGCGCGAGGCGCTGGCCATGGACCCGCACCAGCGCCTGACCCTGGAAGTGGCCTGGGAAGCGCTGGAGAACGCCGGTCAGGCCCCCTCGGGCCTGGCCGGGAGCCGCACCGGCGTGTTCATGGGCGTGGCGTCCTCGGACTACGTCACCGCGCAGATCCGCCAGGCCGAGGACGTCAGCGCCTACACCAGTTCGGGCGCGGCCCTCAGCTTCATCCCCGGCCGTATCGCCTACCTCCTCGACCTGCGCGGCCCCAACCTCGCCGTCGACACCGCCTGTTCCTCCTCCCTGGTGGCGGTGCACCAGGCGTGCCAGAGCCTGCGGGCGGGGGAGTCCGACCTGGCGCTCGCCGGCGGCGTCAACGTGGTGCTGTCCCCGGTGCTGCTGATCTCCCAGTCGCAGTTCGGCTCCGTGTCCAAGCAGGGGCGCGCGAAGTCCTTCTCCGACAGCGCGGACGGCTACGTGCGCGGTGAAGGGTGCGGAGTCGTCGTCCTGAAGCGGCTCTCCGACGCGCTGCGCGACGGCGACCGCGTCCTCGCCACGGTCCGCGGCGGCGCGGTCAACCAGGACGGCCGCAGCTCCGGCATCACCGCCCCCAACGGAGCGGCCCAGCGCGAGGTGTACCGGGCCGCCCTCGCCGCGAGCGGCGTCGAGGCGCACCAGGTCGGCCTCGTCGAGACGCACGGCACCGGCACCCGGCTCGGCGACCCGATCGAGGCCGAGTCCCTCGCCGACGTCTACGGGCGCCCGGAGGGCGACCCCGTGTACCTCGGTGCCGTCAAGACCAACCTCGGCCACCTGGAGGCCGCGGCCGGCGCCGCCGGACTGATCAAGGCCGCGCTGTGCCTGGCGCACGGCGAGATCCCGCCCAACCTGCACTTCACCCGGCTGAACCCGAACATCTCCTTCACGGGCACCACCTTCGAGGTGCCCACCCAGGTCACCCCCTGGCCCGCGCCGGACGGACCGCGCTTCGCGGCCGTGAGCAGCTTCGGGCTCAGCGGCACCAACGCGCACCTGATCCTGGAGCAGGCCCCGCCGGCTCCCCGGCCCGCGCCCGAGCCCGCCTCCGAGGCGCGCCGCCCCGCCTCGGTCCTCACCCTGTCGGCCAGGAGCGAGACCGCTCTGGCCGGCCTCGCGCGCCGCTACCGGGACCGGCTCACCGCCGCGGACGACGCCTCGCTGGCCGACCTGTGCCACTCCGCCGGCACCGGCCGCTCGCACTTCCGGCACCGGCTCGCGGCCGTGGGCGCCACCCGCCAGGAGATGGCCGACCGGCTGGACGCGTTCCTGCGCGGCGACACCGGCCCGGGCCTGGCCCACGACGAGGCCGAGAACACCGAGGTCGCCTTCCTCTTCACCGGCCAGGGCGCCCAGCGCCCGGGCATGACGGCCCGCCTGTACCAGACGCAGCCCACCTTCCGCCGGGCCGTGGACACCTGTGCAGAGATCCTGCAGCCGCTGCTGGAACGGCCCCTGCTTTCCGTGCTGTTCCCCAGTGACCCCGGGGACCGCAGCATCAACGACACCGCCTACGCCCAGCCGGCCACCTTCGCCGTGGAGTACGCGATGGCGCAGCTGTGGCGGTCCTGGGGCCTGGAGCCGGCCGCCGTCCTCGGCCACAGCTTCGGCGAGTGCGTGGCCGCCTGCGTCGCGGGCGCGATGTCGCCGGAGGACGCCCTGGCGTTCACCGTCGAACGGGCCCGCATCATCCAGGAGTTCTCCAAGCCGGGCACGATGGCCGCGGTGTTCGCCCCCGAGGCGGAGGTGGCCGCCCGGCTCGCCGACGACCTCGACCGGATCTCCATCGCCGCCGTCAACGGCCCGAAGAACACCACCATCTCCGGGGAGCGGGAACTGGTGGAGGAGGTCTGCGCCGCGTTCGCCGCCCGCGGTGTCACCACCAAGGCGCTGCACATCGCCTCCGCGGGCCACTCACCGCTCATGGACCCGGTGCTCGACCCGCTGCGCAAGGCCGCGCGGAAGATCGCCTTCACCGCCCCCACGATCCCGCTGGTCTCCAACGTGACCGGCGACCTGTGGCCGTGGGACCGGGCGCCCGAGGCCGACTACTGGTGCCGGCACGTCCGGGGGACCGTACGGTTCGCCGACGGCGTGCGGACGCTGCACGACCTCGGCTACCGCGCCTTCCTGGAGGTCGGCCCGGCGCCCACGCTGCTCGGCCTGGTCAGCGACGCCCTGCCGCCCGACCACGACGACCTGCTGCTGCCCAGCCTGCGCCCGGGGACCGACGACTGGGAGGTCCTGCTGCCGACCGTCGCGGCCCTGTACGCCCGCGGCGCCACCATCGACTGGGCCGGCTTCGACCGCGACTGCACGCGGACGAAGACCGCACTGCCCACCTACGCCTTCGACCCCACCGAGTGCTGGCAGCCGCCCAGGGCGTGGCACGGCGCCGGGCCCGCCGCCGCTGACGTGGATGTCGCCGCCGACGGCACCGACGAGGCCGTACCCGCCGCGCCGAGCCAGGAGACCGCGGCCCCGGCCCGGCGTCGCGGCCGGCGCCGGCAGAGCCCGATCCCCACGGCCGAGGAGCTGCTGAGCCTGCCCGAGGAGGAGCGGCTGCCCAAGCTCACCGACCAGTTCGTGCTCGGCGTCAGGGGCGTGCTCGGCTCGGTGTCCGCCTCCGCCGGTCTGGACGAGCCGCTGACCGGCCTCGGCCTGGACTCGCTGATGGCCGTGGAACTGCGCAACGACATCCAGAGCCGGCTGAACGTCACCCTGCAGGTCACCGACTTCCTCGGCGGCGCCACCATCAGCACCGTCGCGGAAACCATCCTCGCCCAGCTCTCCGCCGAGGACGAGGCAGCCCCGGTCCCAGGCACCGCGCCTGCCCGGGGAGCCGCAGGCGCGCGATCCGCGCCGATCCGCCGGCGCCGACGGCGTACTGACGACAGCGTCGCCGCCGATGTGCTGGCGCAGCTGGGCGAGCCCGCGTCCGGCGAGGAACCGCCGGCCGCCCAGGGAGGGGACCAGCCGTGACCGACGACCTCGCGGCACGGCTGGCCGCCCTGTCCCCGGAGCAACGGGCCCGCTTCGAAGCACTGATGGCCGAGCGGGAAACGACGCAGGACATCTTTCCCCTGTCCGTCCTGCAACGCGGAACCTGGTTCCTCGAACAGCTCCGGCCGCTCAACCCCGGCTACATCGTGCCCGGCGCCGCCCGGGTCACCGGACGGCTGGACGCCGGCGTGCTGCGGGCCGCCGTCGCCGAGATCGTGCGGCGCCACGAGGCGCTGCGCACCACCTTCCGCGTCGAGGACGGCGTCCCGGTCCAGGTCGTGCACCACGACCTGACCGTGGACGTCCCCGAGATCGACCTGCGGGACGACGGCTTCACCGCCGCCGAGCGGCAGCGCCGCATCGACGAGGCACTTGCCGAGCCCCTCGACATCACCACCGGACCGCTGCTGCGGGTGCAGCTGCTGCGCACCGGCCCCGACGAGTCGGTGCTCGTCACCGCCATGCATCACCTGATCTCCGACCGCTGGTCCACTGCCGTGTTCCTGTCCGAACTGTCCGAGCTCTATGAGGCGTTCGCCGCCGGCCGGCCCTCGCCGCTGCCCGAGCTGGAGATCCAGTACGGCGACTTCTCCGACTGGCAGCACCACCAGCTGGCCGAGGGCGCCTGGGACGAGGACCTGGCGTACTGGCGAGCGCACCTCGATGGCGCCCCCTCGGCGCTCGACCTGCCCACCGACCGGCCCCGCCCGGCCGTGCAGGGCTTCAACGGCCACTTCGTGCCCGTCGAGCTGCCCCCGTCGCTGATGCGGGAGCTGGGCGCGCTGGCCGGCCGGCACGGCGCCACCCCGTACATGGCTCTGCTCGCCGTGCTCCAGATCCTGCTGCAACGCCACAGCGGTCAGGACGACATCGTCGTCGCCGTGCCCATCGCCCAGCGGGACCGCGCCGAAGTCGAGCCGGTGATCGGTTACTTCGTCAACACACTTGCGATCAGGGGCGACTTGAGCGGCAACCCGTCGTTCACCACCGTCCTGGCCCGGGTCCGGGACGCCTGCATGGGCGCCTACGCCCACCAGGACGTGCCCTTCGAACTCGTGGTGTCCGGCCTGAAGCCGGCCCGCGACCTCAGCCGGCCGCCGCTCGCCCAGATCAGCTTCAGCTACGGCCGCGAGCCCGTCCCGCCCCGGGCCCTCGGCGGTGCACAACTGAGCCGGCTGCCGGTCAACAGCCAGGGCGCCCGCTTCGACCTGGAACTCCAGGCGTTCGACACCGACGGCGGACTCACCGGCTGGTTCGAGTACGACCGCGACCTGTTCGACGAGGCCACCGTCGTCCGCCTGGCCGCCCGCTTCTGCCGCCTGGCCGAACAGGCCGCCGCCCGTCCGGACACTCCGGTGGACGACTTCGAGCTGCTCGACGACGCCGAGCGGCAGCTGGTCCTCGGCGACTGGAACGCCACGGAACACGACTGGGGCACGGCCGGCCTCGTGCACGAGTGCGTCGAGGAGCAGGCCCGCCGCCACCCGGACGCCGAAGCCGTCCGGTACGCCGGCCAGTCCCTGGCCTACGACGACCTCAACCGCCGCGCCAACCGGCTCGCGCACCGGCTGCGCCGCCACGGCGTCGGCCCGGGCGTCGTCGTCGGCGTGGCCATGGAACGCTCCCTCGACCTCGTGGTGAGCCTGCTGGCGGTGCTCAAGGCCGGCGGCGCGTACACCCCGCTGGACCTCGACCTGCCGGCCGCACGCCTCGCGGACATCGTCGAGGACGCCCGGCCGCCGGTGGTGCTCACCCACGGCTCGGTGCCCGACCGGCTGCCCCCGCTCAACTGCTCCGTGCTCGACGTCGACGACCTCGCCGCCGAACTGGCCGAGGAACCCGACGACGACCCAGGAGTCGTCGTGCACGGCGAGGATCTGGCCTACGTCATCTTCACCTCGGGCTCGACCGGCAGGCCCAAGGGCGTGATGAACGTCCATGCCGCCCTGCGCAACCGGCTGCTGTGGATGCAGGACGCCTACGGCCTGGACGCCTCCGACCGGGTGCTGCAGAAGACCCCGTTCTCCTTCGACGTCTCGGTGTGGGAGTTCTTCTGGCCGCTGATGACCGGCGCCACCCTCGTCGTCGCCCGCCCGGGCGGTCACCGCGACAGCGGCTACCTGGCCGGCCTCATCCAGGACGAGGCCGTCACGACCCTGCACTTCGTCCCCTCCATGCTCCAGGTCTTCCTGACCGAACCGGTGGAGAAGTGCACCAGCCTGCGGCGGGTCATCTGCAGCGGCGAGGAGCTGACCCGCGACCTGCACGACCGGTTCCTGGCCCGCTCCCAGGCCGAGCTGCACAACCTCTACGGCCCCACCGAGGCCGCCATCGACGTCACCGCCTGGCACTGCCGCCGCGACGACGCCGACCGCCGGCCCGTGCCCATCGGCCGCCCCATCGCCAACACCCGGCTGTACGTGCTCGACGGGCGGCTGCGCCCGGTGCCCGTCGGGGTGCCCGGCGAACTCCACATCGGCGGGCGGGGCTTGGCCCGCGGCTACCTGAACCGGCCCGACCTGACCGCCGAGCGGTTCATCGACGACCCCTTCGTCCCCGGCGAACGCCTCTACCGCACCGGCGACCTGGTGCGGCACCGGGCCGACGGCGCCCTGGAGTTCCTCGGCCGCCTGGACCACCAGATCAAGCTGCGCGGTCTGCGCATCGAACTCGGCGAGATCGAAGCCGTGCTGACGACGCACGAGGCGGTCCGCGAGGCCGTGGTGGTCGCCCGTGAGCACGCACCCGGCGACGTCCGGCTCGCGGCGTACGTCACCTGCACCGGCGACACCGCGCCGGCCCCCGGTGACCTGGCCGCCCAGCTGCGGCAGCGGCTGCCCGAGTACATGGTGCCGGCCTCCGTCACCGTCCTGGAGCGCCTCCCGCTGACCCCCAGCGGGAAGACCGACCGCAAGGCCCTGCCCGCGCCCGAGTCGGCCCGGCCCGACCTGGAGACCCGCTTCGTCGCGCCGCGCGACAAGACGGAGCACGCCCTCGCCGGGATGTGGCGCGAGCTGCTCGGCGTGGAACGCGTGGGCACCCACGACAACTTCTTCGACCTCGGCGGGCACTCCCTGCTCATGGCCGAGTTCCGCACCGTCCTCGCCGCCTCCCTCGGCCACGAGCTGACCATGGTCGAACTCTTCCAGCACCCCACGGTCGGATCGCTGGCCGAGTACCTCGGCAGAGCACAGGCGGCAGAGGCCGGCTCCCCGAACGGCGCCCGCGAGCGCGCCGAGAACCGCAGACAGTCCCGCAACCGGCGGCAGCAGGCGGCCGAACGTCGGGCTCTTTCCCGCGAGGACAGGTGATCACCGTGTCAGAGCCAGGCCACGACCAGGAACAGAACCTGGAGCGGGGCGGGGACAGGGACCTCGACCGCATAGCCGTCATCGGCATGGCCGGCCGCTTCCCGGGCGCCCCCGACATCGAGACGTTCTGGTCCAACCTCGAACAGGGCCGGGAGGGCATCACCACCTTCTCCGACAGCGAACTGCTCGCCGACGGCGTCGAGGCGGCCCTGCTGGAGCGGGACGACTACGTCCGCGCCAAGGGCTTCCTGGAGGACGCCGACCGGTTCGACGAGGGCTTCTTCGGCTACAGCCCCCGCGAGGCGGAGATCCTCGACCCGCAGCACCGGGTCTTCCTGGAATCGGCCTGGCAGGCCCTGGAGTCGGCCGGCGTCGATCCCCACCGCTTCGACGGCCGCATCGGCGTCTTCGCCGGGGCCGGCTTCAACTCGTACCTGCTGTTCAACCTGATGAACAACCAGCCGGTCCTGGACTCGGCCGGCCTGTACCAGGTCCTGCTCAGCGGCGACAAGGACTTCCTGGCCACCCGGACCTCGTACAAGCTCGACCTCAAGGGCCCCAGCGTCACCGTCCAGACCGCCTGCTCCACCTCGCTCACCGCGGTCCACCTGGCCTGCCAGAGCCTGCTGGGCGGCGAGTGCGACATCGCCGTGGCCGGCGGTGTGGCGGTCTCCGCGCCGCTGCGGGGCGGCTACGTGTACGAGCCCGGCGGCATCCTGTCTCCGGACGGGCACTGCCGCGCCTTCGACGCCGAGGCGTCCGGAACCGTCGCCGGCAACGGCGTCGGCGTGGTGGTGCTGCGCCGCCTCGCCGACGCCCGGGACGGCGGCGACAGCGTCGACGCCGTTATCCTGGCCACCGCAGTCAACAACGACGGTTCCCTGAAGGCCGGTTACACCGCGCCCAGCGTCGACGGCCAGGCCGAGGTCATCGCCGAGGCGCTGGCCCTGGCCGACGTGGACCCGGCGGCCGTCGGCTACGTCGAGACCCACGGCACGGGCACCCCGCTCGGCGACCCCATCGAACTCGCCGCCCTCACCCGGGCGTTCCGGGACGGCACCGAGAACCAGGACGACCAGGGCTACTGCGCGATCGGCTCGGTGAAGAGCAACGTCGGCCACCTGGACGCCGCGGCCGGCGTCACCGGCCTGATCAAGGCCGCCCTCGCCCTGAAGCACCAGGCCATCCCGCCGACCCTGCACTGCGAGCGTCCCAACCCCGAACTCGCTTTGGACGGCAGCCCGTTCTACGTCAACACCGAGCTGCGCCCCTGGCCCCGTACGGACGAGCCGCGGCGGGCCGGCGTCAGCTCCTTCGGCATCGGCGGCACCAACGTGCACGTCGTCCTGGAGGAGGCACCGGCCCCCGCCCCGGCCGACCCGGGTACCGCCCGTCCGCAGCGGCTGCTGGCGCTGTCCGGGAAGACGGCCCCGGCGCTGGCCGGCAACGCGCGGCGCCTGGCCGACCACCTCGAACGCCACCCGGACCTCGACCTCGACGACGTCGCCTACACACTGGCCTGCCGCAGGCACGCCTTCGACCACCGCGCCACCGTGGTCTGTGACGGCCCCGAGGACGCCGTGGCGGCGCTGCGCGAGCTCGCCGAGGCCGCCCCCGCTCCGGCGAGCGCCGAGCGGGCTCCGGTCGCCTTCCTCTTCCCCGGTCAGGGCGCCCAGTACGTGGGCATGGGCCGCGAACTGTACGCCCATGAAGCGGTGTTCGCCGCCGAGTTCGACCGGTGCGCCGACCTGTTCGCCGAGCACCTGGGCCAGGACCTGCGCGACCTGGTCTTCGCCGCCGACGGCGACGCCGAGGCTCCTCGGTTTGCGGATCGGCTCACCCGCACCGAGTTCGCCCAGCCGGCCCTCTTCTGCGTCGAGTACGCCCTCGCCCGGCTGTGGACCTCCTGGGGCGTGATTCCGCAGGCCATGGCGGGACACAGCATCGGCGAGTTCGTCGCCGCCACGCTGGCCGGGGTGTTCTCCCTGCCGGACGCGGTGCGCCTGGTCGCCGCCCGCGGCCGGCTGGTGCAGTCCATGCCGGAAGGCGCCATGCTCAGCGTCTTCCTGCCCGAGGCCGAGACAGCCGGGTGGCTGGAGGAGGGACTGTCGGTCGCGGCCGTCAACTCCACCGCACTCACCGTCGTTTCCGGCAGCGAGCAGGCGATCGGCGCTCTGGAGGCACGGCTGAAGGCCGCGTCCGTCGCCTGCCGCCGGCTGCACACCTCGCACGCCTTCCACTCGCCCGACATGACCGGAGCCGTCGAGCCCTTCGCCGACGAGGTCCGGGGGGCCATCCTGAAGGCTCCGGAGATCCCGTTCCTGTCCAGCGTCACCGGGACCTGGATCACCGACGAACAGGCCACCAGCCCCGAGTACTGGGGCATCCAGCTGCGGGAGCCGGTCCGGTTCCGCGACGCCCTCGACGTCCTGTTGGCCGACCCGGCCCTGGTGCCCCTGGAGGCCGGCCCCGGGCAGACGCTGGCCAACTTCGTCCGCGCCCACCGCTCCTGGACCACCGGCCGGACCGTCGCCGGCTCGCTGCCGCATCCCCGCGACCGCACCGACGAGGGCACCCTGCTGCTGGCGAACCTGGGCGCTGTGTGGAGCGCGGGCGCCGTCGTGGACTGGGCTGCCTTCCACGAAGGTGAGCACCGCAGCACGGTGCGGCTGCCGGGCTACGCCTTCCAGCGGCGGCGCTACTGGGTGGAGCCCGACCGGCGGACCACGGACCGCTCGAAGGCGCCCACGGCGGCCTCCCCGGCCGACTGGTTCTCCAGCCCCGGCTGGAAGCGCCTGCCGTTCAGGCCGCAGCAGGACAGCGGCGCCACCGGAGCCGTCTGGGTGCTGCTCGGGGCCGAACTCCCGCTCGGGCGCGCCCTGGCCGCACGGCTGACGGCCGCCGGCGAGCGCGTCGTACGGGTCACCGCAGGCGACGCGCCGGGCGACGACACCGACGGCGGGTGGAGCGCCGACCCGGCCGACCGCGAACACCTGGCCGCGGTCCTGCGGTCCCCGGCCGTACAGGAGGCCGGGGAAGTCCGGCAACTCCGCCTGGTGCACCTGTGGGGCACGCAGACCGCCCCGGTCGACGGCCCGCCGACCGAGCAGCGGCTGGACGACGCCCGGCGGCTCGGCTTCGACAGTCTGATCGCCCTCGCCCAGGCCCTCGCCGACGCCCGCCCCGAGGGCCCGGTGACGCTCGACGTCCTGAGCCGTGGCGTGTTCGCCGTCACCGGGACCGAACCGCTCCAGCCGGAGAACGCCACCGTGCTGGGCGCCTGCACGGTGATCCCGCAGGAGACCCCCGGCATCACCTGCCGCACCCTGGACCTCACCGGCGCCGACTTCCACGACCCGGACGACGCCCTGGTCCAGGCCGTGCACACCGCACTGACCTCGCCCCCCGGTGAAGCCGAACTCGCGCTGCGCGGCCGGCACTGGTGGCGCCGCGACTTCGACGCGGTGACGCTGGAGGGCGAAGGCAGCACCGGCCTGCGCGACGGCGGCGGTTACCTGATCACCGGCGGCCTGGGCGGCATCGGCCTGGCGATGGCCGAGCACATCGCCCGCACCGTGGCCCGGCCCGTGCTCGGCCTGCTCGGCCGCTCCGCGTTCCCCGCCGAGGACACCTGGGACGCCTGGCTCGACGGGCACGACGAGCAGGACCCGGTCAGCGTCCGCATCCGCCGGCTGCGCGAACTGACCGAGCTGGGTGCCCGGGTCGTCGTCCTGCAGGCCGACGTCACCGACGAGGCGCAGACCGCCGAAGCCGCCCAGCGGGTCCGCGACCTGGCGGGCGCCCTGCACGGCGTCGTGCACGCCGCGGGCCGGCCCTCCCAGGGCATGATCCTCACCAAGTCCCGCGCCGAGGCCGACGACGTACTCGCCGCCAAGACGCGCGGCACCCTGGTGCTGGACCGCGTCTGCCGCGAGGACCGGCTGGACTTCCTGCTGCTGTGCTCCTCCGTCACCGCCCTGCTCGGCGGCCCCGGCCAGAGCGACTACGCCGCGGCCAACGCCTTCCTGGACGCGTACGCCCAGTGGAAGCGGCAGGAGAGCGGCACCGCGGTCACGGCCGTGGGCTGGGACACCTGGCGTGAGGTCGGCATGGCGGCCGGGCTGTCGGACCGGTTCGGCGCCGGCGCCGGCGGCTCCCTGACCGGGCACCCGCTGCTGCAGCGCCTGGTGCAGGGCGGCCCCGACTCGCGCACCTACTCGACCACGCTCAGCACCGCGGACCACTGGATCGTGGGCGACCACCGCATCATGGGTCACGGGCTCGTGCCCGGCACCGCCTACCTGGAACTGGTGCGGGCCGCCGTCGCCGAGCAGGCCGCCGGCCGCACCATCGAGATCGGCGACGTGCAGTACCTCACCCCGGTCGTCGTACCCGACGGGCAGAGGCGCGAGGTGTTCACCACCGTCGAGGAGCGCGACGGACAGTGGCGGTTCGCGGTGCGCAGCCGCGGCGGCGCTGCCGGAGCGGCGGCCTGGACCGACCACGCCCTGGGTTCCGTGGCCTTTCACGAACCCGGCCCCGACACGGTGCGGGACCTGGCCGCGCTCACCGCCGACTGCGGCGTCACCCGCGTCCTGGACACTCCCGGGACGATCCAGGAGGGCCTGCGGCTGGACCGTTTCCAGCGCGGCGGACCGATCGAGTTCTCCTTCGGCCCCCGCTGGGACTGCATGCAGCGCCTCGAGGTCGGCCCGAACCGGCTGTTCGCCACCCTCGGGCTCGGCCCCGAGCACGAAGCCGACCTCGACGACTTCCTGCTGCACCCCGCGCTGCTCGACGCCGTCGGCGGTACCGCCCGGGTCTACGCCACGGACACGTACTACCTGCCGTTCAGCTACCGCAGCCTGCGCGTCCACCACGGCCTGACGCCGACGATCCACTGCCACGCGCGGCTCAAGGAGTCCACCGACGCCACGGGCGAGACCATGACCTGCGACTTCGAGGTCCTCGACCCTGAGGGCCGGGTGCTGGTCGAGATCACGGACTTCACGATCAAGCGGATCAACGACCTCCACGGTCTGCGCGAGCAGATCGCCCGCTCCGCCGCGGCGCCCGCCGAAGCCGGCGCGGACACGCCCGACGCCGTCGGCGGCATCCTGGCCACCCTCGGCGAGGGCATCAGCGAGCAGCAGGGCCAGGACGCCTTCGCCCGCATCCTGGCCGCCCCGGACCTGCCCGGTCACCTCCTGGTCTGCCACCGCGACGTGGCCGAACTGCGCGACCTGGCCCGCTCCCTGACGCCCGAGCTGCTCGCCCGGGAGATGGAGCAGTTCGCCCCGCCCGGCGGCGTCCACCCGCGCCCCGACCTGGCCACCGCCTACGTCGCACCGCGCACCGAGCAGGAACAGGCCGTCGCCGGCATCTGGTGCGACATCCTCGGCCTGGAACGGGTCGGCGTCGACGACGACTTCTTCGCCCTCGGCGGCCACTCGCTGGCCGCGGTGCAGATCGGCACCCGGATCAAGAGCCTGCTCGGCATCGAACTGGACCTGCGGGCGTTCTTCGACCACCCCACCGTCGCGCACACCGTCACCCTGCTGACCGCCGGACCCGGCGGACAGGACCCCGAGGACGCCATCGAGCTCCTCGCCCGCGACGACCTGGGCCCGGACCCGGACTCGGCCGACGACGTGTCGGACCTGTCAGACCTGTCAGACCTGTCAGACCTGTCCGACGACGAAGTCGAAGCCCAGCTGCGCGCTCTGCTGGCCGCCGAGGGAGAGCACTGATGAACGGATCGCAGGCCCCGGTGGCCCTCGTCACGGGCGGCTCCCGGGGCATCGGCCGGGCGATCGTCCTGCGGCTGGCCGAGGACGGCTTCGACGTCGCGATGTGCTACGCCTCCTCCGACGAAGCCGCCCGGGAGCTGGACAAGGAGATCACCGGGCTCGGCCGCCGCACGTACTTCCGCCGCGCCGACGTCAGCGACCCGGGCGCCGTGGACACGCTGGTCGAGGAGGCCGAGGACGTGCTCGGCCCGCTCGACGCGGTGGTCGCCTCGGCCGCGGTGCTGCGGGACAACCCGCTCATCGCGATGGAGGACGAGGACTGGCACGACGTGCTGCGCACCAACCTCGACGGCGTGTACCACGTGTGCCGTTCCGTCATCGACGGCATGGTCGAACGCCGCCGCGGCACGATCGTCACCCTGTCCTCGATCGCCGGCATCCACGGCAACGCCGGACAGACCAACTACGTCGCCTCCAAGGCCGGGATCATCGGCTTCACCACCTCGCTGGCGCGCGAGGTGGGCCGGTACGGGATCCGCGCCAACGTGGTGGCACCAGGGTTCATCACCACCGACCCGGTGCTGAGCCTTCCCAGGGACCTGCAGGACACCTTCGCCCAGCGCATCGCGCTCGGCCGCTTCGGCCGCCCGGAAGAGGTCGCCGACCTCGTCTCCTTCCTGGTGTCCGACCGCGCCGGATACATCACCGGCAGCACCTTCCGGATCGACGGCGGCATGGGCGGCTGACCCGGCCCGCACCCGGGTCGTACCGCTCGAGAACCACCCCGGAAAAGCAGCTCAGAAGAGAGGCGGAGTCCGCCGCCGCGACCAACGATCAGGAGCCCCGCGCATGACCGACATCGACCTGACCAGCCTCACACCGGAGCAGAAGCGCGCGCTGCTCGCGGAGCGGTTGCGGCGCAAGGGCGGCGACCGGCCACCGGCGCGCGAGCGGCGGTTCACCGCGTCGTTCCCTCAGCAGCGCATGTGGTTCCTGGACCAGCTCAACCCGGGCAGCGCCGCCTACAACATCCCGGCGGCGGTGCGCGTGCACGGCCCGCTCGACGTGGAGCTCTGGCGCCGCAGCCTCGCCGAGATCGTCCGCAGGCACGAGTCCCTGCGCACCACCTTCGACGAGACCGACGGCGAGCCCGTGCAGGTCGTGCACGCCTTTGGCGAGCTGGAACCGACCGTCGTGGAGTGCCGGCACCTGCGTGGCCCCGACGGCGAGGAGGGCATCAGGGAGCTGGCCCGCCAGGAGTTCGCCCGCCCCTTCGACCTGGGCACCGGGCCGCTCATGCGGATGAAGTTCCTGCGCCTGGCCGCCGACGAGCACGTACTGCTGCTCACCATGCACCACATCGTCGCCGACCTGTGGTCGACCTCGGTGCTCTTCGGTGAGCTGGCCGCCCTGTACCACGGCTACGTCACCGGCACCGAGGCCGAGCTGCCCGAACTGCCCGTCCAGTACGCCGACTACGCGGCCTGGCAGCGCAAGAAGCTCGCGGGCTCGGGCTTCGCGACCCAGCTGGAGCACTGGAAGAAGACCCTCGAAGGCGCCGCGCCGATCCTCGAACTGCCCACCGACCGGCCGCGCCCCGCCGTACTGAGCACGGCAGGCGGCTCGCGCCCCTTCCACCTCTGTGCCGAGGCGATGAACAGGGTGCGCGAGCTGAGCCGGAGCGCCGGCGTCACCCCGTTCATGACCCTGCTCGCCGCCTACGTCGTCCTGCTGCACCGGTACAGCAGGCAGGAGGACATCGTCGTCGGCGTCCCGGTGGCCAACCGCGGGCAGTCCCAGGTCGAGAGGCTCATCGGCTACTTCGTCAACACCCTCGCGATCCGGGGCGACGTCTCCGGCAACCCGACGTTCACCGAGCTGCTCGGCCGGGTGCGCGGCGCGGCCCTCGACGCCTTCGCCCACCAGGAGGTGCCGTTCGAGCGGCTGGTGGAGGAGCTGGCCCCGGAACGGGACCTGTCGCGCTCGCCCGTCTTCCAGGTGTCGTTCGTGTTCCAGAACATCCCGATCCCTCAGGTCGACGTCGGCGGGCTGCGCTTCGAGCTGATGGAGGTCGCCGGCTCCACGGCGCGCTTCGACCTCGAACTCCAGGTGTTCGAGCAGGACGACGCGCTCAGCGGCTGGTTCGAGTACAACACCGAGCTGTTCGACGCGGCCACGATCGACCGCATGGGCGGCCACCTGAAGGTGCTGCTGGACAGCCTGCTCGCCGACCCGGAGCAGCAGGTCCTGGACGTCGCGCTGCTGACCGGGGACGAGGAGCGCGCACAGCGCAAGGAGCGGGAGGTCACCCGCGCCGAGTGGCCCGACCAGCTGCTCACCCACCAGCGCATCGAGCAGCAGGCGACGCTGCGGCCGGACGCCGAGGCCGTGTACTGCCAGGGGGAGACGCTCACCTACGCCCAACTCGACGCCTGCGCGAACCAGTTGGCCCGCAAGCTGAAAAGCCTCGGCGTCGGACGCGACGTCTTCGTCGGCGTCTGTCTCGAGCGCTCGCTCGACATGGTCGTCGCGGTACTGGCCGTGCTGAAGGCGGGCGGCGCCTACGTGCCCATCGACCCCAAGCTGCCCGCGGACCGCATGGCGTTCATGATCGAGGACTCCGGGCTGCCCGTCCTGATCACCCAGAGCTCGGTGGTGCCGGACCTGCCGGAGTCCGGGGCGACGACGCTGTGCGTGGACGAGCTGCGCGAGGAGCTCGCCGCCGAGTCCGCCGAGGCCCTCGGCGAGCCGGTCGAGGGCCCGGACCTCGCCTACGTGATCTACACGTCCGGCTCCACCGGGCGTCCCAAGGGCGTCCAGCTGCCGCACCGCGCGCTGCGCAACCTCTTCTGGGCCATGAAGCAGTGGCCGGGCATCGACGCCGGCGACAGCCTGCTCGCGGTCACCACGCTGTCCTTCGACATCGCGACGCTGGAGCTGCTGCTGCCGCTGGTCGAGGGCGCCCGCGTGGTGCTCGCCACCCGCGAAGTGGCCACCGACGGCAAGCTGCTGGCCGAGGAGATGGCCGCCACCGGCGCGACCATGATGCAGGCGACCCCGTCCACGTGGCGCATGCTGCTCGACGCCGGCTGGCCGGGCAGCCCGGGGCTGCGCGGGCTGATCTGCGGCGAGGCGCTGCCCCCGGACCTGGCGCGGCGCCTGCTGGCCAAGGGCGTGGACCTGTGGAACATGTACGGCCCGAGCGAGACCACGATCTACTCGCTGGGCACCCGGATCGTGGACGACACGATCACCATCGGCCGGCCCATCGCCAACACCGAGGTGCACATCCTCGACCCCGAGGGCCGTCCGGTGCCGCCGGGCGTCCCCGGCGAACTGTGCATCGGCGGCGCCGGGCTGGCGCGCGGCTACCTCAACCGGCCGGAGCTGACGGCGAAGCAGTTCATCGCCAACCCCTTCGAGTCCGACCTCGCCGACCGCCTCTACCGCACCGGCGACCTGGTACGGCGCCGGGTGGACGGCACCGTCGACTACCTCGGCAGGATCGACCACCAGGTCAAGCTGCGCGGCTACCGGATCGAGCTCGGCGAGATCGAGTCCGTCCTGATGTGGCAGGAGCAGGTGCTGGACTCGGTCGTCGTGGTCCGCGAGGACCAGCCGGGCGACCGGCGGCTGGTCGCCTACGTGGTGACGGACCCGGCGGCCGGTGCACCCGACGAGCTGCGCCGCCGGCTGCGGGCCGCGCTCGCCGAGAAGCTCCCCGACTACATGGTCCCGGCCGCGTTCGTGTTCCTCGACGCGATGCCGCGCACCCCGAGCGGCAAGACCGACCGAGGCGCGCTGCCCGCGCCCGAGCTGGGGCAGGACAACCGCGCGGCAACGGCGTACGTCGCACCCCGCGACGCCGAGGAGACGGCCCTGTGCGACCTGTTCGCCCAGGTGCTGAACCTGCCCAAGGTGGGCATCGACGACAGCTTCTTCGCCCTCGGCGGGCACTCGCTGCTCGCCACCCGGCTGGTGGCGAGGATCCGCGCCACGCTCGGCGCCGAGGTCCCGGTGCGCGCCCTGTTCGAGAAGCAGACCGTGGCCCAGCTCGCCGGGCTGCTGCGGCAGGGCGGCGGCGAGGCGCGGCCCGCGCTGACCCGGATGAGCCGCCCCGACCCGCTGCCGCTGTCGTTCGCCCAGCGGCGGCTGTGGTTCCTGCACCAGATGGAAGGCCCCTCGCCCACCTACAACCTCCCGGTGGTGCTGCGCCTGACCGGCGCGCTGGACGTGGACTGCCTGCGGGCCGCCCTCGCCGACGTCGTCGCCCGCCACGAGGCGCTGCGGACCGTCTTCCCGGACACGGGCACGGCCTCCCAGCACGTCCTCGACCCCGGGCAGGCGCGGCCCGCGCTGCCGGTGACCGAGGTCGACGAGGCCGGCCTGGACGAGGCGGTGGCCGCCGCGGTCCGGTACTCGTTCGACCTGACCACGCAGATCCCGCTGCACGCGGAGCTGTTCACGGTCGGCGCCGACACGCACGTACTGGCCGTCGTCGTCCACCACATCGCCGCGGACGGCTGGTCGCTGGCCCCGCTGCGGCACGACCTGGCGACCGCCTACCGGGCGCGGCTCGCCGGCCACGCACCCGAATGGGCGCCGCTGCCCGTGCAGTACGCCGACTACGCCCTCTGGCAGCGCCAGTACCTCGGCGCGCAGGACGACCCCGAAAGCACGTGGTCGCGCCAACTCGACCACTGGCGCGGCGTGCTGGACGGCCTGCCGGAGCGGATCGCCCTCCCGGTCGACCGGCCGTACCCGGCCGAAGCCTCGCACGAGGGGGACACCCTCACCTTCCGGTGGGACACGGACCTGCACGAGGGACTGGCCCGTCTGGCGCGCGGCTGCGACGTCAGCATGTTCATGGTGCTCGACGCGGCGCTGGCGGTGCTGCTCAGCCGCCTCGGCGCCGGTGCGGACATCCCCATCGGCGTGGCGACCGCGGGACGCGACGACCAGGCCACCGAGAGCCTGATCGGCTTCTTCGCGGGCACCCTCGTCCTGCGCACGCAGGTCTCGGACCGCCAGACGTTCCGGGAACTGCTCGGCGCGGTGCGCGAACGCACCCTCGACGCGCTGGCGCACCGCGACATCCCGTTCGAGGCCCTCGTGGACAGCCTGAGCCCCGCCCGGTCGATGTCCCACCACCCGCTCGTCCAGGTCATGCTGTCCTGGCAGACCGTCACCGACGAGACCCTGGACCTGCCCGGCGTCGAGACGGCGCCGATGGTGATGGGCACCGGCACGGCGCGGATGGACCTGGTCTTCCTGCTGCACGAGCGCCTCGCGGGCGACGGCACGCCGGCCGGCCTCGAGGGCGGCATCGAGTACAACGCCGACGTCTTCGACCCGGAGACGGTGCGCACGATGGTGCGCAGGCTGCGCCAGGTGCTGCTGGCGATGATCACCGACCCGGACCGGCCGGTCGGCGACGTCGACCTGCTCACCCCGGCCGAGCGGCACCGCGTGCTGGAGGAGTGGAACGGCAGGGACAGCGAGGTGCCCGCGGCCGGGCTGGCCGAGCTGTTCACGGAGCAGGCGGCCCGCACCCCGGACGCCGTCGCCGTCAGCTGCGGCGACGAGCGGCTGACCTACGGCGAACTCGACGCCGCCACGGACCGGTTCGCCCTGCGGCTGCGCGAGCTGGGGATCGGCGCCGACGGCGGCGAGGACGCGGTCTGCCTGCTGATGGAGCGCTCCGTGCGGCTGCCCGTGGCGATCCTGGCCGTGATCAAGGCCGGCGGCCTGTACGTGCCGCTGGACCCCCGCTACCCCGAGTCCCGCATGCGGCTGATCATGGCCGACACGGGGGCGAGCGTGCTCCTCGTGGACGGCGAGGGGCTGGAACACCCCGACGTCGACGGGGTGCGCGTGCTCGACGTGGCCGCCGAACTGTGCGCCGCGGACGCTGTGGTGGACGGGGCCGGCGCCCTCACGCCCGCGGGCGGGCCGGACCGGATGGCCTACGTCATGTACACCTCCGGCTCCACCGGGCGGCCGAAGGGCGTGGCGATCACCCAGCGGAACGTGGCGAGCCTCGCCGCCGACCACCAGTGGCGCGGCGGCAACCACACCCGCGTACTGATGCACTCCCCGTCGGCGTTCGACGCCTCCACCTACGAGCTGTGGGTGCCGCTGCTGTCCGGCGGCGAGGTGGTCGTCACGCCGGCCGGCGAACTCGACCCGGACCTGCTGCTGCGCACCATCCGAGAACACGACGTCACCGCCGCGTTCTTCACGACCGCGCTGTTCAACCTGCTCGTCGAGCGCGACGCCACCGCGCTGGCCGGGCTGCGCGAGGTCTTGGCCGGCGGCGAGGCCCACGCGCCCCACATCTTCGCCAAGGCCCGGGCCGCGTGTCCCGAGACCGTGTTCCACAACATCTACGGGCCGACGGAGACGACGACGTTCGCCGTGCTCCAGGACACCCGCGAGGTGGCCGAGGGCACCGTGCCGATCGGCTCGCCGATGGACGACACCCGCGCCTACGTGCTCGACGAGTCGCTGCGGCCGGTACCGGCCGGCGTCCCCGGCGAGCTGTACCTCGCCGGCTCGGGACTGGCCCGCGGCTATCTCGGGCAGCCCGGCCTGACCGCGCAGCGCTTCGTCGCCTGCCCCTACGGCGCGCCGGGCGAACGGATGTACCGCACCGGTGACCTGGTCCGCTGGAATGCGGACGGGCAGATCGTGTACGTCGGCCGGACCGACGACCAGGTCAAGATCCGCGGCTTCCGCATCGAACCGGACGAGATCAAGAAGACGCTCGGTGCGCACCCGGCCGTGGCGGACGCCGCCGTGGTGGTGCGGGAGAAGCCCTCCGGCGGCAAGGACCTCGTCGGCTACGCGGTGCTCGCCGACGGCGCGCACGCCGACCCGGCCGGGCTGCGCTCGTTCATGGCCGAGCGGCTGCCGCAGTACATGGTGCCGGTCGCGGTGCTGGTGCTCGACGCCTTCCCGATGACCGCCAACGGCAAGATCGACCGCCGCGCGCTGCCCGCGCCGGACCTCGGCGCGGGCACCGAGTCCCGGGCGGCGGCGACGCCGGCCGAGCAGACCCTCTCCGAGGTGTTCGCCGAGGTGCTCGGGATGCCCGAGGTCGGCGCCGAGGCCGGCTTCTTCGACCTGGGCGGCGACAGCATCCAGGCCACCCAGCTGGTCGCCCGGGCCCGCACGGCCGGGCTGGTGTTCACCGTCCGGGACGTGTTCACCCACCAGACGGTGGAGGGCCTCGCCCAGGTGGCGAGGCCGGCCGACGAGCACACCGGGGAACGCGTCGAGGACATCGGCACCGGCGAGATCCCGCTGCTGCCCGTCGTGGAACGGCAGCGGCAGCTGGGCGGCTCGATGGTCGGCTTCGACCTGTCCGCGACCGTCGGTCTGCCGTCCGACATGGACGAGGAGCGGCTGACCGCGGCGCTGCAGGCGGTCGTCGACCGGCACGACGCACTGCGCATGCGGCTGGAGACCGGGCCCGACGGGCAGTGGTCGCTGCACGCGGACGAGCCCGGCACCGTCCAGGTCGCGGAGATCCTGCGCCGCGTGGACATCAGCGGGAAGGCCGACGCGGACGCACGGGCGCTGATCGCCGAGGAGACGGCCGCCGCCAAGCACCGGCTCGACCCGGCCCGGGGCGCGATGCTCCAGCCCGTGTGGTTCGACGCCGGGGCCGGGTGCGCGGGCCGACTGCTGCTCGCCGTGCACCACTTCGCCGTCGACGGTGTCTCGTGGCGCATCCTGCTGGCCGACCTCGCCGCCGCGTGGGACGCGGTGGCCGCGGGCCGCGAGCCGGTCCTCGCACCGGTGGCGACGTCGCTGCGCGGCTGGGCGGCCCGGCTGGCCTCCGGCGAGGGCATCGAACGGCACCGCGCCGAACTCCCGGTGTGGCAGGGCGTCCTGCGCGACGCCGTACCGCTGGTGGCCGGGGAGCCGGACGCGGACCGCGACGTCACCGGCGCCGAGGGACGGCTGTCGGTGACCCTGCCGGCCGAGGACACCACGCCGCTCGTCGGCCAGGTGCCCGCGGTGTTCCGCAGTGGCATCCAGGACGTACTGCTGACCGCCTTCGGGCTCGCCGTCGGACGCTGGCGCCGCCGGTCCGGCGAGGACGGTGCCTGCGTGGTGCTGGACGTGGAGAGCCACGGCCGGCACGAGCACCTGGTCGACGGCGTCGACCTGTCCCGCACGGTGGGCTGGTTCACCAGCGTCCACCCCGTCCGCCTCGACTGCGCCACGCTGTCCTGGGACGAGGTGACCGAGGCGGGCAGCGAGCTGGCCGCCGCGGTCACGCGCACGGGCAAGCAGCTGCGGGCGATCCCGGAGCGCGGCCTCGGCTACGGGCTGCTGCGCTACCTCGACCCGGAGACCGGGCCGCTGCTGGCCGGACTGCCCGCGCCGCAGCTGCTGTTCAACTACCTCGGCCGGGTGCCCGTCACCGACGCGGAGAAGCCGTGGCTGCCGCTGCGGGACGACACCGCCCCGGGCACCACCGGTGCCCGGCCGCTGCCGTACCCGCTGGAGGTCAACGCCGTCACCCAGGACGGCCCGGACGGCCCGCAGCTGGTGGCCAACTGGAGCTGGGCGCCCTCGCTGCTCGCCGAGGACGAGGTCCGCGAGCTCGCGCAGGCCTGGTTCGACGCGCTGCGCGCCCTCGCCCGGTGCGCCCGCGCGGTCGAGGACGGCGCGGTCGAGCTGGTCCGCGACGACGACGAGCACACCGCGGCCGTCAGCGCCGCCGACTTGCTGCACGCGCCGATCCCCAAGGCCGACCGCAGCGACGGCGCCGGGCTCTCCTTCGGACAGCTGGAGTTCCTCCTCCAGCCGGTGGGCCCCGACCACGCCCACCACGGCGTCATCACCGCATGGCGCCTGCGCGGCGAACTCGACGTCGCCGCGCTGCGCCGCGGCCTGGACGACCTGGTGCAGCGGCACGACATCCTGCGCACCCGCTACGTCCGACGGGGCTCCGCCACCCTGCAGTTCGCCGACGGCAGGCCCACCTGGCCCATCGACACGGTCGACCTGCGCGCACACCAGGGGCAGGCCCAGCGCGAGAAGCTGCGTGAGCTGCTCACCGCGCAGACCGAGCGACCGTGGCGCATCGAGGAGGGCAACCTGGTCCGCGCCGTGCTCATGCAGCTCTCCGACCAGGAGCACGCGCTGGTCCTCACGGCCCACCACATCCTGGTGGACCACTGGGGCTTCCTCGTGATCGTCAACGAGCTGTCGGAGCTGTACGCGGCCCACAAGGCGGCGCGCCGGCCGAAGCTGCCCGACGTGATGGTCCAGCACCTGGACTACGCGGCCTGGGAGCAGGCGCTGCTGGCCGGCGGCGCTCTCGACGAGCACATCGAGCACTGGCGCGGGGAGCTGGACGGCGCGGCGCACACGCTCGACTTCGAGGCACCGGCGCATCAGCTGGACGACTTCGTCGAGGGCTACAGCCACAGCATCGTCGTCGGCGCGGACGTCATGTCGGCCGTGAAGGAGGCCGCCCGCCGCGAGGGCGTGACCCTGTTCATGATGCTGATGTCGGCGTTCCACGTGCTGCTGCACAGCTACTCGGGCGCGACGGACATCGCGGTGAGCCACCCGCTGGCCGGCCGCGAACGGCCGGAGACCAAGTCGATGGTCGGCCCGTTCATCAACGTCATCCTGAACCGCTCGCGGCTGGCGGACGACCCGACCTTCCGCGAGCTGGTCCAGCGGGTCCTGCAGAACGAGCTCGACGCCTACTCGCACCAGAACGTGCCGATGCGCGCGCTCGTGCTCGACGGCGTCATCGGGGACGGCAACCAGCTGCCCCTGCGCGTGATGCTCAACCTGCTCGGCGTGCCCAGCAACTCGCCGGCCCTGCACGGGCTGGAGGTGGCGCCGCTGGACGTGCAGGTCGGCGACGAGAGCCCGCTGCCGGGGCTGATCACCGCCATCGAGCCGCACAATGTCGACCTCTACCTGGTGGCCCGCGAGGTCGAGGGCGAGCTGCGCGGCCTGTGGGTGTACTCGCCGGACTACATCGCCCCGCCGGTCATGGGCGCGCTGGTGCGCCAGTGGCCGCGGGTGCTCGAACTGGTCGCGCTCCACCCGGACCTGACGGTCTCGCAGCTGCGCGAGCGCGTGCGGGCCGAGCACGACGCGGCGGCCGAAGAGGAGGCCGGACGGTAGAGAGCGACCCCGTACCCGGCCCACCTGACCTGTCCGACCCATCACCGGAGCCGTTGCCCAGAACGACGGCGGCATGGAGGAAGAAGTGACCGAGAAGACCTGTCCCATCACCAACGGGCTGCCGACGTTGCGGGAGCGGCCGTTCGACCCGCCGGAGGTGCTGCGCGCGCAGGGCCCGATCGGCCGGATGACCTTCCCCGACGGGTACGAGGGCTGGCTCGTCACCGACTACCAGCTGGGCCGGGACATCCTGTCCGACAAGCGGTTCAGCTCGGCCGCGACCAACAAGCACCTGGCGTTCCCGTCCGACCGTGCGCAGGACATGGAGGCGGAGATCCCGGGCCTGTTCGAGCACATGGACCCGCCGGAGCACACCCGGTTCCGCAAGCGGCTGGCCGGCCAGTTCACGCTGCGCCGGATGCGGGCGCTGACGCCGCGCATCGAGGAGATCACCGAGCAGTACGCCGAGGCGATGTTCCGCAAGGGACAGCCCGCGGACCTGGTCGCGGACTACTCGGTGCCGGTGTCCTCGCAGGTGATCTGTGAGCTGCTCGGGGTGCCGTTCAGCGACCGGGACCGCTTCGAGGCCGGCTCCGAGAAGCTGCTGCGCCTGGACATCGACCCGCAGGAGGCCCAGGCGGCCCTGATGGACCTCGTCGACCTCACCAGCCAGCTGCTCATGCGCAAGCAAGCCGAACCGGCCGACGACGTACTGAGCGTGCTGGTGGAGGGCGAGGACATCAGCCTCCCCGAGGCGATCGGCGCCACTCTCCTGCTGCTCGTCGCCGGGCACGAGACCACGGCGAACATGCTCTCGCTCGGCACGTACGCGCTGCTGAGCAACCCGGACCAGATGGACCTGCTGCGCGCGGACGAGTCGCTCGTCGAGGGCGCGGTCGAGGAACTGCTGCGCTACCTCACCGTCGTGCACGTGGGCGTGCAGCGCACCGCCACCGAGGACGTCGAGATCGGCGGGGTGACCCTGCCCAAGGGGGAGACGGTGCTGATCCACCTCCCCAGCGCCAACCGCGACCCGAAGCAGTTCACCGACCCGGACCGGCTCGACGTCACCCAGGGCGGGCTCTCCCACCTCACCTTCAGCCACGGCATCCACCAGTGCCTCGGGCAGCAGCTGGCGCGCCTGGAGCTGCGCATCGGCTACACCGCGCTGCTCCGGCGCTTCCCGGAGCTGCGCCTGGCCGAGCAGCCGGAGGAGATCCCGATGCGCTCCAACATGACCGTGTACGGCGTGCACCGGCTGCCGGTGGCGTGGTGACCCACCGGTGACAACGGCGACAGCGCAACGCTCGCCCCTGCGGAGCTGGCAGTTCCGCAGGGTCATCGCCGCGGAGTTCGTCTCCTCGGTCGGCACCCAGATGACAACGCTGGCGTTGCCGTGGTTCGTCCTGATGACCAGCGGCTCACCGGCACGGATGGGGCTGGTGTTCGTCATCCAGATCCTGCCGGTGCCGTTGCTGGCCATGCCCGCCGGGCTGCTGGTGGCCCGGTGGGGCGCCCGCCGCGTCACGATCGTCGGAGACGTCGTCGACGCGGTGCTGGTGGCGGCCGTGCCCGTGCTGTACCGCGCGGGCCTGCTGCCGTTCTGGGCGCTGCTGGTGATCGTGGCCCTCGTCGGCTGCGTCGCGGCGGCCTACCTTTCCGCGCAGCGCATGCTGCTGACCGAGGCCATCGGCTCGGACGAGGGCGTCGTCACCGCCGGCAACGCCCTGTTCGAGACGGCGACCTCGTCGGCGCGGCTGGTCGGCCCCGCGATCGCCGGCTTCCTGATCGGCCAGTTCGGCGCGCTCAACGTGCTGTGGGCCGACGCCGCCTCCTTCGCGGTGTCGGCCGCGCTGCTGACCGGGCTGCCGCGCCGCGAGGCGGCGCCGGAGCCGATGTCGGCGAACCGCATGGCTGAGGGAGTCCGCTACCTCTTCCAGGACCGGGTGCTGCGCACGATGGCCCTCGCCGCGCTCGGCTACGGCACCCTCATGCCCGTCGTACTGCTCGCACTGCCGGTCATGGCCAGAAGCCGCTACGACTCCGACCCCCATGTGGCGGGCCTGCTGCTGGCCGCCTGGGGCGGCGGCACCGCGGTGGGCACCGTGGTCGTCGCCCGGCTGGCCCGCCGCATCTCACCGACCCGCTTCGCGGCGGCGGGCGGCGTTGGAGCGGCGGTCCTGCTCTGGTTCCTCCCCTGGAACCAGCCGGCCGGCACGGCGGCCCTGACGGTGGCGGCCGGCTGCATGTTCCTGCCAGGCGTGACCGCGCCCGCCGTGGCGCTCCTGACGCTGCGCCCGCCGGAGCACCTGCGCCCGCACGTACTCCCGGTGTTCGGCGCCGCCGTCTTCGTGGCGAGCCCGATCGCCTACGCGGTGGCAGGCGTGCTGTTCGAGCACCTCGCGGTGCGCACGGTGCTGTTGGCGGTCGCCGCAGGCGCGAGCCTGTGCGCGCTGGTGCTGCTGAACCTGGCCGTACGCCCGGCCGACTGACGGCAGCGGCTCAGAGCCGGCCGCGCGCGAGTGCCTCAAGACAGCCGGGCGCCACGCTCGTTCGCGTGGTACACCGCCCCGCGCGCCATCAGCGACGTCTGCAAGGCGTCGCGCTGGGGGTGGCGTGGCAAGAGCTGAGCGCACGGGGCTGAGGTGGCCGACCCGGTGACGAGTTTTTGCGGGTGGCTCGTGACCTGATCGACGAAGCACCGGCAGGGACCGGCGCGAACGTCGGGGATCAGGCCCGCGCGGGTGGCCGGGCGGCCCTCTCTGCCGCGCTCGTGCGGCGGTCACAGGTACCGGGCCAGGAACTGGACGGCCAGGCTGGTGGCGGACACCACCAGCCACAGGCAGCCTCCGAGGAGCAGGGGTGCGGGGCCGGTTCTGCGCAGCCTGGAGGGTTCGGTGGACAGGCCGATCGCGGACAGGGCGACGGTGATCAGGAAGACGGCGAGCGTGCTGAGCGGGCCGTGGGCGGCGGAGGGGAGGAGGCCGGCGGTGTTCAAGGCCGCCAGGAGGAGGAAGCCGACGAGGAACCACGGCACCAGCCGGCCGACGCGCACCGCGCAGGGGAGGCCCTGCCCAGAACCTGCGGCGCCGGCGGCGGTCGCCGCGTCGGCGGTCCGCGCTCGGCGGCGGGCGAGGGCGGCGAGCCCCAGGCAGATCGGGATGATCAGCAGCGTGCGGGCCAGCTTGACCACCACCGCGTAGTCGGCTGCCGGGCCGCCGTAGGTCGTGGCGGCGGCGACGACCGACGACATGTCGTTGACCGCGGTGCCGGCGAACAGTCCGAAGGCGTGCTGACCCATGCCCAGCAGATGCCCGAGGGCGGGGAAGGCCAGCACCGCGGCGACGTTGAAGACGAAGATCGTGGAGACGGCATAGGCCACCTCCGCCTCGGCCGCGCCGATGACCGGCGTGACCGCCGCGATCGCGGAGGCACCGCAGATGCCGGTGCCCACACCGATGAGGGTGCGCAGGTCACGGACGACACCCAGGCGGCGTCCGATCCCGTACGCCGCCGCCAGGCAGACCGCAAGGGTCACGATCATCACTGGCAGCGAGCCGACACCGACCCGCAGCACCTGGCCCAGAGACAGTTGCGCGCCCAGTACCACCACCGCGGCCTGAAGAACTCCGCGCCCTGCGAAGGCGATGCCCGGCCGCATCCGGTCCCCAGGCCGCGCCGCGACCGCCACCAGCACCCCGAGCACGATGCCGCTCACCGGCCCGCCGACGACGGGGACCAGCCGGCCCAGCGCAGTCGCGACCAGGGCGACGCCGACGGCGAGGGCGAGCCCGGGCAGCCGGGCGGCGAAGCCGGGGGCTTGGGCGGCGAGCAAGGCGCCGGGCCTTCGGGCTGTGGGACGGCGCGGTGGGCGGGCTGTCCCAGACGGGGAGGGGCTGGCGTCCTTCATGATCACCACTCTGATCGGCGCCGTGCTGGCTCTGTAGCCCCTGATCGAGCAGTAGGTCATAGCCGAGGCGTATGAGTTTTTCATACGCTGGGCGTGTGACAGACTCCTCCGTTCCTGATCCCCGGACCGTTCCCCTCCCCTTGCGCACGCCCGACCTGGAGTCGCTGCGGCTCCTGGTTCTCGTGGCCGACCTGGGCAGTCTGGGCCGGGCGGCCGAGCGGCTGCGGATCTCCCAGCCGTCCGCCAGCCGCCGGCTGTCCACGCTGGAACGCGGGCTGGGACTGGTGCTGGTCGACCGGACCCGCCGCGGCTCCCGGCTGACGCTGGCCGGGCAGGTCGTGGTCCAACATGCCAGGCGGGTCCTGGACGAGCTGGACGAGCTGCTCACCGGAGCCGACAAGCTGCGCGACCGGCGGGAGGCCGAACTGCGCGTCGCGGCGAGTCTGACCATCGCGGAGTACCTGCTGCCCGCCTGGATCAGCGAGCTGCGCGCTCGCCGGCCGGAGCTGTACATCGGGCTGCAGGTGACCAACAGCGAGCACGTGCCCGAGCTGGTCGAGTCGGGCGAGGCCGACATCGGGTTCATCGAGGGGCCGCGCCTGTCCCGCGTGATGTGCACGCGGCAGGTGGCCGAGGACCGGCTCGTCGTCGTGGTCGACCCCGGGCACCCGTGGGCGCGGCGACGCGAGCCATTGTCGGCGCGGGAGCTGTCCCGTGCGCCGCTGGTGCTGCGGGAGAGCGGTTCCGGCACGCGGCAGACCCTGGACCGCGCCCTGCACCTGGCCGGATGTGAACGCGTCCGGCCCTTGGTGGAGCTCGGCTCGACGGCCGCCGTGCGCGGCGCGGTGATCGCCGGCACCGGGCCGTCCGTCCTGAGCGAGCTGGCCGTCCACGGCGACATCGCCGAGGGACGGCTGATCGGCGTCGACGTCACGGGTGTCGACCTCACGCGCGACCTGCGCGCGGTCTGGCCGACCGGGCGGCGCCTCGTGGGCCCGGCGGCGGAACTGGTCACGGTCGCCCGCCGGGCGGCCCCCGGCGAACGGCCGGACCGCGCGTAGGGCCCGACAGAACGCGCCTGCCTCGCCGCGCCGAGGATTCGGTCGGCACCGTCGGCGTGTGTGGGGTTTCGGCCATGGCCGCCTCCGCGAGGTCTGGTGAGCCGGGCACACCACCGGGCGGCGCGCCGGGTGTTCACCCGTGCCGCACATTCTCCGGACAGCGGGGCGCACCAGTCCCCGATCCTGCTCAGGCCGTCGCGATGAAGCCGTGCCGGGCGGCCAGGCGCTTCAGCGAGGCGATGCCGGGTATGCCGTCGGCGGCGTCGCCGGTGTAGGAGCCGCCTGCCCTGCTGCGCTGCCAGGCCGCGTACGCGGAGACCGTCTTGGAGCCGAAAGAACCATCGGCGTACCTGCGCTGGAGGAGACCCTCGGCCACGAGGGCGTTCTCGACGATGCGCACCTCGGTCGGGTAGGTGGTGTGTCCGTCCGGGGCCGGCACGTCCCTCTTCGCGGCAGCGACCAGGTGGGCGACGCTGACCTTCGGCTCGGTCGGCTTCGGGTTGGTGGGGCCGGCCTGGTACAGCACCTTGGTGGTGTCGATCGCACCCGGATCGCCGTGGTCGTTGCCCGGGACATCGACATGCCCGAAGTGGCCGCCCCGGAACTCCCAGACGGACCGCGAGCGGGTCTTGCCCGGTCCCGGGTACACCGCCGGTCGTCCGGCCGGGAAGACGTCCGGCACGCCCCAGGAACGGACCGCGGCCAGGATCTTCTGCCAGCCCGGCTTCTTCGCCGGATCCCAGCCGGTGGTCCAGGGGTTGTCGGCGTGGGCGAGGACCTCGATCTGGATGCAGACCCTGCCCTCGCGATTGGTCCGCCGGGCGCCGTCGTTGCGCAGGGCCCGGGCGCTCTGGTCCAGCGGTCCGAACTGGCCGATGCGGTCGGTCACCGGGCAGTAGATGAGTTGCGGCTCGGAGGCCACGCGGATCAGGTACGACCCGACGGCCTCCAGATACCTGCCCCCGGCCGGGGACTCGGTGGTGTGGTGCACGACCCGGGGCGGATTGCCGGGGGTGTCCATCGCCCCGCCGATGACGCCGTCGCCGAGCGTGATCGCGCCGGGGACCCATCTGGTGCCGATGAGGCCGTGCACCGGCTCGCCGGCGACGGGCAGGTCATCGGTGAGGGGGTGGCCGTCGCCGGTACGGGGCTCCGGGTCCGGGTCGCGGATGATGAACGGCTCGGCGTCCACCGGCTCATACCAGTCGAGGTCGCCGTCCTCGCGCAGCACGAAGACCGAGCCGGGGCGGCGCGGGTGCTGGACGACGGAGCACGGTGTGGTCTCGATGGCAGCGATGCCGAGCGCCTCATCCACGTGTGCCTGGCTCACCTCGCCGCAGTAGGTGACGGACTGGTCAGGGTGGATGACGGCAGCGTGGAAGGCGGTCATGGCGCTCCTCATGAGGCGTGGGGTTGTGGATGGCGTCGAGCTGCTCGTGCGGTACGAGGCGGGAGAACAGGTGCTGGAGGAGGCCGTTGCCCCGGTCCGCCAGTACGGGATGGTGCCGGCGAAGCCGTGGGGACTAGGTGCTGAAGGGCTGAAGCCGTGAATGCTCGCTGTGCTCGGCGCGTAGTGGCACGAGGTCTCGCAGCGAAGTGGAGGGTTCCAGCCCTAATTCTTCCCGCAGGATGCGGCGGCATTGTTCGAATTGGTGCAGTGCCGCACCCCTGTTGCCGGCAGCCAAATGTGCCTTCACGAGTACACGATGGGCACTTTCCCGCAAGGGCTCGGTACGTACGGCGGCGAGTCCCGCGGCGACGGCTTCGCCATAGCGTCGAGCTGACGTCAGTCGTTCGGTCATCGCTTCCAAGGCGTAAAGCCGGAGCTGACGGTATTGCTCCTGCTCGATCAGCATCCAGTCATTTTCCGGCCATTCCGGCAGGAGGTCCACCGACAGGTCCGCCAGCGTCTGCATGGTGAGGATGTCGTCGCACGGACGTGAGCTGTCGAGCAGGCGGTGCGCGCGTGCCACCGCTTCGTGCAGGTCAACGGTGATGTGCTTGGAAAGGGCCAACTCGCGCGCGGTCGCGTCGACGAGGGGGTGACCGGTACGCGCCGCTCGCCAAAGAGATGATCTCAGGTTCGCGTTGGCGCGCGACGCCGTGACGTCCGGCCAGAGGATTCCTGCCACGTAGGTTCGGGACCGCGGCATCCCCTGCAAAGCCAGGAATGAAAGCAGCCGTTGAGTGCTGGAGCAAACCGGAATGCGCGTATGGTCAACCGCGAGTGTGAAGCCCTTGAGCAGCCTCAAAGTAATAAGATGTGCTTGTCCGTTCATCGACGCCCCCGTACCGATGTCGGCGGATGATCTTCGTTCGGCTCGTCGGCTTCTTGAAGCCATGTTACGGGCAAGTCATGTCCGCAGGGTCGAGCATTAGCGGGACGGCGTCAACGAAGAAACAACGGAACGTCGCGAAAACGTCACCGGTCCCGTTCCAGCAGCTCATCGAGCCAGGTCCGCAGTGCCAGGAAGACGTCGACGGTCTGGTCCGTCGCCGCGGGGGGCTGCTGTTCTCCGTCGACGATCTGGATGATGCGCGCGCGGAAGCCGTCCGACCTGCCGCCTTCCACCCACACCCGGAGTATGAGGACGCCGGACCGCGTTGAAGGGGTCTCCATGGGAGACGGAGTGTCCCGCACGGGTGTCACCCCGACGTCGTCGATCCGTGTCCAGCGGCGTCACGGCACGCGGCGAGGACGCAGGGGTGACGCCGATGTGACGGGCGAGTCGCGGACGGATCACAGGGAGTCTGCATCGTTGCGGAATACGCGGTCAGTGGTCAGCACGCGTCGGGCCAAGGGGGGTTTCGCATGGGTGACTTCGGTGTGATCGCCGATGTCTCGTCGGTCGTCGTGAGCACGCTGACGCAGGCCCTGCGCGGGTTGAGCCAGGTGGAACCGCCGATCGCGGAACTGAACGACCTGTCCGAGACGGTGCAGACACCGCCCCCCAAACTCACGGTGTTCCTCTACGAGATCGCCGAGGATCCCACCTCGCGCAACCGGCCACCGGTGCGCTCCCAGCCGCCCGAACCGCTGACAGCCCGCAAACCGCCGATGGCCCTGCTGCTGCGGTATCTGATCACTCCCTGGGGCGGCGACCAGGCGACCCAGCACCGGATGCTCGGACGTGCTCTGCAGACCTTCTACGACGACGCGATCCTGGACGGCGCACAGCTCTCCGGCGGTCTGGCCGGCAGTGTCGACTCGCTGCACCTCACCCTGACACCGCTGACCCTCGACCAGAAGTCCTGGGTCTGGTACGCGATCCAGAAGCCGTACCGGCTCTCACTGAACTACGAGGTCCGCGTCGTCAACCTGGACTCTGCCGTGGAGAGTGCGGTACGGCCTGTGCAGAGCCGGACCTTCGGGGGGACGGCGACGCCATGAGCGCCTTCCTGCCCCTTGCCCGGTCGACGCTCTACAGCCCCGTCTGGCTGGTGCCGTTCGACGACTACGTACGACGGGTGCGCGCCGCGGGCGTGGAGGTCCGCCTCGACCGGTTCGACGAGACGAGTGGCGGCTGGCTGCCGCTGGACGACAAGGCGGTGCGCACACCCAGCGGATCCATCGCCTTTCCGGGGCTCGGCAGGCGGGCAGAGCCGTGGGCGGCCCGGCCGGAACGCCACCGGGCCCGCTTCGTGGCCGCCGGCTACCAGCCGCTGTACCCGGCCGACGGCCAGCCGTTCTCGGCCGAACTCGTCGGCGTCGACTTCCTGGTCCACCCGTACGACGACACCCACCCGCCCTCCGTGGAGGCCTCGCCGCGGCTGGTCCGGCTGCTGCCGGCGGTCTCCTTCCCGTACCCGCCGGGTACGCGCACGGTCCACGGTGTCGTGCTCGACGCCGCGGGCAGGGCGCCGGTCGCGAACGCGCTCGTCGAGGCCAGGGGGCGCACCGGCCAGGACCTGACGCCGTGGCACGAACGCACGCTCTCCGACGCCCGGGGAGCCTTCCGGCTCGCCCTGCGCTGGGAGGGCGAGAAAGCCGCCGAGCACGCGGTCGAGGAGACATTCCGCCTGGAGGCCACCGAGCGGCCGGGCCGGACCGGGGCGCTCTTCGTGCACCTGCCCCAGGACGCGGAGCGTCAGCACGTCATCGAGATCCGTGAGCAGTGAGGAGCCCATTTCATGGCCGAGTATCTGAGCCCCGGGGTCTATATCGAGGAGATCGACGCGGGGCCGCGGCCGATCGCGGGGGTGAGCACCAGCACCGCCGGGATGGTCGGGGTCACCGCTCGCGGACCGTACACCGGCAAACCCAAACTGGTGACGAACTTCCTGGAGTTCCAGAACACCTTCGGCGGCTTCCTGCCCGAGCCGGAGGCGTCCGTGCGGGACGCGTGGGCCGACAACCCCTCCGAAGGCGGCCGCTGGTGGCTGTTTCCGCTGGCCGTCAAGGGATTCTTCGACAACGGCGGCCAGCGTCTCTATGTCAAGCGGGTCGCCAGCGCACAGGCGACGCCCGCCTCGGGCGACCTCGTCCAGGGGCTGGTGAGCCCGATCGCCACCGATGCCGCGCGCGGCGCGACCAGTCTGCAACTGGGCCACCTGGTCGGCTTCACCGGCGCCGGACAGCAGATCCAGATCTTCCGGGGCGACGACCAGCAGGCCATCCACACCGCCACGGTCTCCGGCTACGACATGGCCAAGCGCCGGATCACGCTGAGCGCCGCCCTGCCCGCCGAGGTCAGGACGGCCCGAGGTGACTATGTCCAGGTCGGGGCGCGCGGCACCGAGCACACGCTGCGGCTGTCGGCCAACAGCCCCGGCGCCTGGGGCCGGGGCGTCCAGGTCCGGGTCCAGCCGATGGTCGGCGCCGCGTTGCCGGTGCTGCCCGACCCGCAGGAGGGCCCGCTGTTCGTCACCCGGCTCGTCGCGGACGCGGCCGCCGACAGCGCTACGGTCGAGGTGGCCGCGGCGCCCGGGCTCGACCCGGCCGGCCTGCCCGCCGACGTCTGGGCCCAGATCGGCTCCGACCGGTACAAGGCCGAGGTGGGCCAGCCGGCGGACGGCAAGGTCACCCTGACCCTCCCGGCAGGCACCACCCACCCGGCGTGGGAGACCGGACTCACCGTGCGCCGGGTGCGACGGGGCAACCTCACGGCGGGGCGGACCCTCAGGGCCGGCGGCGCGAGCAGGCTGTACGAGGGAGCGGTCGTCCAGGTCGACGACGGCACCACCATGACCGCCGTGCAGGTCCAGACGGTCGTCGGCGACGCCGTCACCTTCGACCGCGACGTACCGGGGACGTTCTTCGAGACCGACCGGATCCATCTGATCGAGGCCGAGGTCAGCACCCGGTTCTCCGACCCGGGCGGTACCACCGTCACCGAGACCTTCCCGGGTCTTCGGCTCACCGGCGACGCCCCGTCGAACTTGGTGACGGCCTTGGCCGGCCGGTCACGGCTGGTACGGGCCACCGCGCTGCCGGGACTGTCCACCGACCCCGCGAAGTTCCCGGTGCCCGCGATCGGCTCCTGGCTGACACTGGCGGACGGTGACGACGCGTACGAGTCCCTGAGCGTGGCCGACTTCGTCGGCGCCGACGGCGGCAGCGGGCGGCGCACGGGAATCGTCGCGCTGGAGGACATCGACGAGGTCGCGGTCTGCGCGGTGCCCGGCATGTGGTCCGGCACGGTCGAATCGAGCCTGGTCACCCACTGCGAATTGCTCAAGGACCGGTTCGCGATCCTCGACCCGCGCGACGGCCTCGACATCGAGGGGATCCAGGCGTTCCGCGAGCCGTTCGACACCAAGTACGCGGCGCTGTACTACCCGTGGCTGGTCACGCGCGACCCGTCCACCAACCGCGATGTGGAGGTGCCGCCTTCGGGCCACATGGCCGGCATCTACGCCCGGGTGGACGTGGAGCGGGGCGTGCACAAGGCACCCGCCAACGTGGTCGTCCGGGGGATCCGGCAGACCGACGGCTTCGCCCAGGACATCACCAAGCGCCATCAGGACCTGCTGAACCCCAAGGGGATCAACGCGCTGCGGTTCTTCCCGGGCCTGGGCCACCGGGTGTGGGGCGCGCGCACGCTCTCCTCGGACAGCTCGTGGAAGTACATCAACGTCCGGCGGCTCTTCCTCTTCCTGGAGGAGTCGATCGACGAGGGCACCCAGTGGGTGGTCTTCGAGCCCAACGACGAGGCCCTGTGGGCCCTGGTCCGCCAGACCATCACCAACTTCCTCACCACGGTCTGGCGCAGCGGCGCGCTCGCCGGGACCACCGCCGACGAGGCGTTCTTCGTCGCCTGCGACCGCACCACTATGACCGAGGACGACCTGGCCAACGGCCGTCTCATCTGCGCCGTCGGCGTCGCGCCGGTCTTCCCCGCCGAGTTCGTGATCTTCCGGATCCAGCAGAAGACCCGTGAGACCCAGCTCGCCTGAGCATCCGACCGAGGACCACCGAGGAGCGAGGAGGGGCCACCATGCCGCCCGTGACCAGGGACGATCCGTACGCGTCCTACAACTTCCAGATCATCGTGACCAACGTCAGCGACGACGGCGTCGCGGTGAGCGGGTCCTTCACCGAGGCCAGCGGCCTTGAACTGGAGATCCCGCCGATCGAGTACCGCAACGGGAGCGAGGACATCACCGTCCGCAAGATCCCGGGGCTGAAGAAGTACACCAACCTCACCTTCAAGCGCGGCATCACCGGCCATGTCGGCTTCTGGAACTGGGTGGTCGAGGCGCTCAACGGCAAGGTGCGGCGCACCTCCGGTTCGATCGTGCTCCTCGACGAGAACCGTCAGGAGGCCATGCGCTGGAACTTCGACCGCGGCTGGCCGACCAAGTACACCGGCCCGACCCTGAGCGCCACCAAGAACGAGATCGCCATGGAGACGCTCGTCCTCGCGGTCGAGAAGCTGGAGATCGACGTCTGACATGACCAGTGAAGCGCTTCCCGGCGTGTCCCTGACGCTCGCGCCGCGTGGGTCCGAGGCCGAGCCGCTGCGCACGGACGTGGCGGCGTTCCTCGGCCGGCTCCGCCGGGGTCCGGTCGGTGCCCCGGTGCGGGTGGAGAGCTGGAACGACGTCGTGGGCGCCTTCGGTCCCCCCGCGAGCTCGTCGGGCAGGGGGGACCCGCTGGACGGCGCCTTCGCCACCCCGTACGCGCTGCGCGGATTCTTCGAGAACGGCGGCCGTACCGCCTGGGTGCTCCGCGTGTCCGGGCCGGCCACCACGGCCCAGGCACGGTGGACGGTGGGCCCGCTGAGCGGGATCCCCGCCACGCGCTACCGGGTGCTCGCCACCAGCCCGGGCATCTGGGCCAACGGCGCGCGGGTCGCCATCCGCTACCAGGCCAGCACGGTCGCCGGACCGCCGACGGTGAGCGTACGGGTCACCGTGCCCGGCGAGGTGCCCGAGGCATTCCCCGGTCTGCCGCTCCCCGAGGCGGCCGACCGGCTGGCCGCGTCCCGCTTCATCCGGCTGCTCCCGGACGGGCCCCCGCCGCCGCCCGGGCGACCCGGCCCGATCTCACGGTCCTGGGAGCTGACGCTCGCGGGCGGCACCGAATCCGCGCCCACCCGCGGCGAGTACGGGGACGCCGTGGCCGTACAGACCGAACTCCCGGAACCGGCGCTGGTGGCGCTGCCGGACCTCGGCACGGACCTGTCCGGGAGCGCCCACACCGACGTGGTGCTGGAACTGCTGCGCAGTGTCGCCCCGTTGCACGACCGGCTGGCCGTCCTGGACGTACCGCCCCGGCTGTCCTCCGTGGACGAGGTGGTCGACTGGGTGGGGTCGCTCACGGCGACGGGCGACAGCGGGCTCCTCGACTGCGCGGCCGTCTACCACCCGGCGCTGCGCACCCCCGACCGGCACGGGCTGCGCACCGTCCCCGCCTCCGGGCACGTCCTGGGCGTCATCGCCCGCCTCGACGGCGAGCGCGGAGCGCACCACACGCCTGCAGGCGCCGTGATCCTGGAGGCGGTCGACCTGGCGGACGAGTTCCCCGAGCCGCAGCAGGTGCGGCTGTTCGACGCGGGCATCGACCTGGTGCGGTGCACCCGCGGGCGGGGCCTGACGGTCTGGGGCGGGCGCACCCTGTCCACCGACCCCCGCACGCGCTACATCGCCCACCGCCGCCTCGTACACCTCCTCGTGCGCGCCATCCGGAGGGTGGCGAGCCCGCTGGTGTTCGACGTCAACTCACCCGAGCTGCGGCTGACGTTGGTGAGGGCCATCACCTCGGTGCTGCTCTCCGCCTTCCGGGCCGGGGCGCTCGCCGGCGCGCGGCCCGAGCAGGCGTTCCGGGTGGTGTGCGACGACACCAACAACCCGCCTGAGCAGGACCCGGGAGAACTCGTCTGCGAGATCGAGGTCGCCCCGGCCGTCCCCATGGAGTTCATCCGGCTGCGTCTGGTACTCGGCCAGGACCGAGGTCTGGAGGTGATCGAGGCATGAACCAGGACCCGCTGCCGAAGTACCGATTCCTGGTCACCCTCGACCCCGGCGACGCCTATCTGCCACCCGCGCAGGCGCTGCTGCTGCCGCTGGTCGCGTCCGGTGCCTTCCAGGAAGTCACCGGTCTCGGCGCGCAGTTGGAGGTGACGAGCTATCCGGAGGGCGGTCGCAACGACTCGGTGCACCAGCTGCCGCTGCGCCACTCGTGGAACCGGATCACCCTCAAGCGCGGTGTGGTGCGCGATCCGGGCCTGTGGGCCTGGTACCAGGCCGGGCTCGCCGACTCGCTGGGCGCCCGCCGCGACGGCGCGGTGATCGTCCTCGGCCCGGACGGGGTGCCCGGCGCGGCATGGGCGTTCCACGGCGGTCTCGCCGCCAAGTGGACCGGCCCCGATCTGCACGCGGAGCAGAACGCGATCGCCATCGAGTCGCTGGAGATCGCCCACGAGGGACTGACCAAGGCCCTGCAGGACGCCGCGGCGAGCGGCCTGTCGCAACTGAACCGAGGGAGGTGACCGTCGTGCCGAAGGTGACCATTCACCAGCTCGAAGTGCGGTTCCAGGTGGACGGCGACGACGGTGCGGTGTTCACCCGCCTGTTCAACAAGCACATCCAGGCCTGGTCGAAGCTGTACGAGGACGCGTGCGCCCGCGCCGCGCACACCGAGGCCGAACGCCGCTTCGGTGACGGGGAGGGGCAGTCATGAGCGTGACGCCCGTGTCCTTCGCCCGGCAGGGCGCGGCCCAGGCCCGCCTGGAGATCGTCCGGCCGGTGATCGCCGATGAGCAGCAGCGGCGGATCCCGCTGCGGTTCAACCCCACCGACTACAAGCTGAGCAAGAGCAACACCTTTGCCGAGATCACCATCCCGGGCCTGGAGACCCCGCCGTTGCAGTATGTGCGCGGCGGCACGGAGACCCTCACCGTCCAGGCGCTCGTCGACACCTCCGACACCCTGGAGAACGTACGCAGGGCCTACGTCGACGCGGTGCGCAACCTGCTGCGGCCCGACAGCCGCGAGCACGCGCCGCCGGTCGTGCGGTTCGTGTGGGACGAGGAGGTCTTCACCGGTGTCGTGGAGAAGCTGGACGTCAGCTACCAGCTGTTCCGGCCGGACGGCGTGCCGCTGCGGGCCATGCTGGACCTCTCGCTCAAGGAGTACCGCCCCGCCGCCGTGCAGGTCGCCGCCACGCCGCGTTCCTCGCCCACGGTGGAGAAGAGTTACGTGGTGCGCCGCGGCGACACGCTCAGCTCCATCTCCAGCGCGCTGTACCGGCGGCCCGACGCCTGGAGGGAGCTGGCGCGCGCCAACGGCATCACCGATCCACGGGACCTCAGGCCGGGCCGGGTGCTGACCGTGCCCCGGCTGCCGTGAGGAGCGCGCGATGAGCACTCCCACCCCGGAGGTCGCCTCGCCCGACCGGTACGCGCCCGAGTTCGAGGTGCGCATCGAGGGCCTGGAGATGGACCCGTCCACCAAGAACGACATCATCGACATCAAGGTGAACCGGGACATCGACGAGATGTCGGGCTTCGACCTGACCCTCAACAACTGGGACGACGCGGGCCTGCGGTTCAAGCACAGCGACTCGCCGACCTTCAGGCTCGGCGGCCGGGTCTCGGTGCGGCTCGGCTACGCCGACAAGCTGCTCACCGTCGCCACCGGGACCATCTCCACGCTCAGCCCGAAGTTCACCGAGAGCGCCTCGCCCACCGTCCAGGTCAGCGGAGTGGACGGGCTGCTGCGGCTCAAGGACCGCAAGCCCACCGAGAACGAGACCAAGATCTACCGCAACCAGCCCGACTGGCGGATCGCCGAGCAGATCGCCCAGCGTAACCACCTGCGGGTCGAGGTCACCCGGGAGGGACCCACGCACGACCTGGTGGTGCAGAAGAACCAGGACGACGCGACGTTTCTGCTGGAGCGGGCCAAGCGGCTGGACTTCGACTGCTACATCCTGCCGGACCCCAGGACCGGCGAGGACACGCTTTACTTCATCAAACCGACCGACGGCCGCGACGGCCGGCCCCTGCGGGTGTACCGGCTGGCCTACGCGCCGGGGCTGTCCACCGGCCCCACCGCCCAGCCCGAGGGGCTGATCCCCAACCTCATGGAATTCACCCCGACCCTGACCGTGTCCCAGCAGGTCAGCAAGGTCACCGTGCGCGGCTGGGACCCCCGTACCAAACAGCCCATCGCGTTCACCGCGACCGCTCAGAACCTGCCGGCCGGGCAGAACACCGCCGACGGGCAGAGCGGGCCGCAGGTCGCCGAGTCCACCCTGCAGGGCCGCCAGGAGGTGCTGGTCGACGCGCCGGTCGGCAGCGACCAGGAGGCCCGCGAACTGGCGATCAGCCTGCTGCGGGAGCGGGCGTACGAGTTCATCACCGCCACCGGCAAGGTGGCGGGCCTGCCCGAGCTGCGGCCCGGCGACAACCTGGAGATCTACGGCCTCGGGCGCCGCTTCTCCGGCATGTACTTCGTCAAACGCGTCGAGCACACGCTCAACACCAGTGGGTTCTTCACCCAGTTCACCGGACGGCGGATCCACCAGGGGGACCAGTGACCATCAGGACCACACCGCGGGCCCGCAGCACCGACAAGCGGTACTACGGCGTCGTCTCGGCGATCGTCGTGGACAACGACGGCGACGACGAGGGCCAGGTCAAGGTGAAGTTCCCCTGGTTCGACGACGTCACGGTCACCGACTGGATCCGCGTCAGCCAGCTGTACGCGGGCGGCGGCTACGGCTCGGTGTTCGTGCCCGAGAAGGGCGACGAGGTCCTGGTGGCCTTCGTGCACGGGGACATGCGGTACCCGATCGTGCTCGGCGGTCTCTACAACGGCGAGGACAAGCCGCCGACCGCCCGCACCCAGGGCCGCGACCAGAAGATGATCCGGACCAGCCACGGGCACGAGGTGCTCTTCGACGACACGTCGGACAACGCCGCTGTACGGATCACCTCGGCCGCCGGGCACGTGGTGGAGCTGGACGACCAGGGCAAGGCGATCCGGATCACCGCCGCCGCGGGCGGCAGCGTGACCGTGACCGCACAGGGTGAGATCACGCTCAAGGCGCCCAAGGTGACCGTCGATTCCCCCTCCATCGACCTCGGCGGCGGCGCCACCGAACCCCTGGTGCTGGGCAACGCGCTGCTCCAGGCGTTCAACACCCACACCCACCCGTCCGCCGCCGGGCCCACCGGCCCGCCGACCCCGCCGCTCACCCCCGCCGTACTGGCCAAGAAGGCGAGGACGGCATGAGCGAGGAGTTCCTGGGGACCGGCTGGCGGTTCCCGATCCTGCCCGACGCCTCCGGGCGCCTGGGGTACGCCGTCGGCGAGGAGAGCATCGAGAACTGTCTGCGGGCGCTGCTGCTCACCGGCACCGGCGAGCGGGTCATGCGGCCCGAACTCGGCACCCGCGCCCACGAGCTGGTGTTCGCGCCCGGCAGCGTCCAGAACCTGCGCGACCTGGAGAGTTCGATCGCCGCCGCCGTCCGCGACCATGAGCCCAGGGTGGAGCTCGACGAGGTCCGTGCCGAGGCCGACCCGGCCGACGAGGCGCGGATCACCGTCTCGGTCGTCTACCGCATCCGGCGCAGCAACACCAAGGCGAACCTGGTGTTTCCGTTCTACGTCGGGCTCACCGGCCCCACCGCCTCCTCGGGGAGGACGCCATGACCCTGCCCGTGCCCGAACTGGACGACCTCACCTGGGCCGACATGATGGCGGCCATCCGCCGGCGGATCCCCGCCGAGTCGGACGGCACCTGGACGCTGCACGCGCCCGTCGACCCCGGTGTCACCCTCCTCGAACTCTTCGCCTACCTCCTCGAACAGCGGCTGTACTGGCTCGACCAGGTGCCCGACGCACTCGTGGTCGCCATACTGCGGCTGCTCGGCCTGGAACCCCCGCACCCCGCCCGGCCCGCCGCCACCGTGCTGAGCGTCGCGGCCCGGCAGGCGGGCACCGCCGTCCCGGTCACCCCCGCCGGGACGGCGCTCACCCGTGACCCGGCGGGGCAGATCGTCTTCACCCTCGACGATGACGTGGCCGTCTTCCCGCTCGCCGAGGACGGCGAGGTCACCGTATGGACCGACCGCGACCGCACGGCGGACCTGCGCGCCCGCCGGGGCGTCCCGCTGCTCTCGGCCGACGGGGCCACCGCCGAAGCCCGGTTCACCCTGCCGCTCACCGGGGCGCACCCCGCGCCCGGCCCGCTCAGCCTGCTGTTCGAGCTGGACGCGCCCGCCGCATCCGCTGCGGCCTGGCTGCCCGGGGCGGTCGCCGACGTACCGCCGCCCGCCGAACTGACCTGGGCCTGGTTCCGGCCCGGGACCGAGGTCTCGGGTCCGTTCGCCAAGGTCGAGGACGGCACGGCCGGGCTCAGGCGCTCCGGGGTCGTCCGGCTCCACCCGCCCGCCGGCTGGACCACCCAGGACAGCGGGATCCTGGTGTCCACCCCGGCAGCGACCCATGCCGCCCCGCCGCGCCTGCTCCGGCTCGCCGTCAATGTGTCGGCCGCACACCACCGCCGGCGGCGCACCGCGAGCGGCGGCGAACTCCAGGAGCAGATCGACGCCTGGCTCAAGCTGCCCGGCCAGCACCTGGTGCTGCCCGAAGCCGCCGAGCGCCTGCTGGAGGCGAGCCTGCGACTCGGGGGGCAGGAGTGGCAGGCCGTGCCCGACCTCACCTTCGGCGGGCCCGCCGACCGGGTCTTCGTCCTCGACCGGACCGAGGGCGCGCTGGTGTTCGGCGACGGACTCACCGGGCGCATCCCTCACCCGCGCCAGGAAGCGAGCGTCGAGTACGCGATCGGCGGCGGCCGGGACGGCAACGGGGGCATGACCGCGAACTGGGTACCGGCCGGGGACTCCACGGCGGCGGTCACCGCCTGCAGCCTGGTGCGTGCCGAGGGCGGCACCGACCCGGAGACCGTCGCCGAGGCGCGCCAGCGCGCGGCCTCCTCCCTCAGTGAGGTGACCCGCGCGGTCACCGCGGACGACTTCACCGCCCTCGCCCGCACCACACCGGGCGTCGCCGTCGCTCGCGCCTACGCCTCCCTGGGCGAGCACCCCGGCTTCCCGTGCACTCCGGTGCCCGGTGCCGTCACCGTGCATCTCGTACCGGCGGTGCCGCGCGAGGACCTGGCCTGCGAGGACTTCGTGGCCGCGCCGCGCCCCGACCCGGGCATGTTGTGCGCGGTCGCCGCCCGCCTGGAGCGGGCGCGACTGCTCACCTGCGAGGTCTTCGTCCGCGCGCCCCGCTACCGCGACGTGGTGCTGCGCGCCGACCTGTCGGGCGACCCCGCCGACCGGGCCCGGGTGTCGGCCCAGCTCACCGAGGCGCTGCGCCGCTTCCTCGACCCGCTGGTCGGAGGCGACGACCAGGAGGGCTGGCCGTTCGGACAGCCGCTGCGTCCCTCGGCTCTGCTGCGGGCCGCGCACCGCGCGCTGGGGGACCTCGCGGACGTCTCCGCCGTGGCGATCGGCCTGGACGGGGCCGACCCGGACGAGGACTGCCGGGAAGTGCCGCTCGGGCCCGGTGAACTACCCGTCCTGCGGGCGGTCCGCACCCGGATCGTGCCCGCCGTCGAACCGGGGGAGGGGCTGGCATGACCGGCGACGTGTGGTGGGAGAAGGCCGCGCGCGAGGAGGAGGGACGGCTCGTACCGGGCCCCGGACCGACCGGCGTCCAGCCCGAGTTGACCGACGCGACGCGTGAGGCGGTCCGGGCCGGGGTGCGCGGCCGGATCTCGGGTTACACCCCGGACTGGACCGATCCCGACCGCCAGGACGCAGGTGTCGCGCTCGTCCGCCTCTTCGGCACCCAGACCGAACCCGTGCTCACGCGCGTCAACCGGCTGCCGGAGAAGGTGCTCGCCGAACACCTGGCGACGGCCGGGGTGCGACGGCTCCCGGCCGCCGCGGCGGCCGCCCTCCTGGAGTTCACCGTGAACCCCCCGGACGGCACCTCCGTCCTGGTACCCGCGGGATTCCAGAGCGCGGCGTCCGGTCCGGCCGGGCAGGTGGTGTACGAGACCGACCAGGACCTGTACGCCACCCCGGCCACCCTCGCCGCCCTCGCCGTACAGGAGGGCGGAACGCTGGAGACCCTGCCGCTGGGACCGGCCGGGCCCAGCCGTCCGTTCGCGCCGTTCGGCCGGGACCCGGAGCCCGGCAACGGACTGTGGATCGGGCTCGCCGGGACGGCCGCCCCCTACCCGCACCTCTCGCTGGGCTTCGTGGTGGTCGCCGCCCCGCCCGCGCCCGCCGACTCCGGCGGCCTGGTGCCCCTGCCGCTGCCGCCCGCGCCGCTGCTGCGCTGGGACGTGCTGGACGGCACCCGGCTGGTCCCCGCCGAGCTGGTGCGCGACTCCACGGCCGGGTTCCGGGCGAGCGGGACCGTCGAGCTGCGGGTGCCGCGCTCATGGGCGCCGGGCAGCCCGCCCGGCACCCGGCCCAGGCCCCCGCTGCGCTGGCTGCGCCTGCGGATCGCGCACGGCGTCTTCGGGGGACCCGCGCCCGTGCTCTCCGGGCTGCGGCTGAACATGGTCGCCGCCACGGCCGCCCGCACCGTCAGGGACGAGCCGATGCAGCCGATCGAGGACAACGGGGACAGCGGGGACAGCGGGCACAGCGGGGCGAGCGGCCGGCGCCGTATGAGGCTCAGTCAGCTGCCCATCCTCACCGGGTCCGTGGTCATCGAGGTCGACGACGATCCCGGCGCCGACGTGTTCGGCACCACGGCCGGTTCCGCCTCCCGCTGGCGGGAGGTGGAGAGCCTGGCCGGCTACGGCGCCGACGACCGGGTCTTCACCGTCGACCACGAGAGCGGCGAGGTGACCTTCGGTGACGGGGTCCACGGCGCGGCCGTACCGCCCGGATTCCGCAATGTCCGCGCCGTGCGCTATCGCGTGGGCGGCGGCAGCGCCGGAGCCGTGCGCGCGGGCGCGGTCGGCACCGTGGTGACCGCCCTGCCGTACGTCATCGGCGTCAACAACCCCTTCCCGGCCTCGGGAGGTACGGATGCCGAGCCCGACGCCGACGCGATGCGCCGGGGGGTCGGTGAACTGCGGGCCCGGGGCCGGGCCGTGGCCCCGGCCGACTACGGCCTGCTGGCCACCCGCGCGCCCGGCGCGTCGGTGGCCCGCGCCCACGGCGTGCCCGGCCTGCACCCCGATTACGCCGGGGCTCCGATCCCCGGTGTCGTGGGGGTCCTCGTCGTGCCGCCGGGCGACGACAGCGGAGAGCCGCCGGTCCCCACCGCCGCGACACTGCGGGCCGTCGCCGACTACCTCACCCGCCAGGCCGCCCCCGCCGGGGTCACGGTGGTCGCCGCCCCCGTGCCGTACCGCCGGGTCGCCGTCGAGTCATGGGTCGCCCTCGACCCGGACCTCGACCGCGCCGCAGTCCTGACCAGGGCGGGCGACGCGGTGCGCGGCTATCTGGACCCGCTGGGCGGCGGGGAGGACGGCGCGGGCTGGCCGTTCGGCGGCGCGCTGCGGCACACCGCACTGGTCCGGCGCCTGCTCGCGGTGGACGGGGTGCTGGCCGTCGACCGGCTCTCGCTCACCGTCGACGGAGTGCGGCTGCCGCCCTGCACCGACCATGCGATCGGGCCCCACGACCTGGTCTGGCCGGAGCGCCCGCTGCTGATCCCGGTAGGAGACCGGCCATGACGTGCACACCACACCCCGCGACCTTCCGCCTCCTGGACGGGTACGTCGGCTGGGACCAGACCCCCGCCGGAAGCGAGCCGGGCACGGGCGGCATCGTCGGGTTCGACGACCCGGCCGGCATCCGGCTCGCCTACCGCGGCGGCGCGGCGGAGGGACCCACCAGGCAACAGCTCCTGCCGTGGTTCCCCGACCCGCGCCTGGCGCCGGCCTGCGGGCCGTGCGGCTGGTATCTGGTGGTCCCCGAGGAGCGCCGGCTGCTCCGCCGCGACGTGTGCGGCAGTGCCTTCACCCCCGTATGGCCGCCCGAGTGCGACCCGGGCCTGCTGCACCGGCCGGTCTCCGTCGCCGCGCGCGGACACCGCATCGCCGTGGTGGAGTCCGACCGGGTGCTCGTGTGGCGCCGCGAGGGCGCCCAGCTCGCCGGGGTGATCCGGGTGCGGCGGCCGAGGCGGGCCGCACTGGGGCCCGGCGACGAGGTACTGATCGCCACTCAGGGCAGTACGGACCTGCGCCGGTTCGACTCTGCGGGCGGACGCAGAGGGGTACTGCGTACCGGGGCGCGGGGCGAGGTCATCGGCCTGCGGATCTCAGACGAGCGGACGATCTGGCTGCTCACCGACGACGGCACCCGGCTGCGGATCTACCGGGGCGGGCACGGCCGGCCCTTCCGCACCGCCACCGCGGACGAACTGGCCGGGGCCCTGGCGCCGTCCACGCTCACCTCGGTGGACGAGGACGGGTTCTGCCTGGACGAGAAGGGCCCCGACGGACCCGTGACCCACTGCCACACCTGGCGGGGCCTGCCCCGGGACCCCCTGCCGCCGCGCAGCGACACCTACCTGACCAGCGGCTCGTACCTCACGACCCTGATCGACAGCGGTGAATCGCGCTGCCGGTGGCACCGGGTGCGCGTCGACGCCGAGGTGCCCGCGGGCACCTCGGTCTCCGTCGGGATCGTGGTGACCGAGGACGGCCGCTACGAGCAGAGCGACTGGCAGGCATCGGCCCCGGGGGTCACGGACTTCCTCGTCGACCAGCCGCCCGGCCGCTTCCTGCGGCTGCGGCTGCGCCTGTCGGGCGACGGCGGCGCGACTGCGGTCGTGCACCGGATCCGGCTGGACTTCCCCCGGGTCACCAGCGCCGACCTGCTGCCGCCCGCCTTCCGCCAGGACCCCGCGGCCGACGACTTCACCGAGCGCTTCCTGTCGCTGTTCGACGCCACGTTCGCCGACCTCGACCGGGTCATCGAGCGGTATCCGGCGCTCCTCGACCCGGCCGGCGTACCGGACCGGGTGCTGCCCTGGCTCGCCGGACTGCTCGGCCTGTCGTTCGAGGCGGGCTGGGACGCGCGGACCCGGCGCGCGCTGCTCGCCGCGGCCCCGGAGCTGTACCGGCGCCGGGGCACGCCCTGGGCGCTGCGGGAAGCGGTGCGCATCGTGTTCGGGGAGACCCCGGTCATCGACGAGCTGGCCAAGGACCGCCGCTGGGCCCAGCTGCGCGCGGCCGTCGGGTGCGCGCCACCGGGGCTCGTTCCGCCACCCGGCCCGGCCCAAGGGCTCGGCGCCGTACGGCTGTTCGGCCGCTCGGCAAGTCGCTTCCGGGTCGGCGGCTCGGAACTGGGCGCGGCGCCACTGCGTGCGTACGGGGCGCCCGACAGCGATCCGCTGACCGCGCACGCGCACCGGTTCCGGGTGCTGCTGCCCGCCGGGTCGGCGGACATCCGGGCGCTGCGACGGCTGGTGGAGCGCCAGGCGCCCGCGCACACGGTGGGGGCGGTACGCACCGGCGGCGCCGGCTTCGTGGTCGGCTCCCGGTCCACGGTCGGCGTGGACACCGCGTTCGTCCCGCTGCCGCCGCCCGTGCTCGGCGGCAAAAACCCGCTGCGGCTCAACCGCGACGGGGTGCTCAGGCCGGGACCCGGAGGATTGCGCCGAGGGGTGGGCGTGGGAGTCGTCTCCGCCGTCGGTGTGCATACGCAAGTGTCGTGAGAGGACGGGCGATGACGGAGACAGGGACACCAGGGACAGCGGAGTTCGACGCGCCGCCGCTGCGCAGGCTGCGGTACTTCCACGGCCAGATGCTCGGCGCCAGGGACTTCCAGCGTGAACAGGAGTACTACCGTGAGAGGTTGAAGCTGCGCATGCGCTGCCTGCTCGGCTACGGCGTGGTCTGCGGCCTGTTCGTGGAGCCGGTGCCGGGGGAGGACGACTGTACGCCCGGCGGCGACGGGCACACGGGGGCCGACGAGCCGGCCGAGACCGGTGAACACACCGATGAGCACACCGAGGCGGAGCACACTCGGCACAGGGCCAGGGTGCGGATCACCCCCGGCCTCGCCGTGGACTGCGACGGCAACGAGGTCGTGGTACGGGGCGGTTGCGATATCGACCTGTGGCAGGCGCTGCCCCCCGGCGAGCGGGACACCGACACGGTCTGGGTCGGCATCCGCTACGCCGAGCGGCCCGTCGAGCCCACCCGCGCCGTCTACAACGACGCCTGCGCGGACACCTCCGACTGCGAGTTCGGCTGGACGGAGGAGTGCCACAAGGTGGTCGTCACCGGATGCGAGCCGCCGGTGGACGAGCGCTGCGACACCTGCTGCTCCCGCTGCGAGCACACCACGCTCTGGCTGGCCAGGATCGACTGCGTGGACCGGCACCGGCCGGTGCGCCGGGACCAGATCCATATGAACGTGCGCCGCCCGTTCGGCCGCCATCTGCCCACGGTCATCACCGGGATCAACTGGATCCACGGACACACGTACACCATCGACGAGGCCAAGGCCCTCCTCGGCACCCAGGACGAGGGCGGCGGCCTGGTGGTGCGGTTCTCCGCCGGTGTACGCACCGACTCGCTGCAGCCGGGCGTCGTGGAGATCCAGGTGATCGAGGGCGGCAGCGGCCGCAACGCCTCCACCTGGTACATGGGCGGCACCTTCACCGAACCCGACGGCGAATGCGGCGAGTTCACCCAGGAGTTCCGCTACCGCCAGACCACGCGCGAGACGCTGCAGGACGGCGACCGCGTGCTGATCACCGTCCGCGCGGCGTTCATCCTCGACCGCTGCTGCCGTCCGGTCGACGGCACCCACGTCGGCGGACGCGTACCGACCATCGATGCCGGCACCGACGCATCGGTGGCGGCCCACGGGGGCTGCGAACTGCCTCCGTCCGGCATCGGTCCCTGGACGTCCGGAACCGGGGCGGGCGGGGACGTCTTCGAGAGCTGGTTCTTCGTTAAGGAGCGCTGATCATGCGAACAGACTGCGGATGCGGCTGCGGTGGTGACGCCACCCGGACCTCCGCCTTCGTGCGCCCGCGCTTCTTCGCGGGCCAGCTGCTGACCGAGGACGACCTCGGTCTGCTGGTCGACTACATGACCGCGAAGGGGAGGCTGCACAACCGCTCGCTGTACGGACCGGGGGTCATCTGCGGCCTGGGCGTCACCTGCGCCCCGTGCGGCGGCGGCACCGTGGCGGTCCACCCCGGACACGCGCTCGACTGCGCGGGCAACGACATCGTGGTGCCCTGCACCGAACAGGTCGACGTACGGGCCCTGCTGCGGGAACAGCGGATCAGCGCCCTCGGCGTCGACTGCGGCGAGGACTGCGACGACGAAGGAGGCCGCCGCTACGGCCTCTATGTGCGCTACCAGGAGCTGCCCGTCGAGCCCGTGGCGCCGTACGCCACGGAGGAGCCCTGCCCCTCGCCGGGCTGTGTGCCCTCCCGGATCCAGGAGGGCTTCCGCTTCGTCGTGAAGTGCGACGACTTCGAGGACCACCGCCACAACCCCGGCACCCAGCTGCTCGCGAGCATCGGCGACCTGGTCCGGGCCGACCGCGCCCGCACCCGGGACCGGCGCCTGGAGTACTACCTCGACGCCCTGTTCACCGCCTCGGCCGGTACGGGCCTGACGTTCCGCTTCGACGCGGCCGACGCCAAGCGGTACGCCGCATCCCTGGCCTGGCTGCGCCAGAACGCGGGCGGCGAGGGGCCGCCGCCACCGCCGGCCGCCCGCGAGATGACCGAGCACGTCCGCGCGCTCGCCGGCGGCGTGGCCCGCTACGACACCTACGACGCCGCCGGACAGGAGCGGCTCAAGGGGGAGTACCCGGACCTCGCCACCGTCCAGGAGGCCCGCGGCGTCCTGGGCACGGCCTGCGACCGGCTCCGCGAAGCCGACATGGAAGCGGCCTGGCCGGACCCGCTGCGCCGCACCCTCGCCCGCGCGGTCGTCACCGAGACCGCGGCCCGGGTGGTGCCCGAGGGGGGCGACGCGGACGCGCCGCTGGAAGTGCGCATGGTGGCCCAGGGCACACCGCTGAGCCATGCGCTGCGGGTGGAGTTCCGCGCGGACCTCGGCCTGATCAGGGAGTGGCTGCTGGGCCGCCTGGACCAGGTGGGCGAGATCGGCGACTGCCGGCTGCGCACGGAGGTCGCAGCCGTCGACGTACCGCCGCTGCTGCCGGCCCCGGCGCCGGACAGCGTGGAGAAGGCGACCATCGCCGAGGTGCAGCAGATCGCCGAAGCAGCGGCGGCACTCACCGTCGCGTTGCGGCGCTTCCTGACCGACGCGGCGTGCGCCACACTCAACCCGCCGTGCGGCGACTGCACCGACACCGACGTGCTCCTCGCCCATCTGGAGCTGGACGGCTGCGACGTCGTACGGGTGTGCTCCGGGACCCGCGAGCAGGTGCTGCCGGGCGGAGGGGCGTACGGCGAGTGGCTGCCCAAGCTCTACCGGCTGCGCGAACTGGCCGAGCGGGTGTGCTGCGGGCCCCTGCCGCGCTTCGAGAAGCCGACGCTCCCGCCGCAGGGCGAGGTCGTGCGTCCCTACGTGGAAGGTCTGCTCGGCGACTGGCCGCGCACCGGGGACCTGGAGGAGATGCTGTCCCTGCTGCTCACCCCGGCACCCGGCGAGACCCCGCCCAAGGCGCTGCACGAACAGGTCTACACCACTCCCAGTGAAGTGACCGACAGCATCCAGGAGTTGGCGATACTGCGCACCCAAGTGGCCGATCTGACCGCTGCCCTGGAAGGGCTGCGCACCCAACTGGGCAGTGCCCAGACCCAGGTCGGCCGGTTGAGCGGGCAGGTTCCGGAAGACCTCGAGTCCCGCCTCGCGCACCTTGAGAGCGGGTCCGGCGAGTCGTCCGGCGAGTCGTCCGCCCAGGACGGGCCTGCCAAGCCGCCGGCCAGGCGCACCCGCCCTTCCCGTAGCCCGAAGTCCGGGGAGACGCCATGACGGGCCCGCTGCGCCCCGCCTTCCACGAGGGCCAGGTGCTGGCCGCCGCGGACCTGTCGGCCACGGTGGAGTACGCGCGCGGCATGGCCGCCCGGCACGCCCGTCATCTGCACGACTGGGGCATCGCCGAGGGGCTCGGCCTGGTCACCGGAGGCCGCACCGACCCGCTCACCAACGCCCGCTTTGCCGAGGTGAGCGTGGCGCCGGGCATCGCCGTCGACGGCACCGGCCGCGAGGTGGTCCTCACCGAGCCGGTCGTGCTGCGCGAGAGCGACTTCGAGGAGGTCAACGGGGCGGACCAGCCGACGGACGAGCCCTACCCGGTCTTCCTCACCGCGGCCGACCGGGAGCCCGCCCAGGCACCCGGGCCCGTGTCGTGCACCGGCAGCGCGACCAGGACGCGCGTGGAGGAGTCGTACCAGATCCTCTTCGGGCGCCTCGGCGACGAGCGGCTGGTCGACGAGCAGCGCCCGCCCGCGACCGGCGCCCCGCCGGCCGATCCGCCCGCCCGCTGGCTCGTCCTGCTCGGCTACGTCCGCTGGACGGACGGCCACTTCAGCGGGGTGGAGACCAAGGCCCGCGGGGTCGGGGTGCGCTTCGCGGGCGTACGCGCGGACACCGTCTCGGCCCGCTCGGGCGCGCTGACCCTGCGCACCGGCCCGACCGCCGAGGAGGGCAAGCCCGCGCTCGTACTGTCCGGGGGCGACAAGCCCAGCCTGGTCTTCGGCCTTTACCAGGGCAGCGGCACGGTCGCCCCGCTGATGACCCTCGCGGCCAACGGCAACCTCACCATCGAGGGCAGCTTCAGCGGCCGGATGCCGGTCGGCAGCACCCTGGTGGTGTCCGGGACGGCCACCGACGGAATGCTGCTCCCGCTGCCGTCCGGCATCACCCCGGAGCAGATCGCCGACGGCCGGGTCGTGATCCACGTACACCTCACTCCGCGCATACCGCCGACTGCCACCAAAACCACGCTGGTCAGCACGGTGGAGGCGGCCGTGGACGGCGACCGCCGGGTCAGATGCCGGACACGTCTGTACGAGGCCACGACGCAGGCGGTCGTCGAACGGCCCGGGGCCGTCGACTTCCTCGTCCTGGCGACGGTCGCGGCAACGAACGGAGGTGGCTGACGATGGCTCTCACCGTGGTGTACGCGGCCGACACCGGCCATGTGGTGGGCGCGCTGGCCCTGACCGGTGCCGGCGCCCCCGCCGATGTGGCCGCGCTCGTCGGACGCGCGCTGCCGATGCGCGTCTTCCTCGACGAGGGCCGCATCGCGACCCTTCCACTGAACGCCAGGGACCTCGCCGTGGCGGCCGTGGACGACGAACCGGCCGCCCTCGTCGACCCGTTGGCGTTCGGGGTCGAGCTGAGCCCCGAGGGCAGGCCCAAACCCACGCTGGTGCGCCTGGCCACCTGGACCGGCAGCGCCGGTATCGCGCTGGCGGCGGACGGGCTCACCGTCACCGTGCAGGTCGCGGCGGCCCGGCCCACCAAGGTCGTCGCCCTGGTCTCCGACGACCAGGACACCCATGTGCTCGCCGGGGAGCTCCCCGCCCAGCAGACCCAGGTGAAACTGCCGGTGAGCCTCGACCACGGCAGCAAGCACGGAGTGCTGGTGCTGGTGGCCGGCTGGGCGGGCCGCCTGGAGGAGGCGAGTGTGACGTGACCACGCCCACTGCACGGACCGTCGGTGAGGCCGGTGAGATCACCGTTCACCGGTGCACGGTGACCGTGGTCCGGCGCGGTGGGTGGAGCTGGGGGCCGGACCCGCGCGGCCTGGTGCCGCAAGTGATCGACATCCTTCCGGAGTTGCTGGCGGACCACTTCGCCCAGCAGCTGACCGGCGACGGCCCGGACGTGGAGATCACCGAGCCGGTGACCGTCACCGTCCGGCTGGGCGGGGCCGGGTGGCCCGGCCGGTCCCACGCGCCCGCCGAGGTCCACTTCGCGCCGCTCACGATGGTCCAGGTCCCCGGTGAGGCGCCCGCCCAGGGGCTCTCGTTCGAGGAGTCCTTCGCCGCCGAGGCGGCCCTCCGGGACGCGCCCTCGGCCGCCGCGCTCTTCGGTGAACTCGCCGAGCGGGGCGAACTGGACGCACTCCTCGCGCTGTTGCCGAAGGAGACGCTCCAGGTGTATGCGCTCGCCCTGCTCGGCGACGACGACGCGGCGGCCGCCCGGCTCCTCACGGAACTCGCCGAGCGTGCCCGCCCCGGCAGGCCGGCCGAGCTGCTGCCCGAGCCTGTCCGTACCGAGGTCGCGGACGCCGGCGCTGCGGCCCTGTCCGGGCTCCTCGCCGAATACCTGAACTCGGCGGACCACGAGGAGGTGGCCCGGCTGGTGCGGTCCCTGGCGGGGGAGCACGACCAGGTGGTCGAGAAACCGAACCCGCAGGCGGCGTCAGGTGCCGTCGCGGTCCGCGCCACCGAAGAGGTGCGTGTGTGCTCCGTGTTGCCGTTCCTGCTCGTCGGACCCCTGGCCCGCATCGGGTACCTCGACGCGATCGCTCCCGCGCTGGCCGGTGTCGAACTGGCCGAGGAGGCGCCGCTGTTCGCCGCGGCCCTGGCTTACAAGGTGCTGGGCGTGACCACGCGCGGCTGGCGCCGGGGCGAAGGGGACCGGGAGGCGGCCGCCGCCTTCGCCGGGCTCGAACCGCCCGTGCCCGAGGAGCGGCTGGCCGCGTTCGCGCGCGCGGTACGGCCCGCACTCCCGGTGCTCGACGGCGTCCTGGCGCTCTCGGTGTGCCGCGGCCACGACCCCGCCGACCCGCTCCTGCTCACCGGGGCCGATGACGGGCTCTTCCTGGTCGACGCCCAGGGCGTCTTCCCGATCGCCTGGGCGGCGGACCTCGCGGCGCTGCTGTCGTACTGGCAGGCCGCCGGGCGGCCGCCGGTGCTGGTCTGCAAAGGCCCCCTTCCCCCCGGCTCGCTGCGCGAACTGGACTCGGCAGGCGTGCCGTTCCTGACCGGCGTACGGCCCCTGCGCGGCGATCCGGTCGCGCGGCTGCCCTGGCGTACGCCCCTGTGGACAGGCGCGGCACAACAGCTGCCGGATCCGCACCTTGCCGCCGAACTGCCCGGCCACGCAGACCGGTTCGCGAACCTGGTCACCGCGCTGGTGGCCGAGCGCAGGGCGGTACCGCTCGCCCAGGACAGCGGACTGGAGCGCTCCGTCACCCTGGCAGCGACCCTGGGCCTGGCCACGATCGCCTGGACGCTCTGGCGCGACCGGGAGACCCCTGATCCGCTGTTGGCCCTGGACCGTTTCGCCGACCTGGAGGCCACCGTCCGGTTCGAACCGGACGCCGTCCGGGTGCGCGTCCCGATGGGGCGGCGCCACGCGGACCTGCTGCGCGGCGGGTTGCTCGCCGACGTGCCCGACGTGGCCTGGCTGGGCGGGCGGACCCTGACCTTCTCGGGAGGCTGAGCCATATGGGCGAACCGGCGCTGGAACACCTGCGGATCCGCCTCGCGGACGTCCACCGGGCACTGCGCGTCGCCGTCGAGCGGCAGTCGCGGATCGCGGCCCGGCTCACCCGGCCGGACCTCACGCCGTACTGCATCACCGATGAACAGGTCGATGTGCTGCTCGGCGAGGCCGCCGCCTTCACCGACGCGATGGCAGGCCCGTACGCCCCCCAGCGGCCCGAGCCGGAAGCGGAACGGGAGCTGAGGCGGAGCGCGTCCGCCGAGGGCCGGACCCTCCCACTGGACGCGCTCGCCACCCGGTTCGGCCTGACCCGCGCCGAACAGGACGTGCTGCTGCTGGTGGCCGCGCCAGAACTGGACCGCGGCTACGAGCGGATCTACGCCTACATCGTGGACAACCTGAACCGACGGCTGCCCAGTGTGGAACTGCTGGTCACGGTCGGGTCGTTGAGCGCAGCGCGCTCCGAAGAACCGGAAGGCACGGCCGAGTTGCCGAGCCCGGCCGCCGCCCGCCTCGCCCTGCGCCGCTCGCTCGGGCCGGCCGGGCCGCTGCGCCGGTACGGACTACTGCGTACCTACGGAGAATCCGCGGTCGAGCTGGCCCAGGAACTCGTCCTGGGCCCAGCTGTGCTGGACTTCCTGCTGGGCTGGGGCACGGACGTCGGTCTGCTCGGCCACGACCCCGGCGAGGTCGTACGGCCGGATCCGCAGGTCCTGCCCCCACACCTGTCCTCGGAGCGGCTCACCCGTCTGGGCAGGGCGCTGGGCGCGGGCGACATCGACCTGGCCGGGCTGTGGGGCTGCCCGCCCGACGACCAGCTCGACGCCGTACAGGCCCTCGCCCGCGCGGCGGGAACACCCCTGAGGTGCCTGGCCGCCGATCCCGAAGCCGACCTGCGGACCGCTGCCGCACTGGGTGCGCTGCTGTGGATCCCCACCGACGACCTGCACGGCGAGGCGCACCGACAGCAGGCCGAGGCGCTGTCCGCCGCCCTGCTCCACTCGCGGACCCCGGTGTGCCTGACCGGCCTGAAACCCTGGCGGCCGGCGGGACTGCTCGCCGTCCGTGGCTACGCCGAACTCGTGCTGCCCACACCGGGGTTGGGTGATCGCAGGGCGATGTGGTCGGCCGCGCTGCCGGACCTGAACGGCACGCTCCTCGAAGACCTCGCCGTCCGCTACCGGATGAGCGGCGGCGAACTGCGCGCCGTGGCGTCGGTGGCCGGGGCCGGGGCACGCCTGGCGGGCAACGGGCACCCGGAGCCGGTCGCCGACCACGTGGAGCCCGCCATCGCCACGGTCATCCGGGGACGCGGCGGCAGTGCGGTGCGCTCGATCGTGCCCCGGCGCACCGTCGACGACCTGGTCCTGCCCGAGGTCCAGTTGAACCAGATCCTGGAGATCGCCTCGGCCTCCCGTGCCTGGCCCCGGATCGCCGAGACCTGGGGCTTCGCGCGCCGCTCGGCACCCGGCGGAGTCAAGGTGCTCTTCACCGGCGAGCCCGGCACCGGCAAGACCATGTCCGCCGAGATCGTCACCGGCATGCTCGGCCTGGAGCTGCTCAAGGTGGACCTCGCCCAGATCGTCTCCAAGTGGGTGGGGGAGACGGAGAAAAACCTGGAGGCCGCGTTCCGCCAGGCCGAGGAGAGCCACGCGGTACTGCTCTTCGACGAGGCCGACTCATTGTTCGGCAAGCGCGGTGAGGTCAAACACGGCACCGACCGGTACGCCAACCTGGAGGTCGGCTATCTGCTGCAGCGCCTGGAGGCCAGCGACGGCCTGGTGATCCTGACCAGCAACCTCAAGGACAACATCGACGTCGCGTTCACCCGCCGCTTCCACTTCGTGGTCCACTTCCCGCGCCCCGCCGCCGCCGAGCGCCGCAGGCTGTGGCGGCTGGCGTTCCCACCGGAGGCCCCGCTCGCCGGCGACGTGGACCTGGACGTCCTGGCCCGCCTGGACATGACGGGCGCCGGCATCACGGCGGCGGCCCGCACCGCGGCGCTGGCCGCGGCGGACGGCGGCGACACGATCGCCATGCGGCATGTCGTACGCGGGGTGGCGCGCCAGTTCCAGCGCGAGGCACGCCTGCTCCGCCCGAACGAACTGGGCCCCCACGCCCATCTGCTCGACGACCCGTCTAAGGGGTGACAACGAATGCTGCCCACCGAACCCCCGCTCTCGCTGCACCGGCTGCTGGCGCCGGTGCCGCCGGCCAGGACCCAGGAAACCGCGGCGGCCACCCGCCAGACGCAGCCGGTGCCCGCGGTGCCCGTCGCTGCGCCCGTGAGCAACGCGACGATGGCCCAGACAGCGCATCATCCGGTGCCCGTGGGGCCCATGCTCCTGGCGGGTCATGACCAAACGGGGAATGCGGCGGTGGCCAGAGCGGCGCTGAGTGCGGCGCCGGCTGTGTCACCGCCGCTGGTGATCGTGGGACCGAAGTGGAAGCCCGGCGCTCACTCGCTCTGACGCCCGGCGGCTTGCGCTGCGGCTGGCGGGGATTGCGCTGATGACGTCAGCCACACCAGGAGGAGCAGTCAGCTACTGGTCTGTTTGTCATGCGGCGGTCGCGCTGGCGGGGTCGTCACGTAGGCGGGTTGGTGTTCCCCGTCGCAGTGGGGAACAACCCCGGGATCTCCGACGGGTTGCGGTCGAGGACTGCTTCGAGGTCATCCGGCTCGATCCTCAGGTGGTCGGCGCTCGGGTACGCCGTGTGTTCCAACCCGGGCCGACATAGCCAGTAACCCTCGTCGTCGCGATAGTAGTCGAACGGAAAGCCACTGGCGTAGAGTCGGCGAGTGAGCCGCCATTCTCGCTCGCCGGACACTTGCAGTTGCGGCAGCCGCTCGTGGAGCACCGGCACCACCTCCTGGTAAGCGTGGTCCGACAGCGGATTGCCCGTCAGGTCCAGCTCAAGGAAGTGGCGCTCGTCCGCGGCCAGCACGTCGATCTCCGTGATCGCATTGTTCCGCGCCCTCAGCCTCCGGAGCTTGGGCAACTCCGCGACCACCGCCAGATCGGACACCGCGCTGACCTTGACCTCCAGTACGGTGACCGACAGGCCGGCCAGTGGTGTCAGGTCGCGGCCGCCGTAGGCGATAAGGCGCACTACTCGCAGCCCGGTGAGCCGTGCCAGGTCGCTGATGTCGGTCGCCCCCAGCACGGCCAGCCCTTCCACGGCGGCCAGATCCTGCTGGGTGAACGGCGGATCCCGCTGAAGCTGAAGTTGAATCGCCCGCTCGACGGCAGGGTTGAGGGCGGTCACGGGGTCAGATCTCCTTGCTGACGGCGTCTTTGGCGGCGTCGAAGTCGTCAGTGATGAGGTCGAAGTTAGTCTGCTGTAGCTCGCTCAGCTCTAGCACTGTCATGGAGACCATGCCGGCGGACGTCATCACGAGGGCGTCGACCCGCGTGGTCAGGAACTGCTGGTGAGTGTGTCCGAGTTGGCCGTCCCACATGATTTTCGGTAGCTGTGCGCGCAGTTCCGCCACGTAATCCAGTGCTGTCCCGTTCCACCGGTCGAAGATACCGCGCAGGCGGTTGTGGAACTTGTCCTGGTTCTTGGTGAGCGTGAACTTGTACTTGGTCTCCCCCCGCTTCTGGTAGGACTCCCAAAATACGCCGGAATGTCCCTGAGGTGTGGCGCCGACGAGCTCCCAGATGACGTACCGGGTCGGAGACCGCAGCGCATGGTGCAGCACGACCCACCGCAGCGCCTCGACCATCGTCGACCGGCGGGCCATCGCCCGCCGCAACACGTTGGGGATGTAGTCGGTGGGAATCCACTCGTGCTTCCCCTTGTCCGCGCCGCGAAATCGGTCCATCAGGAAATCCTTTGATGGAGGGTCGTGGTCCCACAGGTCGAAGACTTTGACCTCCCATGGCCCTCCCTTGACCTGGACCACGCTCTTGAAGAACAGGATGATGCCGCCGGCCGCCTCCACCGCGGCCTTGAGCTTGGCGTCGGCGCCGGCCCCGGTACCGGGGATCGGTCCGAACTCGCCCCATTTCCCGATGTTGAAGTGGAATTTCAGTGCGGCCAGCTGGGTGTTCAGGTCAGCGGGGCGTCCGGCCCGAGGCTTGCGGAGCTCGGGGAGAGCGGCCGCCCCCAGGATGCTCAACAGGCGGGAGCGGATTGCCGCAAGCCCGAACGCGTGCTCGTAGAACGCCTCGGAGGTGGCTCCGCCAGTACGTTTCTTGGCGTGGAAGTAGGGCAGGAGGAGGCGGTGGGTGCCGTGGTCCTCCAGTGCTGCCTTCCCCTCGGCCGGCATCTTCTCGGCTGGCAGCGCCGGCTCGTCCCAGAGCAGTTGGCCGCCGACCGCCTTGCCCTGCAGGTCCTTGCTCCACTGCTCCCGGGCCTCGCGGGCGAACCGGTCGCCCTGGGGTGGCAGGTGCTTGGCGATCTCCTTGATGAAGTCGGAGTCCTGCGCGGTGAGCGGTCCGGCTGGGATGTCGAGGTCGACCTCGCCGGTTGGGTTCACCGTGCCGCGGGCGCGCCAGCGGCCGTCCTTGAGCAGCGGCTCCAGCGATGTCAGGCCGTAGCGCACGCGGATAACCTTGAAGACGGCCTGCAGCGTCGTCCGGCTGACGCTGCCACTGCCCTTCACTCGTCGCGCTGCGGACCGCGCCGCGGCCAGGGCCTTGGCCAGGCGCTTCTGCAGGCCCGCCAGGGTATCGTCGCCGCCGCGCAGCCTCTCCTTGGCTCTGGTAAGCAGGGGCTTGCGTGGTTTGTCCGCTCTGGGCTTCTTCCTGCTCCCCTTGGCCTTGATCTTGGACCAGAGCTTCTTCACCAGGCCGACGATCTTGTCGATCACCCAGTCCACCGCCCGGTCGACCGGCTTGGACATCGCCTGGACGATCTGCTTGACCTTGGCGGCGATGCCGCCCACGCCCAGGAGTGCGGCCAAGACGCCCAGCAGGACCGGGATGGAGCGGGCCAGGGCGCGTTCGATGAGGCCCGGAACGCCGCCGCTGCCGCCTCTTGCGATCGAGATGACCGCGTCGAGCACCGCGTTCACGAACTCGAAGATCTGGCGCGCCTGGGTGACGATGAAGCGCACGATGTCGATGATCAGCTTCACCGCACGCACGAAGGCGGACGCCGGGTTGAGGAGTGAGAGCACCCACATGATCCCGGCCTGGACGATCGTGGGCGTCACATACGCGATGACCTTGTCCAGCAGATCATTCTTCAGGTCGCCCACGCGTGCCTTGAGGTCCTCCCACATCCCCGCGACGCCCCGCTTGCGGACCTCCGCGACCAGCGGGACGGCGGTCTCGGCCGCCGCGACCGCCGGTTCCATGTCCGGGACCTTGCGGACGATCCGGCCGCGGATGTTCTGCCAGGTCAGGCCGAGCAGAGAGGCGAGCATCCTCAGGACGCCCTGGGTGTCGAACGTCGCCGGCAGCTCGATGCCCGCCTCGGCCGTCTTGCCCAGCAGCCAGGAGAGGATGCCCTGTTGCAGATGGCGGCCGATGTTCTGGAGGAACTGCCGCAGACCGGCGCCGACGGCGGAGACCAGGTTGCGCAGGAAGCCGATCGGGTCCTTCAGGATCAGCATCACGGCCGAGGCGGCCTTGGCGAGCACCGACAGCAGCAGCCGCTTCAGCTCCAGGATGGTGTTGATCACCGCCTTGACCGCGTCCACGGCCTTGGCCACCAGGCCCTTGTTCTTCTCCTTCTCCGCGGCGATCTCGTCGTCGACGGACTTGAGCGCCTCGGTGTACTTGGTGGCCAGGGTGTCGACGAGCTGGGTGCCCTTGTCGTCCACGGACTGCGTGAGTTCGTCGAACTTGTCGGTGAACTCGGCGGCTGCCTGCTGCCCGATGGTGCGCAGGTCGGCCGGGAGCTTGCGCACCGCGTCCTGCATCTCGGTCCGGCCCTGAGCGATGCGCCGCTTGGCCCGGTTCAGCTCCGTTCCGATGGTGTCGGCGACCCCGGAGATCACCTGCCGCATCCGGCGTACGTAGTGGTCGCGGGCCTCCTCGAAGATCTTGTCGGCCTCCGCGGGCAGCCCGGCGAACTTGTCGCGGACCCAGCGCAGTTTGCCCCGCACGCCCGAGTACCGGCGGTCCTTGTACTCGTCCATCTTCTGCTTGTGCTCGGCGGTGAACGCGTCCCGGGCCGCCTTCTCGCCCCGGTTGAACTGGTCGTCCACGAGCTTGTCGAGGCCTTCGAGGATCGCCTCGACGTCCTTCTTCATCGTGTCGAAGACGCCCTGCAGGACCGCCGTGACCTGGGCCCGCTTCTCCTCGTCCCGGCTCTTGGTGCCGGTCTTGCCCGTGTGGACCTGCTGCCCGGTGCGCACCCGCTGGGCGCCCATCGCGCCCATCGCCGCCACCCCGAGCCGCCGGGCCTGGGCGGTGGAGGCGCCCAGTTGGGCGGCCTCGTGCTTGCGCATGGCGCCCGGGGCCGTCTCGGAGTGCCGCTCGGCCGCCTTCTTCTCGCCCAGCGCCTTGTCGAACGTCGGTTCGTTGGACCGCTGCAGCTGCGGTTCGGTGACCTGGGCGTCGGCCATCTGCTGATTGACTTCGGCCGGACCGGCGGACAGATCGGTCGCGGAGGGCGGCAGCTTGTCCGGTACCGCCTGCGCGGGGTTCGGCGCGCCCGGCGTGCCGGGCGGCCGGTCCGCGCTCATCGGCACGACCTTCTTGGGCACGGCCGCCGAGGTGTCCGGTGGCGCGGCGGTCGTCGTGGCGATCTGTTCGGCGGAATCCGACTTGCCCTCGCCTACCCTGCCGTGCACCTCCGCGCGGACCTCGTCGGCCTTGCCGGAGCCGGCGAACTTGTCCGCCTCGTCGAGGTTCTTCGGCGCCTTGTCCGCGATGGCCTTCTCGACCGCCCTGATGAACGCTTCCTTGTCGAACTCCTTGGGCTGGGCCTCGTTCATCCTCTCGGCATTGGCGGTCTTGCCCTGCGCCACCTCGTCGTCCTTGGGAGGCAGCGCGGCGTCCTGCGCGGCCCCCGCCTCGGTACGCGGCGGCGGATGCGAGGCGGCGAGCGAGCGCTTCTTGTGCCGTACGTCCTTCTTCAGCGCCGCGAACTTCGGATCCGCGTCGGGGCCAGGCCGGGCCTTCACCTCCGGTGCGGCGCCGGGGGCCGCCGGCGCCTCCGCGACCGGCGCCGGCGTTGCGACGGCGGGTGCCGGCCGTGCGACGGCCGTTGCGGCCGGGGCGGTACCCGCCTCGGCGCGGCCGGCCGCCGCGACGGCGCCGTTGCCGACCATGTCCTGGGCGGCGGGCCCCGGCTGCCCGGGAAAGGGCGGGGTCGGCACCGTCGTGCCCGCGCCCACCAGAGCGGCCGTCATCGCCGCGTTGGACGGGGCTTGCATCGGCGACGGTGCGGAACCGGTCGTCTCCGGCCGCTGCTTCGTCGGCGCGGATACCGCTGTCGACGCCGTCGGCCGCACCGCGAGAGCCTTCGGCGCTGGCATCGGACGGAATCCCTCCCCAGCAGGTCGGTGGCGACAGGAGCCCGGTGCCTCAGGGACACCCTGACGCAGTGTGCCGACATGGGCGTGACGAGTTCGTCACCCCCGTATCCCTCGAAGCGTCTCCGTGCGCTGCGCCTCCAACCCGGCGGGCTCCCGGGGGGTCTCGCCACCGGACGTAGGCCGGCATCGTCGCGGGACCGGCGTTGCGTCACGGCCGCCCGGGGGAGAGGAGCGGTGCCCGCTACCCCGGAACGCCGCGCGAGCGGAGTCCCTGCCGCGACGCCCAGCCCGCCGCCAGGGCGCCTGCGGCCGTGGCGAAGCCGGCCAGGGCCAACGCGTCGTGGTGGCGCGAGGCCCAGCCCTGAACGGTGTGCTTTCTGGCCTTCTCGTCGAACCGGCCGTGGGCGCCGAAGTCCGTCCCCCCTCTGCCGTCCAGCGGTCGCCACAGGTTGTGGCGGCTGCCCGGAGGTTTCGGTTCGTCCGTCTGCTGGGCGTCGTAGCCGGTGCGAGCCAGGTAGCGGTCGAGCAGCCCGGGAGCCAGGGCGTTGGCGATGAGGGTGCCCGCCGTGCTTCCACCGACCCAGTACTCCCGGCGGCGCGGATGGTCGGCCGCGTGCACGATGGCACGGGCGGCCACCTCCGGCTGGTAGATCGGCGGAACCGGCTGCGGCTGCCGGCGCATCCTGGTCAGCGACCAGTCGAACTGCGGGGTGTTGACGGCGGGCAGTTGGACCATGGTGACCGCCACCCCGCTGCCGTGGTGCAGGAGTTCGCAGCGCAGGGCCTCGTGCCAGCCCTGGATGGCGTGCTTGGCGCCGCAGTAGGCGGACTGGAGCGGGATGCCGCGGTAGGCGAGCGCCGATCCCACCTGGACGACGGCGCCGCGGTCGCGCGGCAGCATCCGGCGCAGCGCGGCCCGTGTGCCGTACACATAACCGAGGTAACAGACCTCGGTGACGCGGCGGAACTCGTCGGGCTCGATGTCGGTGAACTCCGCGAACACGGTGGTGAAGGCGTCGTTGATCCAGATGTCGATCGGGCCGAGTTCGCGCTCGGTCCGCTCGGCCGCGGCCTCCAGGGCACGGGAGTCGGCCACGTCCGCCTCCAGGGGCAGGGCGGTGCCACCCGCCGCGCGTACTTCGTCGGCCACCGCGTCGAGCCCGGTCTCTCCGCGTGCCACGAGCGCCACCCTGTCACCCCTCGCGGCAAACGCACGTGCCACGGCGCGGCCGACGCCCGCGCTCGCGCCGGTCACCACGACGACACGCGGGCTGTGGGACGAGGGACGTGATGTGTGGAACATGGCTGCTGCCTCCGTGTCGCGCGGTTGACCCAAGTCCGGCACCGCGGGGTCACCCGCCGCGTGCGGAGACCTCCGAGGGGCCGGTCAGAGACGAAGTGGCCGGACGGCCGGTCGCGGATTGACGGCCTGTGTCTGCGTCCGGTCATCTGCGACTCCATTTCCGCTCGCGTCGGCAGATCGCCGCGGCCTTCATGGTCGAGGCCGTCTTACATGAGGCCGTCTTCCATACTGCGCGCCTCCGCTCGGCCGGGCGACTCATCCCGTTCTGCTACGTCGTGCGACGTCATGCGAGGTCGTCGAGGCGCCGTTCCGCCGTGCGCAGGGAGCGTCGGCAGCGGCTCAGGTCCTTCCACGGGTTCCCGTGCTCGTCCAGGCGTTCGGGGAGGGTGCGCAGCGTCCACCGCCGCGGTCCCAGGTCCGGGTCGTCGAGTTCGTCCCAGTCCAGGGGAGTGGCGACCGGGGCGTGCGGGAGGGCGCGTACGGCGTAGGGGGCGACCGAGGTCTGGGCGTAGGCGTTGCGCTGGGTGTCCAGGTAGAGGCGGCCCCGGCGCTTGTTCTTGCGCGGCTCGATGGTCAGCCGGTCGTCGTGACGTGCGGCGAGCAACTCGGCGACCCGGCGGGCGAAGTGCCGTGCGGAGTCGAAGTCCGTACGCCGGTCGAGCAGGACCAGCAGATGCAGACCGCGCGATCCCGTCGTCATCAGCGCGGGGCGAAGCCCGAGTTCCGTGAGCAGATCCCCCAGCCGGCGGGCGCTCCACCGTACGGACTCGAAGCCGTCGCCGTCGCTCTCGGGCGGGTCGAGATCGAAGACCAGCCGGTCGGGGCAGTCGAGGCAGTCGGCGGGGCTCAGCCATGGATGCGGGGTGATGCACGCCTGGTTGGCGAGGTAGACCAGGGTGGCCGTGTCGTCGCAGACCGCCATGGTGAGGCTGCCGCCCTCCTTGGGCACCCGGACCGTGCGGATCCAGTCGGGGAAATAATCGGGAACGTCCTTGTGGTAGAAGGACTTTCCCCGGTATCCGTCGGGACAGCGCTCCATCACGAGCGGCCGGTTCCTGAGGTGGGTGAGCATCGGACGCGCGACGGTGCGGTAGTAGTCGATCAGCTCTGCCTTGGTGATGCCGTCGTCCGGGAACAGCTCCTTGTCGGGGTTCGACAGCGGCACGCGCCGAGCGCCGACCCGTATCTCGTCCTTGTTCCTGGCACTCATGCGCTCTTCCCCAGTTCCTGAGAGCTCCCGAGAGCTCTTGAGCTCGTCCTCGGCTTGTGCTTGTCAGCTTGTGCTCGTCCCGCCGGGCCGCTCCCGTACGACTTCTCGCGCGGGCTTGTCGGTCCGCAGCCCGACGAACCGCGGGTGGCGCAGCTTCCCGTCGCCCGTCCACTCCGTGAACCCGATCTCGGCCACGAGCCGCGGCTCGGTCCAGTGGGCTCCGCGCTCCCGCGGAGGACTGCCCGCGAACGGGGAGCGGCCGCGTTCCAGACCGTCCATCCGCGCGCGCAGCTCGTCGAGTGTCGCGCGGTTGTAGCCGGTGCCGACCTTGCCCGCGTACACGAGGCGTCGTCCCTCGTAGTGACCGACCAGCAACGCGCCGAAGCCGGTGCGGCTGCCTCGGGGCTCGGTGAATCCGCCGATCACCAGCTCCTGGCGCCGCCCGCACTTGAACTTCAGCCACTTCGTCGAGCGCCGGTGCTCGTAGCGGCTGTCCGCGCGCTTGGCGATGACCCCTTCCCAGCCCCGCTCGCACGCCTGGCGCAGATACGCCTCGCCGTCGGCGTTGCGGTGCGGGGTGAAGCGCAGGGGTGGGGCGAAGGTGAGGGTGCGGCGCAACAGGGCCTTGCGGGTGCGCAGGGGCAGAGCGGTCAGATCGTGTCCGGTCAGGTACGGCACGTCGAAGACGTAGTACGTCACCGCCACATGGCCGGCACGCGCCCGGCGCGGGTCATGGATCCCGATGCGCTGCTGCAGCCGTGCGAAGCTGGTCCGGGTGCCCTCGAAGGCGACGATCTCGCCGTCCACCACGAAGTCGGCGCAGTCCTGTCGGCCGAGCGCCTCCGCGATCTCGGGACAGGTGTCCGTGAGCGACTGGCCGCTGCGGGGGAGCAGCCCGGCGCGGGCGCCGTCACGGAAGCCCAGACAGCGCTCCCCGTCGAGCTTGCGCTCGAATATCCACTGCGGATCCGAGAAGCAGCGCTCCGTCAGCGTGGCCAGCATCGGCCTGGGGCGCTCGGGCCGCGCCGACCGCCGCAGTGCCCCGCGCTCATCGTCGGGCACCGTCTCCAACAGATCCGTCACGGACGCGGAGACGGACATGGCACATCGACCTCCCTTCACCGCAAGGACCGCTCTTCACTCTCTCCGGGTTCCCGCAGCGGGCAGCCGCATGCCGACGCACTGCACCGCCATGCCGACGCACTACACCGCCATGACGACGAGGAACACCGCCACACCGACGGCGAGCCAGGCCACGTAGTCGCCGAGGTGACCGGAGTGCAGTCGGCGCAGCGGCAGGATCACCTCACGCCCCACCGCCCGGCACACGGCGCCGACGCGGTCCGTGCCCCGCCACCGCGCACCCCAGACGGCAGCCGACGCGAGCAGGACGGCCAGGGCGGTCGAGGCGAACGCGAGGAGCACGCCCTCGGCGGACCAGCCGGTGTCCGGCACGGGGGAGGACGGAGCGACGGTGTGCCCGTGGACCGCGGCGGTGTAGGCGGTGCGGTCGGTGAACTGCCGGGCGGCGCGGGCGAGCGCGTCGCCGACGCCGGGCAGCAGTCCGACGGCGAGCGAGGCGCAGAGCAGGACGGCCGGCACGGCGAGCATGGGGACCGGGATACGACGCTGCGGATCGCGGATCTCGGGCTCCTCTCCGGTGCCGGTGGTCTCGGGTCCGGCGTGGTGCTCCTCGGGCCGGGGCCCGGCGCCGGCGAAGATCCGGGCACAGGCGCGCAGGACCGCTCCGCCGGTGGCGGCCGAGACGAGGACGAACCCGGCGGGCAGCCAGGGGAACCGGTCCTCGCCGGCGTGCTCGGTGATGGCCTTGCCCAGGGCGGTGCCGAACGGCGGCAGACCGGCCAGCGCGAGCCCGCCGAGGGCGAACATCGCACCGGCCAGCGGCAGATCGCGGCCTCGCCCGTGCAGTCCGTGTTCGTCGACGGAGCCGTGCCGGTCGAGCAGGACGCCCGTGGTGGCGAACAGGGCCGCCTTCACCCCGGCGTGCGCGGCGACGTAGAGGGCCACTCCGGCGGTTCCGGCAGGGGTGAGCAGCGCCATGCCGACGAGGAAGAGCCCGACGTGGCCGACGGTCGAGAAGGCCAGCATGCGCTTGAGGTGCCGCTGCTGCCAGCACATCACCGCACCCACCAGCGCGGTCAGCATCCCGGCGGCGACGAACACGGCCCGCAGGTGCGGCTGCGTGATGCCGTGCGGCCCGGAGAACACCGTCCAGTACACGCGTACGGCGCCGTAGACGCCGAGCTCCACCATGACGCCCGACAGCAGCATGCACACCGGGGTCGGTGCGACGGAGTGGGCGTCCGGCAGCCAGAAGTGGAAGGGCACCACGGCCGCCTTGACCAGCAGTCCGGTGGTCACGAGTACGAAGGCAACCACCAGCAGGGCGTCGTGACGATGCCCTGCCAGCTTCACCCCGATCTGGGCGAAACCGAGTTCACCTGTACGGGCGTAGAGCAGCCCGATGCCGAGCAACGAGCAGTACGCGCCGAGCGAGTTGACGATGCCGAAGATCAGCGCGCCCTGCACCGGACGTGGGTCCTCGATGCGGTAGCCGGTGAGCCCGTAGGCGACGGCGCCCATGAGCTCGAAGAAGACGAAGGCGTCGAACAGGTCACCGGTCAGCGCGAAGCCGCACATGCCCGCCTCGAACAGCAGGATGAGGGCGGGGAAGACGCCGGCATGCTCCATGGGCGGCTCGTCGAAGTAGCGCCAGGAGTAGACCACGACCGCGAGGACGAGCGCGCTGGTCAGCAGCGCCAGACCGATGCCGATCCGGTCGCCGGCGAGCACGATGCCGACGCTCTCCCCATGGACCGGATACCAGCCACCGACCCAGGACACACTGTGGCCGTCGCCGGTACGCGCCCACAGCAGGACGAGTTCCGCGACCTCCAGCGCGGCCCAGGCGGTGGCCAGCGAGTCGATGACGACCCGCGGCAGCAGGCGCCCGCCGATGATGAGCACGACGGCGCCCAGCAGCGGGACGGCGACGGCGAGCGGCAGCAGATCCGCGGTACGCACCACCCGGCCCGCTACCCCTTGAGCCCCGTCAGGGCGTCCGGGTCGACGGTGCCGTGCCGCTTTCGCACCTGCATGGCCAGCCCCAGCAGCAGCGCCGTGACGGTCGCGCCCACCACGACGTCCGTGAGGGCGAGGGCCTGCACGACCGGATCCACGACGCGTGTGCGCACCGGAGTGTCGGTGAAGTACGGCGCCGTCGCGGCGCGCCGGTATCCGACCGTGAGCAGCAGCACGTACGTCGACGACTGCGCCACGGCGAGAGAGCCGATGGCGTGAATGGCATCGCGGCTGGTGACCATCCCGTATACCCCGGCGAGGAGGATCCACCCGGCCGAGAGGAACGGCAGGACCGTCATGTGCCGCCCTCCTTACCCGAGTTCCCCGTCGATCTGACCTCGACCGCCTGCTCGAGGAAGGAGGCCAGCAGGACGACGACGCCGGAGGCGACCTCCACGCCGACCGCCGCATTGAGGACGGGGACCAGGCCGCCGGAGGAGAGCTGTCCGAAGGTGCCGAGCGGCAGCACGTTCTGCAGGTAGGCGCCACCGGCGATCAGCCCGGCCGACCCCAGGGCCACGAAGGCGCCCGCGCCCAGGGCATCGGCCACATCCAGAACGGCCAGCGGCCGGATCCGCTCCAGGACCCGGTAGTCCGCGGCGATGTACGCCAGATGCAGCCCGGTGGCGAGAATGACACCGCCCTGGAAGCCGCCGCCCGGCGACAGCTGGCCGTGCGCGACGATGTACACGCCGGTGAGCAGCGTGACCGGCAGCAGCACCACGCCCAGCAGGCGTGTGGTGGGCAGCACGCGTCCCGCCCGTGGTCGCTCGACGCGCTCGTCGCGGGCGTGGCGCAGCAGCACGATGGCTCCGAGCACGGAGGCGAACAGGATCGACTCCTCTCCGAGCGTGTCCAGGGCCCGCTGGTCGAAGTTGACGGACGAGACCACGTTGGCGGTGCGCTGACGCAGCGATGCCGCCACCGCGCGCGTGGCGTAGGGGTGCACCTCGGTCCCGAAGCGCGGCAGCCCCGTACAGGCGGCCGTGAACGCCACCGCAAAGACGACGGCCGCCGCCCAGAAGACCCCGATGCGCACGGTACGGCTCATCGGCGCCGCCCCTCTTCCTGCCCGTCCCGGCCCCCGCGCGGTCCCGAGGTGCGGCGCACCTTCCGTGCCGTCAGCAGGATCAGCAGCGGGGTGACCACCGTGCCCACCGCCAGCTGGGACAGCGCCACGTCGGGGGCCTGGAGGAACATGAAGAGCAGGGAGAGACACAGACCGAGCAGGGCCAGCACCACGGCCTGGCGCACCGGATCGCGGGTGAGCGCCGCCACGGTCGCGGTCACCGTGACCAGCACCAACGCCACGGCGATCAGATATTCCTCGACGCCGGCGGCGTTCACTGCGGGGAGTCCCTTCGCACCAGGCGGTCGCGCTGGGCCGTCGACCTGCCGATGGACATGGTGGTGACCGCACCGCCTGCGGCCATGATCGCGCCGATGAGCAGCAGCTTGACGGCGGCACGCCCGGGGCCCGTCTCGACGGCCAGGGCGAGCGCGACGAGCGGCCCTCCGACGGAGGTGGCGGGGGAGAGGGCGTGCAGGCGCTGGTACGGCCGCGGCAGCAGCACCAGCCAGGCGGCGCACAGCAGCAGCACGCCGGTCCCCACGACGAGCAGCGCGACCGCACACTCATGACGAACCGTCATCTCACGCCTCCCCGTGCCGTCCCGTGCCCTCGGCGTCGCTCGACCGTCCGCCGAGAAGGCGCGCGAAGACCAGGGTTCCGGCGGGCCCGAGCACGGCGAGAACGAGGGCGGAGTCGGCGTAGGAGCTGCGGCCGACACCCTGCGCCGTCAGCAGGAAGAGCACGGTGGCGAAGGCGGTCGCCAGGTTGAGCCCCGCGAGCCGCTCATGTGCCGACCCCCGGGCCACCGCCCACAGGCACGGCGGCATCCCCAGGGTCGCCAGCACCGCGGCGCCCGCCAGCCACGCGTTCACCGCCGCCCCCCTTGGGTGAGCAGGCGTTCCAGTCGTGTGCGGTCACCGGTCAGGACGTGGGCGACGACCGTACGCCCCGCCTCATCCTGCCCCCCGGGAACGTCGACGACGTACGCGCCGGGCGTGGACGACAGGACTCCGCAGGCCCACGCGGCCCCCGTACCGGACTTCAGCGTCATCGTCCGCAGGCTTCCCTCGACCGGGCGGCCGCGCAGGACGCGCACGGTGACCGCGCACAGCTGCGCGATGTCGTTGAGTACCGCGCCGGGCCACGCGAGCAGTGCCGCGCCCCACCGGTCGGTGCCGCCCAGTCCGGCTCCCGACGCCGTGTGCACGGCCCGTGCGCCGACCGCGCCGATCAGCGCCCCTCCGCCCGCCACGGCGAGTTCGAGCACCGAGACCGAACTGATGAACATCAGCTCGGCGACGACCAGGACCGCCCACCACACCAGCACCTCACCCGAGGCCGCGCGCCACTCCTGTCGCATCGCCCCTCCTCACCGGCGCGAACCGTCACGCACCAGCAACGTGTACCGCGCGCGGCGAATCCCATGCCCCGCGCACGCCGGGAAGGAAGCCCCGCCCGTCCGAGCATCACCGTGATGGACCATCAACCGGCACCGCGCCTGCGGGACCCCGCCGCTTCGACCAGGGCTACTTCTCGCCCCTGTGCTTCTTCTGCCCGCCGTCCTCGGAGAGGTCGTCCAGGGTGCGGCCAGTGCGCACGGAGGCCGGCTCGGTGCTCACCGGGTTCCGGCGGGCGTCGGCGCCTTCGTCGGCGAGCTTGATCATGATCCAGCGCTCGCGTTCGCCCTCACGGCCGGTCCGTGTGAGCGCGTAGCCGCCGTGCAGCTTCTCGCCGTCCAGCCACACCTTCACATGGCCTTCGCCCACGCCCTTGCTGACGGGCACCTTCCTGCCCTCGTGCTCGGCGAGGTTCCGGTACGTGCCGGTGTCCCAGACGATGACCTTGCCTGCGCCGTACTCGCCCGACGGTATGACGCCCTCGAACCCGAGATAGTCCACCGGGTGGTCCTCGGTGAGCATCGCCAGGCGCTTGTCCTTGGGGTTGCTGGACGGTCCCTTCGGGACGGCCCATGACTTCAGGACACCGCCCGCCTCGAGCCGGAAGTCGTAGTGCAACGCCGTCGCCGCATGCTTCTGGACCACGAAACGACGCCTGCCGCCCTTGGCCGACGTGCCTCCCATGGGCTCCGGCGTGCGTCCGCTCCCGCGCTTCGCCCGGTACTCGTCCAAGGACCCTCCGGAGCGAACGGATGCGGACTTCCGCTTCTTGCCGCTGCTTGCGCTCTTGCCGGCCATGGTGCCCGCGTTCCCGGGACCCTCGGGCACAAACGGCCGCGTCGATCCGACCGGGACGGGTACGCGGACCGGGCGGAACGACGCGCTGTGGAATGCCGAGAATGCTGTTGAATCGGTGACGAGTCGGTGACGGGCGATGAGTACGAAGAACGACGGGAAATCCGGCGAGAAGACGTCCGGCGGGACGGACAAGGCTGTCGTCCGCGCTCTGCTCGACCGGCAGCAACACACCTATCCGGCGCAGGCCGGCATCAGACTTCGCAATACCCCGGGCCCCCTCTACCAGACGCTCGTGCTGGCCGTTCTCCTCAGCGCCCGCATCAGGGCTGACACAGCGGTCGCCGCCGCCCGGGCACTGTTCGACGCCGGGCTGCGGGACCCGCGGTCGATGGCGGACGCGTCCTGGCAGGAACGCGTCGACGCACTCGGCGAGGGCGGCTACCGCCGCTACGACGAGCGCACCTCCACCATGCTCGGCGAGGGCGCCGAACTGCTCCTCGAACGCTACGACGGCGATCTGCGCCGGCTGCGCGAGGAACCCGACCCGAGGAAGGCCCTGATGGACATACCCGGGATCGGGCCCACCGGGGCCGACATCTTCCTGCGCGATGTCCAGGGCGTGTGGCAGGAGTTCGCGCCCTACATCGACCGCAAGGCCCTGGACGGCGCCCGCCGGCTCGGCCTGCCGCCCTCGCCCGAGAAGCTGAGCGGCCTCGTCGCGGGCCGTGAGATGCCCCGCCTGGCGGACGGACTTGTCCACGCGGCCCTGGACAAAGCGCTGGCCGACGAGGTGCTCTCCGCCGCCCACGCGTGATCGGGAACCAAGGCTCGATGCGCCGTCGTCGAAGCGCGGTGGTCGACGCTCCCACACTGGCAGCCCTCGCGGCACACCGTCACCGGGGCCGACCAGGCCGGCCACCCGCGCCCTGCTGAACGGGGGCGGCCGGATCCGGCGTTGCGCGACGCCTGCCACGGGTACTCGGGAATCGGGATGCCGCAACGACGTCCCGCCGATCCCGACCAGGAGGGAGGAGCCATGACCCAGCAGGTGCGCGAGATCATGACCACGGACCTCGTCACGGTGGCGCCGCTGACCTCGGTGATCGACGTCGCCCAGCTGATGCGCAGTGAAGACGTCGGCGACGTGCTGGTGGTCGACGACGGCCGGCTGTGCGGGGTGGTGACCGACCGGGACCTGGTCGTGCGCGTCATGGCGGAAGGCGGCACCGTCGGTGACCGTACCGTGGCGAGCGCGTGCAGCAAGAACCTGGTCACCGTGGCCCCCGACGACGACGTCGACCAGGTCATCGGGCTGATGCGCGAGCGGGCGGTACGCCGTGTGCCGGTGGTCGAGGGCGACCACGCCGTCGGCATCGTCTCCCTGGGAGACCTGGCCGTCGACCGGGATCCGGGCTCCGTGCTCGGGGGCATCAGCGCGGCGCGGCCCAACGAGTGAGCACGGAACATACAGCGGATGACATGACTCGGCCGAGTTCGGTCAGCGGACGTCAGCGCGGGACGCGAGGACCGCCTGGCGAGGTGCAACCTTCGACTGGCTCCACCTCGCCCGGAGGTCCTGCTACGTGGTGACGGGCGATTCCTCGGCGGCGTCCGCGACGAACCTCTCGGCCGCCGCCGCGTCGACACCCAGCGAGGACAGCACCCCGGCGCCGTCCTCCTCCTCCAGCAGCCCCAGCAGAACATGGCCGGTGCTGACGCTGTCGTGGTCGAGCCGCAAGGCCGTCCGGAACGTCAGTTCGAGCGCCTTCTTCGCGTGGGCGTCGTACGGAATCAGCACCGGATCGGCGTCGCTGCGCTCCGGCAGGGCCGCCACTGCCGTGTCCCGCGCCCGGCCGAGGTCGACGCCCTGCGCCCGCAGGGCGTCGACCGCAGTGCCCTCGGTGCCGAGCAGGCCGAGGACGATGTGCGCGGGGACGATCTCCGCGTTGCCGGCCAGCTTGGCCTCGTTCATGCCGGCGACGATCGCGCTGCGGGCGAGCTGGGAGAACTTGTCGAAACCGTGCGACGGGTTGGCGTCGGGCTTGCCGACGAAGCGCTTCTGCGCGGCCTGCCTGGTGACGCCCATGCTCCGGCCGATGTCGGTCCAGGACGCGCCGGAGCGACGGGCCTGGTCGACGAAGTGACCGATGAGATGGTCGGCGACCTCGCCGATGTGGTCGGCCAGAAGCACCGCGTCGGCCAGCTGGTCGAGGGCGTGGGTGTGGTTCTTGGTGATCGCCGTGATCAGGTCGTCGAGCCTGACCGGCGGAGTGATCTGCGTCATACTGTCAACCTTAGGTTGTCAGTCTGCTCTCGTCAACTACGAGTTGACACTTGCTCTCATCCCGGCCCGGCCCCGATGCGCGGCGTCCGTGCGGGCGACCCGTGTGCCTGCGTGGAGCGCACCGGCCGGGCCAGGGCTGGTGCGTCGGGCCGCCGGTGAGCCGTGGGCGTTGCGGCACGTACGGCTGAGGTACGCCGTTCACCTACGGGGGCCGCCGATGGGGATGTCGTACGCGATCTGACCCCCGACATCCCTTCTTCCGTACGGAGATCCCTCACCTCATGTCCAGAACCCTCACGACCCTGCGCCGCGCCGGCGCCGTCACGGCCCTGACCGCTGCCGGACTTCTCGCTGCCGCGGGCTGCCCTGCCGACGGTAGCCGTCGGCAGGGCAGCGTTTCGTCGCTGCGAACCCCGGCACAGTTGTCCCTCACGGTCCCTCACGTGACGCGAACCACAACATTGCTCCGGAACTCGACCCACGGCGGCTCCGACTCCTGATGCAGTACGGCGCGATCCGACCGACGCCGTACGACGTGATCTGGAGACGCGGTTGATGGACGAGCCCCGGCAATCCTCCTCCGGCGCGGGTGCGGTGTCGCGGAAGCTGGTGCCTCCGCCCGCCCTGTGCGGATTCCTTCTCCTGCTGGCGCTGATGTTCGCGGTGTCGTACGCCGTCGGTGCCGCTGCGGGACCTGTCGCGCCCGGCATGCACGGCACCGGCACGAGCCGGGGTGACGGCGATTCCGGCGGGGGCGGCGGCACGGATGACATGGGGGACATGCACGGGGGTGGCCACTGATGGGCGGGGAACCGGTGACCGTCGACCTGGTGACGACCGACCTGACCATCGGTGGCATGACCTGCGCGGCCTGTGTGAGGCGCGTCGAGAAGAAGCTCGGCAAGCTGGACGGGGTCACGGCGACCGTCAATCTGGCCACCGGACGGGCGCGGGTGAGCCACCCGCCGCGGATCATCCCCGAGGAACTCGTCGCCGCCGTCGAGAAGGCCGGCTACACGGCTGCCCTGCCCGAACCGCCCGGACCGCCCGAGCCGCCCGAGACGCGCGAGGGCAAGGACGCGGGCGAGTCCGAGGAAGCTCGCCAGGAGCGGGGTCGGCTGCTGATCACCGCGCTGCTCGCGGTGCCCGTGCTCGTGCTGTCGATGGTGCCCGCGCTGCAGTTCCGTAACTGGCAGTGGCTGTGCTTCGCGCTGGCCGCACCGGTCGCTGTCTGGGGCGCGTTGCCCTTCCACGTGCGTGCGGCGCGTGGGCTTCGGCACTCGGCGGCGACCATGGACACCCTGGTGTCGCTGGGTGTGGGGGCGTCCTTCTCCTGGTCCACCTACGCGCTCTTCTTCGGTGGTGCCGGGGAGCCCGGCATGCGGATGCCGTTCACCCTGGTGCCCTCGGCTTCGGACGGCGCGGCGCACGTCTATCTCGAAGCGGCCGTCGGTGTACCGCTGTTCGTCCTGGCGGGGCGGTTCCTGGAGGCGCGGGCCCGGCGCGGGACCGGGGCGGCGCTCAGGTCACTGGCCCAACTCGCCGCCAAAGAGGTGACGGTCCGAGAAGGCGGCGCGGAACTCCTCATCGCCATCGAGCGGTTGAGAGCGGGACAGATCTTCGTCGTGCGGCCGGGGGAGCGGGTGGCCACCGACGGGCAGGTGGTGGAGGGCAGTTCGGCCGTGGATCTGTCCCTGGTCACCGGGGAGAGCGAGCCCGTCGAGGTCGGGCCGGGTTCGGCGGTGGTCGGCGGCGCCGTCAACGCCGGCGGGCTGCTCCTGGTGAAGGCCACGGCCGTCGGTGCCGACACCCAGCTCGCCCGGATCACCCGGCTGGTGACCGAGGCCCAGGCCGGCAAGGCACGGGCGCAGCGGCTGGCCGACACGGTGGCCGGGGTGTTCGTCCCTGTCGTGCTCGCGCTGGCCGTCACCTGTCTCGGCTTCTGGCTCGGTGCCGGGGCCGAACCGCAGGCCGCCGTCACCGCGTGCGTGGCCGTGCTCGTCGTGGCCTGCCCGTGCGCGCTCGGCCTGGCCACGCCGACCGCGCTGATGGCCGCGACCGGCCGCGGTGCCCAACTGGGCGTCCTGGTCAGCGGACCTGAGGCGCTGGAGGGGCTCCAGCACATCGACACGGTCGTGTTGGACAAGACCGGCACGCTGACCTCCGGCCGTATGACCGTCACCCGGGTCACGGCCGTACCCGACGGACTGGGCACGGAGGGTCTGCTGCGGTTGGCAGGTGCCGTCGAGCAGGGCTCGGAGCATCCCCTGGGCCGCGCGATCGCCGCGTACGCCCGGCGGGAACTCCCCGAGGGGCCGCTGCCGGGACTGAGTGAGTTCGCCGCGGTGCCGGGGCGGGGCGTGCGCGGCCGGGTCGAGGGCCGGCTGGTGGAAGTCCTCGCCCCGGACGGCGAGTTGCCCACCGCCCTGGCAGACGCGCTACCGGTGGCCGAGGCCGCCGCCCACACCGCCGTCCTGGTCCGGGTGGACGGTGCCGCCGAAGCCCTGATCGAGGTCGGGGACGTCGTACGGCCCGGCAGCTACCGTGCTGTGGACCGGCTCCGGCGCCTGGGCGTGCGGCCGGTGCTCGCCACCGGTGACCGTGAGGCACCCGCGCAGGCCGTGGCCGCAGCCCTGGGCATCGACGAGGTGCATGCCCGCTGCACTCCCGAGGCCAAGGCCGACCTCGTACGGGACCTGCAGGAGCAGGGCTACCGCGTCGCGGTCATCGGCGACGGCGTGAACGACGCCGCAGCCCTGGCCGGCGCCGACCTGGGCATCGCCATGGGCAGCGGCACGGACGTGGCCATCGGGGCCGCCGACGTGACGTTGGTACGCGGGGACATCGAGGCGTTGGCGGACGCCGTCCGGCTCGCCCGGCGCACGCTGGGCACGATCCGGGCCAACCTCGTCTGGGCCTTCGGCTACAACGTCGTGACCGTGCCGCTCGCCATGGTCGGCCTGCTCAATCCGATGCTCGCAGCGGCGGCGATGTCGGTGAGTTCGCTGCTGGTCGTGGGCAGCAGCCTGCGGCTGCGCGCCTGGCAGCCCTCGCCCGCTCCCGCCCGGAGGCGTACCCGATGACCGAGCAGAATCTCTGGCGACCCACTCGCCGTCGGTTGACCGACTCCCTCCTCGCCGCGCTCGGGCCCGTGGCCGCGTGCAGCCTCGCCCTGGGAGGGCTGACGACCTGGGCCGGGGCCGGGAAGGCGGGCAGCCCGGCTCGGATCACCGTCTCGAACGGGCGGGTCCTTCTCCCGTACGGGGACAGCACGGACACCGCGGCGCTCTTCGACATCGCCAACGTCGGTGGCGCGGACGACCGGCTGGTGAACGTGACGTCCACCGCCACGTACGGCCGGATCACCCTCAGCGGGCACCGCATGCTGGACGGCCGGGCCGCCGACAAGTCGGACGTGACCTCGGCCGGCGTTCCTGCGGGCGGCGTGCTGTCCATGTCGCCGCGCGGTGTGGACGTGACGCTGCGGGCCGGGGCCGGCTGGCGGGCGGGCGACCTCGTACCGTTCACGCTGCACTTCGAGCGCAGCGCACCGGTCCAGACGATCGCGGTCGTGATCCGCCCGAGCGACAGCGGTCCGTGATCGCCTGCCCTCTGGGCGGAGGAATCCTCTTCCGAACGTCGGGGCAGAGTGCCGTCGAGTTCCAGCCGGTTGTCGTGGGCTGGATCACACCCTGGGGATCGAGTGCGGTCCCCCGTGGATGTCCGTACCCACGCCTGACGACCGAAGCCCGGATGCGAGGATGGGGCGCGATGACAGCAGGGTGGTGTGCTCGCGCGATACGGGCCGCGGTGTTCGCGGCCATGTGCGTGCTGCTCGCTGCCCTGGGCCACGTCCTGATGTCCGGCAACGACGTGCCCGCGTGGGCGCTGGCCGCCGGCGGGGCCGTGACCGGTGCCGTGGGCTGGTGTCTGGCGGGGCGTGAGCGCGGGTTGCCGTTGATCGTGACGGTCGTGGTCGCCGCCCAGACGGTGCTGCACGAGGCGTTCTCCTACGCCCAGTCGGCATCCGGCTCGTCCGGCGGCTCCGCCTCCATGGACATGAGCGGCATGGGCTCCATGGACAGCTCCATGGACATGGGCGCCATGCATATGGACCACACGGGCATGAGCCCCATGGATCGCATCGGGCACTCCATGGACGGCGGTTGGTCGTCGTTCGGCATGCTCGCCGCCCACCTGCTCGCCGCGGTGCTGTGCGGCCTGTGGCTGGCTTACGGCGAGAAGGCCACCTTCCGGATTCTGCGGGCGATGGCCGGATGGCTGGCGGCGCCACTGCGGCTGCTGCTCGCCCTGCCCGGTACCCCCGAACGCCCGCGCGTCCACATGCGGCGCCGCCGCTCGGACCGGACGCCGCGTCTCCTCCTTCTCGTCCACGCGATCACCTCTCGGGGTCCGCCGGTGGGGACGGCTGTCGTCTGAAGACAGCTGGTTTCCCGAGGCTGCCCGGCTGCCCGTGTGCGCCTCGGGCCACGGCCGTACGACCGCACAGGCGCTGTAGCGCCACAGCGACGCCGTAGGGCCGGCTCTCCCACTTTCACCGGACCACCCGCTTTGGCACGCCCTGGTCCGGATCACGGTTGACCCGAGAAGGACACCAGGTGATTACCTCTGCCCTGCCCACCTCGCGCGCCAAGAGCTACATACCGGCAGCGCCCGACGAATCGATCACCGCGTGGGCGCTGGCCGCCCGAGGCGGTGATGCGCACGCGGTCGAGCAGTTCGTGGGCGCCCTGCACCGGGACGTCCAGCGCTATGTCGCCCGCCTGTGCGGCGACCCCCAGGCTGTGGACGATCTGGCCCAGGACACGTTCCTGCGGGCCCTCGGCAGTCTGCACCGCTTCGAGGGGCGTTCCTCGGCGCGCGCGTGGCTGCTGTCCATCGCCCGCCGCGCGGTGATCGACAGCTACCGGTACGCCGCGGCCCGGCCGCGCCTGACCGACGTACCCGACTGGCAGCTGGCCGTCGAGCTGGCCCAGCCGTGCGACGTGCCCGGATTCGATGACGGCATCGCCCTGCTGGATCTGCTGGCCTCGCTGCCCGATGACCGTCGGGAGGCGTTCATCCTCACGCAGCTGCTCGGCCTGTCGTATGCGGAGACCGCCGAGATGAGCGACTGCCCGATCGGCACGGTCCGCTCCCGCGTGGCCCGAGCCCGCGCGACCCTGATGGACCTGCTGGACGAAGCTGACGAGACCGCCGCGCCGGCGACTTGAGCGCCAAGAGGGTGTCGGTGCCGACTGGAAGAACGGCACCGGCACCCTCGCCGCCGGAGTACCGGGAGCGGTTCACCTGAGCCGGTTCGGCAACTGCCCGGGAACTCAGGGCACCTTCGCTCCGACTACTGGACCGGGTGGCGAAGGCTCGCCCGTGTACCGAGTGGATCCGGGAGTTGTTCGATGCGTTCTCGTGTGTGGGGCGGTACCGCGGCCGTCGTACTGAGCGGCTTGCTGCTGGCGGGCTGCGGCGGCGGGGGGAAGGACACGGCGGACGGGAACGCGGGGCAGGCCGGGGAGACGGTTTCCGGTGGCTACCCGGTGTCCGTCACCGACTGCATGGGCGCCAAGACCACCTTCTCCAGCGCCCCGAAGAGAATCGTCACCAGCAACGCCTCCAGCCTGGAGCTGCTGCTGCGCCTCGGTGCCGGCGACCAGGTGATCGGCACCGGTTTCCCGCCCGGCAAGGGCACGCTGCCCGGCGCCCTCGACGCACAGGCGCAGAAGGTCAAGGTGCTCAGCCGGTCCGTCATCCCGAAGGAGAAGCTGCTCGGCTCCGGAGCCGACCTCTACATCGACACCTTCGCCTCCATGGGAAGCATGGGCGGCGGAGGCATGGGGGACGCACCGACGGCGGACGAGTTCAAGGCGGCCGGGACCAAGCACATCTACCTGAAGTCCACCGCCTGTGCTGCCCAGAGCAAGAGCCCAGTGACCGATCTGTCCGCTGTCGAGGCCGACATCACCTCCCTCGGCGCGGTCACCGGCACGAGCGCGCAGGCGCAGAAACTCGTCGCCGGAATGAAGGAGAAGATCGGCGCGGTCCACAAGGCGGTCGGCGGTACGGCGGAGAGCAACCGGCCGACGTACTTCTTCTTCGACTACGACGCCGGTACGAAGCAGCCCTCCGTCACCTGCAATCGCCAGATCGCCAACGCCGTGATCACCCTGGCCGGAGCCCGCAACGTCTTCGCCGACTGCGACGGCGACTACAAGCAGGTCGGCTGGGAGGACGTCATCGCCAGGAATCCCGACTGGATCCAGCTCGGCGTCCGCGGCCGAGGCGGCGAGGCAGCGAACAAGAAGGCGTTCGACGAGGCCGAACAGTGGCTGAGGTCAAACCCCGCCACCAAGGGCCTGAAAGCGGTCAAGGAGGGCCACCTCCTGCGCATCGGCTCCGAACAGACCACCATCGCGGGAGTCGAGAACGCCGAAACGGTCGAGACCATCGCCAAGACCCTCTACCCCGGCAAGGTCGCCTGATCGTGGCCTTCACACTCGTGCGCCGGAAGGCCGCGGCTGCGGAGGAGCGCGGCAGCCTGCCCGCCGGTCCGCCGGCGGCGGTTCTGGCCGTGGCACTGCTGGCCGCGCTGACGGCCGCCGTGGCCTGGGGCTCGACGTCGATCCCGCCCGGCGAGGTGTGGAGCGTGGTGTGGCGGCGGCTGTCCGGCGAGGCTCCGCGCCCCGGCACGGACGACCTCATCGTCTGGCAGCTCCGATTTCCTCGTGCCTTGCTCGCCGCCCTCGTCGGCGCCGGCCTCGGTCTCGTCGGTACGGCCGTCCAGGCGCTGGTGCGCAACCCGCTGGCCGACCCCTACCTGCTGGGCATCTCCAACGGCGCCTCCCTCGGCGCGGTCGCCGCGATCGTCCTCGGCCTCGGCGCCGGCGGGGCGCTGGGCTTGGGCCTGTCCGGGGCGGCTTTTGTCGGCGCGCTGGCGACGTTCGCGCTGGTGTGGGCGGTGGCCCGGCGCGGTGGTGGGTTCGCGCCTCTGCGGCTCGTGCTGGCCGGGGTCGCGATCGGCCAGTTCCTCTCCGGGTTCACCAGCTACCTGGTGCTCCAGTCCGGCGACGAGCAGCAGACCCACAGCGTCCTGTTCTGGCTCATGGGCAGCCTCAGCGGAGCGACGTGGGAACTGCTCGCCGTACCCGCCGTCGCCGTACCCGCCGCGCTGCTGTGGCTCCAGGCACGCGCCCGGGGCCTGAACGCCCTGCTGATGGGCGACGAGACGGCCGCCGGACTCGGCATCGACGTCACCCGGCTGCGCCGCGAGCTGTTCACCGTCACCAGTGTGCTGACCGGTGTCCTGGTGGCGGTCTCCGGCGCGATCGCGTTCGTCGCGTTGATGGTGCCGCATGTCTGTCGCCTGGTAGTGGGGGGTGACCACCGACGCCTGCTGCCGGTCTCCGCGTTGTTCGGCGCGCTGCTGCTGGTCGTGGTCGACATCGTGTGCCGTACGGCGATGGACACGCAGGAGCTGCCGGTCGGCGTGGTCACCTCTCTGCTCGGGGCTCCGGCCCTGTTGTATCTGCTGGACCGGCGTCTGGGGAGCGGCAGTTGAGGATCGAGATCGAGGACCTGCACGTCGCCTACGCCGGCCGGACAGTGGTCGCGGGCGCCCATCTCGTCGCCGCCGAGGGCGAGATCACCGGGTTGGTCGGCCCGAACGGCAGCGGCAAGTCCACGCTGCTGCGTACCGTCTACCGGCACCTGAAGCCCACCGCCGGGCGGATCCTGCTGGCCGGCACGGACCTGCGGGAGATGACCCCGCTCCAGTCGGCGCGGCACGTGGCGGCCCTGCCGCAGGAGCGCGGGAGCGACTTCGAGCTGACCGTGCGCGAGGTCGTCGCGATGGGCCGTACGCCCTACAAGCGGGCCTTCGCGGGGGAGGATGCCGCCGACCGGGGCATCGTCGCGCAGGCGCTCACCGACGTCGGCATGGCGGAACAGGCCGGACGCCGCTTCACGGCCCTGTCCGGCGGTGAGCGCCAACGTGTCCTGCTGGCAAGGGCGTTCGCGCAGAACCCGGACGTCCTGGTGCTGGACGAACCGACCAACCACCTCGACATCCGCCACCAGGTCGATCTGCTCGCCCTCCTGCGTGCCCAGCGCCGTACGACCCTGGTGTCGTTGCATGACCTGAATGCCGCGGCCTCCGTCTGTGACCGCCTCCACGTCCTGCACGACGGAGCGGTCGTCGCCTCCGGCCCGCCGCGGGAAGTCCTCACGCCCGCGCTGATGGCGGAGGTGTTCGGAGTGCGAGCGGCGGTTGTCGAGCATCCCCTGACCGGTGACCCGCTCATCGCCTTCGACCACCGGACGCCGGCGGACGAGGCACCGACAGCCGTGCCGCTGGAGACGCCCAGCCGGGGATGAACGGGCTGATGAACGGCTCGGGCAGGACGACGGTCGCGCCCTGCCCGCTCGGCCGTCTGCCGGGTCGGGCGGGGATCGAATCGGCGATGTGCTGGTGGAGTCGGCCGTGTCGGGCAAGCCGGCACGCGGCGGCCGCCCCGACTGATCGGCGCGGGCAGTTTCAGCCTGCCCGTCATGATTTTTGGACGCGCCCGGGAACTCGTGTGCGATCCCTCCCGACTTGTGGGACGAGGCTGCCGTCCGGCAGCCCACCCACGACCGTGAGGGGCGGCAACGGTGACAGGCCACAGTCCCGGTTCGGAACAGCCCGGCCACATACCCGTCGGCGGCGAGGACCGCTGGCTGCTCGTTGCGGTGGCCGGCCTGTTGTCGTTCGTGGCGATGCTCGACATGAACATCGTCAACGTGGCTCTGGCGGACATCGCCGACGGTCTGCACGTCTCCGCCGCGACCGCCCAGTGGGCGGTCCTGGCTTATCAACTGCCCGTAGTGGCCTTGCTGTTGCCTGTCGGCCGGTGGCTGGACGGGGTCGGCATGCGCTCCGCCCTGCTGGTCGCGACCGCGGGCTTCGGTCTGTGCAGCGCACTGGCGGCCGCCGCACCCTGGGCGTCCTGGCTGATCGCCGCCCGCCTCGCGCAGGGCGCGTTCGGGGCCGTGCTCTTCGTGCTGATGCCGGTTCTCGCCCTGCGTTCGGTACGGCCGGAACTGCGCGGGCGGGCCATGAGCGTGCCGGCGACGCTGGGCCCGCTGGGCGCGGTGACCGGTCCGGTGGTGGGCGGACTGCTGCTGGACCACCTGGGCTGGCGCGCCGTCTTCCTGGTCAAGATCCCTTTCTGCCTTCTCGCCCTGGCCGTGGCGTGGAGGGCGATGCCGAAGGACGGCGGCCTGCGCCTGCCCGACCGGCGGTCGGCGGCGGATGTGCTGCTGGTGGGTTCCGGGGTGGCCGCCCTGCTGCTGGCGCTGACCCTGGCGTCGGGAAGCCCGGGGTGGCTGGTGCTCGCGCTTGCCGCCGTACCGCCGTTGTGGTGGTGGCTGCGGGGACCGGGCGGCCGCCCGGTCGTCGGCACACTGCGGGCGATGCGGCTGTTCCGGGCGCATACGGCGGTGCTGGCGCTGGCGGCCGGGTTCGCGGCGATGCACTACGTCGTCGCCCTGCACCTCCAGCGCGACGACGGCGTCAGCGCCACCACGACCGGTCTGACCGTGCTCGCCTTCCCGCTCGGCATGGGGCTGGCCGGGCCGGTCGGTGGCCGCCTCGCCGACCGGTGCGGGGCTCGGACAGTGGCGGTCATCGGCGCCGCCCTCACCGCCGCCGGTCTGCTCCTCCTCGTTCCACTGGCGGGTGACTGGTCGCCGGTGGACATGGCCTGGCGGCTGGCGCTGGCCGGCCTCGGCATGGGCCTGAACGGCGGCCCGACCCAGGCCCTCGTCATGGGTGCCGCCCCGGCGGACCGCACGGCGACCGTGGGCTCCTCCGTACAGCTGGCCCGCAGCCTCGGCTTCACCCTCGGCCCGGCCCTGGCCACCGCCGCCTGGGGTCTGGCCGGAGGCGATGACGGCGTGACGGCCGGGCTGACCCTGGCGGCAGTCGCCGCCTGTATCGCCGTACCCCTGCTCGCACTGCAAGGACGCAGGCCGGCGCTCGTGCAAGAGATGTCCACCGACGCGGCTCCCGCCGCCCACCACCCCTGACCGAGGAGTCGTTCCCATGTGCGGAATCGCCGGCTGGGCGTCCTTCCACAGCGACGCCCGTCCCCAGGCCCCGATCATCGAGGCCATGACCGCCACCCTCACCCCGCGGGGCCCCGACGCCGGAGGCGTCTGGCTCGGCGAGCGGGCCGCGATCGGCCACCGACGCCTGGCCGTCATCGACCTGGATGGCGGCGTACAGCCGATGACCGACCGGCCCGACGAGCCGGCCATCGTGCTCAGCTACAGCGGCGAGGTCTACAACCACCACGAATTGCGCACCGAACTGCGCGCCCGAGGCCATGCGTTCCGCACGCGCAGTGACACCGAGGTGGTGCTGCGGGCGTACGCCGAGTGGGGCGAGGCGGTGGCCGAGCACCTGGAGGGCATGTTCGCCTTCGCCGTCTGGGACGAACGCGCTCAGAGCCTGCTCCTGGTCCGCGACCGGCTCGGGGTGAAGCCCCTGTTCTGGGCCACTGTCGACGGCGGCCTCGCCTTCGCCTCCGAGCCCAAGGCCCTGTTCGCCCATCCAGAGATACGGCCCCGGGTGGACGCGGACGGGCTGCGGGAGGCGTACAGCCTGCTGTTCAACACCGGCCCGACCGTGTGGTCCGGTGTCAGGGAGGTCGAGCCGGGCGGCGTGCTCGTCCTGGACGGGGGCGGCATCCGTGAACGCCGCTACTGGCAGCTGGAGGCCGCCGAGCACACCGACGACCAGGACACGGCCATCGAGCGGATCCGCGTCATGGTCGCTGCCGCGGCCCGCAGCCGGCTCGAAGCGGACGTCCCGCTGTGCAGCCTGCTCTCCGGTGGCATCGACTCCACCGTCCTGACCGCCCTGCTCGCCGACGAACTCCGCCTGCGCGAAGGTCCGGACGCCCGCATCCGCTCCTACGCCGTCGACTACAGCGACCAGGCGGAACAGTTCACAGGCGACGTCCTGCGCACCGGCCACGACACGCCCTACGCCATCGAGGCCGGCGCCTTCATCGGCACCGACCACAGCACTGTCGTCCTCGACCCGCGCGCCCTGCTCGACCCGGAGCACCGCAAGGCCGTCATCGTGGCCCGCGACTCACCCATCGGTGTCGGCGACATGGATACGTCGCTGTACCTGCTGTTCGGCGAGATCCGCCGGCACTCCACCGTCGCCCTCTCCGGCGAGGCGGCCGACGAGGTCTTCGGCGGCTACCCCTGGTTCCACAACCCGAAGGCTCTGGCAGCGCAGACCTTCCCGTGGCTGCTGGTGACGGGCGACGAGGCCGCCATGCCCCTGAACCCGGAACTCGACCTTCGCATCGCCGAGTTCCGCGACGACACCTACCGCGCCGCCCTCGCCGCCGTACCGCACACGGACGCAGAGAGTCCCGCCGAACACCGCCAACGCGAGATGCAGCACCTGTCCCTGACCCGCTGGCTGCGCCAGCTCCTGCACCGCAAGGACCGCCTCAGCATGGCGCAGGGCCTGGAGGTCCGCGTCCCGTACTGCGACCACCGGCTCGTCGAGTATGCCTTCACCACCTCCTGGGCGCTGAAGAGCTTCGACGGACGGGAGAAGAGCCTGCTGCGCGCGATGGGCGCCGGCCTGGCTCCGGAGTCGGTGCTGCACCGCCCCAAGAACCACTACCCGGCCACCCACCACCCCGACTACAACCGCGGCCTGCAGGACCTGGCCCGCGACGCGCTCGCCACCGAACAGGTCCGTGCCCTGGCTGACGAGACCCGCATCAAGCCCTGCCTCGACACCCCGCCCGACCGACTGGAGTGGGGCCACCGCCTGCGCCTCGAACGCGTCGTCGACCTCGCCCTGTGGCTGGACCACCACCAGCCCGAACTCGCCCTCTGAGGAGCCTCCCCATGACCCTCCAGGAACAGCATCCAGTGCCAGATCCGGACACCTTGCCCGACCCCGTGCCGCTGACGGGCTGCCCCTACAAGAGCAACCCCTACCCCCTGTATGAGCAGATGCGCGAGGCCGGCCCCGTCCACCGGGTCCTCTTCCCCAGCGGCGTCCAAGCCTGGCTCGTCACCGGCTACGACGCCGCCCACGCCGCGCTGAACGACGACCGCCTCGGCAAGAACCACGACCGTGGCAACGACCGCTGGCGAGCCCGAGCCTCGATCATGCCCGAGCCACAGCACTCCCAGCTCCAGGTGCACCTCCTTCACCAGGACCCGCCCAAGCACACCCGGATGCGCCGCTTCGTGACGGACGCCTTCACCCCGCGCCGCATCGAGCAGCTCCGCCCCCGCTTCCAGGAACTGGCCGACGCCCTCGTCGACGCACTGCCGGAGCACGGCCCCGCGGACCTCGTCACCGGATTCGCCGCCCACTTCCCTTTCCAGGTCCTCGCCGAAGTCATCGGCCTCCCGAAGGAACTCGCGGCCCGCTTCGACCGCGACTGGGGCAAGGTCGTCCAGCCGGTCGGCCCCACCGACCCCGGACGCCCCCTCTACGAGGCCCGCCTGCACGGCCTGCAGAGCTACATCGGCGATGTGGTGGCCCACAAGCGTGAACACTGGGACGACGACCTGCTCAGCCGCCTCGTCTTGGCCCGCGACCGCCGCGAACTGTCGCAGGAGGAGCTGGACTCGATGATCTTCCAGCTCCTCGTCGCGGGCCAGGAGCCGGTCACCAACCAGATCACCACGGCCCTGATCGCCCTGTTCCGCAAGCCGGACCAGCTCGCCCGGCTACGCGACAACCCGGACCTGCTGCCCCGCGCCGTCGAGGAACTCCTCCGCTACGACAGCGCCTTCGAGCTCACCACTTGGCGCTTCTTCGACAAGGACAGCGACCTGCACGGCACCGAGGTCCCGGCCGGCGACTCCGTGATCGTCTCCCTCTGCGCGGCCAACCGGGACCCGCGCCGCTTCCCCGACCCGGACACCCTGGACTTCGACCGCTCGCCCAACCCCCACCTCGCCTTCGGCCACGGCGTCCACTTCTGCCCAGGCGCCGCCCTCGCCCGCGCCGAACTCCAGATCGCCCTCGGCGCACTCCTCGCCCGCCTGCCCGGCCTCCATCCGGCCATCAAAGACGAGGACATCAAGTGGATCCCGGCCGTCCTCGGCCGCGGCACCAACCACCTCCCCGTCGGCTACGACCGCCGCCTCTGACACCGACGTACCGCTGACCGGGTCAGGCCACACCAGCCGACCCGGCGCCGGCTGACCCACACCCCCTGACCCCAGGCGCCTGGCATCGACTCCCGCCACGGCGCCATGTCGACGTGCCCTCGCACACCCTCGTACTCCAGGAGGAACGACATGCCCCTGACGACCGCGCCGGACACCCTCCCCGCCCGCATCGGCACCCAGATCCTGAACCTGCTGCTGCCCCACCACCGCACCAGCGACCGGACCCCCGCGACAGCCGAGGCGTTCCCGCACCAACTGCGGCGCATCTCCGCCTTCGTACGCGACGGCTCGCCCGTCGTCTTCACCCTGCCCGGCTTCCCCTGCAAGTCCCCCAACCCGGCCAAGGTCCTCGGTCACCTCCCCGACCAGGGCGAACGCCTCTCTCTGACCTTCCTGAACACCCTGTGCACCGAGATCGAGCGGATCTACCCGCCCGGCGCCCGTCTGATCATCTGCTCGGACGGCCACGTCTTCGGCGACCTCATAGGTGTCCCCGACGACCACATCGACGCCTACGCCGACGACCTACGAACACAGATAGGCCGGATGGGCCTGTACAGACTGTCCGTCTTCGACCTGCGCGACGCCCTCGGTGATCTCCCCCACGACACGAAACGCACTCTTGTCCACGAGCGCTACGCCCCCACCTTGGAGGCCCTCCGGGCCGAGATCCGCGCCGACGATCAGGCCCTCGCTCTCTACCGGGGCATCACCCGCTTCCTCGTCGAGGACGCCGCCGACTGGACCGGCAGCCGCTCCGCCCTCCAACGCGCGTGCCGCCAACGCGCCTACGGCGTTGTCCAACGCAGCCGCGCCTGGGGCACCCTGATCGCCGAACACCACCCTCGCGCCGTACGCCTGTCCATCCACCCGCAGCCCATCAGCGCCCCGAAATTCGGCATCCGCCTCCTCGACGCCCCGGATGCCTGGACCACCCCCTGGCACTCCGCCGCCCTGCACCGCGCCGACGGCACCTGGACCCTCATCCCCCGTGCGAGGGCTGCCCAACAGGGACGACTGGTACAGCAGGACGGCAGGGCCAGTCACTTCGACCAGAACGGGATGGCGAGTCTGTCTCGGGTCGGCTGCACGACCGGGGCGTCAGTCGCCGGTAAGGGCTGCTCGTGATGAGCGCGAACGGAAGCGGACGGACGGCTCGCACACGGCCGTGTCCCGCTGCCGACGGGAGCGGGACACAACTGCAGGGCGGGATCCGTCCGGTGCGATGACTAGGTCTCGGAGGACGAAGCGTTCTCCTGCAGGGCGAGGCCCATGTGAGCGGCCAGGGCCGTGGCGAGGGAGGCGACCGTCGGATGCTGCCAGACGAAGTTGCTCGCGAGGCGGACAGCGAGGTCGGCGTCGAGGCGGATCCGCAGCTCGGTGGCAAGGAGCGAGTCGAAACCCAGGGACTTCAACGGGGTGTTCGGGTCGAGTGTGGCGCTGCTGGTGCGCAGGATGGCCCGGATGTGGTCTGCCAGGTAGCTCTCCAGGGCGGTCTGGCGGGCGATGCCGGCAGGCAGCGCCTCGATGCGGGCGCGGATGTCCGAGCTTCCGGTTCCGGTCTGCTTCTGCTCCGTGTGGACACTGTCCGGGGCGAGGAGGGTGAACAAGCTGGAATCCGCGGCTGCACGGGGGATCCAGGTCTGGGGAGGTCCGGGGATCACTGCGGTCCGGACCCTTTGGTGGGCGAGGAGGCAGTGGAGCGCTTCCAAGCCCTTTCGAGTGGGAATCGTCTCGTAACCGCGCTCGGCGAAGTCGACGGCCTGCCCTGTTTCTCCCCACGGGCCCCAGCCGACGGCCAGTGTGGGCAAGCCGTTGCGTGTGCGCCAGGTGGCGAAGGCGTCGAGCCAGGCGTTGGCTGCTGCGTACGTGCCCTGTCCAGCGTTGCCCAGCAGGGAACTCATCGAGGAGTAGACGACGAACCAGTCCAGTGACCGGTCGGCCGTGGCCCCGTGGAGGTTCCATGCACCGGTGACCTTGGGCGCCCATACGCGCTTGAGCTGGTTGTCGCGGATGGTGGTCAACGCGGCGTCGTCGAGAACCATGGCGCAGTGCACCACGCCGCGCAGCCGTACACCACCCTTGGTGGCAGCCTCGACCAGCCGTTCCGAGGTGTCGCGCTGCGAGATGTCGCCCAGAATGACCGTGGTGTCGGTGGCCAGGTCGTTGACGGTGCGAGCGGTGTCCAGCGACGGGGGACGGCGCCCGTTGAGGACGATGCGGCCCGCTCCCTGCTCGGCCAGCCAGCAGGCGGTGGCCAGGCCCAGTCCTCCCAGCCCCCCGGTGATGATGTAGGCGCCGTCGTTGCGCACGACGGGCGGGCCCTCGGGCACCACGGCGGTGGTCTCTCCCCGGTCGGGAACGGTCAGCACGACCTTGCCGGTGTGTCGGGCACGAGCCATCAGCCGAAAGGCGGCGGCCGCGCGGTCCAGGGGGTACTCGGTGCACAACAGCGGTTTGAGCCTCCCCGCGGCGATGTGGTCCATCACCTCGCGCAGCACCGAGGCCAACAACTTCGGTCGGCGTTGCTGCAGTTCGATGAGATCGACTGTGCTGAAGGTGATGTTGTGGCGCAGCGGGCCGAGCTTGAGGGGAGCGTCGGCCATGATGTCGCGTACGCCCAGTTCCACGAAGCGGCCGAACGGGCGCAGGCTTTCGAGTCCGGCGCGGACGGCGGGTCCGGCAAGGGAGTTGAGGACGACGTCGACCCCTTGTCCGTCGGTGGCCCGACGAGTCTGTTCGGCGAAGTCCAAGGTGCGGGAGTCCATGACGCAGCGGATTCCCATCCCGCGCAGCTGATGCCGTTTCTCCTCCGAGCCGGCCGTCGCCAGCACGTCTGCGCCCAGGAGACGGGCGACGGCGATCGCAGCCCGGCCGGTGCCTCCGGTTGCGGAGTGGATCAGCACGCGTTCACCGGGTGCGAGCCGTGCGACGTGCTGCAGGGCATACCACGCGGTGAGGTAGGCCGTGGGCAGTCCTGCCGCCGTCGCAGGCGCCAAGCCTTGCGGTACGGGAGCGACGGCGGCGCAAGGGACGGTGACGAAGGGGGCGAAGGCGCCGCCCTCCAGCTGAACGGCGAGCACGGTGTCCCCTTGACGGAGGTGGTCCACGCCAGGTCCCACGGCGCTGACCACGCCCGCGCACTCGAAACCGATGCGGTAGGGGGTGGCGGGCTCGGAGCCGAGCATCCCCAGGGCGGTCAGGACATCACGGAAGTTGACGCCCGCCGCATGGACGCGTACCTCCACCTCGCCCTTGCCGGGCCGGCGACGGCCGGTCGCGGCCGGTTCGAGGCTGTCGAGATCTCCGAGCCGCCCGACGTGCAGGCGGAACCCGTCGTCTTCGAAGTGGACGGTTCGGGTGGTTCGGGCCGTGCCTTCGGCGGGTGTGACGGGAGCCCGGTCGATGCGCGCGACGTACCGGGTGTCACCGCGCAGTGCCACCTCGTCTTCGGGCGCGCCGGCGAGGAGTTCGGCGGCCAGTGTGCGCAGCCCGTGCTCGTCGGGGTCGGTGTCGACGAGGGTGGGGTGCATACGGGGCCGCTCGACCGCCAGGACGCGTGCCACGCCGCGCACGGTGCTGTGCGCGGGGTGGCCGGATTCCTCCGCCGTAACGGCGTACGCGTGGTGGGTGGCCGCGTACAGACGCCATGTTCCGCGGTGCTCGTCGGCCGCCTGAGCCAGAGCGAGCAGCCGCCGTGCGCGCTGTTGCGCGCCCTGAGTGGGGTCAGTGGTGTCAGCTGAGGGTGCGCCGCACAGCAGGACGACTGCGCGCCATGGGTCGCTTGCGGCAGCCAGGTGCCGGCCGAAGGTCTCGGCCAGCGAGGCGAGTGCCTGCGAGTCCAGAGGAATCTCCCGCGCCTCGACGCGGGCGCCGACGGAGCGCAGGAGCCCGGCCAGGCGTTCGGCCCGGCCGTCCCCCTCGCCGAGGACGAGCCAGTTTCCGGGCGGATTCGGGTCGGCGCCGGGCCGGGGGACGGGGTGCCAGCCGAGTTCCATGAACCACTGGTCGACGGGGGTCTCTCCGGCAGGTGCGCCCCGCAGAAAACGCACGTCGTCGAGGGCGACGACCGGACGGCCGTGGGCATCCAGGACGCGGACATTGCCGGCGAGTGTCGCATCGCTGTTCTCGGTGATCAACGCGTGGGCGTACACGGCCCGAGCAGGGTCTCCGAGGAGGCGGAGGGCACCGACCCCGACCGGGAGGATCGGTGCGGGTGCAGTCTCTCGGCCCGCTCCCGCGACGAGCAGTTGGAGACACAGATCGAGGAGGACGGGGTGGACGCTCAGGGCGGGGGCAGGGGTGAGGGCCGTGCGCGGTAGTTGGATGCGGGCCCAGAAACTCTCCTGCCCCTTGGTGGTCCGCAGTGCGGTGATGCCGGTGAAGGCGGGGCCGTGTTCCAGTCCACAGGCGCGCAGCCTGGCGTAGAGCCTGCCGGGATCAAGGGGGATGGGATGTTTGCCGTGCAGTGCGGGGACGGAGGCGGCACGGGTGTCGCGGGACGCGAGTGCCCGGCGGGCGATGGCTGAGGCGTGCAGTTGCCAGGAGCCGTCCGGGGTACGGGAGTGGATCTCGCAGGTTGCCTGACCGCCGTCGGTGAGAGTGACGGTGGTGCTCAGTTCGGTGTCATTGTTCAGGGGCAGCAGGTCGTGGAAGGCGATGTCGATGAGGTCGAGGCCGGGGGCGGCACCGGTCAGTGCGGTGAGGGCCGCGGTGTGGAACACCGCGCAGAAGCCGGCGCCCGGTACGACAGGGGCGCCGTGGACGCGGTGGTCGTCGAGCCAGGGCAGGTGCTGGGCAGGAGCGGTGGCGTGCCAGCTGTGCCGGACCGGGTCACCGGGGACCTCGGTGTGTCGGCCGGGCAGGGCCCCGCCGTCGACCTGTGGCGCCGGGCCCGCAGCCCAGTGGCGCATGCGATCGAAGGTGGTGGTGGGCGCGTCGGCCAGGACGCCGTTGCCGTACATGGGAGTCCAGTCGACGGTGCCGCCGTTGCAGTGGAAGGCGGCGAGCTGGGTCCGGAAGGTGGCGACTTCATCCTGCGCGCGACGCAGAGTGGGCAGAACGACGGCGTTGGGAACCAACTGGGCCAGGCTGTCCGTGAGGGACTGGGTGACCACGGGATGGGGCGAGATCTCGATGTAGACCTGGTGCCGGTCTTGGGCGGCCGCGGCTACGGCGGGGTGGAAGCGAACGGGCCGTCGGAGGTTGTCGCACCAGTACGCGGCGTCGAGGAGGAGGTTCTGCCGCGGGTCCTCTGTCACGGTGGAGTAGAAGGGGATGTCAGGCGGGCGGGGAACGAGGCCGGAGAGTGTCTGGTGCAGATCGGACAGCAGAGGGTCGACGTGAGGGCTGTGCGATGCGACGTCCACCGCGATGGGTACGGCGGCGATTCCGCGCTCGTCCCACCGGCTGACCAGACGGGTGATCTGGTCGGCGTCGCCGGAGACGACGGTGGCATCGGGCGCCGCCAGGACGGCCACGGACACGCCGTCGGCGCCTTCGTCGACGAGTGCGGCTTCCACCGCGGCCCGGCCCAGACCGACGGTGGCCATGGCGCCCGTGCCGGCGATCCGCTCCAGCAGCGCCGAGCGACGGCAGATGACGCGGACGCCGTCGGCGAGGGTGAGGGCTCCGGCCACGACCGCGGCCGCGGCCTCTCCCATGGAGTGGCCGATCACGGCGGCGGGTCGGACGCCGTGTGCCTGCCAGGTTGCGGCCAGGGAGATCTGCAGCGCGAACAGGGCCGGTTGGACCCGTGGGCATCCGGTGACCGACTCGCCGGCCCGGATCAGGTCCAACACGGAGAAGCCCGCCTCCTTGCGAATCAGGGCGTCTGCCTCGGCCAGAGCCTTCCGGAACGCCTCGTCCTGGGCCAGGAGTTGGCGGCCCATGCCGGCCCACTGGGAGCCTTGGCCGGAGAACACCCACACAGGACGGCGGGGGGCGGTGACATCGGCCGTGCCGGACACGAGGGCCGGAGTCGGCAGGCCGTTGACGAACAGCCGGAGCGTGTCGGTGGTCTCGGTGCGGGAGCGGGCGACGACCGCGAGGCGTCCCCGGCCGGGCCTGCGTCGCAGCGCCAGGGTGTGGGCGACGTCTCGAAGCGGGACGTTCGCGCCGTCCGTGTCCAGCCAGTCGGCCAGTCTGCGGGCAGCGTCCGGCAGAGCCCGGTGGGATCCGGCCCCGACCAGGATCACCTCGGGCGGTACCGGCCCGGGGCGACGGCGGGCGGGCAGGCCGGCCCAGCGGGCGGGCCGCGGAGGCTCCTGCAGGATCACGTGGGCGTTGGTGCCGGAGAAGCCGAACGAGGACACAGCGGCCAACCTGACCGGTTCCTTGGCGGGCCACGGCGTGCTTTCGAATGGGACGAACAGACGGGTGGCGTCCGCGGCGATGGCCGGGTTCCAGCGGGTGAAATGCAGGTTCGGAGGGATCATGCCGTGCTGCAGACACAGGACGGTCTTGATCAGCCCGGTGATTCCGGCGGCCGGCTCCAGGTGGCCGAGGTTGGTCTTGACCGAGCCGAGTGCGCACGGTGAGAGACCATTGCCGTACACGGCGGCGAGACTCGCGAACTCCACGGGGTCGCCCACGGGGGTGCCCGTGCCGTGAGCTTCGATCAGTGAGATCCGGGCCGGGTCGACACCGGCCCGGTGGAGCGCGGCGCGGTAGAGGGCCTGCTGTGCATCGGCGGAAGGGGCGGCGAGGCCGTCGGAACGGCCGTCCTGGTTCACCGCGGACCCGCGGACGACGGCAAGGATGCGGTCGCCGTCCCTGCGGGCCTCGGACAGGCGCTTGAGGACGACGACGCCGCAGCCCTCACCGCGGACGAATCCGTCCGCCGCGGCGTCGAAGGTGTGACAGTGGCCGGTCGGGGAGAGCATGCCCATCCGGGCGAAGGACCGGGTGATGCGGGGAGCAAGCATGAGAGTGACGCCGGCGGCGAGGGCCAGGTCGCACTCCTCGCGGTGCAGAGCCTCGCAGGCCAGGTGGAAGGCGACCAGCGAGGAGGAGCACGCGGTGTCGAGAGCGATACTGGGGCCGTGCAGGCCGAGGAGGTAGGAGACTCGGCCGGCGGCGACGCAGTGGCCGTTCGTCAGGATGGAGCCTTCGAGTTCCTGCGGCTGTCCGGCCAGTTGGTCCATGTAATCGTTGTAACTCAGCCCCGTGAACACGCCGGTCGCAGAACCGGTGAGTCGGTCGGGGGGCAGCCCGGCGTGTTCCAGGGCCTCCCAGACGACCTCCAGCAGGAGCCGGTGTTGGGGGTCCAGAACGTCGGCCTCACGACCCGCGACTCCGAAGAAGTCCGCGTCGAACCGCGAGACGTCCTTCAGATAGCCGCCCCGGTGCAGGGCGGGGCGCGCGTCGGTGGGCGCCCCGAGCCCAGCACCGGCCACATCCCGGCCGGGCGGTGGAGCGCCGACTGCTTCGCGCCCCTCCACCAGCAGGCGCCATAGTGCGGCCGGGGAGTCGGTGTCTCCGGGGAGGCGGCATCCCATGCCGATGACGGCGATGGGCACGTTCGCCGACCGAGGGCCGCGCTTGTCGTTGGTCACGGAAGTCTCCTTGTCGGTGGGAGATGGGAGGAGCGCGGGCTGCGCCCGGAAGAGGGGGACGGGCCGCCTGTCGGGCCGTACGACGGCGGGCTCCTGCACGAGAGCCGGCCCGTGCGGATGCGCGTGGCGTCCGTCCGCACGCGTTCACGGGATACCGTGGAGGCGGGCAGCACCTGGCTCCGTGGGTTCTCCACTGTCCGGAGCGGGTGACACCGCGGAACGGTGGGGGCGGACAGGGCGGGGATCAGACGTCCGGGCCGCCCAGCAGGATCGCGCTTTTCACCCCTCCCACTTGGTAGTTGAAGCTGAAGGCGTAGTCGAAGTCGAGCGGGTGGGGCACCGTCCCGGGGACCGGGTTGAAGGTCAGTTGGTCGGCCGGCTGTTCGCAGTTGGCCGTCGGACACACCTGACGGTTCCGCATCATCAGCAGGGTCAGCGCCACCCCGAGACAGCCGGCCGGAGCGCCGTTGTGCCCGAAGCAACCTTCTTGTGAGGACATGAGGAGGTCGCGTGACGCCGAGCCGTACAGCTCCCTGACCGCATTCGCCTCGAACGAGGTGACGACCATGTTGCCGTCGCTGCCCCCGTGGATGTACGGCACCTGATCGATGTCCCAGGTGTCACCGAGACACCTTCGCACGGCGGACACCAGTGCTTTCCCGGTCTCGTCACAGGCCAGCGGGTTCGCGAGCCCGTCCCGCGTGGTGACCTGCGACAGGATCTGACCGTAGAGTCCCGCGTCTCGTCCGAAGGCGTGCTCCCGGCTCTCGATGATGATGGTTGCGGACCCCTCGCCGTGGTTGATGCAGTCGGCACGTTCGTCGTACGGACGCATGAGGGCGTCGAACGACGGCAGGAGGCCGGGCATGTCCTGGGAGCGCATGGCGTCGTACGCATCCTGGGCTCCGCTCAACAGGCGCTGGATGTTGCGGATCATCGTGATGCTGAAGACGTCGACTCCGGTCACCACGGCGATGTCGGTCTCACCGGTGGCGATCATGCCGAGGGCGTTGCCGACCTGTAGCGCGGACGAGGCACAGCCGCACGACACCGTGAAGTTGGCGCCTCTCGACCGAGTGAGCGCGCCTTGGACCAGGGCGACGTCCGACGGGGTGATGGCCTGTTCCGCCGCGACGAACATTTCCAGTGCGTCGGCGACGGGATAGGTCGCCGGATCGGCCCGCAGCACGGCGAGGTAGCTGTCGATGTTGGCATCCACTCCGCCCCGGCCCACCAGGACGGCGGCCTCTTCCAGGTCGCGCTGCACATCGAGGCCGGCGTCCAGGCACGCCTGCATGAGCGAGACCAGCCCGAAGCGATGGGCGTCCGTGTAGTGGCGTGAGAAGAATTCCGGGATGCCGGGCACACGCTCTTTGAACACCGCTGCCGGGAGGTTGACGCTGCCGTAGTAGACGCCCTTCTTGACGAGACAGGACGTTCCGGTGGAGGCGACCTTCCAGAGGTCGTCGGCGGTGAACACCGGATCCTCCAGACCTGGAAGGCACAGTCCGATTCCGGTGACGACGGCGTCCCGCGCACGTGCGCCGGTGCGCCGCCTCACGAGGCACCCGCCTGTGACAGTGAGTCGGTCATGGGTATTCCCTTCAGGGTCAGATGGTGGGCTATTCGGCCACGTAGGTGCGACGGCACCAGCGGTAGACGGGCAACTGCTCCCCGTCATGGGCGGAGTACAGACCTGAGAACTCGAAATGTTCGTAGGCGTTGCCGCACAGGACCTTCACTTTGGGCTCGGATTCCAGGGATGTGACTTCCCATACGACAGGAACCGGCACCCATTCCGGGCCTCCGGAAAGCATCACTCGAACGGAATTCGGCACTTTCGGCTCCGATGCCCGGTCATCACCGCTGTGCGGCGAATTTGTCCTCTCAAGAGTGAGCGGAAGGTGGTGAAGTGGGGGAAGCAGGCATCGGGATGCCATGAGGAAGGAGCGGCACAGAGAATTGATGAAGGCGGAAACCGGCATGATGACCTGCCAGACGTGAGGGCGGACGCAGAGAATCTGCAGGGCAGGCGGCGGACGCGAACTCACCGACGCCCAGGCCCCCATCTGTGGAGAGAGGGTCTGTGCCCTGCCCGCTTACCGCCCGCCGGGCCGGAGGGGGGTGATGACGGTCCCGGCGGGCGGCTCGTCCCGGCTCACGCAGGGACGGACGGGAGCAGGGGGCGTTGCCGCAAGGGCCACCTGCGCATGTACCGGTCAGGACGCGTTGGCCAGTGCCTGGCTGATTGCCGAAGCAGTCGCCTGCTCGGAGCTCAGGGCCGCGCTCGAGGATCCGAGAATGTGGTACACGAGGGCGGTCGCGTTGGTCGCGCTGGCCATGAGGATGCCGGCCCCTACGACCTGCGGCTGTCCCTGGCAGTCACTGATGGCGGCCTCGAGGTAGGCGGCGGTGGCCACGTTGTGGGTGCGGGCGGCAGCGGGGTCGTCGGCCTGGTCGGCCGCGATGGCGGCGTTGTTCGACGTCTGCGCGGACTGCAGGTCGCCGACACAGGCTGAGGCAGCTGCGGCGGCGGGCGTGGCCATGGCCAGAGGAGCGATGCCGACGACGGCGCCCGCCGCCATGGTGGCGGTGACGGTGGCGGCGGCAAGACGGTAACGGAACATGTTGGCACTCCCTTGAAGAGATTACTGGTTCACTCATCGGCGACGAGGCCGGTGGGAGCGGTTGCCTCCAACTGTCCGGGAGGTGGCTGCCTGTGAACGAGAACTCGACCTGATCGCCGCATACTTCGCGTGCTGGGAGTGACGACCGGAACGGGTAGCAGTCACGTCCCCGGAAAGGGATGGGCAACCCGCCGGCTCGTAGTCCAGTAATGCGACACGGATGAGTGGCATCTCAAGAGGGGCGGCGCCTGCGTCACCCGATCGGAGTACGTGCACCGCCCCGACCGTTGCCATCGTTCCCACGGGAGGGAAGTCACCCAACTTGCCTGTTTTCGGCCGACTTTGAAGGCGAAGTGCGAGGACCGGCAGGCTGGTCCGGTGCGCATGCGCGACCGAAGCGGCGGGGCGGCAGCACATCCAGTTGGCACCGGAAGGTCATACCGTCTGATCGACACCGTGGCCGGAAAGCGTCGCATCGATCGGCTCTTGGCTGCAATACGGCAGACGTCGACTGCCGTGCGAGAAAATCGCCAGCATTCTGAGGACTATCGGGCTTCCCGAATGAATCTGTGGAAGCATCATGATGCACATAGTGTGCGAGCGGCACCATCAATCCGTCTGGTCACCCATGCGCCCCGCATGCAAACCGATATTTTCATCACAACAGGTTAGGCCATCCGGGTGTCCGCCTTCGGGTAAGTGTTGTCGCCATATGCCAATCCGGTGGATAACGGTTACATCCAATGGTGGGCCGCCCGTCCTCTCCGGCGGAGTGGTCGTCCGCTTTCAACGCGTCGGTTTCGTGCCGGCCGCTGCACGGCGGGCTACCACGATGGGCACCCCGCGAGAGGTGTTGGATCCGTCAGCCGGCGTCGGCCGGCGTCGGCTGACGCGTAATTTCCGCATCCCCGTGAAACGGAGCGAGTTGCCGAAACAGGACAGCCGTGAACGCCGTCACTCCCTGTATGGCCAGTTGGGGACCCCCGCTCTTCTGTAGGAGTTGCGGCAGCCCCTGACGGGATCGGTGCTACGCCTTCGATGCCGGGCGCAGTGGTGGGAAGCCTGGAGACGTGTTCCCGGCAACAGCCCATCCACGCCTCGCCGGCGATGGAAGACCACTAGGCCGCTGTCGATGCAGAGATGCACGCTCTTCATGTCTGACGCGCAGGGCGCGCCTCCTCGACGTCGGCGCTGGACCGCGCCCAGGGCGCCAGCACTTCTCGCTGCGGCCTGCATCCCACAGGACCAGGAGTGACAAGACATGTTGACCACACGTGCGTGCGCGCGGATCGATCTTTCCCCCCAGGACATCGAGCGATGGCCTGACTCGTCGGCGGTCCGGGCACTGGCCACCGCCTCGTGCCGATCGCACATCGTCACCGTCCATTTCCCCGCAATGGACCGATCCGTTCCGATCTGCCGTTATCTGACTCGCTTATGGCTGGACCAGCAGCACTTGGCGGACCAGAGCATCCGTTATACGGCCCTGCTCGTCGCCACGGAACTTGCGACGAACGCCATCGTTCACACCGACAGCACCGTTATCACCGCCAACCTGCGGAGGAACCGAACTCACCTGCGGATTCAGGTGCGCGACCAAGGAAGGGTCTCCACAGGGAAGCACTGGCACAATGCCACAGGGTTCGGTCGCGGTCTCGGAATCGTCGCCAGTTGCACCCGAGCGCTCGGCACACACGTGGCTGACGACGGCACCCGTACGATCTGGGCCGCTGTCTCCCTTACGGGAAGTGAGCCATGGTGTCAGGCCGAAGGGCCCCCACGCCGGACCCGCGGGAGCGGAGGCGTCAGCAACAGGTGAGTGTGAGTCCTCGAACACCTGCCGACAGCTGACCCATGATCGCCGCGTCTGAGTCAGCAAACGGTCAGCATCAGGCCGGAGGGTGTCCCGGCTTGCTGCCCTGCACCCCGTGGCAGGCGCCTGCTGCGTCGCCCGGCGCCCGCTCGGAAGGCTTGGCACCCTGATCAGTCCGGGGGCCTCCACGCTGTGCCCGGGCAACGCCGGGCACAGCGTGGAGGGGCCGGGTGTCGCGTTACGCCGTCGGTGTCTTCCAGATGCCGCGGCCGTGCGTGGCCACGTACACCTGGCTGCCGTCCGAGCTCGGCGAGAGGTAGACCGCCGGCGAGGTGGGCAGGTTGGTGCCGAGGCGTGCCCAGTGGCCCGCCGAGGTGCTGGTGAACACGCCCAGGTCGGTGGCGACCACGAGGGTGCCGTTCTTGGTGACGAGCGCCGCGTTGGCCGGGGCGTCCGGGAAGGAGTCCGCGGCCGCGGGGTCGCCGCTGATGTCCGTCCAGGTCATGCCGCCGTCCGTGGTCTTCCAGACGTGGCCGTATCCCGCGCCGGGGCCCTCGTTCCAGTGCCGCGAGAAGCCGTTGATCACCGCATAGACCGTCTTGCCGGAGGCGTCGGACGGGTCGATGGTCAGGCCGGCGATGTACCGGTTCGGGAAGGCGGCGGGCAGGTTCACCTGGTGCCAGGTGCCGCCGTAGTTGGTGGCGATGCCCCGCCCGAAGGTCCCGTCGACCTTGGAGCAGGGGCCGCACCAGGCCGCCCACGTCACGTGGTTGCGGCTGGCGACCGCTGAGGCGGAGCGGCCGGCGCCCAGGTCGTACAGCTGGGTCCAGTCGGCTCCGGAGGTGCTCTTCCAGGTTGCGGTGTTGCCCCAGACGTATTGGCCGCCCGCGACCCACAGGCCGTTCGGGTCGGTCTCGTCCGCGCTGAACGGGGCGATGAAGCGGGCCCCCGGGTCGCCGGGCGCGATGTCGGTGATCACGTCCTCGGAACCGTCGTCGCTCGCCGTGTAGCCGCAGTTGTCCGTGATTTGCAGCGCGAGGTCGACGTACTCGCCGACCGTCTGGCAGCCGTCGGCGGGGTTGACCAGCTGGTCGCCGCCGTCACCGCCGAACGGGGAGACCATCTCGCCGTCCGGGTTGAGCTGCTGCCCCTGGTAGGTCGCGCCCTTGGGCGCGAGCAGTGAGACGCCGTTGTCCTGCAGGCCGCCCCAGACGGCCTCGCCGCTGCCGTCGGTCATCTTGCCCGCGCGCACCGAGTAGTACTGGAGGTTGCGCAGGGTGCCCGACTCGTTGAGGTTGCGCCAGCCGGCGGTGGTCTGCGTGGTGGGGCGGGCGTAGGCGCCGCCGTCGTTGCCCACGAACACCTGAGGCGTGCTGCCCTTCCACTGCGAGAAGGCGAGGGCGTGCTGGTCGGAGTGCATCACGTCGCCGTCGCAGGAGTTCGCGGCCGGGTCGTACGAGAAGCACGGCATGCCGAAGTTCCAGTAGCGGCCGATCGTCTTCCAGGTGGCGCCGCCGTTCCGGGACTCGAACATCTCCTCGAGGCCCAGGTAGACGTGGTTCGGGTCGCTCGGGTCGACCGCGATCACCTGGTCGTACCAGGACTGGGAGCCGGGCTGGTAGCCGGAGCCGATCTCGTTGACCTTCATCGCCGAGCCGCTCCTCGACAGCGACGAGGAGGTCGCGATCTGCTTGAACGAGCCGCTGGCGTCGCCGCTCTGGCTGACGTACACGCCGGCGAGGACCGAGTACACGCCGGAGCCGGAGGACTTGTTGAGGAGCTTGGGGGACTCCATCGAGACGTACAGCCTGCTGCCGTCGGCCGCGTACGCGAAGGCGGCGTTGCCGATCTCGGCGGGGTTGATCGCACCGGTCGGGTTGGCGCGCTTCCAGGTGGTGCCCGCGTCGGTGGAGTAGTAGAAGCCGTTGTAGTCGGCGCCGCTGCGCCAGGCCACGTTGGCGAGCAGCTTGGTGCCGTCGCTGCCGGGCTGTACGGCGATGTCGTTGGCGATGTCCGCGTAGTGGCCGTCCACCCCGCAGCTCACGCCGCTGATGCCGACGCCGGCGCAGGGGGCGAGGACCTTCGTCCAGGCGGTGGACTGGCCGGCCGACAGCGGGCGCCGGAAGACGCCGTGCGAGGAGGCCGCGAAGACATAGCCTGCTGCCTCGTCGAAGGTGAGGGTGTGGATGGAGGCCGAGTCCAGTTCCGTACCGCCCACCTTGTCGCTCTCGCCGAAGGTGCCGGTGACCGGGTCCGCGAGCCGGTAGACGCCGCTGCCCAGATAGTTGTCGGAGGCGGTGGTCGCCTCGCCGGTGGCCAGCCACAGCGAGCCGTCGGGCGCGACCGCGAGGGCGCCCACGGACAGGGCGGGCAGCCGATCGGCGATCGGCGTCCACGTTCTGCCGTCGTCCGTGGAGCGGAAGACGCCGCCGCCGGCGGCGCCCGCGTAGACCACGCCCTGGCGCGTCGGGTCGGTGGCCAGAGCGGCGATACGGCCCGCCGAGTGGCCTGCACCGCCACCGGAGTTGGAGGCCGACCGGTCGCGGTAGTGCAGCGCGTCCTCGTTGTACGGGGAGGTGGTGACCTCGGACCAACTCCCGGACTTCACCGGCATGTTCTTGATGTGCGCCCAGGCGTCGGCGTACGCGCCCGGCGTGACCTGTCCGCTGGGGGAGAGTCTCGGCTCGTTGAACGCGTCGAGCGACTCCATCAGTTCATGGGACTCCTCGCCCGCCACGTCATGGCGGCTGGAGTCCGTGTCGCTCGCCCCGAACGCCGCCTCGGGTCCCGTCCCCGCTATCAGGAGTGCGGCGGCTGCGGCGGCGAGTGCCCTTCTGCCGCCGCTCTTCGTCCCGCGGCGCGGTCTGCGCCGTGCGGAATACCCACGCATGGATGTCTCCGGCTTCTTCGGCGTAGGTCGCGGCCGCCCCTACGGCCGCACTTGATCTCCTACTGCCGAGCGCCGGAACCGTACTCCCGCGCCCACCCTCAACCCCAGGGGTTTACAGCAACTTTATAGCCTGACAAACGTAACGATTGTTAAAAATGGCCTCGTTCGCGGTCGAAAGTCCTGGAGTGACAGCGCACCTCAGTAATTGCAGCGCAGCCGGCCGGTACTCCGTTACCAGTGCCCCTGCCACGGCCGACGTCGGGTCATCAGGCGGCTCCGCGTCGCTGGGACAGGGTGGGCGCCGGCACCGACGGTGCAGGGGATCTCGCAGCCGATGAAGCGCCGCCGGTCGAGGACCGCTGCATGCCCTCAGCCCGCCGAACAATCCGAGGTGCCCCGGCCTCGAAACCCCGGCTCATAACGCGGAGTTATGGATTATTGATGTCTCCCCGACAGAGTACAGGCGGCCGAATACTGCTCCTTGCGTAAACCGCGCACCCGGAGTGCACGGCTCAGGCTTCGGGAACCACGGCCGAAGACTCGGGGTGCCACAACCGCTCGAGCCGTGGCCGCCCCTGCGACCGGGTGAGAACTCCCCACGCAAGCGGTCGCGCCGCCCTCATCACCCCACACGGCCGCGAACAGCCGACGAGCCGAGCGGGCCGACACACTGGCACCCATGCCCTCACCGACGCCCATTCCGTCCGTCGCCGCCTCGGTTCGATGCTGTCCAGATCCCACACCCAAACACCAATCCCCGGAGGCACCATGCGCTCCCCAGCCGGGACCGGACGCCCATTGCACTCGGCGTCGCTCCTCATGGTCCTGTCCGCCCTGCTCGCCCTGGTCGTCGTACTTGCCCACCCCGCCCACGCGTACAACGGGAGCACCTCGGCATGTGCGCTGCAAGGGACGACCGGGTACACCGACGAGGGCCAACCGACCGACTACACCCGGTTCCAGAACCCGGTCGGCACCAAACACGTGGCCGTGATCTACGTGGACTTCCCCGACGCCGTCGGCACATCCCTGCCCCTGACCCCGTACTACAACCAGCTGTCGGGAGCCGCCGACTGGATGTGGAACGCTTCCAACGGCAAGACATGGCTCGACCTTCAGGCCCCGTACGGCAACTGGGTGCGCATGCCGAAGAACTCCACCGACTACGACTGGGAGCGCGGATTCTCCTGGGCCACGCACCAGACGTATGTGAAGGACGCGCTCACCGGCGCCGCCGACGCCGGCGTCGACCTTTCCCGGTACGACATGTTCTACATCGTGCCGACCGGCACCGCGGCCGCGATCGGTCACTCTCCCACCTTCATCCAGGACCCGGCCCAGCCGACCCACGTGTGGAACCGGGCGACCCAGAGGTGGGTGACGATCCACTGGGCGGTGACCTTCGGCCAGGACATGTGGACCTGGGGCTACAAGGTCGCCGACCACGAGACCAGCCACACCTTCGGCCTGCCCGACCTCTACGCCTTCAGCGGCGATCACAACCAGTACGTCGGCGGCTGGGACCTCATGGGCCTGATCTCGGGCCCGGCCCCGCAGTACTTCGCCTGGGAGGCGTGGAAGTTCGGCTGGATCAGCGACTCCCAGGTCTCCTGCCTGTCCACGGCGAACACGTACTCCACGACCCTGACCGGGGTGGAATACGGCGGAAGTGGCTACAAACTCGCGGTGATCAAGACCAGCGACACCACCGCCTACGTCGCGGAGTCCCGCAAGGCCGCCTCCAACGACTCCAGCGCCTGCGCCACCGGTGTCCTCATCTACAAGGTCGACACCTCGACCCCGACCGGCAGCGGGCCGGTCCAGGTGGTCGACAACCCCGATGCCGCCGCACCCACCGGGAACTGCACCACACGGGACATGCAGGCCTGGCAACCCGGTCAGTGGTTCCAGGACAGCACCGCCCGCATCCGGATCTACGTACGCAGCTCCGACGCGTACACCGACACCGTCTGGACCTACAAGTGGTGACCGGGTAGGGCGGACGCTGCCGAGCGGATCCCCATAACCCGATGTTGTGGGGATCCGAGATCTGGCCGTGACGGCCGACTGCCTCCACCCTTGGCCCAAGCCGCTGTGCAATGTCACATCGCATAGCCCCACAGGGAACACCGCATAGGAGTCATCGTGAGAGCACGACGTTCCGGGATGGTCATGGCTGCCGCCCTCGGACTCGTCGCCGTCGCCGGTTGCGGGGGAGCCGGCGACGCCGACGGGCAGGGCGGGTCCGCGAGCAAGGGGGGCACGCTGCACGTGCTCTCCAGCCTCGACCTGGAGCACCTCGACCCGGCCCGCAACTATGTCACCTCCTCCGAGGACGTGGGCCGCCTCGTCTACCGGACGCTGACGACGTACGCGGCGGCACCCGGGCCCGCCGGCGGCAAGATCGTGCCGGATCTGGCGACGGACACCGGCCGCCCGAGCGACGGGGCCCGCACCTGGACCTTCACACTCAAGGCGGGGGTGAAGTTCGAGGATGGCCGGCCGATCACCAGCCGGGACATCAAGTACGGGGTCGAGCGGTCGTTCGCCGCGGAACTCCCCGAAGGGCCGCCGTACGCACGTATGTGGCTTGCTGGGGCCCGGAGTTACAAGGGCCCTTACAAGGACAAGCACGGTCTCGCCTCGATCGAGACCCCCGACGACCGGACGATCGTCTTCAAGCTCGACCGTCCGGTGGCCGACTTCGGTTCCGCGGTGTCGCTGCCGATCTTCGCCCCGGTTCCGCAGGACAAGGACACCGGCGTCCGGTACGACAGCAGGCCCTTCTCCTCCGGTCCGTACAAGATCGGGACCTTTGAACCCAAGAAGCGGCTCACGCTGGTCCGCAATACCCACTGGAGTCCGGCCACCGACATGGTGCGCAAGGGCCGGCCGGACAAGATCGTGATCGATCTCAACCTCGACCCGGCCGTCGTCGACCAGCGGCTCATCGCCGCTCAGGGACAGGACGCGGACGCCGTCGCCTTCGAGCCGGTCGGCCCGGCCTCGGTCGGGCCGGCATTGTCCAACCCCGCCGTCCGCAAGCGGCTGGTCACCGGCGAGTCGATCAACACGCGCTACCTGAGCATCAACACCCGGCACAAGCCGCTCAATGACGTCCGGGTGCGGCAGGCGATCGCCTACGCGCTGGACAAGGCCGCCCTGCGCACAGCCCGGGGCGGCCCGATCGCCGGCCAACTGGCCACCACTCTGCTGCCCCCGTCGCTGCCCGGCTCCGTCCCCGACGATCCGTACCCGAGCCCGGACGGCAAGGGCGATCCCGCCAAGGCGAAGGCGCTGCTGGCCCAGGCGGGTCATGCCTCGGGCCTGACCCTCACGCTCGACACCCCGGCCACCGCGGGCGGCCAGGCGCAGGGCGAGGCCGTGCAGGCATCGCTGGCCGAGGCCGGGATCAAAGTGAAGATCAACGCGATCAGCTCCTCGGCGTTCTACAGCACGGTGGGCAACACCGCCCAGGAACACGACCTGGTGATCGACGGCTGGACACCCGACTGGCCAGGCGCCTCCACCTACTTGCCGCTCGTGTTCGACGGCCGTCTGATCACCTCCGAGGGCAACAACAACCACGCCCAGTACGACTCCGCCAAGGTCAACGCCCGCATCGACGCGATCGCCAGGATGAAGGACCCGGCGGCAGCCGCGACCGCCTACGGCCGACTGGCCGAGCAGATCATGCGAGACGCTCCGGTCGTGCCGTTCCTGTGGGACAAGGCGGCCGTCCTGACCGGGCCTCATGTCACCGGCGCCTATGGGCACATCGCCTACGTCGGACGACTGGATCTGGTCTCCCTGGGGCTGCGCAAGTGACCGCAACGCTCCCCGCCTCGGTACCCTCCGCCCCGTCGAGCCGCGGCGGACCCCGAGAGACGTCTCTGCTGCGCCGGCTGCTGGCACAGCGCTCCGCGACGGTTGCGCTGACGGCGGTCGTACTCCTGGTGCTGATCGCCCTTGCGGCCCCGCTGATCACCTGGGCCGTCGGCATGTCTCCGACCGAGTTCCACTCCGACGCGGTGGACCCGGCGCTCGGCGGACTGCCGCGCGGCACCGGAGGCGGGATCGGCGCCGAGCACTGGCTGGGCGTCGAACCCGGCAGCGGCCGGGACATCCTCGCCCGTGTCGTCTACGGAGCCCGGGTCTCCCTGTTGATCGCCCTGCTCGCCACCGTTGTCTCGGTGTCGCTCGGAACTGCGCTCGGGCTGGCCGCCGGGTTCTTCGGCGGCTGGACCGATGCCGTGGTCGGCAGGCTGATGGACCTGCTGATGTCCTTTCCCGCCCTGATCTTCATGATCGCGCTGATCTCCGCGGCCCCGGGCGTGAACCGGCAGCTGCTGCTGGTCGTCGTGCTCGGCTTCTTCGGCTGGCCGTACGTCGGGCGGATCGTGCGCGGGCAGGCGATGGTGCTGGCCCGCGGGGAGTTCGTGGCGGCGGCCCGGGTGCTGGGTGCCTCCAGGCGCGCCCTGCTGGTGCGCGAGGTGCTGCCCAATCTGAGCGGGCCGATCCTCGTGGTGGCGACCATGTCGATCCCCGGATACGTGGCGACCGAGGCGGGCCTGTCCTTCCTCGGTATCGGGGTGCGCCCGCCGACCCCCTCGTGGGGCCAGATGATCGCCTCCGCGGTGCCGTGGTACGCCGCCGACCCCGTCTACTTCCTCGTCCCGGGCGCCTTTCTCTTCGTCACCGTGCTCGCCTTCAACGTGCTGGGCGACGCGGTAAGGGACGCACTCGACCCCCGGAGCCGCCGACGATGATCCTCTATGTCCTGCGCAGGCTGGCCGCGACGGCGGCGATCCTGCTGGTGATCTGCGCGGCCACGTTCGCGATCTTCTACCTGATGCCCGCCGATCCTGCCCAGGGCGCCTGCGGCAAGGCGTGCAGCCCGGAGCGGATCGCCCAGATCCGCACCACGCTCGGCCTGGACCACTCGGTGTTCGTGCAGTTCCGCGACTATCTCGTCGGCATCGTGACGGGCCGCACATACGGCACGGGCGCGCAGGCCGTGCACTGCCCTGCTCCGTGCCTGGGATTCAGCTTCCAGACCGATCAGCCGGTGTGGCTGATGCTCACTGACCGGCTGCCGGTCAGCATCTCCATCGCCATGGGCGCGGCGGTGCTGTGGCTGATCGTCGGCGTCACGGCCGGGGTGATCTCCGCGCTGCGCCGGGGCAGCCTGTGGGACCGGGCGGCGATGACGGCCGCGCTCGGCGGCGTCTCGCTGCCGGTCTACTTCACCGCTCTGGTGCTGCAGTACCTGCTCGTCGTCAAGCTCGGTCTGCTGCCCTATCCGCAGGCGATCCCGCTCACCGCGGACCCGGCCGGCTGGGCGGAGTCCATGGTCATGCCCTGGATCACCCTGGCGATGCTCTACGCCGGCATCTACGCACGGATCACTCGCGGCGAGTTGCTCGACAGCCTGGGCCAGAACTACGTCCGCACCGCCCGCGCCAAGGGCCTGCCCGAGCCGACCGTGCTGCGCCGCCATGCGCTCAGGCCGGCGCTGATGCCCATCGTGACGATCTTCGGCATGGACCTCGGCGCGCTGCTCGGCGGCGCCCTCATCACCGAGTCGGTCTTCGGCCTGCCCGGCGTGGGAAAGCTCGCGGCCGACGCGATCAACAGCGCCGACCAGCCGGTGATCCTCGGGGTGACGCTGTTCGCCGCCGGATTCGTCGTGCTCGCCAACGTCGCGGTGGACCTGGTCTACGCGCTCCTGGACCCGAGAGTGAGGGCCGTGGGATGACCCTGCTGACCGTACGTGATCTGACCGTGGGCTTCGCGGGCGGCGTACGCGCCGTCGACGGCCTCGATCTGGACCTGGCCGCCGGGGCGGTGCTCGGCGTGGTGGGCGAGTCGGGCAGCGGCAAGTCCGTCACCAGCCTGGCCATCATGGGCCTCCTGCCCGATGCCCGGATCGCCGGTGAAGTCCGGTTCGACGGACAGCGGTTGACCGGCCTGGACCGGCGGGCGCTGCGCCGGCTGCGCGGCGACCGGGTCGCGATGATCTTCCAGGATCCGCTGTCCTGCCTGAACCCCTACTACCCGGTGGGCTTCCAGATCGCCGAGGCCTACCGCGCGCACCGCCGGGCCGGGCGGCGCGAGGGGCACCGGGTCGCGGTACGGATGCTGGACCGGGTCGGCATCCCCGAGCCCGAGCGGCGCGCCCGCGCGTACCCGCACGAGTTCTCCGGCGGCATGCGCCAGCGCGTGATGATCGCGATGGCCCTGTGTCTGGAGCCGGACCTGCTCATCGCCGACGAACCCACCACCGCGCTCGACGTGACCGTGCAGGCCCAGATACTGGATCTGCTGCGGGAGCTACGGGAGCGGTCTGGCACCGCCATCATGCTCATCACCCATGACATGGGCGTGGTTGCCGGGCTGGCCGACGAGGTGGTCGTGATGTACGGCGGCCGCGCGGTCGAACGGGGCACGGTCCGCGAGGTGTTCTACCGGCCGCGCGACGCCTACACCAAGGGCCTGCTCGCCTGCGTACCTCGCGTCGATGGACCGTTGCCCGATCGACTGCCCACCTTGTCGGCACCGGAGGTGACGGCGTGAACAGAATGAACGCACCGCTGCTCGAAGCGCGCGACCTCGTCAAGCAGTTCCCCGTACGACACGGCCTGACCCGGCGGCTCGCCGGACATGTCAAGGCGGTCGACGGTGTGTCGCTGCGCGTGGACGCGGGGGAGACGCTGGGTCTGGTCGGCGAGTCGGGCTGCGGCAAGTCCACAGTCGCCCGGTTGCTGACCCGGCTCACCGAGCCCACATCGGGCACGATCCGCGTGGCCGGAAGCGAACTGACCACGCTGGACGAGCGGTTGATGAGGTCAGTGCGCCGCGACCTGCAAATGATCTTCCAGGATCCCTTCTCCTCGCTCAACCCCCGCCAGACCGTCCGACAGATCCTGACGGCCCCGTACCGCTACCAAGGGCTGACCCCCGACGAACCGGTGGAAGAGCTGCTGGAGCGGGTGGGCCTGCGGCCGGAGCACGCCGCCCGCTACCCCCACGAGTTCTCCGGCGGCCAGGCGCAGCGCATCGGGATCGCCCGGGCGCTGACGCTGCGGCCGAGACTGGTGGTGTGCGACGAGCCCGTCTCGGCGCTCGACGTGTCGGTGCAGGCGCAGATCCTCAACCTGCTCAAGGACCTGCAGCAGGAGTACGGGCTCGCCTACGTGTTCATCGCGCACGACCTCGGCGTGGTCCGCCAGATCAGCACCCGGGTCGCCGTGATGTACCTGGGCACGGTCGTGGAAACGGCCGACCGGGACACTCTCTACGGCAGCGCCGCGCACCCGTACACCCACGCCCTGCTCTCCGCCGTACCGCTGCCCGACCCGGACGCCGAGCGGACCCGCGAGCGGATCGTCCTGAGCGGCGACCTGCCCAGTCCGCTCGATCCGCCCAGCGGCTGTCCGTTCCGCACGCGTTGCCCCAAGGCGGCCGACCCGTGCGCCACTGAACGGCCCGCGCTGCGCGTGATCGCCCCGGGCCATGACGTCGCCTGTCACTACCCCGAGCCGCTGACCCAGCCGGCGTCCGCGCCGGTCGCCGAGGAAAGGACCGCATGAGCCGCACCTGTCACCTGCCCGGTCTCGCCGCGACCGATCACGCGTTCACCGTGCCGCTCGACCACGCCGACCCCGCGGGCGTCTCGATCCAGGTGTTCGCACGGGAACTGTCCGACCCGGCCCGCGCCGGCGAGCGACTGCCCTGGCTGCTGTATCTGCAGGGCGGACCCGGAGGCAAGTCGCCCCGGCCGCTGAACGCCACCACCGGGTGGCTCGCCCGTGCCCTCAAGACCCACCGGGTGCTGCTGCTGGACCAACGCGGCACCGGCCGCAGCAGCCCGGTGACGGCCCGGTCTGCCGGGCGGTTCTCCGATGCCCGGGAGCTGGCCGGCCATCTCGCCCTCTTCCGCGCGGACTCGATCGTCGCCGACGCGGAGCTGATCCGGCATCAGCTGTGCCGCGACGAGCCATGGGAGACGCTCGGCCAGAGCTACGGCGGCTTCCTCACTCTCACCTACCTCTCCCGGGCCCCCGAAGGACTGCGTGCCTGCTACATCACCGGCGGCCTACCCGGTCTGGAGGCCACCGCCGATGACGTCTACGCGGCCACCTATCCCCGGGTCAGGGAGAAGGTGACCGCCTTCTACGCCCGTTACCCCGGTGACCGCGCGCTGGTCCGGCGGATCGCCGGCCTGCTCGACCGCCGAACGGTCCACCTGCCCGACGGGGACCGGCTCACCGTCCGGCGGCTGCGCACGCTCGGCCTGATGCTGGGCATGGGAGACGGAGCCGAGCGCCTGCACTGGCTTCTGGACGAAGCCCTCGGCGCCGACGGCGAACTCTCGGCGACCTTCCTGCATCAGGTGATGAACCTGACCGGTCTCGTCGACGACCCGCTCTTCGCCGTGCTCCAGGAAGCCATCTTCGCGCAGGGCGGGAAGCCAACCGACTGGGCCGCCGCCCGAGCGATCGCCGACCACCCGGAGTTCGCCGAGGACGCCGACCCGCTGCTGTTCACCGGCGAGATGTTCTATCCCTGGATGTTCGAGGAGATCGCCGGGCTGCGGCCGTTCCGCGAAGCGGTCCATCTGCTGGCCGAGCGAGCCGACTGGCCCGAGCTGTACTCCCCGTCGCGGCTGGCGGCGAACCAGGTGCCGGTGGCCGCCGCGATCTACCACGACGACATGTACGTGCCCACCGAGCTGTCCCTGCAGACCGCGCGCTCGGTCGGTGCGCTGCGTGCCTGGGTCACCAACGAGTGGGAGCACGACGGGGTGACCGCGTCCGGCGGAGGTGTGCTGTCCCGCCTGATGGACATGGCCGCCGGCCGGGCCTGACGTCCCCGCACCAACCCGAACGTGACGACCCGTACCCACGCGAACCCGAAGGAGAGACGAGGAGACATGTCCGGATCCACCCAGAGGCTCAGAGCCCTTGCCGCGGGCGCCGCGGCGACGGCTTTCCTGTCGGTCGGAGCCGTTGCTCCGACCGCGAACGCGGCGCCGGAACCGGCGCACCCCACCCCTGCGGCCGCCGACTGCGCCCTCCCCGGCAGAACCGGCTGGACGGACGAGGGCCACAACACCGACCACACCCAGTTCCAGCGGCCCATCGGCACCAAGCACGTGCTCATGCTGTTCGTGGACTTCCCCGACGCCCAGGCCGCCGGCTCCACGACCGACTATTACCGGCAACTCGCCCCGGCCGCCCAGTGGATGAAGCGCGACTCCTACGGACGGACCGCGCTCGACATCACTCCGCTGGACCGGTGGATACGGATGCCACAGGACTCCACCAGCTACGGCTTCCAGCGCGGGATCACCTTCGAGCAGCACGAGGCGTACGTCCGGCAGGCGGTGGCAGCCGCCGACCCGTACGCCGACTTCTCCCGGTACGACATGGTCTACATCGTCCCGGCGAAGTCCGCCTCCGCGATCAGCTTCTCGCCGACGTACCTGTACGACCCCGCCACCGCGGGCATCACCGCCGACGGCAAGCGCCTCAAGTGGGGGGTGACGTTCGGGCAGGACATGTGGCACTGGGGCTTCATGGTCGCCGACCACGAGACCAGCCACACCTTCGGCTTGCCCGATCTCTACGCGTTCACCGGCACCGACTACCACCGCTTCGTCGGCGGCTGGGACCTCATGGGCGACATCGCCGGCGCCGCCCCGCAGCACCTTGGATGGGAGCGGTGGAAGCTCGGCTGGATCGACGACCGCCAGGTCGCCTGCCTGCCCTCGGCCGGAAGCCGCACGGTTCGCCTGAAGGCGGTCGAAAGCCCCGGCCGAACGAAGATCGCGGTGATCCGTACGGGCGAGACCACCGCTTACGTCGCCGAGTCCCGCCGGGCCATCGGCACGGACAGCCGCGCCTGTTCCACCGGCGTGCTCATCTACAAGGTGGACACCTCCACCCAGACCGGCTACGGCCCCGTACAGATCGTGAACGGCAAACCCGGCGCCACCCTGCCCTCGGGCTGCCGGGCCTTGGACATGGCGGCATTCCACTCAGGCCAGACCTTCACCGATCCCGCCACGGGTGTCCGGATCAACATCGACAGCAGCACCCCTCTCCATGACGAGATCTCGATCACCAAGCAATGAGAAGTGATCGCCCTCGCGCGGTGGCTCACTCCGGCAGGCGCAGCGACTCCGGCAGGCGCAGCGATTCCGGCCGGCGCCTGCGCCACCGCGTGTAGGCCGGCGCGGCGGCACAGGTGGCGAGATACCCCTCGGCCACCCTGCGGACGATCCCGTCGCCGTGTGCCGCCAGCGGTCCGTCGCAGCGCCAGCCGAGTACATGGCGGTACCAGAGCGGATTGCCGGCGAGAGGACGCACCGCGACGCCGGGCACCTCGATGAAGGTCGCCTGGCAGAGGCTGACGGCCAGGCCCGCACGCACGATGTCGATCAGCTGCCGGCCTTCCGCCTCGTAGGGGGCGTGCGGCTGACAGCCCGTCCGGGAGAAGACGGACGCCCAGTACTCCCGGGTGCGGTCACTGTCCGGGTGCGGCATGGCCCAGTCCTCCCCGATGAGTTCGCCCAGGCTCACCTCCTCGCGGCCGGCCATCGGATGGGTGGACGGAAGCAGGGCGAAGACGGGCTCGGTGACGACCGGGCGCAGGACTACTCCCGCGCGCGGCGGGAGTTCGTGGCCGGGGTTGTCGCCGAGGACCGCCGCCTCCAGGCGGCCCGCCGCGAGGTCGTCCAGCAGGGGCGACGGGGAGTACTGGCAACGGGTCGTCACCTCCGATCCGGGAATCAACTCCCTTGTCGCCACGATGAGATCGGCCAGCAGCGGTGCGCCCACCGATCCTAGGCGGACGTGGCCGGGGGCGGTTTTGCAGTGGGCGGCGCGGGCGGTGTCGGCCAGTAGGCCGTCGATGCCCGGCAGGATGGCCCTCGCCCGGGCGAGTACCAGTTCGCCCAACGCAGTGGGCTCGGCACCGGTCTGCCCGCGGTCGAAGATCGGCCCGCCCAGCATGGCTTCGATGCGCCGTAGTTGGGCGCTGAGTCCCGGCTGTGTCATGCGCAGCGAAGCGGCGGCACGGGTCAGACTGCCGGCCTCCGCGATCGCGCAGATCACTCGCAAGTGCCGTACCTCTAGATCCATGGCGCGGATGGTAAGGAGCGGTGGGGCCTACCGGCAGGGGGTGGGACATCACAGTCCCATATGAAATATCACACGTGACCTCACAGTCCTCACCGGAGCGGACGGCGAGGTGGCTGGTGTACGGACGTCGACCGGCACCCTCCCCGCCCCGCACGTGGTGAACGCGGCAGGCGCCTGGGGCGGCGAACTGGCCCGGCGTGCGGGCGTGGACCTGCCCGTCCTGCCCCGCCGCGGCGGACCTAGGTATGTGATGCCGGCGGAGGATCTTCCCGCGGTACTACATGGCACAGGTTGTAGGGACTCTCCAGGGGCGTCTACACCAGTCAATCGCGGGCATGAAATCGCAGGTCAGGGCCTACTGGTCCGAGAGGGTCAGCCCAGTTCGTGATAGCTGCGTGATAGCGGGTGATACGGCGAGGCCGGCCAGCAGCCGTTCCGACGGGACCTCCGCGCGGAGCCGTGAGACGAGGGTAAGTACACTTGGCGGGGCGCATAAACCGCAATTACCCACTGACTGCATGAACCAGACGTCACCGCTGGCTCCCTCCGTCCGGTTCTTCGGACGGCGCCCCTTCGGACGGCGGCCGGATCAGTGTCCCGATGCCGGCGCAGAGCAGGTCCAAGCTGCGGGTGAACTTCTCGTCCGGCCCGTGCGCGGCCGCGGCGGCCACCGTCCGGGGGAAGCTCCGGTGGAGGGCGGCGAGGTCCTCGGCGGTGACCGGCACCGCGGGTGGATCGCTCTGTTCCTGGAGCACGTAGCCGGTGACGTGGCTGAGCACGGTGTCGGCGGCGGTGCCGCAGTGCTCCGTGGGCACGCCGGCCTCGGCGAGGGTGGCGAGCAGCCGTTCCATCAGCGAGAGTGCGCCGGGGCCGAGGGTCTTCGGGCTGCCGGCGAGCATGACCGCCCCGCCGGGGTGCTGCCGGATGCTCTGCCGCAGGGCGACGGCCTGCGCCGTGACCTGCGCCGGCCAGCCTGCCTGCGCGGGCAGAGTGGCCAGGGCGGCGGTGCCGGCCTCGTACGCCTGCCGGGCCACCCGGTCGGCCATCAGCTGGAGCAGTGCGGCCTTGCTGGGCACGTGGTAGTAGAGGCTGCCGGCGTGCACGTCGAGCCGGTCCGCGACCTGGCGCACGGAGAAGCCGTGGTAGCCGGTCTGGGCGAACACCGCCATCCCCGCGTCGATGATCCGGTCTGCCGTCAGCTTCACGACCGCAGTCTAGCGAGCCGCGCCAACTTTCAAACACTGTTTGAAAATTCCCAGGGTCGCACTAATGTCGTGATCAGCGAATCGCACACGGCTCGGAGGGGGGTGGTGACGATGGACATCGTGCTGTTCAACGTGACCACGGCGGCACTGATGGTGCTGATGTTCAACGGCGGTCTGGCCCTGGTCGGCCAGAGCACGCTGGAAGGGCGGCGGATCCCCTGGGCGGCCGTCGGCCTGACCGGGCTCGCGCTTGCCGGGGTAGCCCTCCAGCTCTGCTGGTCGGGGGCGATGGGCGTGCTCGACGCGGACCCGTCGAAGTCCGGCTGGTGGCGCGTGGTCACGTCGGTCTTCATGCAGAACGGCGGCTTCGGAGGGGCGGCCTGGAACATCGCCACCCTTGCCGCCGTCGCGGCCTTCGCCGACTGGTTCTGGGGTGCGCCGCTGACGCTCGGCCTGTTCGCCGCGGGCATCCTGCTGCCGGAGCAGATCGACAAGCTGTGGGGCCAGACCTCCCAGAGCACCGACCCCCGCAACTTCGCCGGCAGTTCCGGCGCCACCTACTTCCTGGGCGCGACGCTGGCCGCGGCCCTGCTGCTGCGCGGCGGCGCCGACGACAACTCCGGCAAGGCCGCCGGCCAGGGTGCCGAGGAGGGCTCCGACGACCTGGGCGCGAGCCGCGGCAAGGCCGTCCGCAAGAACCGGCTGCTCGCGCTCGGCGTGCCGGTGCTCGGGCTGGCGATGTGGTTCGCGCAGGAGAACGGGCACGGGCTGGTCTCCTGCTACGGCTTCGCCCTCGGTGCACTCGCCTGGGCCGCGTTCCGCACCGTCCTGCACCCGGACCGCGACCTCCGGCAGCCGCCGCGCACGACGGTTGCCTTGCTGACCGGGCTCGTCGGCCGGCGGACCCGCAGCGCCGACTAGCCGGCAGGCCCCGCCCCACCCGCGCCATTGCACCGTGACCGCGGGGGAGACAGCATGTCGGAAGACCTGGGGTGGCCAAGATCCTGGAACAGACCGACCGCGACGTGGCCCGGTCGGTCAACCGTGCGCTGGGTGTGAGCGACGGCGCCCCGGCGTTCGACACCGCCCGCTGGCAGGCCCGGCTCGGCGAGCTCCTCGCCGCCCACCACAGCGAAGAATGGGCCCGGCTGAGGTCGCATCTGCCGAAGTCCGGGCAGCGCGGGGGTCGTTGGGGCAGCCACCGCAGGATCATCAACGGGCTCCTGTCCCGGAACCGGACCGGGGTGCCGTGGCGGGATCTGCCTGCACGTTTCGGCAAGTGGAAGACTCCGGCTCTTCGGGGCACCCTGGCTGCTGATTGAGATGTGCGCTTCGGTCGCTAATTACGGAGATGACAGCGGGGTGTTCCTCGGGCCGCCGGCGAGTCGTCGCAGAGACGGCCCGGCACCGCCGGGACTTCACCGCGATTGCGGTGCCCGCCCAGCTGGCCGCCGATCTCGCACTGCTGGCCGCCCATCGTTCTGATCTGATCGCCAACCGAGTCCGGATGATCAACCGGCTAAGGACTGGGATCAGAATGAGGTGCTTGCCGTGTAGGGGTGACGGCATGTCAGTTCTCGTTGCCAGGCAGGGGGTGAGTGCGACCGAAACGCGCAGTGGGGCAAGCCGAGGCTGGTCGAGGACGGGCCCAGGAAACGGCCCAGGCGCTACGGCGCGGGCGGCTTGCTTGGCGGCTCCCAGCCGTGGGTGAGGATGTCGAAGATTGCCTCGACGGCGGCCCGGCGGTCCTGCCGGCCGCGAGCGAGCACCGGGATCTCGAGTGTGAATCGGGCAAGAGCCACGCATGCGAGGTTGTCGTGGTCCACGCCGAACTCGTCGGCGATGGCTGCGCTGAGGCTGTCGGTGTACCGGGTCCACATGCGTTCGGCGTAGGCGCGCAGCACCGGCGTGGAGTTCACCAGGTTGGTGAACTCGGCCGCCTGAGGATGGGCATCGATCGACGGCCAGGTGTCCAGGACGTGCTGTCGAAGGGCATCGACGATGCTCTGATCGGAGGGTCGCTGCCGCACTGCGGCGATCAGTTGCGACTCTCGGTCTTCGTCCTGGTCGAATACCAGCGCTTCCTTGCCGCTGAAGTGCTTGAACACCGTAGCGGTCGACACATCGGCGGCGTCGGCGATGTCACGGATACTCACCTGATCGTAGCCGCGCTCCAGGAAGAGTTGCAGTGCGGCGTCGGCGATCGCCTGCCGGGTGGCTGCCTTCTTGCGGTCGCGGCGGCTGACAGAGGGCACGGTCATGGCTAGAGCATACTCGATAGTCGAATCAGTCACTAAGTAGAGTCGTTGCACTTTTCTATTCGCTCTGATGTTATGAGTATTGCGAGTACTTGAGCGGCACATCCTCGTCAGCCTGGTCGTCGTCTGCACCGCGCCGGTCTGTTCATCTGAGGGACCCCTCTGCGTGGCACATCCGGTGCCGAGGTCGACGACGCCCGGCCTGCTCGCCCCTCTTCGCCGACTGAAAGGGACACCCATGAACTCCCCAGAACCCGCCCGGGCGCGCATCAGCATCATCGGTGCCGGCCCCGGCGGACTGACCTGCGCCCGCATCCTTCAGCAGCGAGGCATAGCGGTCACCGTCTACGACCGCGACCGGGGCCCCGACGCGCGCAACCAGGGCGGCACCCTCGACCTGCACGCCGACAACGGTCAGATCGCCCTGCGCGAAGCCGGTCTGCTCGACGAGTTCTTCAAGCTTGCCCGTCCCGAAGGGCAGGAATTGCGCCAGATGGACCCGACCGGCACGATCACGTCCCATCAAATCCCGGCGGCCGACGAACTCTTCAAGCCGGAAATCGACCGTGGCCAGCTGCGCAACCTGTTGCTCGACTCCCTGCAACCGGGAACCGTGCACTGGGGCCGCGCCCTCGACACGATCAGTGGACCCGACGAGGGGCCGCGGCAATTGCACTTCACCGACGGCACGACCATCCAGACCGATCTGGTCATCGGCGCCGACGGTGCTTCCTCCCGGGTACGCCCGGCCGTGTCCCCCGCCGTCCCCGAGTACACCGGGGTGAGCTTCCTGGAAGCATGGTTCTCAGACGTCGAGAACCGGCACCCGGACATCGCCGAGCTGGTCGGCCAGGGCAGCGCCCACGCAGCCGACGGCGAGCGGGGCCTGTTCGCCCAGCGCAACAGCGGAAACCACATCCGCGTCTACATCATCCGACGCGTCCCGGTCGACTGGATCAGCACGAGCGGCCTGACAGTCGAGGACACCGACGGTATCCGCGCCCTGCTCCTGGGCGAGTACGCCCACTGGTCGCCCCGCATGCGCCGGATGATCACCGAGAACGACGGCCCCTACGTCGACCGCCCGATCTTCGCTCTCCCGGTCCCGCACACCTGGGAACACAACCCGACGGTGACCCTGCTCGGAGATGCCGCCCACCTCATGCCCCCGCTCGGCGTCGGCGTCAACCTCGCCATGCTCGACGCCAGCGAAATCGCCCTCGCTCTCGCGAACGCCGCCGCCGTCGACGACGCGATCCGCACCTACGAGAAGACCATGCTCCCCCGCTCCACCGAGACGGCCAAAGCCCTCGAAGGCGGTGCCGAGCACCTGCTGTCCGCCGACGTACCCGACTTCGGCAGCGACAACGACGCCCAGCCCTGAGAACTGGGATCAGACTGAGGTCTTCAGCCGTCGCCAGCAGATGATGGCGCAGCCGAGGGCGACGAGGGCTTGGTGAATGTCGTCGCGGATCTCCCAGCGGATGCGAAGACGCCGGAACCAGTGCAGCAGCGCGATGGCGCCCTCTACGACCCAGCGGTGGACTCCGAGGCCGGAGCCGTGTTCGGCGCCGCGTCGGGCGATGACCGGGGTGATTTCGAACCGGCGGACCTTGTCGCGGTAGACGTCGTGGTCGTAGCCGCGGTCGGCGTAGACCCGGCGGGGGCGGCGCAGGGGTCGGCCGCTCCTGCCACGAATCGGCGGAACGGCCTGGATCAGCGGGTTCAGCTGTGTGACATCGTTACGGTTTCCACCGGTCAGGGTCACCGCCAGAGGGATTCCGTGCGCCTCGACAATCACGTGGTGCTTGCTGCCGGCCTTGCCCCGGTCCACCGGGGAACGCCCGGTGGCCGGCCCGCCCTTCATCGCGCTCACGTGCGCAGAGTCTCTCCCGTGCCCGGCCTCGATGCCGGCGGGGCCGCGGCCGGAACCGGGACCGTGCTGCCGGGCCGTGGCTCAGGCGTCGATGATGACGGGGATGATGAGGGGCTTGCGGCGGTGGGTGCGGAACGCCCAGTTCGCCACGGCGCGGGCGACGAGTTGTTCGAGTTGGTGCGCGTCCCCGACACCTTCCTCGGCCGCGGTGGCCAGGGTCTTCTCGATGACGGGGATGACCGGCTCGAAGGTGGTGTCGTCGTGGACGAAGCCCCGGGCCAGGAAGTCGGGGGCCTCGGCGAGGGCGCCGGTGTCTGCGTCGACGATCGCCACCACCGTGACCACGCCTTCGGCGGCGAGGGTGAGGCGGTCCTTGAGGGACGCTTCGGTGGCGCCGCCGACTTCCATGCCGTCCACGTAGACGTTGCCGGCGGGGACCTTGCCGGTGATGGACGCGCGCCCGTCGACGAGGTCGACGACGACGCCGTCCTCGGCGATGACGACCCGTTCGGGGTCGACACCGGTGCGGATGGCGAGGTCGCCGTTGGCCCGCAGGTGGCGCCATTCGCCGTGCACGGGCATGACGTTGCGGGGTTTGACGATGTTGTAGCAGTAGACGAGTTCGCCGGCGCTGGCATGCCCCGAGACGTGCACCTTGGCGTTGCCCTTGTGAACCACGTGGGCGCCCCACCGGGTGAGTCCGTTGATCACCCGGTAGATGGCGTTCTCGTTGCCGGGGATGAGGGAGCTGGCGAGCAGGACGGTGTCGCCCTTGCCGATGCGGATCATGTGGTCGCGGTTGGCCATCCGTGACAGCGCGGCCATCGGTTCGCCCTGGGAGCCGGTGCACACCAGAGTGATCTTGTGGTCCGGGAGCTTCTCCAACTCCTTCGTGCTCACGACCAGACCGGAGGGGACCTTCAGATAGCCCAGGTCACGGGCGATGCCCATGTTGCGGACCATCGACCGGCCGACGAAGGCGACCTTGCGGCCGTGCTGGTGGGCGGCGTCCAGGACCTGCTGGATGCGGTGCACGTGGCTGGCGAAGCTGGAGACGATGACCCGGCGCGGCGCGGTGCGCATCACCTGCTCGATCGCCGGGTTCAGCTCACGCTCGGAGGTGGTGAAGCCGGGTACTTCGGCGTTGGTGGAGTCGGTGAGGAACAGGTCCACGCCCTCCTCGCCGAGGCGGGCGAAGGCGCGCAGATCGGTGATGCGGTCGTCGAGAGGGAACTGGTCCATCTTGAAGTCGCCGGTGTGCAGCACCATCCCGGCCCGGGTGCGGATCGCGACCGCGAGGCTGTCGGGGATGGAGTGGTTGACCGCCACGAACTCGCAGTCGAAGGGCCCGAAACCACGCCGGTCGCCCTCCCGCACCCGCACCGTGCGCGGCCGGATGCCGTGTTCCTTGAGCTTGGCCTCCAGGAACGCCAGCGTCAGCTTGGAACCGACGACGGGAATGTCGGACCGCTCGCGCAGCAGGTACGGCACGCCGCCGATGTGGTCCTCGTGTCCGTGGGTGAGGACCACGGCCACGATGTCGTCCAGCCGGTCCCGGATCGAGGTGAAGTCCGGCAGGATCACGTCCACGCCGGGCTGGGTCTCCTCGGGGAACAGCACGCCGCAGTCGACGATGAGCAGCTTGCCGGCGTGCTCGAAGACGGTCATGTTGCGGCCGATCTCACCCAGGCCGCCCAGGGCGATGACCCGCAGCCCTCCTTCGGGAAGGGGTGGGGCGGCTTTGAGGTCGGGGTGCGGGTGACTCATACCCTGACGGTACCGGAGAGCGGGACGGGGTGATCCATTGCCTGTGCGATCTCTTCCTCCCGACGGGGCCAGGCACCCGAACCGGGTGCCCCGGGACGACTAGGTTGTAGCGGGGGGCGCGGGCACGGCTGTGCCGCGTGTCGACGGTCCCCTGGCCGCGGAAGGCCGGCGCGGCGTTCGCACGGATCATGGCGCTCAGGTCGGCATCCGTAAGACTGTGCGGCCTGCCCTTGCCAGCTGATAGTCGATCACCGTCGACAGGACGTCGACCACATCCCTGGAGGCCGAAGCGCTCATAATCCGCCGAACGCATCTTCAAAGGGGGCCGACACCGAGGGTGCCATCGGGCGGCAGCGATCTCTTGAGGACGGTTCGTACGGCGGGACCCGGGCCGGCTCGACTCCTGGGTGTCAGCGGCGGCGCTCATCGTGACCGACGGTTACCGGGTGCCGCGCCTCGGGAGCACGTTCCGCACGCGGTACGGCCTCCTCTGATGCCGGCCAGGGTGAGCGTGATGTCCGTGCTGCACCTGCAGCAACGGCTCGAGCCCGGCGGCGGCTGTCGCGGGATCGGTTCGGCCATCGGATCGGGGGCACTTCTTACAGCCGGTCGTTCCCGACCGGACGAACGACAGGCGCGTCGCGACTTCGTTCCCGCAGGAACAGCGGCAGCGCCAACGGTCCGTGGTACGACCGGGGTACGGCTCCAGCGGCTCGAACCCGGCCGCTCGCACTTCGGCGGACGCACGCTCGTCGGTTGCCGAGTTGAGGGCACAGAACCGGCAGCCCCTCGAACCGCTGTCGACGCTGGAGTAGGTGGGGCTGGTTTCGCGACCGCATGTGGTGCAGCGGCACCGCCACGGTGTTTGGCTGCCCGGGTAGGGCTCCAGTAGTTCGAGTCCGGTCGCGCGCATGCTTGCACTGGCCTTCGGCGCGTTCGCGGCGGTGCATTTCGCCTGGGTCTCCTTCACCCGGCAGACGCGACAGCGCTGGCCCGCGTTACGGACGGCATTGAACGTCGCACGCCCCTCGTGCCCGCAGGTCATGCAGCGCGAGGGCCAAGTCACGTCGGTGCGTCCGGGATACGGCACGAGCGGCTCGTATACGCAGGCCCGCATCTCGGCGGCTGCAGCCTCTGCGTCGATGAGGACCGCGGCACGGGGCCGACCGCCGGCTCGGGGCGCATAGGGATCCTCCGCATTCCGGGTTTCCTCGTCGACCATGCCCCAGACCTCGGCCGCCGTGACGCGGGCTGCGGAGCGGGTCTCGGTCCAGCCGTTCAGCATGACGTCGCGCGTGAGGAAAGGTATGAGCCTGGCCTGACGCAGGCGGCCTATTTGGCCCGCGACTGGTCCACCGGGAACGCCCTTGGATGCCGGACGGTAACGCAAAGAACCCAATTGATGTGTCGGCCCGTCGAGTGTTACATCGAGGTGGGCGGCTGCGGGGAGCGGAGCACGAGCAGGGTGATCTCGCTGGGGGCGAAGACGCGGAAGGGCGGGCCCCAGAAGCCGGTGCCGCGGCTGGTGTAGAGGAGGGTGCGGGGGCCGTGGTGGCTGAGGCCGGCGAGGGCGGGCTGGTCGATGCGGACGAGGTGGTGGAAGGGCCAGATCTGGCCGCCGTGGGTGTGGCCGGAGAGCTGGAGGTCGACGCCGGCGGCTGCTGCCCGGTCGATGAACTTGGGCTGGTGTGCCAGGAGCAGGACGGGGTGGTCGGGGTCGGCGCCGTCCAAGGCCCCGGCGAGGTGGGCGCGGTGGCCTGCCAGGCCGGAGGACTCGGCCGTGACGTCATCCACGCCGGCGACCACGAGGGTGTCGCCTCCGCGTTCGAGCAGCAGATGGCGGTTGCGCAGCGGCTCCCAGCCCAGCTCGTCCATCAGGTCGACCCAGCCCTGGGCCTCGCTGTAGTACTCGTGGTTGCCGGTGACGTAGACCCGGGCCCGGGTGGCCTGCACGGTGCCGAGTGGGGCGGCCTGGGCGCGGCGGCGTTCGGCCGTGCCGTCCGCGATGTCTCCGGTGTGGCAGACCAGGTCGGCCTTCAGCGTGTTGACCGTCTCGCAGACCCGCGCCGACCAGCGGGCGCGGTCGAGCGGGCCGTAGTGGGTGTCGGTGATGAGGACGACGCGCGTGCCGTCCAACCCGGCCCCCAGGCGCGGAAGTTGCACGTCCAGGCGGCGCACGCGGGGTACCCGGCGGGCCTCGGCGTACCCCCAGCCGAGCAGTACGGCGGCTACGCCGAGGATCGCCCAAGTGACGATTCGGGCCCGGTCCTGACTCTCGCCGGCGCCGGCCGCGGTCAGGACGAGCCGCAACAGGACGCCGAGCAGAACGGACCAGGTGAACAGAACCCAGCTGCTGCCCAGCAGAGTGTCACCGACGATCGCCGCCCTGTCCTGCTGGCGTCGGCCGTGGCCGCGCACCATCGCGAGCGGCATACATATGAGGCCGAGGGCGAACAGGGCGGTGCCGACCAGCGTGACGGGCAGCGGCCAGTGCTGGCCGGTGTACAGGAGCACCCAGCAGGGCACGGCCCAGAGCAGGACGGGGGCGATCAGGGGGATGTAGCGCATCAGGCGGTGCAGTCGGCTCTGCCGCGGCGCTTGCGCCTCACCCTCAGTGGGCCGGGTGCTGCTGGTGTCGGTCACGCTTCCCCTCCCTGACCAGGCTGCCGTCTCGCGCACTGTATCCGGTCGCCCTCGGGCCGGCCGGACCGGCGTTCGTGGGCGCGGCCTTCGCCCAGACCCTCCCGGCCAGTTCCCATCGTCCTGCACCAGATCCACACCCCCTACGGCAGCCTGTCGTCGATCCGCGCCCAGGCGCGGGCCATGGCGCACTTGGTCGAGCAGAGGAAGATCCGCTCGGTCGGCGTCAGCAACTTCTCGGCCCGGCAGATGGAGACCGCCCGCGAGGAACTGGCGAAACGCGGCGTCCCGTTGGCCGCCGACCAGGTTCAGATCAACCTGCTGCACCGCAAGATCGAGACCAACGGCGTACTGGAGACCGCCCAGCGTCTTGGCATCACGCCGATCGCCTACGTCCCCCGGGCAGCGGCATGTTGACCGGCAAACTCCATGCCGGCCGGACGCTGGTCGACGAACTCCCGTGCCAGCGCCGGATGTTGACCGGAATTTCCAACAAGAGACTGGATCACACCATCCCGTTGATCAACGAACTGCGCACGATCGCCGAAGCGCACCATGCCACCGTCGGCCAGGTGGCGCTGGCGTGGCTGATCACCTACTACGGTGACACCGCCGTCGCCACACCAGGAGCCTCCAAGTACTCCAGCCGTAGATCGTTATGTGCGCTGGTCTTGGGGCTGTCTGCCACTGGCGGAAACTCAGGTGGCCTCAGCGCACGATCTGGGTAGAGTCGGGCAATGCCCGAGCTGAAGCCGCTGCATGGCGGCCACGCCCCGGCGGTCCTGGCCTTCGAGTTGGCGAACCGCACCTACTTCGCTGCCTCGATCTCCGACCGCGGCGACGACTTCTTCGACCAGTTCACCGACCGGTACAACGCCTCGCTGGCCGAGCATGAGGCCGGTATCTGCGCCTTCTACGTGCTCGTCGCCGAGGACGGCTCGGTACTCGGCAGGTTCAACCTGTACGACTTGGAGGACGGCACTGCCAGACTCGGCTACCGGGTCGCGGAGCGGGTCGCCGGCCGCGGCGTGGCGACCGCGACCGTCCGGGAGCTGTGCCGGATGGCGACAGCGGTGCACGGCCTGCGCACACTGCGGGCGGCCACCTCCCACGACAACGCCGCGTCCCAGAAAGTCTTGGCCAAGGCCGGGTTCGTCCCGGTTGGCCCTGCCACCCCGGCCGATCTCGGCGGCAAGTCAGGCACTTGGTACCAGCGCGACCTCCGGCCATAGACCTTGATCTTGCTCGTGGGCCGACCGTAGGTCACGGCGTAGATCCTGCTCGCTGGATGCTGGGGCTGCTGTCGGACCTGCCACGCAAAAACTGCTGGAGCATCGCCGTGGGTCGGAGAGGCCGCCCCGGACGGCATGCAGCACCTGCTCGGCCGGGCCCGATGGGATGCCGACGCCGTGCGCGATGACGTGTGCGAGTACGTCCTGGAGCATCTCCACGACGAGGGCGCAGTGCTGGTGGTCGACGAGACCGGGGACGTGAAGGAGGCATCAGGCCGGAGGGTGTCCGGGCTTGCTGACCTGCACCCGTGGCAGGGGCCTGCTGCGCCGCCCGGCGCCCTGTTCGGAAAGCCCGTCGGCTGGACAAGGCCGTCGGCATCGTGAAGGAGCGAAGGAGCGGGAGTTCCAGATCCGCCACCACGCGTTCGAGCTGAATCCGGCGATGTCGCTGTCCGGTGTCGACCGGCGCACGTACCGGAGTGGGAAGTTCGGCAGCTGGGAGCGTTCGCGGCAGCTCGACGCCGGGACAGTACTGGCCGGACGTGGTGACGGCATCGTCTTCGACTACGCGGCGATCACCAGGGCGCCGAACACGCGGGCGGGTCACCGGCTGATCGCGTTGGCGGACCCCCGGTGGACCTTCTGCGTACCTTCACGTCCTTACATCGAACCGGATGCTCAACTCCCGCCTCAGACACGGCGATCAGCGCCCATCCACCTCATTGCGCCAGCGGTTGTCACTGACCTGCGGCGGCCTCTCGTGCCCGGCACGTGGACGGCTCGGATGCCGAGAACCTGGGCCGGCGGTTCAGAACGGTCCGCTGAGGCTGCCGAGTCGGTCGGTCAGGCGCAGGTTCTCGGTGTAGTCGACAGGACAGGCGATCACGGAGACGCCTTCGTCTTCGAGGGCGCGGCGCAGCACAGGCAGCAGCTGGTCGGCGGACTCGACCCGGTAACCGCGTGCGCCGAAGCTCTCGGCGTAGGCGACCAGGTCCGGGTTGGTGAAGCGGGTGTGGCTGTGGCGGCCGAGTTCGAGTTCCATCTTCCAGGTGATCAGCCCGTATTCCTCGTCCACCAGGACGAGGACGGTCAGGGGGATGTGTTCGCGGACGGCGGTCTCGAGTTCCTGGGAGTTCATCAGGAAGGAGCCGTCGCCCATCATGGCCAGGACGCGCCGGTCGGGCCGGGCCAGTTTGGCAGCAATGGCGCCCGGCAGTGCGAAGCCCATGGTGGACAGGCCGTTGGAGACCAGGCAGGTGTCCGGCTCGTAGGTGGGGTAGAGGCGGGACATCCACATCTTCCCGGCGCCGGTGTCGGCGAGCACGATGTCGTGGCGGTCCAGGGCGGTCCGGACATCGCTCACCACACGCTGGGGCACCAGCGGGAACGCGTCGTTGTCACGCCCGTAGGCGCGTTCGTCGTCGAGCAGCGTACGGATCTTCACGCTGCTTTCCGAGTTGTAGGTGAACCCTTCGGGCAGTGCCGAAGCGAGTGCGTCCAGCGCCTGCGACAGGTCGCCCTCGATGCCCACTGCGACCGGGTAATGTGCGTCCACCTCGGAGGGGAAGCGGTGCACGTGCACGATGCGCTTGTCGCCGTCGGGGTTGATCTTGGCGGGATCGAATTCCTGGATCTCGTAGCCGACGCAGATCACCACGTCGGCGGTGTCGAAGCCGAAGTTGCCGTAGTCGTGGCGCATGAAGCCGACCGCGCCGAGGGCGTTCGGATGGTCGTCGGGGAAGACGCCTTTGCCGTGGAAGGTGGTCGCGACCGGGGTGTTCAGTCGTTCGGCGAACCGCACGAGAGCGTCCGAGGCCCGGGCTCTCGCGGCACCATGGCCTGCCAGCACGACAGGACGCCGTGCCGTGGTGAGCACCTCGACCGCCCGCGCGATCTGCGTGAGTGACGGCGCGTCGGCGTGCACTGTGTCGATCTGCAGGGGTGCCAGATGCTCGGCGGGCCGCTCCGCTTCGATGTCCTCGGGCACGGCCAGGAACACGGCACCGGGGCGCTCGCTCTGCGCGATCTTGAAAGCCTTGCGTGTCATCTCCGGCACCGCGTCAGGACACTCCACGCGGGCCGCCCACTGGGTGACGGGGGCGAACATCGATACCAGGTCGATGACCTGATGCGACTCCTTGTGGGTGCGGCGCAGCGAGCCCTGGGCGGCAAGGGCCACCATCGGTGCGCTGTTGGTCATGGCATCGGCGGTGCCGAGCAGCAGGTTGATCGCGCCGGGGCCCAGCGTGGCCGAACACACCCCGGCCCGGCCGGTCAGACGTCCGTAGATCTCGGCCATGAACGAGGCAGCCTGCTCGTGGCGCACCAGGATGTACCGGATTCCGGAGCCGCTCAGGGCGTCGACGAAGCGGATGTTCTCCTCGCCGGGGATCCCGAAGACGTACTCCACGCCTTCGGCTCGCAGACAGCGCACCAGAAGGTGTGCGACGTCGTCCGCTGCTGCCGTGTTCCGCGACTCGGTCGCGCCGTCGGTGCTCATGAGGCGAACGTAGGTACGCCTGCCTGTCCGGGCCACTCGTCCGCCGCCGACCGGGGCGTGGACCGCTGCGGCCGTTTGGAGGCGTTGTGGTGGCGGCTTCCGCGGTCGGACCGCACGCCGGCTGAGTGAGAACGGGCCGCCATGCACAGAGCGGCGGCAGAACTCCGGGAGGACCGTGTGACCGTTTCGTCGCCCGCCACCGACGCACCGCCGGCCCGGTACGACGACCTGCGGACCCTGGTGATCAACTGCACCCTCAAACGCTCGCCGGCGACGACCGACCCCAGGGGCTGATCGACCGGAGCACGGCCATGATGGCCGCTCAGGGAGTGCACGTCGATGTCGTACGGGCGGTGGACCACGACATCGCGACCGGTGTGTGGCCCGACATGAGGGAGCACGGCTGGGAGACGGACGCCTGGCCGGACCTGTACCGGCAGGTCATGGCGGCCGACATCCTGGTGCTGGCCGGGCCCATCTGGCTGGGCGACAACAGCTCGGTGATGAAGCGGGTGATCGAACGCCTCTACGCCTGCTCCAGCCCGCTCAACGAGGCCGGGCAGTACGCCTACTACGCCGCGTCGGCGGCTGCCTGATCACCGGCAACGAGGACGGCGGATCGGCGAGGCGGGCCCCGGCCCCTCCTACCTCGACCCCGGCTCGGGCGGCCCGGAGAACGACTTCACCAACCGCAACACCACCTTCATGACCTGGAACCTCCTGCACCTGGCCCGCGCACTGAAGGACCTCGGCGGCATCCCCGCCTACGGCAACCAGCGCACCGCCTGGGACGCCGGCTGCCGCCACGACTACGAGAACCCCGAGCACCGGTGACGTGATGCCGAGGGAAACCGGCGGGCAGCCGTCGGGGTCGGCCCCGCCCAGCGGGTCCCAGCGCCGGGCACCGGGCCAGAAGTGTGCCCGGGGGTGGCCCTGGCATCTGCGGACCGGTGGGACGGCTGCGGCAGCGTGGGCGACCGTCCACAGCCGAGGGCGGTGCACCGCCTCGGGCTGCTGCCCCCGCCCCCGGGCCGTTCCGGCCGGAGTTCTGGCGCAGTCCGATCCGCGGGCCCTGACCTCGGTGTTCGGCTGATCCTCCTCGACCGGCTGCCGGCGGAGAGAGGCCGGCAGCCGGTTCTGCTGATGGACGGCAAGATCGGCATCGGAGGGGATCCTCGGTAGCCTGCTGCACCGCTGTCGCGGGCTCGTCGCCCCGACCGGGCGGCTTCTTGTCGTCCTGGCCAACCGCAGATCATTTTGGGCTGTCTCGTCGTGGGACCGTGGTGACGAACAGGGAAGACGGCGCGAGCCGACACCAGCACGATCAGGCGCGGACGGAGACGTTCGGACCAGGGCACCGGGGGCGCAGGGGTGCCGTTCCGGCAGGCGACCCAAGCGGTGGCACCGGGCACCACGCTGGCCATCTGTTCCGACGGACTGGTCGAAAGGCCCGGCACCGACATCGAGACCCAGATCGACACCCTCGCCCGCACGCTCGACTCGGCGCTGAAAGGGGTACTCGCAGATCAGGAGAGCCTCGACCAGCCGCCGACCTGCTGATCAAGACCCTCCTGCCAGACACGGCCACAGATGACGATGACGTGACACTGCTCCTGATCGGGCTGCCCATGCCGGAGGGAGAAGACTTTCGTGCCTGATCGCTGTGATGGCGGTCCTCTTCGACCTCGGCGTGACGCAATGCCCGTGCCGGCACCGGCGCGGGCGGCACCAGCGGCCGACGGCAACCGGAATCTGTACATTTGTGCAGTAGGGATCACGACTGTCAGTCGTGCGGTTGTAGGCCCGTGCTCATGAACCTCGCAGGCGAGGCAGTATGTCCGACTTGAGTGCCCCGATCGTGGCCACGTTCCTCGTGTACGTGGCCGTCATGATCGGAACAGGTGTCTGGGCCTACCGCCGTACGCACACCTTCGCCGACTTCGCCCTCGGCGGCCGCGGGCTCCCCGCGTTCGTCGCCGCCCTGTCCGCAGGAGCCAGCGACATGTCCGGCTGGCTGTTCCTCGCCTTCCCCGGAGCGGTGTACGCGGCCGGTGTCGGCGCAAGCTGGATCGCGGTCGGCCTGGTGCTCGGAACGTACCTCAACTGGTTGTTCGTCGCGCCGAGGCTGCGTACCTACACCGAGCGCGCCGGAAACGCGGTGAGCCTGTCCGCCTACCTGGAGGAGCGGTTCGAGGACCGCACCCGGATGCTCCGGATGGTCTCGGCGGCGGTCACCCTCGTGTTCTTCACCGTCTACGTCGCCAGTGGACTGGTGGCCGGCGGGCTGCTTTTCGGGCACATCTTCGGCGCCGGGTTCCGGCTCGGGGTGGCCCTGACCGCCCTGGTGATCGTCGTCTACTCGTGCCTGGGCGGCTTCCTCGCCGTGAGCCTGACCCACGTCATGCAGGCCACGCTGATGTTCCTCGCCCTGCTCGTCCTCCCCGTCGTCGGTATCGCGACGCTCGGCGGCTTCGGTGCGCTTCGTGACTCCCTCAACAGCAAGACGCCCAGCCTGCTGGACATGGGTGCCAAAGTCGGCTTCACGGACGGCCGGTGGTCGGGAGGCGGCGGGTCGCTCGGCGCCGTCTCGATCATCTCGTTGCTCTCGTGGGGCCTCGGCTATTTCGGGCAGCCGCACATCCTGGCCCGCTTCATGGGCATCCGCAGCACCAGCGCCGTACCCGCTGCCCGCCGTATCGAGACCGGATGGGTGGTCGTGGTACTGGCCGGTGCCACAGTGGTCGGCCTGCTCGGCATCGCGCAGTTCGGCACACCGCTCCACGACCCGCAGACGGTATACATCGCTCTGAGCCGGACCCTGTTCAGTCCGTGGGGCGCCGGCGTGATGCTGATCGCGGTGCTGGCCGCGATCATCTCGACCGCGGACAGCCAGCTCCTCGTGTCGTCCGTCGCCCTCACGGAGGACTTCTACCACGCGTTCCTCAAGCGGCGCGCCTCGGACGAGGCACTGGTGTGGGTGGGTCGCGCCGCCGTCGTCGCCGTGACCCTCGTGGCCTCCGTGATCGCGCTGAGGGGCGGCGGGCTGCTGGGGATCGTGGGCTACGCCTGGGCAGGCTTCGGGGCCGCTTTCGGCCCGGTGGTCCTGCTCTCGCTGTACTGGCCGCGCATGACCTGGGCGGGGGCCATGGCCGGGATCGTGTCCGGCGCAGTCACGGTGCTCCTGTGGCGTGTGGTCAAGCCGCTGCACGGCCCCTTCTGGTCGGGCATCTACGAGATCATTCCGGGCGTCATGGCCGCCACGGTCGCGGCCCTGATCTTCGGCAGGTTCGTCGGCCGGCCTCCGAAACGGGCCTTCTGGCGGATGCCGGGCGGCGGGGTGAGCCAACTGATGCTCACCCCCTTCCTCAGCCACGCGCCGGTCGGCATCGCCGTCCTCGACACGGATCTGCGGTACGTCTGGGTGAACGAGCCGCTGGACCGCCAGATCTCGCTGAAGCAGCGGCTGGGGCGGCGGATGGCGGAGGTGTTGCCGCAGGCCGAGGCCGACGCCTTCGAGGAGAAGATGCGCGAGGTTCTTCGGACCGGTGCGCCGGTGATGGACTTCGAGTACCGCGGCGCCGGCTACACGGTGCACGACCGAGGCCGCGCGATCTCTGCCTCCTTCTTCGCGATGAAGGACCGTCACCACCGGAATGTCGGTGTCTGGTACATGATCATCGATGTCACTGAGCGGTGGCGGGCGCAGGAGCGCCTGGCCCTGCTCAATGACGCCGCTGCGCGCATCGGGAGCACCCTGGACGTTACGCGGACCGCACAGGAACTGGCCGACGACGCGGTGCCGGCCGTCGCGGACTTCGTCGCCGTCGACCTGCTGGACTCGGTCACGAGGGGCGAGGAGCCGGCCCCCGGGCCGGTCGGTATGTCACCCGTCATCCGCCGTGCGGCCCAGCGGTCGGTCCGTGAGGGATGCCCCGAGGCGTCCCTTGCCGTGGGGGAAACAGTCCGACGTGCGCCCGCGTCGCCCGTGACCCGCTGTCTGCTCGAGAGCAAGACCCTGGTCGAACGGGTCCTTGACCGCACCAACAGTCCGTGGGTGACCGTGGACGAAACGCTGGGCGCCTCGTTCCTGAACTACGACTTCCGCTCGGTCATGGTGGTCCCCGTGCGGGCGCGCGGCGTCACCCTGGGGGTGGCGACGTTCGCCCGGTCCCGGCGGCTGGGCCCCTTCGAGGACGACGACGTCCGCCTCGCCGAGGAACTCGTCTCCCGTGCAGCGGTGTGCATCGACAACGCACGCCGCTTCACCCGCGAGCGCACCGCGGCCCGCTCCATGCAGCGCTACCTGCTGCCGCAAGACCTGACGGGAGGGTCCGCTCTCGCCGTGGCCTCGTGGTACCTCCCGGCGGATGCCCCCAGCGGTGTGGGCGGCGACTGGTTCGACGTGATCCCGCTCTCCGGAGCACGGGTCGCCCTGGTCGTCGGGGACGTGGCCGGGCACGGCATCAACGCGGCGGCGACCATGGGGCGCCTGCGCGTCGCGGTACGCACGCTCGCCAACCTCGACCTGTCCCCGGACGAACTGCTGGCCCATCTGGACGATCTGGTAATCGGCCTCATGGGGGCGCACGACATGGATGCTCCGTTGGCGGCCGAGGGCGAGGCGACGGGCACCGCATTCCTGGGCGCCACGTGCCTGTACGCCGTCTACGACCCGGTCAGCAGGCTGTGCACCATGGCCCGGGCCGGTCACCTCCCCCCGATGATCGTCACTCCCGACGGCGCCGCCGACATCCTGGACCTGCCCGCCGGACCGCCACTCGGTCTCGGCTACCTCCCCTTCGAGTCCATCGAGACCGAGCTGGAAGACGGCAGCCTCATCGCCCTCTACACCGACGGCCTCATCGAGTCCGTCGACCGGGACATCGACGTCGGGCTCTCCCGGCTGGGTGATGCCCTCGCGACGCCCTTGCCGACCCTGGCGGAGACCGGCCAACGAGTGATCGACAGCCTATTGACGGGTCCGCCTGCCGACGACGCGGCCCTGCTCCTCGCCCGTACCCGTGTCCTTGCTCCGGATCGCGTCGCCTCCTGGGGCCTTCCCAGTGATCCGGCTGCCGTCGCGCACGCCCGCGACCTCGCGGCTCAGAAGCTGACGGAGTGGGGCATCCCCGATCTCACCTTCACCACGGAACTCATCGTCAGTGAACTGGTGACCAACGCGATCCGCCATGCGTCCGGACCGGTCTGCCTGCGCTTGATCCGGGATCGCGGCCTGATCTGTGAGGTCTCGGACGCCAGCAGCACCGCGCCACGGCTGCGTCACGCGCGGACCACCGACGAGGGGGGACGGGGCCTGCTGATCGTTGCCCAGATGGCCCGCCGGTGGGGCACTCGGTACACGAAGACCGGCAAGATCATCTGGACGGAGCAGGTCATTGCGGCTGACGCGATCGGCTAGCCCGGCGGGCGGATCCGCCATCGCCGCACAACGTGGATCTGATGGCTCCGGCAGGCGGGGCAGCGGGGCGACTGCCTGCCGTTTGCCCACCGGGGTTGCCTTCGGCAGCACGATGGCCTCCGTACCGTCCGCCCACCGCTCGGCCGGTGAGCCCGCGAACGGCCGCTTCAGTGTCGGTGCCCGTGCTGTTTCAGCTCGCGGCCGCCGACGGTGCCCGTGATCTTCACCCGAGCGGCCTGCCCCGCCGAACCCGCGGCCTGGGAGATGTGGATGGGGCTGCCGTTGCCCGCCAGCCGTGTGACCACGCCGGACAGCGCCCAGCAACGGGTCAGTGTGAGTCCTCAAACACCCGGCGACAGCTGACCACGCATGCGAAACGTTGTAGCCTCCGAACATCGCCCTTGACCTGCAAAAAGTAGGCAGGGAGCAGACAAACCGGGAGTTTCTCCATGCTTCGCACCATGTTCAAGTCCAAGATCTAGCGTTTGGGTGTTTCTGCAGGTCAAAGGCGTGATCGCCGCGACCGGGTCAGCAAAAGGTCAACATGGGACCGGACGGTGTCCAGCGTGCTGGCCTGGTGGCCCGTGGCAGTGGCCGCCGTCCCGCCCGGCGCCCGCGGGCGGACGACCCTGTGAAGGGGGCCAGGAACCGGAGTACGCCGCCGAGTGGCGCATGAACTCCGCACTCGTACCCCTCCAGGGGTGCAGCACAAGTCGCTCCCATTGCAAGTGGAGGTGTGCAGCCGCGTGGGCGCGACGCCGTGTCCCGCGCCTGTCGGAGCGGGCGGCCTTTCGGTCGTCGGCGGGCGTCGTGTGCCGATTGCCCCTGCGCACGTCCGGCAGCTCGGCGGACGTCACGATGATGGCGGCAGCCAGCGCGCAGCCTGCTCGCGGCTGACCTTGGCGGCGTCCACATACCACTTCCGGCGGCCAGGATCCCACCGCGCGCCGAGCCGCTTCTTCGCTTCGTCCTTGTCCGCGTACGGGACTTCGAGATAGAGGCGCTCCTCGTCGGTACCGCCTGCTCCGCCGGTCGTCCCCGCGCCCGTCGTTCGCGGGTTCCACGCCGCCCTCTCCTTGCGGGCACGCTCGATGACCCGCCCCACCCGCTCGCACGCCACCGGGTCGGTGAGCCGCATCATCAGGTCGGTGGGGCCCTTGTTGGCCAGGAGGTTGAGCGAGCCGTGCCACAGCACATTCCCGTCCAGGATCAGCACCTTCTCGTGCATCCGCTCCCGGAACTCGACCCGGCAGCCCACCGAACGCAGTTCGTCGACCAGTCCCTGGACACGTTCCGCCGCCGCATCGGTCGTCTGCTCCCGCGGATCGCGGGTCCTGACCGTCACCTGAACGCCGTCCACCACCCGCTTCGCGAGGTGCGCCGACCAGGTGCGGACCGGCCGGCGGTCGAGGAACGGTGAGTAGAGCTCAATGGTGCGGGCGGCCCTCGCGATGTCCCACTGGACAGCCGCGGGGACCTCGTCGGCGGGGAAGAACGCGGGCCGGGCCAGTTCCTTGTCGGAAAGGGCAGACAACTGGGCGGCGTCACGGACCGGGATGAGCTGGTCCACGGACATGCACTGCGCGTTCGACTCGAGGTGATCGAGCATGCGCAGCGCCTCGCTGCCGACGGCCAGGTGCTCCCGTAGATGCTCGACGTCCGCGAGGACGACGAGGTGATCCTGCGCCCGGCTCAGTGCGACGTTGAGCAGTCGGCAGGTGTGCGAGGACAGTCCGCCGCCGCTGAAGAAGTACCCCGGTGACCTGCCCGACCCGGCCGTGGTGTCGAGAATGACGATGGGCCGCTGACTCCCCTGGAACCGGTGGACGGTGTCGACGAGCCCCTCGTACGACGTCCCGAAACGGTAGGCCAGGCTGTTCTTGAGGGCCTGTACCTGCGCGCGGTACGGGGCGATCACCGCCAGCCGGTCCGTGGCCCGCTCCCCGGCGGGTACGTCCTCAGCCTTGCGACCGGGCAGAACGCCCTCGTACTGGAGGCCGCGCACGAGTTCATGGACGGCCGCCTCGTGCAGCGTGTTGGTGAGGTGGTCGCGCCCGGCGATCCGCTGCTTCGACGTGTCGATGAGGATCACCGGTGCGTCGACCAGCGGATTGAACGGAATGCGCGAGCCGTCTCCCCGTCCCGTCGACAGGGGCGCGTCCGGATAGGCCACGGTGTTGACCAGGTCGCAGATCGGACCGCGCATCCGATACTGGGTGTTCAGCGCCACGAGCCGAGCGTCCGGCCGGACGGACCCGGACTCCCCGACCAGGCCCGCCGCATGGAAGACGTCCCGTGCGCACCACCGCAGGGAGTGGTCACGTTCCTCCGGCGTCGCCTTGCGGTCGCCGCCGCCCTTGGTCACCGCCGGAAGCTGACGGAAGTCGCCCGCCACGACGACCCGCTTGCCGGCGAGACCTGCCGCGTACCAGGCGGAGGGAAGGTCGACCATCCCCGCCTCGTCGATGACCACCACGTCGACGCGGTCGAGCAGCTTGTGCGACTGAACGGCCTTGGCGACGGTCGCGCCGAGGACCCGGCACTTCGAACGGACCGTGTCCTTGATCGCCCGGCGCTGCTCCTCCAGCGTGTTGATCTCCTGTTGCAGCCGGTCGGCCCGCGACACCAGCGCTGCCCGGCCCGGCAGGCCGGAAACCTTGGCCTCCTCGGCCGACAAGGCCGACCGCAGCCGGGTCACCTCGGTCATGGCGTGCCGCCGGGCACGCTCGGCAGCGGCGAGGTTGGACGCGATCGACTCCAGTCGGGTGCGGGCACTGGTGACGACCGCGCGTGCGTCGTCCAGTTGCTTCTGCTTCCGGTCGGCGAACAGTCCGCGTGGGACGCCGATCTTCTCGATCAGAGCCGTCTGTTCGGCGATCTCCCTGCGGGCGCCTGCCTGGGCGGAGTTCGCCGCGTCGCCGCTCTGCGTCGCCTGCGCGTGCTGCTGTTGCGCCGCCGCGAGATCGGCGCGGAGGGCGCCCACCTTGTCGTGTGCGGCGAGGCCCGCCTGCGTGGTGCGCAGTTCCTCAGCGCGTTCGGTGAGCGCGGCGTCCAGTGTGGTGGAGAGCCGCGTGGCGATCCGCTCCGGGTCCACCTGCTCGCCATACCTGTCCTGCAGCGATGGGACCGTGATCTCTCCGGCGCGCTGCACGAGTCCGTCCGGGAATCCGGTCTCGGCGGAGAGAAGGTCGCAGACGCGCTCCAGGGCCTGGTCGACGGCGACCTTCGTCGGCGCGAGGAAGAGGACCGTGAGGTCCTGCCGGTAGCTGCCCTCGATGATGTGTCCGACGACATCGGTCTTGCCGGTGCCCGGCGGCCCCCACAGGAAGGTGACCTCGCCGGCGAGAGCCTGGGAGACCGCCTGACGTTGTCCGGAATTGAGCTTCAGGGACGCCCAGTTCGCCACCCAGCGGGCCATCGACCGTTCACTGCCGAGCCGCGGGCTGCCCCGGCCGACCATCCACCCGGCGCTTTCTGGACGCACCGGGTGTTCCTGCTGCCCCACCGCCTCCAGGCGCTCGGCGAGCGTGCGCCACCCGGCCGCGTCGTCCTCACGGATCTGCACGTTCGCCGGGGCGTTCCCCAGATCCACGGCGGTGGCCAGCCGCACGCTGCCGTCGGGAAGCCGCTTGGCCTCGGCCGGAGCCCATTCACCGGTGGAGCGCGACGGCCGGACCAGCACGGGCTTGCCGTTGAGGCCATCCTGCCACTTGCGGCACTGGAACACGTACTCGTACCGACCCTCTGCGGACGAGCTTCGGCGCCCCTTCGACAGGGGCACCTTCTGCTCGTCCTTGCCGCCGCTGCGCAGCTCGGCAGCAATCTCCAGCCGGACTGCGTCCAGCAGTTCGTCCACCGGATACGGACGGGTCGACTCCTGCGCCATCTCCACCCCCGAGGTGATTGGCTCATCGCCATGACATACGCCAGACCTGGGCACATGCGGAAGGGCGAGCTTATGTACACCGAGGTGAGCCAAGCGTGTTTCCGGTCAGTGCTGCTTCCGAGGGGAGAACTTCTTCTTCGCAGAGGGCAATCGGCTCCTACCGTCTTGCCGGAGGGCGGGTACGCTTCCGTGTCCCAACGGGCCGTTCCTTCTCCGGCTTGCGTCGGCCTGTCGTCCGGCACGTGCCCTCCACCGCCCTGCCCATGTCGCCCCCTGGTCCGCCACAGTGCTGGTCCAGCCTGCTCAACGACGCCTGGGTACACCCGGTGTCGGGCACGGACCCGTACAACGGCCGTACAAACCCGTACCGCGGTCGTACGGGCCGACGGGGACCGCCTGGCAACCACCATGGCTGTGACGAGACGGGTCACCGCGGAACGGCTCGCGGGCGTGGGGGATCCCATACGACACGGAGACCTCCCAGTGGTGAGCTGGGACGGCCCCTTGAGGAGCCGCCCCAGGAACGCTAACCGTTGCGCCTCACATGGTTGAGGACGTTCATCCCGATGCCGGCGATCGCGACGAACGCACCGCCACTGCTCGAAAGGATCACCAACGGGCCGGCGTGAAGCGCCATGGTCGTGACGGCCGCGCCGAGAGACACCACAGTGGAGCAGAGGGCGACGATGCTGATGTCGCGCCCGGGATGGTTGCACGTCCGGTGGGTCGAGTGAGTCGACACCGTTCCTCCATTGACTTGTTCGCTCGCTGGAACTGGGCACGGCTGACCGAGGTGAGTCGTGCTCCCAGCGATGCGCAGACGAGCTCTAAGGAGCCCGCAACCAGCTGGTTGCCGGTAGGTCTGCACAGAGCGTGAAAGTCAAAGAGGCCTCCGGAAGGGTGTGGAAGTTACGCACGCTTACTCTAGTGAGAAGCCAACTCGCCTGCAACGTACACCTGTTGCCTGCGGCCCGCGAATAATCACGAGACGAACGCCCGAAGCACGTTGGCGAAGGTCGTCAGCTCGTCGATCATCTGCTGGGGAAGCGGCTTCTCGTCGAAGTGGGCGATCCGATTGCGGATGTCCTTGACCCGTCTGAGGCGCCCGACGAACTGCTCGCGGGGCATGTTGGGCCACTTCAGGGCCTCCCAGTTGCGGTCGGCACGCTCGGCCATGGCCTGCTTGGTCTGGCCGCCGTCCAGCAGCTTCAGGTAGTCGCCGAACATCAGGTCCGTCACCTGGCCGGTGCGGTGTTCGGGCCTCTTGTTCGTCTGGACGGCCTTGACGGCTTCCTCGTCCAGGGCCGCGCCCAGACAGCGGCGCAGCAGGGACTCGATCTCCCCGACGATGAAGAAGGGCCGGGCGGAGCCCTCGAAGCGTTCGGTGACGTCAGCTGCGGTCACGATGCCCGACAGGCAGCCGTCGTCGCCGCGGACGAGCAGATAGCCGTGCTCCTTGAGCACCGGGAGGGCGGCGAAGAGTTCCTGGCGGGCGTCCGCGACGGGCAGGGAGTCCTTCTCCATCGCGTTGTCCAGGGTGGGCTGCTTCCCCGCCTCGTACATCCGGGCCACCGAACCCCAGGTGACCACCCCGTGGATCTGCGCCATGCCGGTGGTCACCGGTACCTGGGAGAGGCTCTTGGTGCGCATCAGGAAGGTGGCCTGACCCAAGGGGGTGCCGGGGTTGACGCCCAGCACTCCACGCCTGGCCGACGGGACGTCGCCGAGCAGCAGCCGCTGCGGGAGGGAGGGCAGGGCCTCGTCGTCCTCGTCCGCATCGCCGTTCTCGAGCTCGACCGGTCCGGCCTGTGCGGGGACGGAGGCGAGCGGCACCACGTCGACGCTGCTGCGCAGCCCGCAGACGGCGAAGTCGGGCAGGGTCGTCAGGCCTGCGTCGGCCAGTGCCTGCGAGATGAGGTGCACCGTGCGGTGGTCCCGGACCCGGACCCGGAACAGGTCCAGGATCTCCTGCACGGGCACGGTGCTGCCCTTGAGCGAGGCGAGATCCTTCTCGCTGGGCCTGGTGGTCATCGGGCGTCGCCCTCCGTGGAGTCGCGGAGCATGGTCCGCTTGCCCATGGCGGACTGGACCAGGTCCAGCAACTGACGCGAACGGTCGGTGTAGAAGCGCTCGTAGTCGTTTTCGCGCAGTGCCTCCGGATCGACGAGGTGGGTGGCGAGCACGTCGTCGAACCACTCGGGGCGCATGTCGGAGGCCGCGACGAGGGTGGAGAGGTAGGACGACGGCGCGCCCGTCATGCTCATCGCGGCGCGGTAGGACAGCGGGCTCTTGTTCACGATCGAGTTCGTCGGCAGGCCGTGACTGTTGCCCCTGCGGAACCAGGTCTTGGGGAAGATCTGCCGGATGTCCACGACGTACTCGTCGAGCCGTCCGGGGCTGAGCGGGGCGTCCGTGTGGTGCCAGTCGACCGCGCCCTGCCTGACCAGCAGGGCGTAGATGCCTTTGTAGGCGGCGCTGTTGCGGGTGGTGAGGGTGTCGAGCCGCTCGGCGAAGAAGAACGCGTCGGTGACGGTCTCGGGCGCGCGGTCCTCCTGCCTGATCCACGCCACGAGCTGTTCCACGTCCCGGGTGAAGCGTGTCTCGGTGGAGCCGCTGTACATCTCACCGAGTACACCGCACCAATACCACTGCTCGATCTTCTCCTCGGGACCCAGCCCGTCGGTCGCGTCGCCGAGGATGGCCCGCACCGCGGCGAGCGGCACGAGTTGCGTCTTGTACGGCAGGTCGTTGGCGCGGACGATGCACTGGCGTTCCAGGAAGTCGCCGACCCAGGCGAAGGCGTCGGCGAGCTGGGGCGCCAGGCGGACGAAGTCGTTCAGAGGCAGATCCAGCAGGTCCCGACGCTTGCAGGACACCGTGGCCCCGACGCCCGCCGCCTTGCGCTCCCAGGTGCGGACCAGCGCGATGGCCTGCAGGAAGTCGATGCTGCTCAGGCCGTTCTCCAGGCCGCTGTCCAGTCGGCCGAGGACCGGGTACTTGCTCGCCAGTGCTTCCTTGATCTCCCGCCACACCTCGGGGAGCTGGTAGTAGCCGCCGGTACGGTCCACGTACTCGGGGTCGCCGGCGTAAGTGGCGGTGAGCAGTTCGAACACGTTCAGGGGCACGCCGCCGGTGTTGACGCGCTCGAACACCGCGCAGACCGCGTCCATGGAGGTCGACGCGGCCAGCCGGATCATCGGGACCTGGAAGGCGCGGACCTGCTGGAGGACCAGGTCGTCGAACTGGCCCCACCGGTCCCAGTTCCGGTCCTCGTCCGCCTTGATGTAGCCCTTCTTCCAGTCGTTCACGCGCTGGGCGTCGAAGACGAGATGCAGCGGGAAGAGGCCCGCCGCGCACTCCGCCTCCCTGGTCCTCAGATCCAGCACGACCGTGCGGTTGAAGTCGGCGCGGAGCACCTTGTCCGCCGGGACGGACAGGATCGCCTCGTCGCGGTCGGCGGAAGGTCCGACGGCCTTCTCGATGTCGACGTAGTACCAGCGCTCGATGGGCTTGCCGCGGGAGTCCGACGTCTCCACCGGGGCGTCCAGCCACAGTGCCTGGAAGAGGGAGGTGAGGCGCTGCTGTCCGTCCAGCAGGAGGAGGTCCGCCTTCGGATCGCCCTCGGGGCGGGCCCCCGTGAGTGTGCGGGAACGGAAGCGGGTGGCGCCGCCGGTCTGCAGCGTCATCACCACGCCGAGCGGGTAGTCCAGCGTCACTGTCGCGATGATCGCCCTGATCCGGTCGTCGTCCCACTTCCAGTTCCTCTGGAAGTCGGGCAGTTGTAACGCCCCGGAGGCGACATCCGTGAGTACGTCCCTGAGCTTCAGATTGTCCAGTGCCGCCATGTGTCTCTCTTCTCACCCTGCCCGCGCGTACGGAGAGTGATTCCAGCAGCGCTCTGCGGTGACCGTCAACCTGTTCGCCGAAGAACGAGATCAGCGCCGCCATGCTCCGCAGCTGAGACGAACTGCGTTGATACCAACCATGGTTGAGGATATGGGGCTCTGCGGCGCGGGAGACGACGGAGAGGACACGCTGCCAGTTGCCGGCGCGGGCAGCGTCGGCCGGCTCATCCCGCTCTGTCTAGTCGTCCGAGTGGACATGCTCCCGGCGTATGTGGCCGTTTTACTGCGCGATGCGTCCGAGCTCCTGGAGCATGCGAATGAGTGTGTGGTGACCGGTCTTTCTCGAAGGAAATGTCGCTTCTCAGCAACCCGCAGGTGGCCGGTGCAGTCGACTTCGGACATCGACCCCCGCACCGCGGCTTCACCCACGTGTCGGCTGGTAGGCATCGTGGATCCGGCGATCACAGTCGAATCGGAGAACCTCAATGAGCACTTACGCCGACCCACTCGTCAACGCTGCAACCCCGATGAGCGAGTACGAGGGGCAGGTGTGGGACACGCTCCACGAGCACTGGCTACGCCGCAACAACCGCCGCGGTCTGCCGAACTGGGCGAGCGCCGCCCTCGGCCGGACCGGTGAGGCCGCGGGAAACGCCGTGAGACGGGTCACGGACGCTGTGCCGGAGGCGGTCACGGAACCGATCCGTCGCGCAGGCGACGCGGTCGCCGACAAGGCCATGCGACCGGCGCTCGCAGGCGCCGCAGCGTTGCTCGAGCTGGTCAACGACTGGGCCATGGAGCTCAACGACCCGAAGAACGTCGAGAATCTCGCCCGCAAGCAAGGTTTCGACCTCGACAGTTTCACCGAACTGCGGCAGCAGGATCTCAAGGTCTGTGACCGGCTGCTGTCCCGCAACACTCTCAGGTGGCGCACCGCCGGCGCGTTCGAAGGTGGCGCCATGGGTCTGCTGGCCATGGTCCCCGTCGCCGGTATCCCCGTCGCGATGACAGCGGACATCCTCGTCGTCCAGGTCCTCAGCACGTCGATCGCATCGCGTATCGCGTACTCCTACGGCTACGACGCCAAAGACCCCAAGGAGCAGGACTTCATCCAACGCCTGGTACAGCGGTCCTTCATGGCACAGGCGGCCAAAGCCAAGCCGTTGCGTGAGACCGCACGGGCGGCGAACGCGGTCAAAGGGCGCATAAGGTGGTCACAGAAGCTCCGCCAGGACCACCGCCTCCTGGCCGCCCTCGAGAAGCTGATGCAGCAGCTGGGTCCGGCCGGTTCCAGGGTGCCGGTCAAAAACGTCGCCAAGGTCGTGCCGTTCGTGGGTGTCCTCATCGGTGCCGGCATGAATTCCGCGGTCCTCGGCAGGGTGGCCACCGACGCCCAGCGGTACTGCCAGACCCGATTCCTGTGCGACAAGTACGGGCTGCCGCTGCCGGCCGCGCTGGCGACCGACCAGGACGAGGACCCTCAGACCGACGCCCTGTAAGTGAGCGCCGCTGGGTCCACGGTGCAGCCTCTGCGGGTCCCGCTTGCGGGGGAGCACCCGCGCCCCGTGAGGTCGTGCTGCGCCGTCGCGGAGGTCGAAAGGTACCCGCTCGTGGGGGCGCCGTGCGGCAGGAATCCCTCGGGTCGTGCATGTAGACGCTTCTCGCACTGCTTGGCAGCACGACACGGCTGCGGCGCGATCCGATATGGCCGCCCGCCGGTCTCCCTGCGCCTGCTTCGGGACGTCGATCGCGCGCTGATCTGCGAGGTTTCGGACGGGGGTCATACCTCTCCGCATCTCCGCCGCGCCGGCAGCGAGGACGAAGGAGGACGGGGCCTTTTCCTGGTGGCGCAGCTCACCGCCATGTGGGGCACTCGCTATGGCCGCCAGGGCAAGACGATCTGGGCCGAGACCGGGCTGGAGCAGGAGTGCCACTGGAGCTGTTTCTGGAGCCGTGAGTTCGATCCCCCGGCCCCTCGAAATGGTCCCGCGCACCTGTTCGTTCACTGGTCAGGCGGACTCGGAGCCTTGCCGGCCCGGCAGCGGCGGGCTTTCCCGAACCGCCGGGTGGCGGAGTGCTCCGTGGGTGAGCACGCGAACAGCTCCATCGACGTGGCCGTCATCGCCCGCCTCGGACAGGGAGAGACTTGAACTCCGCAATGTGCTGCTGCTGGGCGGGGCCTTCTCGGACCAGCGCTGTGATCGGCAGTGCGACGAGCTGGATTCCGCCGGGGACCTTCCCCGTTTGCCGAGCGCGGCCGCCGGGTTCAGACGTCCGGGCGGCGGCGCCGGGCAGGCCGTTGAGGCAGTCGGTCGCCTTGTGGTCTTCGGTGGTCACCGAGTCGCAGCGGAACCGTTCCGACGTTGCGGAGGCGGAAGCAGCAGCGGCAGCGAGGAGCACGGCGGCGCCAACCCTGGGGGACGACGCAGCACGTCGTAGGGGAGGAGCGGTCAGGGGTGCTAGGCGTTGCTCCACCCGGTTGTGTTGGAATACGAGTCCAGCAGGTCCACCACGAAGACCAGGGTCGAGCCCGCCGGGATCAACGGCGAGGGCGACTGATTGCCGTAGCCGAGACGCGGGGGAACGATGATCTCGCGCCGACCGCCGACCTTCATCCCCCTCACTCCCCGGTCCCAGCCCTTGATGACCTTGCCACTGCCCAGGGCGAACTTGAACGGCTGGCCCCGGTCCCAGGAGGCATCGAACTCCTTCCCGGACTCGAAGGTCACCCCGACATAGTGGACCCTGACCACCATGCCCGGCTTTACCTCAGCCCCGTCCCCGACGATCAGGTCCCGGATGGTCAGCTCGGTAGGAGCGTCACCCTCCGGAACGTCGACCTCGGGCTTCGTCAGTTCACTCATTGCAGCCTCATCACTCTCCGTCGGAAGCCGTCGCACGGACCAGCCGGACACATGGACACTTCATGCAGCAGATGGTCACGCTACCGAGAATGCCGGTCCCCGGAGCACACCAGATCCAGCGGCCACAGGTGATGATCTTTCGCACAGCCGATGTACGCGACCGGCACACACAGGTCACATCTCGCGGCTGATCAGCGCTCGTGACGCCTTGTGCCGCACCGTGCGCTCCCTGAGCAGGGGCCTGCTGATCATTGCCCGAGGTCGCCGCCGGCATCGGGTGACGGCACGAAGTCGTCGAAGACAGTGTGGACAACGGCGATGCCTCGGGCTCGACCCAGTGGGCACCGGCACGCTGCAGAAAATGGGTGAAAGTGGCGCGCAGAGCGATCTACGATGGTTCGCCATGGGTGGGGCCGCCGAATGACGAACATGAGCCTGCCGAGACCCGTCCGCCCTGGAGACACGCTGACAGGCTGGGTCACCATCGGACAGGTGTCACCTCGCGCGAGGACTGCGATGGCGCGGATTCACGGCGAGTTGATCAACCAGAACGGCGAACAGGTCCTCAGTCTGGAGCTCGACGCGGTGGTGAAAAACCGCCCGACGGCGACATCCGATTGAGCCCAGTGAACTTGTCGACCGGCCCAGCCGCCAAGCGTGTGGGTGCCCGCCCGTCGCACTCGACACGGGAGGAATCGCGATCCCACGCGACCGCCTGTCGATCAGTCGGGGCCGGTTGACGCGGAGGGCTGCGTCGAGTGCAACGATGTGCCGCATCGGCTCAGAGAAGCGCCAACTATAGTGCAACTAGGCGGAGTTGGAGTCTGGCGAGCTGTGTGTGGGTGGTTCGGTCCAAGGGGTGGCCGTTCCACCGGGGCGTGGAGTGGATGCGAGCACTAACGTCGAATCTGTCCCCGCCGTGGGTATGGGCATGCCCAACATCGGCCTGGTCGGCCCCAACCGCTCGGCAACCACGCTCGAAGAGGTCCGGGCGGGACGCCGAACCGTGGTCTACTTCCTGCGGGCCGCCACGTGTGCGGTGTGTGTGAAGCGCGCTCGCACATTGGCCGATCTCGCCGCTTCGGGTGAGTTGGGGACCAACGTGCGGGTGGTGCTTGTGGCGCCTGGCGAAGCGTCCGACGCCGCAAAGCTGACCAAGCGGATCGGCGGTGACGCAGTGAGCAGTTGGGCCTCAGGCACTGGGCACGAGGCGGCCGGGCTGGGGGCATTCTTGGCCCTGCAGCACGGTGGGACCTTCCTCGTGAACGCCGACGGCACGATTGCGTACCGTCGGACCGCGGCGCTGCCGCCCAACAGCTTCTCTCGTCAGGAACTGCTGAGCGCCCTGGACGACTGAGGGCGGCCCCTGGCCTGACGGGCCCCGACTCGTGCGCGACCAGCCAGGGGAGTCCCAGTGCGGCCGTGATCGACCGCCCGCGTGACGCTGTCCGGTTGCCGTCGGGGTATTTGAGCCCGGTTGCGTACGCCGGCGTGTGCCGTTCGCCGAGGGGTAGCGCAGGGGCAGGCAACAACCCTGAGCGCCTCTCGGCAGCGGCCTGATGCACCGCCAGAGAAGTCAGCATTCGGTCAGTATGAGTCCTGAAAAACATGGGGAAAACTGCCCGAACAAGCGACTGGTTGTAAGGTGTGGAAACAGCCCTTGACCTGCAAAAGCGCAGGCAGGGAGCAGACACACCGGGAGTTTCTCCATGCTTCGCACCATGTTCAAGTCCAAGATCCATCGCGCCACCGTCACCCAGGCCGACCTGCACTACGTGGGATCGGTGACCATCGACGCGGACCTCCTCGACGCCGCCGACCTGCTGCCCGGCGAGCTGGTGCACATCGTCGACATCACCAACGGCGCGCGGCTGGAGACGTACGTCATCGAGGGGGAGCGCGGGTCCGGGGTCATCGGGATCAACGGGGCCGCCGCCCATCTCGTGCATCCCGGAGATCTGGTGATCATCATCAGCTACGCCCAGGTCACCGACGCCGAGGCGCGGGAGCTGAAGCCGAGGGTCGTGCATGTCGACGGCGGCAACCGGATCGTCTCCCTCGGCGCCGACCCGTCCGAGCCGGTGCCCGGCTCCGACCAGCAGCGCAGCCCGGAGGCCGTACCGGCGTGACGACGTCGGGGTGACTGGCCCGGCGGGGGCCGGGTAGTCGGGGAGTAGCCCGCGGGTGAAGTCCCGCCGGCGGCTGGAGGACACCATGACCAGCCCGTACCCCGAACCCGTCCCGCCGGAGCCGTACCCCACTCCGGTTCCGCCACCGGAGCCGTCGCCGGGCCCTGAGCCGACCCCGCCTCCGGCGCCCCCGCCTCCGGCACCGCCCCAGCCGGGGCCGCCGGAGCCGTCGCCTTCACCGATCCCCCCGGGCCCGGAACCCGTACCGAATCCGGAACCGGGACCGCCGCTGACCTGAGGAGCGGCACAGACTACGCGGAGACCTCCGTCCGGTCACCGCCCCACAGCGTGTGGAACGAACCCTCCCGGTCCACCCTCCGGTACGTGTGCGCGCCGAAGAAGTCCCGCTGCCCCTGCGTGAGCGCCGCGGGCAGGCGTTCGGCGCGCAGTGCGTCGTAGTACGCCAGCGCTGCCGCGAAGCCCGGTGCCGGCACTCCCTGCCGCGTCGCCGCGACCAGCACCTGGCGCCAGTCGTCCTGCGCCGCCGCGATCTCCTGCGCGAACGTCTCGTCCGACAGCAGGCTCGGCAGGTCGGGGCGGGCGTCGTACGCGGCACGGATGCGGTCCAGGAAGGCCGCGCGGATGATGCAGCCGGCGCGCCAGATGGAGGCGACCCGGCCGAGGTCGATGTCCCAGTCGTACTCCTCGCCGCCCGCGGCGATCTCGTGGAAGCCCTGCGTGTACGACACGATCTTGGACGCGTACAGCGCCTGCTCCACCTGGTCCGCGAAGGCAGCCGCCTCCGACTCGCTCATCGGGGAAGCCTTCGGCCCGGCCAGCCCGCGGGACGCGGCCCGCAGCGCCGCGTGGCCGGACAGGGAGCGGGCGAAGACCGCCTCCGCGATGCCGGACACCGGCACGCCCAGGTCGAGCGCGATCTGGACCGTCCAGCGACCCGTGCCCTTCTGCTCGGCCTCGTCCACCACCACGTCGACGAACGGCTTCCCGGTCGCCGCGTCCACATGGGACAGCACCTCGGCGGTGATCTCGATCAGGTACGAGTCCAGCCGTCCGGTGTTCCAGGAGCGGAAGATCTCCGCGATCCGCGCGGGGGAGTACCCGGCGACGTCGCGCAGCAGCTGGTACGCCTCGCCGATCAGCTGCATGTCGGCGTACTCGATGCCGTTGTGGACCATCTTCACGAAGTGACCGGCACCGTCCGGGCCCACGTGCGTCACACAGGGCGCGCCGTCATTCGCCTTCGCGGAGATCTTCTCCAGCATGGGGCCGAGGGACGCGTACGACTCCGTAGAACCGCCCGGCATGATGCTCGGGCCGTGCAGCGCGCCCTCCTCGCCACCGGAGATGCCCGTGCCGACGAAGTGGATGCCCTGCTCGCGCAGCTCCCGCTCCCGGCGCCGGGTGTCCGCGAAGTGCGCGTTGCCGCCGTCGATGATCATGTCACCGGGCTCCAGCAGCGGCGCGAACTCCCGGATCACCTCGTCCGTCGGCTCACCGGCCTTCACCATGATCATGAGCCGGCGCGGGCGCTCCAGCGCCGCCACGAAGTCCTTCGCGGCCTCGGTGGGGACGAAGTCCCCCTCGTCCCCGAACTCCGCCACCAGCGCGTGCGTGCGCGACGCCGTCCGGTTGTGCACGGCGACCGTGTAGCCGTTGCGCGCGAAGTTCCGGGCGAGGTTGCGGCCCATGACCGCCAGCCCGGTGACGCCGATCTGCGCCGAAGTGCTCATACCGCCTGCTCCCTAGCTGCCTCGTGACCACGGTTCCGTCGGTACGGGCCCGGACCCCCAGCCCATCCTGACGTGCCGCCCCGGCGGACGCATGTCCGACCCGCCACAGGTCATCCGGCAGGTCATCCGTGTGCGATCCGCGGGGGGATTTCACCGGTGATACGGAGCGAAGGCGCCGTTCGCCTCAACAGGGGCCTCTTCCCGGCCACTTGGGCGGGTCAGGAGGGCGGGTTTGCGTCTTGTCATGGCCTGTTCGCGGCGCATATTTTTGCCGCTCCTGACGCATGCCGAGGGGAATCGGACATGGCCGTACGCGGCCGGCATCGCCGGTACCAGCCGAACAGGATCAACCGCGCCTCACTCACCGTCACGGCGGGCGGCGCCGGCCTCGCCATCCCGCTGGTCGCCGTCGGCGCCGCCGACGCCGCCGACCCGGCCACCTGGAACAAGGTCGCCGCCTGCGAGTCCAGCGGGAACTGGAGCATCAACACCGGCAACGGGTACTACGGCGGGCTGCAGTTCACCCAGTCCACGTGGGAGGCGTACGGCGGCACCCGGTACGCGCCGCGCGCGGACCTCGCCTCCCGGGACGAGCAGATCGCCGTCGCCGAGCAGGTCCTCGGCGGACAGGGGCCGGGCGCCTGGCCGGTGTGTTCGGGGCAGGCCGGGCTGCACCGGGGTGGCGGCAGCGCCGGCGTGCACACCGAGAGCGCCGCCACCCGGCCCGCGGGGACCGCGCGCAGTTCCGTACGCGACGTGCTGCCCGAGACCACCCCGCAGTCCCGCGCGGGCAGGGCCGAGATGTACACGGTGGTGCACGGCGACACGCTTTCCGGCATCGCCGACGACCACCATGTGCGGGGCGGCTGGCAGCGGCTGTACGCGGGCAACCGCGCGACGATCGGCGCCGATCCCGACCTGATCCTGCCGGGCCAGCGGCTCAGCCTGCGCGCCCCCGCGGCGCCGGCGCCCGAGACCCGCACCACGCCCAAGCCGTCCAAGTCGCAGAAGAGCAGATCCGCTTCCGAGAAGAAGACCTCTCCCAAGAAGCACACGGGGCACACAGGGCATACGACACACACCCCGCACGCGCCGGCCGGCAGCGGCCACGCGCTCGTCGCCCCCGTGCACGCGCCCCTCGGCACCGGCTACCGCGAGGCCGGGTCGCACTGGTCGCTGGGCTACCACACCGGAATCGACTTCCTCGTGCCGACCGGAACCTCCGTCAAGGCGGCCGGTGCCGGGCACGTGGTGGCCGCGGGCTGGGGCGGTTCCTACGGCTACCAGGTGGTGATACGGCACGCCGACGGCCACTACTCCGAGTACGGGCACCTGTCGGCCATCGCCGTGCGCGCCGGGCAGAACGTGTCCGAGGGGCAGCGCATCGGCCGGTCCGGGGCCACCGGAAACGTCACGGGCCCACATCTGCACTTCGAGGTGCGGACGGGGCCCGGTTTCGGCACGGACGTCGACCCGGTCGCCTGGCTCCGGGCCGGCGGCGTCAGGATCTGACCGCCGGCCGGCCCCGCTCCAGGACCTTCAGCGGCACGCGGAAGCCCGTGGCCAGCGGGTCGTACCAGACCGGGAGGGCGTAGCAGAGGATGGGGAGGGGGGCGGGCGAAAGGACGAGTGCCTCGCCCTCGTCCCCGCCCGGCCCGAGCACGGCCCTCTCCAGCCCCGTCCCCGCCCGCTCCGGTTCCGCATCCGCCTCCGTCGCCGTGCGCTGCGCGGGTACGCCGGGGAACGCGTCCCTGGTGGCGACACCGGCTTCCAGAGCGGCAACGCCCGCTTCCGCCGCCGTAAGGCCGGTCTCCGGCTCCGTCACGCCCGCTTCCGTCGCCGGCGTCCCCTCGGTCCGCACCGTGGTCAGCAGGATCAGCCCGCCCGCCGCCACCACACCGCAGCCCAGGGCGAGCACGGTGCCCGTGCCGGCGTAGCGGAACGCCTCGCCGAACATCAGGATGCCGACCGCAGCGGCCAGCACCGGATTGACCACCGTCAGCGTGGCCAGCGGCGCGGCCAGTCCGCCGCCCTGGTAGGCGGCCTGGGAGAGCAGGACACCGGCGACCGCGAACACCGCGATCACCGCGAGGGAGGGCAGGTCGCCGAAGGTGATCCCGTCGGTCCAGTCGACGGCGACGGTCTTGGTGAACACCGACGACATGCCGAAGGCTATGCCGGAGGCCGTCGCGAGCAGCACGCTGCGCATCGCCGGGCGCCGCTGCGCGGCCCGGCCCGCGCCCATCAGCGCGACGACCGCCGCGCCGGTGACCAGCGCGACGGCCACCCGCTGGGCCCCGTCCAGGGAGTGCGAGTCGGACGAGCCGACCAGGGACAGCAGACCGGCGAGACCGACCGTGGCCATGACGGCGCCGCGCCAGGCGGTCGCCCCGGCCCGGCGGCCGACGAACAGCGCCGCCATGGGCAGCGCGAAGACGATGGTGAGCGCGCCCAGCGGCTGGACGAGGCTGAGCGGGCCGTAGGCCAGCGCCACGACGTGCAGCAGACCGCCGAGACCGTTCAGCGCCAGTGCCGCCCACCAGCTCGGCCTGCGCAGCGGCATGGACGGGCCGTCGGGGGCGGACACCGCGACCTGCTCCTGCACGATCGCTCCGCCCGCGTAGGCGAGAGCGGAGACGATCGACAGCACCACGGACAACGCGAGGGCGCTCATCGGCGTCTCCTCTGCGTCAGGCGGGGGCCCTGGGCCCGGCGCGGCGTACGGTCGGCAATCATGACGAACACTCTGCCCGGCCGGGCCTGTTCCGTCGTCGTCCCTGAGCACGCAATGCCTCCTACTACCGACGGAGTACACACGCCGGGCGATCATCCCCCAGGTGGGCGACCGGAGAGGGAGACCCGGAGACTCCAGCGACGATCGAGCCTGGTACTAGTGCTTTTCGTGGAACTCGACCCTGATCTCGTCGCGCTCCGCCCGCTCGGCGGCTTCTTCGTCCTGCACACGACCGGAGCCGCGCGCGGGGCGGATCCGGGCCCGCTGCCGAGCCTCGCGGAGACCTACGAAACGGCAAAAACAGATGTTCACCGAAATGCTCTGACTTTTCGTGTCACCACGGTCGCGGACCGCCTCCGCACCTCCGAGTTGCGGGTTTCCGCCTCCATCGCGCACCAGGCGCTCGCCGCCCGGCTCTGGTCGGTGGCCCTCGGCTGTGCCGCGCTGTACGGGCACCTGCCCGACCTCGATCCGCGGCTGCTGCGCTGGGACGCCGCCGCCTCCGCCCCCGACGACCTGTGGCTGACCGAGGTCCACCCCCTGCCCGGCGACGCGGCCACCCTGGCCGCCACCGTACTGGAGGGCCATCTGGCGCCCCTGACAGCGGTGTTGCGGGCCCGCTACGGCATCGCGGCGGGGCTGCTGTGGGGCAACGCGGGCTCCGCGCTCGCCGGTGCCGCACGGGAACTGGACCGGTGGGCGCGCGCGGCCGGCCGTACCGACGTGGCGGAACGCTCCCGCGCCCTCACCGACGGCCTCTTCGCCCACCCCCTGCTGCGCGCCACGGGAACCCGCTCCGGCACCGCGTTCCGCCGCCGCAGCTGTTGCCTGTACTACCGGGTGCCGGGCGGCGGGCTGTGCGGCGACTGCTGCTTCACCCGGCCCCCGCGCTCTTCCCCGCGCGCCCCGTCCGGGTGACCATGAGGGGGAACTGCCCGCCGGAGCCAGGGGGTTGACGGTGCGAGTGGGACTGCTGACCCGGGAGTACCCGCCGGACGTGTACGGCGGTGCGGGCGTCCATGTGGAGTTCCTCGCCCGGGAGTTGACCTCCCTGGTGGACCTGGAGGTGCACTGCTGGGGCGAGGGCCGCGGCGTCGGTGTCGTACGACACCGCCCCTGGTCCGCGCTCGACGGATCCAACGACGCGCTGCGCACCTTCTCCGTGGACCTCGCCGTCGCCGCCGCCCTTGAAGGCCGCGAACTCGTCCACTCCCACACCTGGTACGCGAACCTCGCCGGCCACCTGGCCAAGCTCCTGTACGGCATCCCGCACGTGCTCACCGCCCACTCGCTGGAGCCGCTGCGCCCCTGGAAAGCCGAGCAACTCGGCGGCGGATACGCCCTGTCGAGCTGGGCCGAGCGCACCGCGGTCGAGGCCGCCGACGCGGTCATCGCCGTCTCCGGCGCCATGCGCGAGGACGTCCTCGCCTGCTACCCGGCCCTGGACCCGGCCCGCGTGCACGTCGTGCACAACGGCATCGACACCCGTCTGTACCGGCCCGACCGCGGCACCGAGGCCCTCGCCCGGCACGGCATCGACCCGGCCCGCCCGTACGTCCTCTTCGTCGGCCGCGTCACCCGGCAGAAGGGCGTGCCCCAACTGCTGGGCGCGGTAAGGGACATCGATCCGGGCGTCCAGGTGGTGCTGTGCGCCGGAGCGCCCGACACCCCGGAGCTGGACCGGGAGTTCCGGGAGCTGTTCCAGGAGTTGAGCCGAGTGCGCGACGGCGTGTACTGGATCCCGCAGATGCTGCCGCGCACCGATGTAATCCAACTCCTCACGCACGCCGCCGTGTTCGTCTGCCCGTCGGTCTACGAACCCCTCGGCATCGTCAACCTGGAGGCGATGGCGTGCGGTACGCCGGTCGTGGCCTCCCGGGTCGGCGGCATCCCCGAGGTCGTCGAGGACGGGAAGACGGGCCTTCTCGTCGACGTGGACGGCGACTTCGAGGAGGGCCTCGGGCGGGCACTGGACGCCGTCCTCGGCGACCGCGAGACGGCCCGGAGGATGGGCGAGGCCGGACGGGAGCGCGCGGTGGGGGAGTTCGGCTGGGACGCGGTGGCCCGGCGCACCGCCGCTCTGTACGAGCAGATCCTCGAGCAGGCTTAGTCCGGTCCGCTCGGGGCAGCCATGGTTCAACGAGGGTGAGGGGAGCGGCCATGCGTCGTGGTGGACCTTCGGTGCTGGGGATCGTACTGGCGGGCGGTGAGGGCAAACGCCTGATGCCCCTGACCGCGGACCGCGCCAAACCGGCCGTCACCTTCGGCGGCACCTACCGGCTCGTCGACTTCGTCCTGTCCAACCTCGTCAACGCCGACGTCCTGCGCATCTGCGTGCTGACCCAGTACAAGTCCCACTCCCTGGACCGGCACATCACCACCACCTGGCGGATGTCCAGCCTGCTCGGCAACTACGTCACCCCGGTCCCGGCCCAGCAGCGCCTCGGCCCGCGCTGGTACCTGGGCAGCGCCGACGCGATCCTGCAGTCGCTGAACCTCGTGTACGACGAACAGCCCGAGTACGTGGCCGTGTTCGGCGCCGACCACGTCTACCGCATGGACCCGCGGCAGATGCTGCGGCAGCACATCGAGGGCGGCGCAGGGGTGACGGTGGCCGGCATCCGGGTGCCGCGCTCGGAGTCCTCCTCCTTCGGGGTGATGACGCCCGGCTCGGACGGCCGCAGTGTCCAGCGCTTCCTGGAGAAGCCCGCCGATCCGCCCGGGCTGACGGACGACCCCGAGCGCGTGTTCGCCTCGATGGGCAACTACATCTTCTCCACCAAGGCGCTCATCGAGGCGCTGCAACGCGACGCCGAGGACAGCCAGTCCGTCCACGACATGGGCGGCTCGATCCTGCCCCGGCTCACCGCGAGCGGCGAGGCACAGCTGTACGACTTCAGCGCCAACCACGTGCCCGGCGAGACCAGCCGCGACCAGGGCTACTGGCGGGACGTGGGCACCCTGGACGCGTACTACGAAGCCCACATGGACCTGATCGCCGAGCGCCCGGCCTTCAACCTGTACAACCGGCAGTGGCCCGTCTACACCCACTCCAACCAGCTCTCCCCGGCCCGCTTCAACGCGGGCGGCATGGCGAGCGAGTCCATCATCAGCGCGGGCTGCCTGATCCGCGGCCAGGTCACCCGGTCCGTGCTCTCCCCGGGCGTACGGGTCGACCCGGGCGCCGTCGTCCAGGGCTCGGTGCTGCACGACAACGTCCGCATCGGCCGTGGCGCGGTCGTGCGCGGCGCTGTCCTGGACAAGAACGTCGAGGTCCCGCCCGGCGCGACGATCGGCGTCAACCCGGAACGGGACGCCGAGTTGTACACGGTCTCCAAGGGCGGGGTGATCGCGCTGGGGAAGGGGCAGCGCGTCTCCTGACAGCCAATAGGGTCTACGGCATGATCACCGACACCTCCTCTGCCGCCTCCGCCTCTGCTCCCTGCCTCGTCCTCCGCCCCGCGACCCGCGCCGACCTGCCCGCGGTGCTCGCCCTGCTCGCCGACGAGGACAGGGTCGTGGATCCGGCGGCGGTCGAGGTGACGCCTGCGTACGAGAGCGCGTTCGCCGCCATCGAACAGGATGCGCGCAACGAGATGCTGATCTTGGCCGAGGACGGCGGCACGGTGGTGGGCTGCCTGCAGGCGACGTACATCCCCGGGCTCGGCAAGGGCGGCGCCGAGCGGGTGCTGATCGAGGCGGTGCGGATCCGCGCGGACCGGCGCGGCGGCGGACTCGGCCGCACCCTGATGGACCGCGCCGTCGCCCGGGCCCGCGCGCGGGGCTGCGCCCTCGTCCAGCTGACCAGCAACAAGAACCGCGAGGACGCACACCGCTTCTACACCGCGCTGGGCTTCGCCCGCAGCCACGAGGGGTTCAAGCTCACGCTCTGACAGGGGGCACGGCCGGTGTCCTGGCGAAACGTCAAAAAGCTCCCTCCGCGCGCGCGACGCGTACCCGCGATCCGCGCTCATTGCCCGGATTTGGCCCTGTCGGCCCTCACGATGCAGACATCGATGTCGAACCTTCGGAGGTCATCCGACATGAGAGGGACCCGGCGCACGCGGCTGTGCCTGGCCGGCGTGATGGCAGCGTCCACGCTGATCGCCGCCCCCAGCGCACGCGCCGCCGAGCGGACCGACGGCCGCCTCACCGACCTGGTCAACCCCTTCATCGGGAGCCAGAACGAGGGCAACACCTTCCCCGGCGCGGCCGTGCCGTTCGGCATGGTGCAGCTCTCCCCGGACACCGGGCACCGCACCGGCTACGACTACACGCAGAGCCGTATCCGCGGCTTCTCGCTGGTCCATCTCTCCGGCGTGGGCTGCCGGATCGGTGGCGACCTGCCCGTGCTGCCCACCACCGGTGACGTGACGCAGACGGACTACTCGAAGTACGCGGCGGCCTATTCGCACCAGGACGAGGAGGCGAGCCCCGGCTACTACCGCGTCGGCCTCACCTCCGGCATCCGGGCCGAACTGACCGCGACCGAGCGCACCGGCGTGCAGCGCTACACCTTCCCCGCCACCGGCAAGGCCAACGTCCTGCTGAACGCGGCCCAGGCGCTGCACAAGGCGGTCTCCAGCGCCGTCGAGATCCTCGACGACCACACCGTGCGCACCGAGATCACCGGCCACGGCTTCTGCCGGGACACCGGCCCGTACACCGTGTACACGATCACCCGCTTCAACCGGCCCTTCACCGCGTACGGCACCTGGGACGGCGCCGCGCTCGCCCCCGGGTCCCGGAGCGGACACGGCGGCGCCTACGTCCGCTTCGACGCGACCAAGGACCGTACCGTCGAGGCGACCACCGCCCTGTCGTACGTCGACTCGCGCGGCGCCGCCACCAATCTGGCCAGCGAGGGCGGCCGGTCCTTCGACGCCGTGCGCCGGGAGGCCGGCGACGCGTGGGAGCAACGGCTGGCCGCCGTCCATGTGCAGGGCGGCACCACGGCCCTGCGCCGCACCTTCTACTCGTCGCTGTACCGCTCGTTCCTCGCACCCAACATCGGCAGCGACGCCGACGGCCGGTACTTCGGCTGGGACCGCCGTATCCATCACGCCGACGGCTTCACCTACTACCAGAACTGGTCCCTGTGGGACACCTACCGCACCCAGGCCCAGCTGCTCGCCCTGCTCGCGCCGCGCGAGGCGCGCGACATGGCCCGGTCGGTGGTGCGGATCGACGAGGACGGCGGCTGGCTGCCCAAGTGGGGGTACGGGCCGATCGAGACGAACGTGATGAGCGGCGACCCGGTCACCCCGTTCCTGACCACCGCCTACCAGTCGGGCCTGCTCAAGGGCTTCGAGGAGCTGGCCTACCGCGCCCTGAAGAAGAACGCCGACGGCGTGCCGCCCGCCTCGTACCCGGGCATCGGCCGGGAGGCCAACGCCGAGTACATCGCGCACGGCTTCGCGCCCTACGACAAGGAGCGCCCGCTCGCCAAGCTGGGCGACTCCGACTACCACCACGGAGCCTCCGTCACCCTGGAGTACGCCCTCGCCGACGCCATGCTCGCCCAGATGGCCCGCGGCCTCGGCCACCCGCGGGACGCCGCCCGCTACGCGGCACGGTCGCGGAACTACCGCGCCATCTTCGACCCCGGCATCGGCTTCTTCCGTGCCCGGGACGGCTTCGGGGCGTTCACCGGTCCGGCCGACCCGGCCAGCGGCCCCGGTTTCCACGAGGGCAGCTCCTGGCAGTACCAGTGGCTCGTCCCGCAGGACCTGCCCGGCGTGGTCGCCCTGATCGGCGGTCAGCGTGCGGCGAACGACCGCCTGGACACCTTCTTCGCCTACGACAAGCTGCTGGCCGACCCCGAGACGACCGCCCGTCAGGTGTGGGTGCACGGCGATCCGTACGCCTACTACAACGCGGCCCTCTACAACCCGCAGAACGAGCCCGACCTGACCGCGCCGTACACCTACCTGTCCACGGGCCAGCCGTGGAAGACCACGGACGTGGTGCACGCGGCCCTCACCCTGTTCACCGACGGGCCGACCGGGGTCACCGGCAACGACGACCTCGGCACGATGTCCGCCTGGAACGTGCTGTCGGCCATCGGCCTCTTCCCGATCCAGCCCGGCTACGGCACCTGGGGCCTGACCACCCCGGTCTTCGACCGCGTCGACCTCACCCTCGACCGGAGCTACTGGCCGACCGGCGGGCTGACGGTCACCGCGCCCGGCACCTCCGCCGCCGACCGCTACATCCAGGCCGTCCGCGCCGACGGCACGGCTCAGCCGCGGACCTACGTCACGACGGACGCGCTGCGCTCCCTGCGCACGCTCGCGTTCACGGTCGGCCCGCGCCCGTCAGAGTGGGGTACGTCACCCGAGGCAGCGCCGCCCGTCCTGAAGTGACCTCAGCAGTCCCATGAGTCCCGCCCCTTTCGGAGGGGTGGGACTTAATCTGCTGTTAACTGAGCGTAGCCTGATCGTACTTGACCGTAATCAGCACTCGGGGTTTGACTGCATATATCCAACCGGCGACGACGTGCGAGGCAACCCCTTGACTTCAGACCTGCTCGCTCCCCTCGACCTGGCCTTCTGGAACATGGAGTCCGACCGGTACCCCATGCACCTCGGCGCGCTCGGCGTCTTCGGTGCGCACTCGCCGACCGCGGGCGCCCATGCCGCCGATCTGCTCGCCGCCCGCGCCGCGGCCGTACCGGGACTGCGTATGCGGATCCGCGACGTCTGGCAGCCGCTCGCCTTCGGCGGTGCCGCGCGGGAGGCCGACCCGGACTTCGACCCGCTCAACCACGTACGGCTGCACGCCCCCACCGCCGACTTCCACGCGGTCGCCGGACGGCTGATGGAACGCCCGCTGGAGCGCGGCCGACCGCCGTGGGAGGCGCATGTCCTGCCCGGCGAGGACGGGGTGTCCTTCGCGGTGCTGTTCAAGTTCCACCACGCCCTCGCCGACGGGCTGCGCGCGCTCAAGCTCGCCGCCGGCGTGCTGGACCCGGTGGACCTGCCCGCGCGCAGTCCGCGCGCCGTCGAGCCGCCACGCGGCCTGCTGCCCGACGTGCGCAGGCTGCCCGGGCTGGTACCAGGGCTGGTCAAGGGTGCGCTGTCGGACGTGGGGCGGGCGCTGGACATCGGCGCCTCGCTCGCCCGGTCCACGCTCGGCATGCGCCCCTCCTCGGCGCTGACCTGCGCGCCCAGCGGCACCCGCCGCACCGCCGGGGTCGTGCTGGACATCGACGACGTGCACCGGGTCCGCAAGAGCGTCGGCGGCACCGTCAACGACGTCCTGATCGCCGTCGTCGCCGGTGCGCTGCGCCGCTGGCTGGACGAGCGCGGTGACAGCAGCGAGGGCATCGCGCCCCGCGCGCTCATCCCCGTCTCCCGGCGCCGCCCGCGCACCGTCCAGCCACAGGGCAACCGGCTCTCCGGCTACCTCATACGGCTTCCGGTGGACGACCCCGACCCGCTGCACCGCCTCTCCACCGTGCGCACGGCGATGGTCCGCAACAAGGACGCCGGTCCCAACCGGGGTGCCGGGGCCGTCGCCCTGCTCGCCGACCATGTGCCGGCCCTCGGGCACCGGCTCGGCGGACCGCTGGTCGGGCAGGCCGCGCGGCTCTGGTTCGACATCCTCGTCACGAGCGTGCCGCTGCCGGGGCTGGGGCTCAGGCTCGGCGGCCACCAGCTGAACGAGGTCTACCCGCTGGCGCCGCTCGCCCCGGGGCAGTCGCTCGCGGTCGCGATCTCGACGTATCGCGGGCGCGTGCACTACGGGCTTGTCGCCGACGCGCAGGCCGTGCCGGACCTGGACGTTTTCGCGCGGTCGGTGTCGGCCGAGGTGAAGACGCTGCTGGCGGCCTGCGACCACTGACCACCCGGCCTCCGGCCGGGTCCGGTCTCCCACCCGCACCACCCGTGCAACTTTCGTCGTCGGGTGCGAGTGGCCCCTGCGGTGCGGATTCGCCGTGGGCGGCTTGCGGGTTCGTGGAGGGGGTGGGGCGGGCTGCCGGGGGTGGTCTGTGGGTTCGTGGAGGGTGAGTGGCGCGGGCTGCCGTGGGCGGTCCGCGGGTTCGTGGAAGGGGAGTGGCGCGGGCTCGCCGTGGGTGGTGTGCGGACCCTGGTGGGGGTGGAGCGGCTTCGCCGTCGGGTGTCTGCCGGGGTCGTGGATGGGGTACGGGGCGGATTTGCCGTGGGCGGTGTGCGGGTTCGTGGAGGGGGGGCGGGGCGGGCTCGCCGTGGGTGGTGTGCGGGTTCGTGGAGGGGAAGTGGGGCGGGCTCGCCGTCGGTGGTGTGCGGACCCTGGTGGGGGTGGAGCGGCTTCGCCGTCGGGTGTCTGCCGGGGCCGTGGATGGGGTATGGAGCGGCTTTGCCGTCGGTGGTGTGCGGGTTCGTGGAGGGGAAGTGGGGCGGGCTCGCCGTTGGTGGTGTGTGGGTTCGTTGGAGGGGAGTGGGGCGGAGTCGCCTTCGGTGGTCTGCGGGGGCCGGGGGTGGGGTATGGGTGGATTTTGTCTTCGTTGGTCTGCGGGTTTCTGGAGGCGGTGGCGCGGGCTCGGTGTCGGTTGTCTGCCGAGGTCGTCGATGGGAGGCGTGGGGCGGGTGGGGCGTCTGTGGTGGGTGGACGTTGGGTGTGACGGATACCCGGGTCCGTGCGGTTTGGCTCACGGGGTCTGTGCTCCGTAAAATTCCCTGTTCGAAAGCGGGCGCGAGTCGGCGCGCTGCGCGGGTGACCAGGGAAGCGGCAGCGCGATGACGGTGACAGACGACGGCTCCACGGCCATGGAAGAGGTCGTGTACGGCCCCGGTATCGACCCGGAGCGCCTGGCTGTCTGCCTGAGCGTGCTGGAGGAGCTGGACCAGCTCGATGTCGACCACCCCGACGCGATCAAGGTGCGCCGGGCCACCTCGCACATCTACCGCACGGTCAAGCAGCGCCGCCGCCAGGAGCGCCGGGCCGCCAAGACCGCGCACGACCGCTCCGTCACGGAGGCCACCGCCACCGGCTCCGCCGAGCGCATCGACGACGAGACCGAGGGCATCCTGCCCTCCTCCAAGGTCGAGCCCGGCCGGATCGCAGGCATACTCCAGCGCCCGCGCTCCTGCTACACCTGCAAGCAGCGGTACGTCGAGGTCGACTACTTCTACCACCAGCTCTGCCAGGACTGCGCCGCCGAGAACCGCGCCAAGCGCGACGCCCGCGCCGACCTCACCGGCAAGCGCGCCCTGCTCACCGGCGGCCGGGCCAAGATCGGCATGTACATCGCGCTGCGCCTGCTGCGCGACGGCGCGCACACCACGATCACCACGCGGTTCCCGAAGGACGCCATCCGCCGTTTCAAGGCCATGGAGGACTCGGCGGACTGGATCCACCGCCTGGAGGTCGTCGGCATCGACCTGCGCGACCCGGCCCAGGCCGTGGCCCTGGCCGACCAGCTCGCCGAGCAGGGACCGCTCGACATCCTGATCAACAACGCGACGCAGACCGTGCGCCGCCTGCCCTCCGCGTACGCCGCGCTGGTCGAGGGCGAGAGCGCCCCGCTGCCGGCCGGTGAACTCCCCGCCCACCACGTCATCGGCGCCTTCAACTCCGGCGCGGTCGACGGACTGGCCGCGCTCCCCGTCGGGACCAGCGGGCTCGACGCCCAGAAGGTGGCCGACCTCGCCCTGGTCGCCGGCAACGCCAGCGTGGCCCGGCACCGCGACGGCACCGCCATCGACGCGGGCGGCCTGGTCCCCGACGTCGTCGACACCAACACCTGGGTGCAGTCCATCGACCAGATCTCCCCGGTGGAGCTGCTCGAGACCCAGCTGTGCAACTACACGGCGCCGTTCATCCTGATCAGCAAGCTGCGCCCGGCGATGGCCGAGGCCGCGCGCAAGGCAGAGAGCAAGCGCGCGTACGTCGTCAACGTCTCCGCGATGGAGGGCGTGTTCAGCCGCGGCTACAAGGGCGCGGGCCACCCGAACACGAACGCCGCGAAGGCCGCCATGAACATGGTGACGCGGACCAGCGCCGAGGAGATGTTCCAGACCGACGGCATCCTGATGACCTCGGTCGACACCGGCTGGATCACCGACGAGCGACCGCACTACGACAAGCTGCGTCTCGCCGAGGCCGGTTTCCACGCGCCCCTCGACCTGGTCGACGGCGCCGCCCGCGTCTACGACCCCATCGTGCGCGGCGAGGCCGGCGAGGACCTGTACGGCGTCTTCATGAAGGACTACGCGCCGGGCAAGTGGTGAGTCGGGGGGCGGCTCCGCGCCGCCCCGGGTCTCAATCGACGGCGCCGAGGCGGGAGTTGCGGGCCGCCACCAGCTCCAGCACGGTGCGCCAGTCCTCCAGCACGCCCGCGTCGAAGCCCGCGGTCCGGCCCTCCTCGTCCGCCTGACGCAGCCGCGACGTGTCGTCGTCGGCGGGCCCGGCGTCCCCGCTCACCAGCCGGAACACCCGCTCCCCGAGCAGCCAGCGCACCGCCTCCGCCGTACTGCGGGCCCGCCCGGCCTCGTCACCCGGGCCCGGGTGAAGCACCGGCCCGATGCCGTGCACCAGCCCCGCCACCTGGAGCTCCTTGTCGGCGGGGCGGCTGCGGCGCAGCAGCGCTGCTGTCCGCAGCGCGTGCTGGTGCCGGCCGGCGTACAGCAGATCCATCAGCTCCTCGACGCTGCGCAGCTCCATGCGTCAGTCCTTCCGCGAGTCAGCCGTTGCCGCACGCCACCAGATCATGGCGAGCTTGCGACCCGGCCAACAGGACTTGAACTGAGCCGCGTCCGTTCGAGTGGACAGCGGCAGACATCGAAGATGCGTTCGCACGAGTAGGCCGAGTGGGTGATTCTCTCGGGCGCCCGAGTGATGCATTTTGCCGTAAATAGCTGCATATTGGGGGCATTGAACGCCAAATGACTCGCGATAGTTACAGCTTGTTTGCACTCCCTATCGAGCGGGTGCCCGCTCATTTGGTTAATCTGGTTTGGACGGACAGCACGAAGGGGTCCCACCCACACCCACGGTCCGTCCCGGGGTACGCCGGTGGACAACGGCCTGCTCTGACACGAGGAACCGGCGCCACCGCGTCCGAACTGGCTTCCATCCAGACCCGAGCGGGCGTCGAGCGCCGAAGCGCAGACTGTTCGGTATGCCCCGAGGGTGACCCGACACATAAGGAGTGCGCGGTGACACCGGAGAAGACGAATCGCGAAGAGCGCCCCAAGAAACCCACGGAGCCTACCGGCCGCCGCCGCCGGTCCGAGGAGCTGGGCAGCCTCGACGTATGGGCCCGGTCGGCCCCGATCCGCCTCGCGGGTTACGAGGAGGACCTCGCCGAACCCCACATCCTGCCCAGCGTGGACTGATCCCGGGCAGAACTTCGCGATCGCCGCACGCATGGGCGTGACAGACTCACGCCCATGCCGATCAGAGAAGCCGTGGCCGACGACTGGCCACGGATCTGGCCTTTCTGGCACCGCATCGTCGCCGCGGCCGAGACCTACGCCTGGGACCCCGACACCTCGGAACAGGCGGCCCGCGACCTGTGGATGGGCCCGGCCAAGCGCGTCTACGTGGCCGAGGACCCCACCGGCGCCGTCATCGGCTCTGCCTACCTCACCCCCAACTACGGGGGCCCCGCATCGGGCGTGGCCAACGCGGGCTTCATGGTCGACCCGGACCGGACCGGCGAGGGCATCGGCCGGGCCCTCGCCGAACACGTCCTCGACGAGGCCAAGGCCCACGGCTACCGCGCGATGGTCTTCAACGCGGTCGTCGAAACCAACCCCGCCGTGGGGCTCTGGATCTCCCTCGGCTTCACGATCCTGGCCACGATCCCGGAGGCCTACGACCACCCCCGGCACGGCCGCGTCGGCCTGCACATCATGTACCGGTCGCTCCACTGACCTGACCTGACCGACTCGACCGAGTACCCCTCAGGGCGCCGTCCGCCGCCACGGGTGCAGCGTCTCCAACTCCTCCGCCAGCTCCAGCAGCTCCCGCTCCCCGCCGGGACGGCTCACCAGTTGTACGGCACAGGGCGCGCCCGAGGGGAGCGTGCCGAACGGGACCGACATGGCCGGCCAGCCGGTCAGGTTCCAGGGCGGGGTGAACGGCGAACAGGCGGTGTTGGCCAGGACGTTGCGCAGCCAGCCGCGCTCGTGCCACGGGCCCGCCTTGGGGGAGCGGCGGGCCAGCGCCGGGGTGAGCAGCACGTCGTGCTCGGCGAAGAACGGAGCAAGGCGGGTGCGCAGCCGCTCGCGGCTTTCGCCCGTGCGGACGGAGCGGACGAAGCTGCGGCCCACCGCCGCGTGCACCCGGGTGCGCCGGGCCAGCAGCGCCGGGTCCAGCCCCTCCGCATCCATCGCCGTACCCGCCGTCCAGTGCTGGAGCGCCGTCACGCCCAGGGAGAGGGGGTACGGCGGCTCGGCCCGCCGCACCCGGTGCCCGGCCCGCGCCAGCACCCCGGCCGCCTCCCGGACCGCGGTCGTATACGGCTTGCTCACGCCCACCCCGGCCAGCGGGCTGCGCAGGGCGACGGCGATGCGGCGCGGCGTCCGCTGCTCCTGCCCCGTGAATTCCGAGTCCGCGAGGACGGACAGCATCAGCCGCAGATCCTCGACCGTCGTGGCCAGCGGGCCGTTCTCCGCCATGCCGAACCAGTCGCCGTTGCCGATCCCGGCCGGTACCACCCCGAGCCCCGGCTTCAGCGTGACCAGCCCGCAGTTGGCCGCCGGGATGCGCAGCGAGCCCATGCCGTCGTTGCCGAGGGCGATCGGCACCAGCCCCGCGGCCACCGCAGCCGCGCTGCCGCCGGAGGAGCCGCCCGCCGTGCGGGAGGTGTCCCACGGATTGCGCGAGGTGCCGTACACGCCCTCGGTCGTACCGAAGACGCACAGCTCGGGCACGTTCGTCAGGCCCACGACCACGGCACCGGCCGCCCGCAGCCGGGCCACCGTGACATGGTCCTCGACGGCCGGAGCGTCCGCGGTCGCACGGGATCCGTCGCGGTGGGACTCGCCGCGCACCGCCACGTTGTCCTTCACCGCCACGGGCACCCCGGCGAGCGGCAGGTCCGCCAGCTCCGGACGGGATCCCACCGCGTCCGCCTCGGCGAGCGCGGCCTCGGCCCGGACCTTGCGGAACGCCCCTGTCCGGCCGTCGGTCCGCTCGATCCGCGCGAGATGTTCCGCGACCACCTCGCGCGGCGTGACCCGCTTCTCGCGTACGGCGACGGCGATCTCGGCGGCACTCCGCCCGGCCCAGCTGCTCACGACTGCTCCTCGGCTGCTCGTCGGTACGTTTCATCGCGCAGGTCGGGCGGCAGCAGATCCTGGATCCGCTGCCGCTCCGCTTCGGTGAGGCCCGGCTCCCGGGCGAGACGGAAGAGACCGAGGTGAGCCTCGGCGGTCTCGCGCAGGGTGAGCAGCGCCTCGGCCGCCTCGACACGGGCCGCGGCGGGAGCGGCCGGGTCGGCCAGCGCGGTCGTCAGGGCACGGCGGGCCACGTGCCGTACCGGGCGGTACTTCGCCAGCCCGCTCGCTGCCCGCACCCGGTGCCCGGCTGCGCTGTCCTCCGCATCCAGAACGCGACGGTACGCGGCCACCGCCTCGTTCCCTACGTCCAGCTTGTCCCAGGCGGCGGCTGCGGCCAGATGGGCCTCGGGGTCGGTGGTGTGCGGGTTGGAGAGCGCGCGGAGGATACGGCGGCCTTCCTCGCCGAGGTCTTCGACGAGGAAGGCCGCGGCCCGGGCTCGGACGGGCAGGGGCACGGCCGGGTCGGCGGCCAGGGCGCGGGTGAGGGGGATGCGGTTGTGGGCGCCGCTGGTGGGGAGCAACTCGTAGATGTGGACACGTAGTTCGGGTGGGGTGGTGGGGTCGGAAGCCAGGTCGTACCAGGCGTCCGTCGGCGGCATCCCTCTGTCCATGGTCTCCACCGCGGCGATCCGGTCTGCCAGGGAAGCCCCCGCATCCTCGGCCCAGGCGAGCAGGAGGGCGTCCGCCTTGAGCTGCGGGCCGTCGGTGCGGAGCAGCCGGTACAGGGGCCGGAGAGTGGTGACGGCCGACACCTCACGCTGTTCCAGCAGTTCGAGCCACTGGGCCAGGGCCGTTCCGGGATCCACGCCCGCGAGGAACCCCGTAGGGCTGTCAATTCCATCGCCGAAGCTCAGGAACTCCCAGAATCCGGGCGAGGGAACGTAGGAACTGAGCCCGGCCTCGTCGACGTGCATACTGAGGCGCCGCAGGGGATCGGCGTCCTGCGCGGCCATGCGCTGTCTCCACCGGGGATAGGGGATCCTGCCGACAGAGCGCGCGACGGCCTGGGACTGGGGGCCGGGGCCCGCGCCAGGGTCGTCGGCGATCCGGGCGAGCGCACGGTGCATCAGCGGGACCATGGCAGTTCGGTGGGCGGTGTGGTGCATTTCGATGTGCAGAAGGGCAGCCGCAGGGACGGCCTCGTCGTCGAGCAGCGCATCGAGGCGTCCGCGCAGTGGGGCGTCCGGCAGGCAGGCGTCGGCGAGTTCCAGCAGTTGCCACAGCTGCTCGTCCGAGGTTCCGGGCTCGTCGAGCACACGGTGGAGTGTCTCCGAGGCCGCGCGGAGATCGATCTCGGCCAGGTCGGTGAGGGCTTCGATGCGTTCTCCCATGCCGGACAGGACGTCGGCGGCCAGGGCGCGCAACACACCTGCGGCAGCGTCCCGTCGGCCTGCGGCCAGGAGGTTTCGTGCGGCCTCGAGGCGTACCGAAGTCGGCAGAGCGCCGTCCGAGGCCATCCCGGCGAAGGGGCTCTCCCATGCCGCGGGGTCCATGGTGTGCAGGAGTTTCACGACCGACCGTCGGTCGGCGGCTCCCACATCGGGGTCGCTGGTCAGCGCCGTCAGCGTGTTCCGCACTGCCGTGGTCTCCCCGGTTTCGATCAGGCGTGTCGCGCAGTCGATTCGGGTGCCGACAGGAACCTCCGGGTCGGTCAACAACGAGAGCAGCAGCTCTCTGTGCCTTGCCGCTTGTCCCAGTTCGAGCAGCGTGGCGGAGAGGACCTTGATGTCGTCGTGCTCCGGCGAGTCGGACAGCAAGGAATCGACGCAGGAGCCCGCGGTGTCGAACTGGTCGAGCTGGACGAGCCGCCTGATGGCGGCGCTGCGGGTGGCGTGGTCGAGCCTGCCGTCGCGAGCGACGTCCGCCACGAGGTGCGGATCATCGGCCAGGTGAAGGACGGACCGGACGAGTACGTCGGACCCGGTCGGATCAATGAGCAGGTCGGACAGCACCGAGTGCGCGACCGGTCCGTGAACCGTGAGTGCCCTGACACGAAGGTACAGGGGCGCGGACGAGTCCTTGGCCAGGCCTTCCAACGCCTCAGGTGCCGCGCTCTGGAGAAGGGAACCGAGGACGTACCGGGAGTGGTGCGGGCTCATCCGGTCATGGACTGGGTTGGTCGTCAGCGCCTTGCTAAGTCTGATCCCCGTGTCCCGGTCCGCGCTGTACCCGATGGACAACACTCCGGTGACGATGTCGGTTTCCTCGAGGTCCGTGGCCGTCGCCAGCAGGTGGGCGAGCAGCTCCGTTCCGGCGGCGGTGTCGAGGCGCATCGCCGTCGTGGCGGCCTCGAGCCGGACACCGGGCGGATGGAGGGGATCCTGCGCCAGGGCGGCGAGCCGGTCCGAGGCGGTGGACAGGTCTCCCGCCTCGGCGGTCAGCTTGGCCGCGGCGATGCGCTGGCGGAAAGGGAGATCCGTCTCCCTGGTCAGTTCGTCCGCGAGGGCGGACGCCTGGTGGCCCGACCGCCGTACATAACTCTCCAAGGCGGCCATGCGTGGCAGGTGCGGGATGCTCCGGTCACGTACGACATCCCTCAGGTCCTGTTCGTGCAGGACCGCGTAGAGCCGGGCGAGGACAGTGCCCTCCCCGATGTCACCGCCGGCCGAAATATCCCGCCCGTACAACTTGATCACAGCCCGGGCGAACCAGGCCACCAGCTCCCGGTCGGTGCTCGCCTCGTCGCTCAGGATGGTCGCGCACAGCAGCAACTCCCGCCAGCCGCCCGCGCTCAGGGCGGTGCGCAGGAACTCGTCGAGCGAGTGCATCTGGGCGCGCCAGGCGGCGGCCATGAACAGGATCACGTTCGGCCGTTCGGCGGCGATCGCCTCGCGCAGGGTGTGCAGTGCCTCCGGATCGCCCGGGCCCAGTCGCTCGGCGATGGCACGCCCCGCCAGGTACTCCTGGATCGTGTGGTGCAGGAAGTGGAGCTGGCCGGCCCGTTGGGTGATCAGCCCCGTGAAAGTGAGGGCGCGCAGGAGGACGTCGCGTTCCACGGGCTCGCCCTTGCCGTCGTCGGCCAGCAGGTCGAGCGCCTGGTCCAGGAGGGGGCGCGTGTCACCGGCCTGCCGCTGTTCGGCCACCGGGCTCAGCACGTCGTGCACCCGGGAGAGGAGGTCCGGAGTGATCCCGTATCCGCCCACCCCGCCGCGCTCGAGGTGCTGGGCGCCCTTGTGTCGCAGCAGCTTGATGAACCCGGCGTACAAGTCGGCCGGATTGCGGGGCAGTTCACCCGAGGCCGTAACTACGCAGATCATGGTCAGGTACAGCGGGTTCTTCGCGACCTCACCGAGCCGGCCGTGGCGCAGATCGGCGAGCAGCCAGCTCGCCTGCCGTGCCGCGTCCGGCACCTCCAGCGCCTCGAACCACGCCTCGGCGACCTTCGCGATCTCCTCGTCCCCGAACTCCAGGAGGGAGTACCGCTCCAGGGCCTTCAGCTGGTGCATCTCCGAGGTGATCAGGGAACGGCTGGCCACCACGAACCGCATGTGCGGCTCGCGCGCTGCCCACGACTGGATGATCTGGATGACCTTGTTCCGCGTGTTCGAGTTCAGGACTTCGTCCAGGCTGTCCACGCAGACGAGCCAGTCCACGCCCGGCAGTGGCGCGGAGGCGAAGAACTCCGGGGGCAGTGACCGGTGCAGGCCCGTGAGTTCCCGTCGTACGGCCTCGGCCAGTGCTTCCGGGAGGGGACGGTCGCCGAGCTGGTCGGCGGCCACCCGGACAGGGATGTACGACGGTGCGCCGGCCGGATCTTCGAGCCAGGCGTGGGCCGCCGTGTGCGTGAGGCGGCGCAGCAGGCTCGACTTTCCCGCGCCCGCGCCGCCCGTGAACAGCACATGGCGCTGGGTGTCGAGCACGCTCTCGGCAGCGGGCCGTTTCCGCTCGCTCGGCTGCCGATCGGGCACGTCCTTGACGTCGGCCGCCTCCTGTTCGACGTACACCGTCGACAGCGGGATGCCTTGGGTGCCGCCCAGCAGCATCGCGTAGGGGTGCTCGTCCGCCTCGGCCCGCGCCGCCTCCAGGTAGTCCCGCAGGTCCGGGCCCGGGTAGCGGAACCCGCCCGCACGGAGCTGCTCGTCCGTCAGCGCACTGAGCCAGGCGACGGGCGGCTCCGGTGCCGTGCACCGTGCCAGGATCTCCGCGATGGGCACGAGGTGGGCGCTGCCGGCAAGGTCGGAGCGTGCCAGCATGCCGCAGACCGCGCCGGTGCGCTCGTTGACCACCGGGCTGCCGCTGTAGCCCTCGCCCACCGGAGTGCCGTAGCCCCGGGGCATGGGCATCGGGTCCTCGAAGGTGAGCCGGGAGTCGCCGAGATACTCCAGGACGGCCCACTGGCCTCGCCGGTAGTCCCCATGGGGGTGGCCGTGGGCCCGCATGCGGTCGCTGTGCGACAGCGCGGGTGCCGTGAGCACCACGCCGGTGCGGGTGGCCTCCGCGTCGAAGCGCAGGAACGCCAGGTCAAGTCCGCTGGCGGACTTGACCTGTTCGTCGTCCGCCAGCGTGACCGCGAGTTCCTGTCCGGTCTTGACGATCCGCGCCCGCACGCTCCGTGCGCCGGCCACGACATGGGCGCAGGTTGCCACGACCCCGGGGGCGATGACGAAGCCGGTCCCGTATCCGTTGCCGTCCGGCAGGTCCAGGGCGACGGTCGCCGCCTCCAGTTGCTCTGTCCAGCCGTGCACCCCTAGGCCCCTGGAGCCTCCGGAGCGGTCCATTCCAGCGTGACCTTCCACGTGGACTTGGAGGTGGCCTTGCCCACCACGGCCAGGAACTGACCCGTGTCGAAGGAGACGTCACAGCCGAACTCGACGGTCGCCTTGGACGCCCCGGTCTGCTGCAACCGTGCTCCCATGGCGCGGGCGACCGCTGTCAGGCCGTCCAGTACGGGCTCCAGGCGGGGTCGGCGCCAGCCGATCTCCCGTTCCTCGCCGAGGGCCGGAGGCGCCGCCTTCCGGCCGCCCGGCCCGATCGCCATCAGCACCGTCTGACCGTCGATCTCGACCGGGACGACCGTCTCGCCGCCCGCGTCCAGTTCCTTGTCCAAGCCTGCTCTCCCCTTCCCTGCATCGGCCCCTCACCAAGTCGGCCGGAGGGCCATCGTATCCGTGGCCGCTCTCTCAAGACCCCTGCTCGCCAGGCCAGTTGTGGTCGGAGACGATCGCCGTACTGCCCCGGCCCGTGAGGTGCGGCACGGGCACCCCCACCGAGCGGGCCGCATGTCCGTCCAGCAGGGCGAGCAGTTCCCGGGCCGCCGTCCGGCCGAACTCCGTGCTGTCGCGGGAGAGCGCGGACAGCCGCGGGGTGACCATGCGGCACAGCGCCGAGTCCTCCCAGGACACCACCGACACGTCCTGCGGGACCCGGAAGCCGAGGTCCGACGCGGCGGCGACACCGGCGACGGCCATCACGTCGTTGTCGTAGATGAGGGCGGTCGGGGGCGGGGAGCCGCGGAGCATCCGGCGGGTCACGGCGGCGCCCTCGGTGTCGGAGTAGTCGGTGGTCACCGAGCGGACCTCGGTCAGGGAGCGGCGCTCCGCCTCCGCGCGCAGGGTGGCGATCCGGCGCTGGGTGTGTGCGAGGCCGGGGAGCCCGGCGATGTGGACGATCCGGCGGTGGCCGAGGACCGTCAGCTCGTCCACGACGGAGGCCATCGCGCCGGCGTCGTCGGCCCAGACCGTGGACAGGCCGGGGTGGCGTACGTCGGGCGCGCCGCCGATCACCACGGCGGGCAGGCCGAGTTCGTCCAGCAGGTCGGGCCGCGGGTCCTCGGTGCGCGGGTCGACCACCAGGACGCCGTCCACCCGGTGCTCCGCCCACCAGCGCCGGTACACCGCGCACTCGTCGGCCACGTCCTCGGCGACCTGGAAGAGGAGCCCGAGGTGGCGCTCGGCGAGCACTTCCTGGATGCCGGAGACGAGTTGGAGGAAGAAGGAGTCGACGCCCAGGGTGTCCGCGGGGCGGGCCAGGACGAAGCCGACGGTGGCCGCTCCTTCGCCGGACAGGGCGCGGGCCGCCGTGCTGGGCCGCCAGCCGAGCTGTTCGGCGACGCGGCGCACCCGGGCGCGGGTGGCCTCGGAGACTCCGGGGCGGCCGTTGAGCGCGAAGGAGACGGCGCTCTCGGAGACTCCGGCGCGGCGCGCGATGTCCTTCATCGTCGGCCGGCGCGCGGGTGATCGTCTCTCCGGCAACGCCACGCTCCCCCTCGGACGGTACGGTCCACGCCAACTGCTAATGCGCTTGAGCACTTTCACTCTAAAGCGCATTAGCGATCTGCGGCAATACCTCCAACTCGCCACTGTGAGCACGGGATTTGAGCCACTAATGACTTTAGCTGAGTCGCCTCCATTGACGGTGCCCGGAATCGGCGTGCAAGGTCTGGCCCGGCACCTCAAGCCAACCTTCGCTGCAAAGGAGCCCAGCCACCGTGCGCATCTCCCGCAGAACTTTCGCCGCCGCTGCCGTAGCCCTCGTCCTGCCGCTGAGCGCCTGTGGTTCGGGGGGCGACGACGGGGGAGCGAAGGACGCCTCCGGCAAGGTCGAGGGCGACATCACCTTCCAGACCTGGAACCTGCGCGCCAACTTCAAGTCCTACTTCGACGGCGTGATCGCGGACTTCGAGAAGAAGTACCCCGGCACCCATGTGAAGTGGATCGACCAGCCCGCAGAGGGCTACCCCGACAAGATCAGCGCGGACGCGGCGGGCGGCACCCTGCCCGACGTCGTCAACGTCTCCCCGGACCTGGTCGCCCCGCTCGCCAGGGCCGGACTCGCCCTCGACCTCGACAAGGCGGCCGGCAAGTACAAGTCCGAGTACCTGGACGGGGCTTGGGCCAGCCACCAGGTACCGGGGCTCAGCGGCACGTACGCCTTCCCGTGGTACCTGAACACCGGGCCGCTCTTCTACAACAAGTCCCTGTTCAAGAAGGCCGGACTCGACCCCGAGGCGCCCCCGAAGACGTACGACGAACTCTTCGCCGACGCGCTGCAGATGGCCAAGATGAGCGGCGGCAAGGTCGCCACGCTCGCCAACGTGCCCACCATCGAGGACTTCGGGCGGTACGGCGTCCCGCTGATGAACAAGGAAGGCGACGGATTCGCCTTCAACGACGCCAAGGGCGTGGAACTCCTCGCTAAATACAAGGAGTTGTACGACGCCAAGGCCCTCGATCCGCAGGCGCTGACCGCCACCCCGGAGTCCTCCGGCAAGAAGTTCCTCACCGGGGCCGTCGCGATGAACCCCGGCAGCGCCCTGGACCTCGGCAACTTCAAGAAGAATGCGCCGGACCTCTACAAGAACATCGGGATCACCGACCAGATCACCAGTACCGGGCACGTCAACATGTACGTGATGGGCGTGATGGTCAACTCCCGCACGAAGCAGACCCCGACGGCCATCGCCTTCGCGCACTTCGTCACCGACGCGCAGAACCAGATGTCCTTCGCCAAGAAGGTCGCCATCTTCCCGAGCACTGCCGGCTCCCTCGACGACCCCTACTTCACCAAGCAGGACGGCACCGACGAGACGCGCGTGCGCATCGCCGCCGCCACCTCGCTGAAGAACGCGGTGAACTACACACCGGTCCTGTTCAGCGACCAGATGAAGACCGCCCTGCGCAACGAGGTCGCCAAGGCGTTGCAGGGCAAGGAGAGCCCCAAGGCGGCTCTTGACAACGCTGTCAATGCCTGTGACCAGCTGCTGAAGCAGCAGGGCTGAGCAGTCGTGGCCACTTCCACCGCTCCCTCCCGGGGCGCGCGGGTATCCCGGGTGCGGCGGCAACTGCCCACCAGCCCCTGGCTGTTCGCCGCACCGGGGCTGCTCGTCGTCAGCGCCTTCGTGCTGTACCCGTTCGTGTCGACCGTCGTGAACTCCTTCACCGACCGTCGCACCCTGATCCCGGGCCGCTTCGTGGGCCTCGCGAACTACCGCGAGCTGTGGCACGACGACATGTTCTGGATCGGCCTGCGCAACAGCACCCTGTACATCCTCGGTGTCGTACCGGCCCTGGTGATCCTGCCGCTGCTGCTCGCGCTGCTGGTGCAGAAGAGCGTCCCCGGCATCACCTTCTTCCGCTCCGCCTTCTACACCCCGGTCGTCGCCTCCATCGTGGTCGTCGGACTGATCTGGGTGTGGCTGCTGGACGAACGCGGGCTGGTCAACTCCCTCCTGGAGGCGGTCGGGATCGGACGGGTCGGGTTCCTCAGCGACCAGTGGCTGCTCTTGTTGAGCGCCATGGCCGTCACGGTGTGGAAGGGCCTCGGCTACTACATGATCATTTACCTGGCGGCGCTGGCGAACGTCCCCCGCGAGCTGCACGAGGCCGCCGCGGTGGACGGCGCCGGACCGGTGCGCCGCTTCCTCAGCGTCACCGTGCCCGCCGTGCGCTCCACCATGCTGCTGGTCGCCGCGCTGTCCTCGGTAGCCGCCTTCAAGGTGTTCTCCGAGGTGTACCTGATCGCGGGCCCGAGCGGCGGCCCGGCCGGCGAGGACACCACCCTCGTCATGCTCGTCCAGCGCACCGGCACCGGGCTGACCGGCCGGGTCGGCTACGCCTCCGCGCTCTCCGTCGTCGTGTTCGCCGTCACCGTCGTGCTGATGCTGCTCGTGCTGCGTGCCGACCGCCGGGAGGAGTCGTGAGCGTCCTGGAGAAGGTACGGCCCGTGCGTCCGGCCCCCGAGGCCCGGGGGCCCAGGGTCACCGACGAGCACGGCCGCCGTATCCGGTGGGGCGAACTGCTCTGGCGCTACCTGCTGTTGCTCGCCGTTCTCGCCCTCACCGTCGGCCCGTTCCTCTGGCAGCTGTCCACCTCTCTGAAGGGCCCCACCGAGGACATCTTCAGCTCGCCCCCGAAGTTCCTGCCCAGCCACCCGACCCTGCACAACTACGAGCGGGTCGCCGACACCATCCCTGTCTGGGACTACGTCCTGAACTCCCTGAAGGTCGCGAGCGCCAACGTCGTGACCAACTGCGCCGGTTCGGCGCTCGCCGGATACGCCCTGGCTCGGCTGCGCTACCGCGGCCGGCGCGTGACCACGCTGGTCTTCGTGCTGGCGATGCTCGTGCCGGTGGAGGGCATCGTCATCGCCCAGTTCACCACCATGCGCGAACTCGGCCTGAACAACACGCTCATCGGCGTCGTCCTGCCCGGTGCGGTCGGCGCGATGAACGTCCTGCTGATGCGCAACGCCTTCCGCAACCTGCCGTACGAGATCGAGGAGGCCGCCTACGTCGACGGTGCCGATGTCTGGCAGCGGTTCTGGCGCATCGCGCTGCCGTCGGTTCGGGGCACCCTCGCCGTCGTCGCGATCTTCGCCTTCATGGGCGCCTGGGACGACTTCCTGTGGCCGCTCATCGTGCTCAGCGATCCGTCCAAGTTCACCCTGACCATAGGCCTCAACTATCTGCACGGCACCTTCGCCAACGACGAGCGGATCGTCGCCGCCGGCACCGTCATCGCCGTGGCGCCGCTCATCGCCCTGTTCGCCTGCCTGCAGCGGTACTTCTTCCGCGGGGTCGGCGAGGGCGCGGTCAAGGGCTGACCTCTCCCACCCCATCCCGCAAGGATCCCGTATGCCCCCTGCCGTGCGCTTCGGCGTCAACTACACCCCGAGTGAAGGGTGGTTCCACCACTGGCTCGACTTCGACCTCGACTCCGTACGTGCCGACCTCGACGCGCTCGCCGCACTCGGCCTCGACCACATCCGGGTCTTCCCGCTGTGGCCGTACTTCCAGCCCAACCGCGCGCTGATCCGCCCGCGCGCCGTCGACCAGCTCGTGGCCCTCGCGGACGCGGCCGGCGAACGCGGCCTGGATGTCAACGTGGACGGGCTGCAAGGCCACTTGAGCAGCTTCGACTTCCTGCCCGCCTGGACCCGCACCTGGCACCGCCGAAACCTCTTCACCGACGCGGACGTGGTCGAGGGCCAGGCCCGCTATCTGCGCACCCTCGCCGCCGCGCTCGCCGACCGGCCCAACTTCATCGGCATGACCGTCGGGAACGAGGTCAACCAGTTCGCCGCCGGGCCCCATCCCGACCCGGACCGGATCACCGCCGCGGAGGCCGAGCGCTGGCTCGCCCGGCTGCTCGCCGCGTGCGCCGAGGGCGCCCCGGGCCGGACCCACCTGCACGCCTCGTACGACGCCGCCTGGTACCAGGACGACCAGCCCTTCACCCCGGGCCACTCGGCCCGCCTCGGCGAGGTCACCGCCGTGCACTCCTGGGTGTTCAACGGCACCGTCCAGCGCCACGGCCGCACCTCCGTACCGGCCGAACACCACGCCGCCTACCTCGTAGAGCTGAGCAAGGCCTGGGCCGAGGAGCCGCACCGGCCCGTGTGGCTCCAGGAGGTCGGCGCACCCGCCCCCCTCGTGCCGCCCGAGCATGCCGCGGCCTTCGCCGAGGCGACCGTCCGCCATGTGCTGGACTGCCCCGACCTGTGGGGCGTCACCTGGTGGTGCTCGTACGACGTCTCCCGCGAACTGGCCGACTTTCCCGAACTCGAATACGGACTGGGCCTGTTGACGAGCGAACGGCACCCCAAGGACCTCGCCCGCGTGCTGGCCGACGCGGCCCGCGCGCACCATGAGTCTCCGGCCGTGCGCGCCACGGCCCTCGTCGTGCCCTCCGACCCGGTCCACCGCTCCCGCTGCGCTCCCGGCGGGCCCGTCTTCGACGCCTTCTTCCGGCTCGTTGCCGACGGCGCCCGGCCCGCCACCGTCCTGGACATCCGCGCGGACGACAAGGAACACCTGGCCGCCCGCGGCATCACCGAAGTCGTCACTCCCGGTCAGGTACTCCCCACCCCACAAGGAGGCACCCGCTCGTGAACCCCAGCAGACGCACCGTCCTGATCGCCGGCACCGCCGCGGCCCTGCTCCCGGCCGTTCCCGCGCCGGCCACTCCCGTCTCGGCCGAGGCCCGCCCGAAGGCCACCGCCACCCCGCCGTACGCCTCCTACTGGTATCCGGACTCCCTCCCCTCCGGCACCCCCGGCACCGGCATCACCTGGCGCAGCCTGAAGACCTGGCGCGCGGCCGACGACCCCGACCTGGCCTTCAACGCCGCGTCCGTACCGCTCGCCACCCGCTTCACGCCGACCCCGGCCAACACCACCGCCCGCTCGGGCCAGGCGCGCATCCAGGCCCTGGTCTCCTTCGGGCCGACCTCCAGCAACCCCGCGCAGGGCTCGGCCACCGCGGACTACTACACCCTCACCCACTGGGAGTACCTCGACGAGCTGGTCTTCTGGGGCGGATCGGCGGGCGAGGGGCTCATCCTGGCGCCGAACGCGCCGATCGTGGACGCGGCCCACCGGCACGGCGTGCCCGTCCTCGGCAACATCTTCCTGCCGCCCACCGCCTACGGCGGTCAGCTCCAGTGGACCCGCGACCTCGTGCAGAAGGACTCCTCCGGGCACTGTCCGCTCGCCGCGCAACTCGTCGCGGTGGCGCGGGCGTACGGCTTCGACGGCTGGTTCGTGAACGCCGAGACGGGCGGCGGCAACACCGCGCTCGGCAGCGCGATGCTCGGTTTCGTGAGGCAGCTGAAGGCGCTCGCGGCGGCGCAGGGGCAGCGGGTGACCTGGTACGACGCGATGACCGTGAACGGCACCGTCAGCTGGCAGGGCGCGCTGGACAGCCAGAACCAGGCGTTCTTCCAGGCCGCCGACGACATGTTCGTGGACTTTCGCTGGAGCGCGGCCACGCTCGCCTCGTCCGGCACCAGGGCCCAGCAACTGGGCCGCAGCCGCTACGAGTTGTGGGCGGGCGTCGACGTCGAGTCGAACGGGTCCGACACGTACGTGGACTGGGACGCGATCGTGCCGACAGGGAAGGCGCACGTCACCTCGATCGGCCTCTACCGGCCAGAGTGGACCCGCAACCACCTGCCCGACACGCAGCGCGGCCCTGGAGACTTCCACGCGGCCGACGACCGGTTCTGGACCGGGCGCTCGCTGGACCCGTCCCGGCCGGACGGCACCGATCCGTGGCGGGCGCCGGCCGCGTCGGTGGCGGACCGGTCGACGGTGACCTCGGTGCCGTTCGCGAGCGTGTTCAACACGGGACACGGGCTGCGCTGGTACGAGGACGGGGCCGTCACCTCGGAGGCGCCCTGGAACCACCTCGGGCTCCAGGACCGGCTGCCCTCGCGGCGGTGGGCCGTACGGACGGCGGGGCAGCGGCCGACCGTCTCCTTCGACTTCGAGGACGCCTGGCGGGGCGGCAGCAGCGTGCTGGTGGAGGGCGGACTGGATCAACCGGCAGTGGTCGATCTCTACGCGACCCGGCTGCCGATCGGTGTGGACACGGTTGTCGAGCTGACGCACCGGACCGACGCCGGGGCCGTGAACATCGAGCTGGCCGTCGCCACCGCCGAGCCGAGTGGCCCGGGTGCGACACCGCCCTACACCTTTCTGCCTGTGAACTCGGTCAACACCTGGCAGACGACGGCTGTACGGCTCACAGGGCTGTCCGGCACCCTGCACGCCCTCGGTGTCCGCCTCACCGCAGCGGGCGGCGGTCCCGTGCGCTGGCGGCTCGGCGGCCTCGCCGTCCGGGACACCGCCCCGACCCCCGCCGCCCCCTCCGACCTGCGGATCACCGCGGCTACCGGGGGCGACCTGCGCTTCGCCTGGAGCGCGGCTCCCGCCCCCGTGCGCCACTACGAACTTCACCGCGTCCTGCCCGACGGCACCCGCAGCTTCCTCGGCGGCACCTGCCAGCGTGCCTTCTACGTGCCCGGGCTGCAGCCCGCGCCGGGGGAGACGGCCGCACGGTTCGAACTGCGTGGCGTGGGGGAGCTGTACAACACGTCGACTCCGGTGACCGTCATCCACACCTGGTAATCACCCCGGAACCCAGCAGGGAGCATCCCGCATGCATGACGACCGCACTCTGGTGGAAGCCCGCCTCAGGCGCGTCCTCGACGAGCGCATCCGCCCCGCCGTGTACCCCGAGTCCATGCCGCTGCGGGTCGCGGTGTGGCACGCGCCCGGGGAGCCGGTACCGGTCGAGGAGGGGCTCGCCGCCGAGCCCGAGCCGATCGAGGTGGGCGCCAGGTGGGGTGCTCCCTGGGGCACCAGCTGGTTCCGGGTGACCGGGACCGTCCCCGAGGCGTGGGCCGGCAAGACCGTCGAGGCCCTGCTCGACCTGGGCTTCGACGAGAACATGCCCGGCTTCCAGTGCGAGGGCCTGGTCTACCGGCCCGACGGCACCCCGGTGAAGGGCCTCAACCCGCGCAACCAGTGGGTGCGCGTCGGCGCGCCCGTCGAGGGCGGCGAGGAGGTGCGCCTGCACATCGAGGCCGCTTCCAACCCCGTCATCCTCGACTACCACCCCTTCCGGCCCACCTTGCTCGGCGACAAGGACACCGCCGGGCACGAGCCGCAGTACACGCTCACCCGCATGGACCTCGCCGTGTTCGACCGGACCGTGTGGGACCTGGTGCTGGACCTGGAGGTGCTCGGCGAGCTGATGGCCGAGCTGCCGGTGGACTCCGCGCGCCGCTGGGACATCCTGCGCGCCGTCGACCGGGCCCTCGACGCCGTCGACCTGCAGGACGTGGGCGGTACGGCGGCCAGGGCCCGTGCGCAGCTCACCGAGGTGCTCGCCGCCCCGGCCGTGCCGTCCGCCCACCGCATCAGCGCCGTCGGGCACGCGCACATCGACTCGGCGTGGCTGTGGCCGCTGCGCGAGACCGTCCGCAAGGTGGCCCGTACGACGTCCAACATGACCGCGCTGATCGAGGACGAGCCGGAGTTCGTCTTCGCCATGTCCCAGGCGCAGCAGTGGGCCTGGGTGAAGGAGCACCGGCCCGAGGTGTGGGCGCGGGTGAAGAAGGCGGTGGCGGAGGGGCGGTTCGTGCCGGCCGGCGGGATGTGGGTGGAGTCGGACACCAACATGCCGGGCTCGGAGGCGATGGCCCGCCAGTTCGTGCACGGCAAACGGTTCTTCCTGGACGAGTTCGGCATCGAGAACGAGGAGGCCTGGCTGCCCGACACCTTCGGCTTCGCCGCCGGACTCCCGCAGATCATCAAGGCGGCCGGCTCCAAGTGGCTGCTCACGCAGAAGATCTCCTGGTCGCGGACGAACAAGTTCCCGCACCACACCTTCCGCTGGGAGGGCATCGACGGCACCCGGATCTTCACCCACTTCCCGCCCGTCGACACCTACAACTGCTCGATGAAGGGCAGCGAAATCGCCCACGCGGCACGGAACTTCAAGGAAAAGGGCAAGGCCCGGCACTCTCTTGCGCCCACCGGCTGGGGCGACGGAGGCGGCGGCACGACCCGGGAGATGGTCGCCAAGGCGGCCCGGCTCCGCGACCTCGAGGGCTCGGCCACCGTCGCCTGGGAGACACCCCGGGCGTTCTTCCGCAAGGCCGAGGCCGAGTACCCCGAACCCCCGGTCTGGGTAGGCGAGTTGTATCTCGAACTGCACCGCGCCACCTTCACCAGCCAGGCGAGGACCAAGCAGGGCAACCGCCGCAGCGAGCACCTGCTGCGCGAGGCCGAACTGTGGGCGGCCACCGCCGCCGTACGCACCGGATTCCCCTACCCCTACGAGCAGTTGGACCGCATCTGGAAGACCGTCCTGCTGCACCAGTTCCACGACATCCTGCCCGGCTCGTCCATCGCCTGGGTGCACCGGGAGGCACGGGCGACATACGAGCGTGTCGCCGCCGAACTCAACGGGATCACCGAAGCCGCCCAATGGGCCCTGGCCGGTGAGGGGGAGACCCCTCTCGCCTTCAACGCCACCCCGCACCCGCGTGCCGGCGTCCCGGCCGGCGGGGCAGCAGCACCTCGGACGGACGGCATGACCACCCTCGCGCCGCGCCCGGACGGCGGACACGTCCTGGACAACGGCCTGCTGCGGATCGGGATCGACGCCCAGGGCCTGGTCGTCTCCGCCTACGACATCGAGGCCGACCGTGAGACGATCGCCCCCGGCGCCTTCGCGAACCTCCTCCAACTCCACCCCGACTTCCCGAACATGTGGGATGCCTGGGACGTGGACGAGTTCTACCGGAACACGGTCACGGACCTGACGGACGCCGACGAGGTGAGCGCAGGGGAGGACGGGGCGTCGGTGCGGATCGTGCGGTCCTTCGGTGCCTCCCGCGTCACGCAGGTGCTGTCGCTGCCGCCGGGGGAGCGGCGGCTGGACATCGACACCGAGGTCGACTGGCACGAGACGGAGAAGTTCCTGAAGCTGGCCTTCCCGCTCGACCTGCACGCCGAACGGTACGCGTCGGAGACCCAGTTCGGGCACTTCTACCGGCCCACGCACACCAACACCTCCTGGGAGGCTGCCAAGTTCGAGGCCTGCAACCACCGTTTCGTGCACCTGGCCGAGCCCGACTGGGGCGTCGCGGTCGTCAACGACTCGACGTACGGCCACGACGTGACCCGCACGGTCCGCGCCGAAGGCGACCGCGGTACGGCCACCACGGTCACCACTCTTCGGGTGTCCCTCCTGCGCGCCCCGCGCTTCCCCGACCCCGAGACCGACCAGGGCGTCCACCGCTTCCGGCACGCTCTCATTCCCGGCGCGGCCATCGCCGACGCGGTCCGCGAGGGCTGGCGGATCAACCTGCCGGAGCGGCGCACGACCGGTGCCGGTGAGGTCGAGCCGCTGGTCACGGTGGACAACGAGGCGGTCGTCGTCACGGCCGTGAAGCTCGCCGACGACGGCAGCGGTGACGTGGTGGTCCGCTTCCACGAGGCGCACGGAAGCCGGGCCCGCGCGACCCTCGCGGCGGGCTTCGCCCTCGCGGACCTGACGGTGACCGACCTGCTGGAACGGCCGCTCGGCGACACCGAGCCACCGGCCCGCGACGGCGACCGGATCACCGTACGCCTGCGGCCGTTCGAGCTGATGACGCTGAGGCTGCGGCGCGCGAGCTGACCCCGAGGCTCACCAGCGCCGGGCCGGTGCCTGCTCCAGCCGTACCGGCGGCATGTAGTCCCGGACGTACGTCCGCTCCCAGCAGGCACCGGTCTCGCGCAGCTCGCGCCAGGTGGTGTACCGGTAGCGGAAGAGGCGGGCGCGGATGCAGCGGGGCGGGGTGTCAGGGGGGAAGGGGGAGCGGCGCAGGAGGCGGAGGGTGTCGCGGTCGTTGTCCAGCAGGCGCTCCACCAGGCCCCCGAACCATTCCCCGGCATAGGCCGGCGACAGCGCGGCGAACCACATCAGCCAGTCCAGGCGCAGATGGTAGGGCGCGAACTGGCGCGGCCAGTGGCGTGGGTCGCCGGGCTTGCCCTTGAACTCGTACTCGCGCCAGTCGGAGTCCTCGTGCGGTAGTTCGTCCAGCGTGCCCTCCACCACCACCTCGTAGCGGACGCGGCTGACGCTGCCGAAGGCGCCGTAGGTGTTCACCAGGTGCAGCGGGTCGAAGGAGCGGTTCATGATCTGGCGGCGGGAGATCATGTTCATCACCGGGTTGCGGCTCAGGTACACCAGGAGCGCGGCGACGGCGAGCACCACGATCTCGTACCACAGGGGTGCGGCGGGCACGGACGGGGCGGTGGTGGGAAACCGGAGCGCGGACAGCGCCAGCACGACGGTGATCCAGTTCAGCCAGGAGAAATTGCCCGACAGCACCAGCCACAGCTGGGTGACGATCATCAGCGCGGCGGCGGCCGAGGCGATCGGCTGGGGGGTGAACAGCAGGATGGGCACGCCCAGTTGGGTGAAGTGGTTCGCGGCCACCTCCACCCGGTGCAGCGGCTTCGGCAGGTGGTGGAAGAACCAGCTCAGCGGGCCCGGCATCGGCTGCGTCTCGTGGTGGTAGTACAGGCAGGTCAGCTTCCGCCAGCACGCGTCACCGCGGATCTTGATCAGCCCGGCGCCGAACTCGACGCGGAACAGGATCCAGCGCAGCAGGAACAGCACGACGACCGGCGGCGCGACCTCGTCGTTGCCGAGGAACGCGGCCAGGAATCCGGTCTCCAGGAGCAGCGACTCCCAGCCGAACGCGTACCACGTCTGGCCCACGTTGACGATCGACAGGTACAGCGCCCACGGCACCAGCCACAGCACCATCCCGGCCCACAGCGGCAGTTGGGAGTCCGCCCCGGCCAGCAGGGCGGCGGAGACCGCGCAGCCCGTCCAGGCGCAGGCGGCGAAGAAGCGGTCCGAGTAGCGAAGCTGGAACAGGCTCGGTGCCCGTTTGAACGGCACCCGCGCCACGTAGCGGGGGATCGGCAGCATGCCTCGCTCGCCCAGGAGTGCCCGGAACTGCAGGGCCGCCGTCATGAACGCGACCAGGTACAGGGCGGCCAGAGCCCGCTGCAGGACCAGCCGGCTCAGCCAGTAGTCGGGTGCGGTGAACCAGTTCACGGCCGTGTGCTCCCTGCCTCCATTGTGGCCATCGTGACGATCGCGCCCCAAGTGGTACAGGGTCTCGTCACCCTGTGTACCACGGCGCTCCGCTTGCGTGACCTGAGTCGGTGAAGCAGACAATAGGGGACGAACTGGCCATCGAGCGGATGCGGGAGAACACGGTGCGGATACCCGCCGGATCCATCGTCACGGCCTGCGCGCTCTCGTTCGCGCTCCTCGTCTCCGGCTGTGTCGGACAGAGCGTGCGGGAGACCGGGCCGGGCGGCGAGGTCTTCCTCCAGCCCGCGGCGGACCAGGGCCCCGCCCCCTTCATCGACTCCGCGGGCGCCCACACCCCCGTCAGCCCACCGCCCGCGACGCCGATGACGCCGATGACGTCCATGACGCCGACGAGGCCGATGACACCGATGACGCCGAGTTCGTCGAGGTCGCCGGATCCGTCGGAGGTGCCGCAGCGCGCCGGCGGGGCCGAGCCGCCGCGCGGGGTGCGCGCCCTCTCCGGCGCGACCCCCGGGCTGTACAGCGGCACCGCACACACCTCCGGCTGCGACGTCGAGCGGCAGATCGGCTATCTGGCCGCCGACCGGGCCAAGGGTGACGCCTTCGCCCGTGCGGCGGGCATCTCCCGCGCGGCGATCCCCGGCTATCTGCGCGGCCTGGCGCCGGTCGTGCTGCGCGCCGACACCCGGGTCACCAACCACTACTACCGGGACCGGCAGGCGTCCGGGTTCCAGTCCGTCCTGCAGGCCGGCACCGCGGTCCTCGTCGACAGCCGGGGTGTGCCGCGCGTGCGCTGCGCCTGCGGCAACCCGCTGAAGCCGCCCGAGTCCATCCGCGGCATGCCGTCCGCCCGGGGCACCGCCTGGTCCGGCTACCGGCCCAACGAGGTGATCATGGTGACCCCGGCGTCCCGGACGATCACCGCCATCACGGTCATCGACACCAAGACGGACACCTGGTTCGAGCGCCGGATCGGCCACGACGTCAGCCAGGACCACGTCGTACCCGCACCGGCCTGGGCGGCGCCCGCGGGCACCGAATCCCCAGGCCCCGGCCGGCCGAGCCCGAGCCCGAGTCCGAGCGGGACCGGCAGGTTCCCCGGCGTCGAAGCGTCGCCCCCAGCGGTCACGGCCGGCAACCGTACCGACCCGGCCGCTGCCTCTACCGGCCCGGCGGATCCGGGCAGCTCGGCCCCCGGCACGACCGCCTCGCAGGACCCGCCGTTCTTCGACTCCTTGCCGGACGCCTCCACTCCGGACACCCCGCAGGGGACCGGCCCGCCGGACGTCCCCGGCATCTCCGACCTGCTGGACGTCGGCAGCCTGATCCCCGACGGCACGTCCGCGGTCCGCACGCCCGTCGTCCGCACGTCCAGCGAGCCCGGCTCGACCGGCAGCGGCACCGGGAGCATCACCGGGAGCATCTTCGACAGCCCCACCGACGTCCTCGAGAACTGAGCGCGACCGCGTAGCCATACAAGTCGAACAATCGGGCAAAGCCTGGCAAGGTGGGCCCCATGGCTGATCGGGGAGCGAGCGCCCTGTCCCTCCCGAAGGACTGGCCCGCGCACTCGGAGCCGATCCTGGCGCTCAACCGCATGGGCAGCTTCGACTGGGACCTGGACACCGGTCTGTTCCACCTGGACGCCCAGGCCTTCGAGGTGTTCGACCTGCTTCCCGAGGAGTACGACGGGCGCCCCGAGTCCCTGGCGGTGCGGGTGCCGCCGGACGAGGGGGCCCGGCTCGACGAGGTCGTCTCCCGGGCCATCAAGGACGGCAGCGAGAACTACGGCGCCTACTTCCGCCTCCGCTGCCGTGACGGCAGCTCCCGCTGGACCCACACCCAGGGCTGCATCCGGCGCGACGAGACCGGCCGGCCGCGCCGGGTGATCGGCATCGTCCGGGACGCCACGCAGGAACTCGCCGACAGCGCGTCGCGCAGCCTGCGGGCCGCGCAGGACGAGGCGTTCCGCCAGCAGACCAACATCGTCCAGGCCGTCTCGGCCGCCCTCGCGCACGCCCGCAGCGTCAAGGACGTCATCGACGTCCTCAAGGACACCCAAGGCATCCGCCATCTCGGCGCGGCCAGCCTGGTCATGGGCCTGGTGGAGGCCGGCCGCATCCGGCTCGTCGCCGAGGGTCCCGCCGACAGCTTCGTACCCGGCACCCGGATCACCCGGACGGACGAGCCGTACCCGATGAGCGAGGTCGTCCGCACGCTCACCCCGCGCTTCATCGAGTCGCCCGAGGAGTTCGCCGAGAACTACCCGATCCTCTGGCCGCACCTCACCGACCTGCACATCACCTCGGCGGCCTACCTGCCGCTGATCGCCCAGGCCCGCCCGATCGGTGCCATGGGCCTGCTCTACAGCGACCGGCGCGGCTTCTGCGCGGAGGAGCGGGCCGTGCTGGTCGCGCTCGGCAGCAGCATCGCGCAGAGCCTGCAGCGCGCCATGCTCTACGAGCAGGACAAAGACCTCGCACAGGGCCTCCAGCAGGCGATGCTGCCCCGCACCATCCCCAGCGTGCGCGGCGCCGACGTCGCCGTCCGCTACCGTTCCGCCTCCCTCGGCCGGGACATCGGCGGCGACTGGTACGACCTCGTCCCGCTGCCCGCCGGCCGGATCGGCGCCGTCGTCGGAGACGTCCAGGGCCACGACACGCACGCGGCGGCCGTGATGGGTCAGCTGCGGATCGTGCTGCGCGCCTACGCCGCCGAGGGGCACACCCCGGCCACCGTCATGGCCAGGGCCTCCGTCTTCCTGCGCGAACTCGACACCGACCGCTTCGCCACCTGCCTGTACGCGCAGGCCGACCTGTCCACCGGCGTCGTCCAACTGGTCCGCGCCGGGCACATCGACCCGCTGCTCCGGCACACCGACGGCACCTGCCATCGCGTCCCGGTGGAGGGCGGTCTGCCGCTCGGGCTGTCCGCCGAGTTCGGCTTGCTGGAGTATCCCGTCACCACCCTCGAACTCGACCCCGGCCAGACGTTGCTGCTGTGCACCGACGGACTCGTGGAGCAGCCCGGCGTCGACCTGGGCGACGGCATGCGGGCCCTGGCCGCCCGCATCGCCGCCGCGCCGGACGGGGTGCGCCTTCTCGCCGACCGGCTGATCGAGCTGGCCGAGGAGCGGGGCGGCGAGGACGACGTGGCTCTGCTCCTGCTGCGCCGCAGCGTCCCCGAGGCCCCGCGGGCCCGCGGCCGGCTCCGCCGGCACGTGGCACCCGGCGACCCCGAGGCCCTCGTCCACGCGCGGCACATGGTCCGTACGGCGGTGCGTACCTGGGGCGCCCGGGACCGGTCCGACGAGATCGAGCTGGTCGCCGACGAGCTGATGACCAACGCCCTCCTGCACACCGAGGGCGCGGCGATCGTCACCCTCCGGGTCCTGGACGGCACCGAACGCCGCCTCAGGATCGAGGTCGAGGACTCCTCCAGCGCCCTGCCCCGCCGCCGCGAGGCCGGCGAGAACGGCGTCTCCGGCCGGGGCCTGCTCCTAGTCGACCGACTCACCGACGTGTGGGGCGTCGAGGCACGCGGTGGCGGGAAAGCCGTGTGGTGCGAGTTCCTGATGCCGACGGACGACGCGGGGCACGCGGACGGCGGCTGACGGAACTCGGGTACGGCGCCCGGCGTACCGCTCGCAGCGCCTTGCCGGTGTCGGATGGCACGCTGGACGTATGCCGGAACTGCCCGAGGTGGAAGCGCTGAAGGACTTTCTCGCCGAGCACCTGGTCGGGCGGCGGGTGGTGCGGGTGCTGCCGGTTGCCGTGAGTGTGCTGAAGACGTACGACCCGCCGGTCACCGCCTTCGAGGGCGGCGAGGTGACCGCCGTGCGGCGGTACGGCAAGTTCCTGGACATCGGGGCGGACAGCGGGCTGCACCTGGTGATCCACCTGGCCCGCGCGGGCTGGCTCCAGTGGAAGGACCGGCTGCCGGACGGCCTGCCCCGGCCCGGCAAGGGGCCCCTGGCCCTGCGCGCGGCGCTGGAGACCGGCGAGGGCTTCGACCTCACCGAGGCCGGCACGCAGAAGCGTCTCGCGGTGTACCTGGTCCGGGACCCGGGGGACGTCCCGGGCGTCGCCCGCCTCGGCCCCGACCCGCTCGCCGCGGGCTTCGACGAGGACCGCTTCGCCGCCCTGCTCAGGGACGAGCGGCGCCGGCTGAAGGGCGCCCTGCGCGACCAGAGCCTGATCGCGGGTGTCGGCAACGCCTACAGCGACGAGATCCTGCACGCCGCGAAGATGTCCCCCTTCAAACTCGCCGCGTCCCTGACCCCCGAGGAGACCCACCGGCTCTACGAGGCGCTGCGCGGCACACTCACCGAGGCCGTCGAGCGCTCCCGGGGGCTGGCCGCCGGACGCCTGAAGGCGGAGAAGAAGAGCGGGCTGAGAGTCCACGGCCGCGCCGGTGAACCCTGCCCGGTGTGCGGCGACACCATCCGCGAGGTCTCCTTCAGCGACTCCTCGCTCCAGTACTGCCCCACCTGCCAGACCGGCGGCAAGCCCCTCGCGGACCGCAGACTGTCCCGCCTGCTGAAGTAGCGGGCCGGCTAAAGCGAGGGGGCGCGTCAGCGCCTGCTGTTGTGGAACCCGATGACCACCGCGCCCCACCAGCAGGCCTGGGACACGAGAGCGGTGGCGGCGCCCCAGACGAGCAACCTCGGGGCGACCGGGGCACCGCGCCGCGCCGCCATGCGCCGGGTGAGGAGCCCGGCCTGCAGGCCGTTGAGGGTGAGGGCGAGCACCAGGGCCAGCTTGGTCCGGGTGAGCGGGGAGCCCAGGTCCGGGTGGAGCAGCGCCCCGCTGGCCACCAGTCCGGCGAGCCCGGCCCAGATCGGGACGTGCAGCCGGTTGGTGCTCTTCAGCGCGTCCGCCAGGCTGCACCGGCCCGTGAGCCACAGCAGGGCGTGGTAGTCGGCGGCCAGGACGGCCCCGAAGCCGAGGATCAGCGAGGCGAGGTGCACGAACAGCGCGGCAGTGCGCAGGGAGGCGTCCACCTGCACATGCAGCGAGATCCAGGCGCAGGCCGTGAGGCTCAGGCAGGCGGCCACGGCCGCGCCCCCGACGGTCCACCAGGTGTCGTACAGGCCCAGCCGGGGCAATGGACTGGCCTGCGGGGACACGGCTGGCTCGGGGGATACGGACACGGACGACTCCTAGGACTCACAGATCAAGCTGAGGTAAGGCTTACCTAACGTGAATCTTTGGTCAGGTCCGCGTGTCCCGGTCGTGATCTCGGCGTCATCGTGCTCGCAATGTCACCAGCCGCTTCCCCTCTGCCGTGCGCACCTCGTATCGGGCGATCTGGTCCGGATGCAGTGCGGCGGAGCCGAGCGTCGTGAGGGGGTGGGTGCCGTCGCCGGTGTTGGTCCAGCTGGTGACGACCTGTTCCGAGCCGTCGCGGCCGACGGCCACGAGGCGGCAGGCGTGAACCCCGGAGCCGTCCCTGATCTCCAGCCGCAGCAGGCTGCCCGAGTCCTCGTCCGCCGACGTGACCTGCGCCCACACGCCCGTGCTGGGGTCGGTGGCCGCGGTGACGTGCGCGGTGGCCTGCGCGCCGCCGCTGCCGTGACCGGCGAACACCACGAGCCCCGGTCCGGCCACGGCCAGTACCACCGAGGCGGCCAGCCCGTACAGGGCGCGGCGGCGCCGTACCCGGCGCCGGTGAGCCAGCTCGCCGAGCAGCCGGTCCAGCAGCCGCGGACCGGGCTGCGCCATGGGGTGCACAAAGCGCGGCGTGGCACGGCGGTACAGCAGCAACTGCCGTGCGGTGGGGCCGAATTCGGTCACGTGCGCCGCGCACTGCGGGCACTCCATGAGGTGGTCCTCGAAGCGGAAGGCTTCCGCCTCGTCCAGCACGCCGAGCGCATAAGCGCCGACGTCGCGATGCCTTTCCAGGGACCTCATGCCGAATCCTCGTGCCGATGGGTGCGGGTGGGGTTACTCCGTGCACCCATCCGTACGCAGCCGACAGCCGAATCACTCAAGCCGCGCCCGGAATCGCGGCCAGAGGACGGCCGAGGGATTCGGAGCGGCCCGGCCCGCGGATTGGTCCGAATCCGCGACCGGATCCGCGTCCGGAAGGGACGGCCCGGAAAAGTCGGCTCGGCCAGGTCGGCTCGGCCAGGACGGCTCAGAAGAGGTGGATCGCCAGATGCCCCAGCGGCAGTCCGAGCCGCCAGGCCGGTGTCCACACCTTCGGCCCGTCGTCCTCGCCGAACACCCCGCCGCCCGGCACCGCGTCCAGGTCCGGCGCGAGCAGCTCGGTCTCCTCCAGCCAGCGCCACGCGTCGGAGGCCAGCGCGAGGTCGGGGGAGGGATCACCGGACTCGGCCGCCTCGGCAGCCAGCTCGGCCATGCGGGTGCGCACCCAGTCCTGCCACGGCTGGTCGTACGCCGTCAGCGACGCCCAGTTCTCCAGCTGGGAGACCACCCGGATGCCGGAGAGTTCGCCGTCGGTGTCGGACAGGAAGACGGTGAGCGCCAGCGCGTCCCGGCCGGCCCGGAACTCGAAGGACGTCGGCGGCATCAGGTCGCCCGTGCGCAGCAGCTCGTCGGCGATGTACTCGGCGTACAACCAGGCCATGGGGACGGACAGTTCACCGCCGCCGGTGCCGTCCGTGCTCTCGTACCCTCTGTGCAGCATCCCTTCCTGCCTTCCTCCGGTGCGTGCGCGTCGCCCGAACCTCTGGACCCGGCCCCCCGTCCGGAACGCGAATGAGGACAGCCCATTGCCCGAACGGGGGTCACAGCAAGGCGGTTTACCGAGGTTTGACCCGGCCGTCGGTTTCACCGCAGGTCGGTTGCATAACCCGGAAGAACCCGGCGCAGCGCGCGCAGCGCGTAGTACGCGCGGGATTTCACGGTACCGGGTGGAATGCCGAGAGTTTTCGCCGCTTCCGCCACACTGGCCCCGCGAAAATACACGAGTACCAATACGTCACGGTGTTCCGGCGTGAGTGTCTTCACAGCCTCGCGCACGTCGAGCGCCGTGGCGGCCCGCTCGGCGGGGTCGGCGGTCACCCGTGCGTTCTCGGGGACCTCGTCGCCGATCTCGTGGGGCCGCGCCCGCCGGGCCCGCCGGGCGTCGATCGCGAGGCGCCGGCCGACGGTCAGCAGCCAGGGCCGTACGGAGTCGAAGTCGGCGGCGTGCAGCGCCTCGGGATGCTGCCAGGCGCGCACCAGGGTCTCCTGCACGAGGTCCTCGGCGCGCTGCCGGTCCCCGTCGCTGAGCCTGAGCAGCAGCGCGAAGAGGGGGCCGCCGTGCTCGCGCTGGAGCGCGGCCAGTTCGTGCTCGGCGGTCGTCGCCGCGTGGGTGAGTGAGGTTCCGGCCGTCATGGCCGTATGGCAGCGCGGCGCGAGGGCGGGGGACAGGGGGCGTGCACGGCTCTGCGACGGACGGTCGATCGCGTCGGCGAACGGTCGGACGAGCGGCGCGGCGCAGCCCCGGACGGGTTAATGAGGGCGCCCAGGTCGTTTGCATCGCGAGTCAGATTCGTACCCATATGCCTGTTATGAAACGGTCTGCAAATAGGACAATCTCGGGGTGAGCTGATGATCGGACGCAGACACCAGGTGGCGCTGGCCCTGACCGCCGTGCTGGCCGCCGCGGCGGCCTGCTCGAACCAGGAGCGCCAGGATTCCGCCGCCCGGGTCGGCCACCCGGCGCCGCCCGCCGCCCGCGCCTTCACCCTCGTCGCCTCCGGTGACGTGCTGCCGGAGACCTCCGTCCTCGACCGGGCGAACTTCGACGCAGGCGGCCACGGCTTCGACTTCCGTCCGATGCTCTCCGGCGTCGAACCCGTCGTCTCCGGCGCCGATCTGGCGCTGTGTCACATGGAGACCGTCTACGGCTCCGACGGCGACTACTCGAGCCATCGGATCTTCAAGTCCCCGCCGCAGATCGCCGAGGGCCTCACCGCCACCGGCTACGACAGCTGCTCCACCGCCTCCGACCGTGCCCTGGACGACGGCGACCGCGGCATCCAGCGCACCCTGGATGCCATGGACCAGCTGGGCCTCAGGCACGCCGGAACCGCCCGCACCGAGGACGAGGCCCGCTCCTTGACGCTGCTCCGGGCGGGTTCCGCGAAGGTCGCGCACCTGTCGTACACCTACGGCACCAACGGCAACCCGCTGCCGCCCGGCCGGCCCTGGGCCGTGAACCAGATCGACGAGGAGCGCATGATCGCCGACGCCCGCGCCGCCCGGTGGGCCGGCGCCGACGTGGTCGTCGTCTCCGTGCACTGGGGCACCGCATGGCAGGACGCCCCGGACCAGCAGCAGCTCACCCTGGCCCGGCGGCTCACCGCCTCGAAGACCGCCGGCCGCCCCGACATCGACCTGATCCTCGGCACCCATGCCCACGTCCCGCAGGCGTACGAGAAGGTCAACGGCACCTGGGTGGTCTACGGCATGGGTGACCAGATCGCCGGCGAGATGATCAACGACCAGGGCGTCGAGGACCCGCGCGGCGACGAGTCCACGATCGGCCGTTTCACCTTCGCCCCGCCCGCCCGGCCCCGAGAGCGCTGGCAGGTCACCAGCGCCGAGTTCATCCCGCAGGTGTACGACCTCGACGCGGGCCGGGTCGTCGACGTCAACGAGGCGATCGGCCACGGCGCCGATCTGACCGCGGTCCGCGACCGGATCCGGGACGTGGTGCTCAGCCGCGGGGCCGCCAAGGACGGACTGGTCATGGGCCAGTGACGGGCCCGGCGCTCACTCGGCAGGCTGCCGTACGGCCAGGGCCGACCGCTTGTAGGAGTAGCCGAAGTAGATCACGCACCCGATCACGAACCACACGGCGAACCGCACCCAGGTCTGCCACTGCAGGAACGTGATCAGCCAGATCGAGAAGACGACACCCAGCGCGGGCACGACCGGCATCCACGGTGTACGGAAGGTGCGCGGCAGGTCCGGCTGCCGGTAGCGCAGCACGATCACCGCCGCGCACACCACCACGAACGCCAGCAGGATGCCGATGTTGGTCAGCTCGGCCGCCGAGCCGATCGGGACGAAGCCGGCGATGAGGGCCGACGCCACGCCGACGATCCAGGTCACCCGGGTCGGCACGTGCCGGGTCGGGTGCGTCTTCGCGAACCACCGGGGCAGCAGGCCGTCACGGGACATGGAGAACCAGACCCGGGTCACGCCCAGCATGAACGTGAACATCACGGTGAGGATGCCGATGATGGCGCCCACCGCGATCACGTCCGCGAGGCGGGTGAGGCCCACCGACTTGAACGCGGTCGAGAAGCCGCTCTTCGGGTCGATGTGCCTGTAGTTCTGCATGCCGGTCAGCACCAGACAGGCCGCCACGTACAGCACCATCGAGATCGCCAGCGAGTAGATGATCGCCTTCGGCATGTGCCGCTGCGCGTCCTTGGACTCCTCGGCCGCCGTGGACATGGCGTCGTAGCCGAACACCGCGAAGAACACGGTCGCCGCGCCCGTGAACGCGCCGCTGATGCCGAACGGGAAGAACGGGTGGTAGTTCGCGGAGTCGATGTGGAACACGCCCACGCCGATCACCAGCAGCACCACCAGCACCTTCAGTGCGACCACGAACGTCTCGAAGCGGGCCGCGCTGCGGATGCCCAGGTTCAGCAGCCAGGCGATCAGCAGGCACAGCACCGCCGCGAACAGGTCGACCCGGTGGCCGTGCCCGGTGCCGGGCGCGCCCAGCATCCAGTGCGGCAGGTTGGCGCCCATCTCCTCGACGAGGAAGTTGAAATAGCCCGAGATGCCGATCGCGACCACCGCCACGATCGCCGTGTACTCCAGCAGCAGGTCCCAGCCGATGAACCAGCCCGCGAACTCGCCGAGCACCGCGTAGCCGTACGTGTACGCCGACCCGGCCTTCGGGATCAGTCCGGCGAACTCGGCGTACGACAGTGCCGCGCACGCGCTCGCGACACCGGCGATGAGGAACGACACCAGCACCGCGGGCCCGGCCGTGCCGTTGGCGACCGTGCCGGCCAGCGTGAAGATGCCCGCTCCGATGATGCCGCCCACGCCGATCGCGGTGAGCTGCGCCAGCCCGAGCGACCGGTCCAGCCGGGGGCCCTCGGCGACCTCGGTCTCCTCGATGTGCTCGATGGGTTTGCGGCGGAGAATTCCTTCACCCATTCGGAGCCTGGCCATGTGCCTCACCTCTTCGCCGAAAGCAAACGGCTGACGGCGGATCATGATGGCTCAGGCGTGTCCCGTACGGAAGACGCCACGCACGGCCCGGGCCGGGGTCCAGGTACGGGACGAGGGGCGGGCCGGCGGCCGGGTGGCGAGGCCCGGGCGCGTGTTGGCCGCGGCCCGGACCAGGCAGTGCGGATACACCGGCGTGGGGTCGGTGAGCGGGATGCGCCGCAGCTCGTGTCCGGCGGGCCGGACGAGCCGGGTGTCCTCGCCGACGAAGGTGGCGAGCGTGGCGGAGTCCGCGACCGTGTCGAGCAGCGGCTCGATGCCGAAGTCCGGGCCCCGGCCCGCTCGGCTTCGAGCCCTGGCAGTACGGCCTCGCCTTCGCCGTGCCCTGCCTCGGCGGACTGCTCGGCTCCCAGCCGGCCCGCCCGCCGCCCGCTGCAGCCGCCGCCGCGTCTGCTGATCACCGGGGTGCTGCGCGCGATCCGGCCGGTCGGGTTCGCCTTCGTCGGCCCCGGTCTGCCCGGCCTGCTTCTGGTGCTGGCGGTCGAGGTGGGCCTGATCACCTGCGCGGGCGCGTTCAGCCCCGTCCTCGCCGCCGAGCGCCTGGAACCGACCCCGGCCGACCGGGTGGCCCGTACCCTCGCCGCAAGGTCGGTCACCAGCAAGGTCCCGACCGCCGCCGTGACCGCCCTGTGGAGCCTGCTCGCCGCCCTCGTGGGCGCGCGTACGGCGGTCGCGTGGCCGGAGTCCTGCTCCTCGCCACCGCGCCGCTGCTGTGGCGCCCTACGGTACGACCGTCACCGGCCAGCGCCCCGCCTTCACCAGCCGCACCGCCACCGAGCCGATGATCCGGTGGCCCGCCTGCTCCGAGGCGCCCACGACCACCGCGTCCGCCTTGAGTTCGTCGGCCGCCTTCACCAGGCCGTTGTAGGGGTCGCCGCGGAAGGTGTGGAACTCCCAGCGCACCTCGAATATCCCCTTGACCCGCTCGGCAGCCTCCCGGATCTGAGTGATCAGGTCCTCGGCGATCTCGTCGGTCGTCTCCGCCACGGGCGCCCCGAACGCCGCCCCGGCCGCCATCACCGGCTGCACGTACACCACGGCCAGCAGCGCGTGCTGCCGCCGGGCGAGCCCACCCGCGTACGCGGCGGCACGCAGCGAGGAATCGGACCCGTCCACCCCGACCAGGATGACCTTCGGCCCGTCCGTACCCCGCTCGAACTGATGCGACTGCGAGTGCTGCTCGTGCTGTTCCGTCACGACCTGAGGCTATCGGAACCCCAGCCTCCGGCCCATGATCAGCCCCGTCCAACCGGCGCCGACCGGGGCCCGGCATCCGGGGGAGCCGGTGGATTCGGAAGCCGTGGCGTGCCGTGCCATGCCGTGCCCTGCGGTGCGGCGCCGTTCGACGGGCGAGGCGTGCGGGGGCTTCCTAGAGTCAGAACCATGACTGCCACCGCGGAGCCGGCCGTACCCCGGGATGCCGCCGGGCCGATACGCCCGCCCGCCGGAGGGCGGCTCGGCTGGGTGCCGGAGGTCTTTGCGACCTTCTTCGCCGCGCTCGGCCTGCTGTGCGCCCTGCTCGCGTTCTTCGCCCCGCTGCGCCGGGCACTGCGCCCCGTGGTCCGCGCCCTCGACGAGCTCCTCGTCCCCATCAGCGCCAACCTCGCGTACGCCGTCTTCCTGTTCCTGCTGGCCGGAGCCATCGCAGCCCGCAAGAAGGTCGCCTGGTGGCTGGTCGTCGTGTACTTGGGCCTGCTCGTTCTCACCAACGCCCTCGGCGTCTCCGTCGGCCTGTACGCCGAGTCGCTGGCCTCGCTCGTGCTGTGCACCCTGCTGCTGGTCCTGCTGGTGGTGGCCCGCCGCGAGTTCTACGCCGCCTCCCGCCGCGGCGCCCTGTGGCGTGCCCTGGCCGTCCTGGCCGGCGGTCTCGTCGTCGCGATCCTGCTCGGCTGGGGCCTGGTCACGCTGTTCCCGGGCACCCTGACCGAGAGCCAGCACCTGGCCTGGGCCGCCGACCGGGTCTGCGGCGGACTCGTCTCCAACAGCTCCTTCGACGGGCGCCCGCCCCGCCGCGTCACCTTCGTGCTCGGCCTGCTCGGCGCCCTCGCCCTGCTCAACGCCGCCGCCGCGCTGTTCCGTTCCCAGCGCTTGGAAGCCGCCCTGCACGGCGACGAGGAGGCCCGCATCCGCGCCCTGCTCAGGGCGTACGGCGAGCGGGACTCGCTCGGCTACTTCGCCACCCGGCGCGACAAGGCCGTCGTCTTCTCGGCCAGCGGCAAGGCCGCCGTCACCTACCGCGTCGAGGCCGGCGTGTGCCTGGCCAGCGGCGACCCCGTCGGCGATCCGGAGGCCTGGCCGCACGCCATCGCCGTCTGGCTGGACCTGGCACGCCGCCACGCCTGGGCGCCCGCGGTGATGGGAGCCTCCGAGGACGGCGCCCGCGCCTACGCCCGCGCCGGACTCGGCGCCCTGCAACTCGGTGACGAGGCGATCCTGCACGTCCCCGGGTTCGACCTGAACGGCCGGGACATGCGCGTCACCCGGCAGGCCGTGCACCGGGTCGCCCGTACCGGCGCCACCTGCCGCATCCGCCGACACGCGCAGCTCAGCGACCGCGAGATGGAAGAGATCGTCGACAAGGCCGACGCCTGGCGCGACACCGAGACCGAACGCGGCTTCTCCATGGCCCTGGACCGGCTCGGCGACCCCGCCGACGGCGACTGCCTGCTCGTGGAGGCCCTCAGCGAGGACGGCACGCTCCTCGCCCTGCTCTCCTTCGTGCCCTGGGGCACCGACGGCGTCTCCCTGGACCTGATGCGCCGTGACCGCGCCGCCCCCAACGGCGTGATGGAGTTCATGGTCTGCGAAGTGTGCGCCGCCGCGCCCAAGCTGGGCGTGCGCCGGATCTCGCTGAACTTCGCCGTCTTCCGGTCCGTCTTCGAGGAGGGCGCCCGCATCGGCGCCGGACCGGTCCTCAGGCTCTGGCGCCGCCTGCTGCTGTTCTTCTCCCGCTGGTGGCAACTGGAGGCCCTGTACCGCTCGAACGCCAAGTACCAGCCCGAGTGGTACCCGCGCTTCATCTGCTACGGCGAGCCCGCCTCCCTCGCCCGCATCGGCGTCGCCTCCGGCATCGCCGAGGGCTTCGTGTCCGTACCCTCACTGCGCAAACTCTGGGGAAAGGGGCACCCGAAGCCCGGACAGCAGCCCGCCACCACGCAGGGCCTGCCGTCCTTGGCGGCACTCGGCCTCGAAGGAGGGGAGGAGGCCGGCCCCGCCGTCCCGGGCGCGGACCTGCCCGACCAGTTCCGCGTCCGGCACCGCAGACTCGACCGGCTGCGCGCCGCCGGCACCGATCCGTACCCGGTGGGCGTGCCCGCCCCCACCCACGCCCTCGCCGCAGTCCCGCAGGGCCAGGACGTCACCGTGTCCGGCCGGATCATGCTGGTCCGCGACTTCGGCGGCATCGTCTTCGCCCTGCTGCGCGACTGGTCCGGCGACCACCAGATCGCCCTCACACGCGACGGATCGGGGCCCGCGCTCGACCGGTTCACCGCCGACACCGACATCGGCGACCACATCACCGCCACCGGCCGCGCGGGCCTGAGCGACAAGGGCGAACCCACCGTCTTCATCACCTCCTGGCAGCTCACCGGCAAGTGCCTGCGCCCGCTGCCCGACAAGCGCCGCGGCCTGACCGACCCCGAGGTCAAGGTCCGCCGCCGCTACCTCGACCTGGTCACCAGCCCCGACGCCCGCGCCGTCGTCCGCATCCGCTCCACCGCCGTACAGGCCCTGCGCCAGGGGCTGCTGGACCGCGGCTACCTGGAGGTCGAGACCCCGATGCTCCAGCAGATCCACGGCGGCGCCAACGCACGGCCCTTCACCACCCACATCAACGCCTACGACCTCGACCTGTACCTGCGCATCGCCCCCGAGCTGTACCTGAAGCGGCTGTGCGTCGGCGGCCTGGAGAAGGTCTTCGAAATGGGCCGCACCTTCCGCAACGAGGGCGTCTCCTACAAGCACAACCCCGAGTTCACGATGCTGGAGGCCTACGAGGCGCACGCCGACTACACCGTGATGCTCGACCTGACCCGTGACCTGATCCAGGGCGCCGCGACCGCCGCGTTCGGCAACCCGGTCGCCCACAAGGACGGCAGGGAGTACGACATCTCCGGCCAGTGGCCGGTGCGGACGGTCCACGGCGCGATCTCCGAGGCCCTGGGGGAGGAGATCGGCCCCGGCACCGAGCTCCTGCGGCTGCACCGCCTGTGCGACCGGGCGGGCGTGCCGTACACCCCCGACGACACGCCCGGCGACGTCGTCCTGGAGATGTACGAGCGCCTGGTCGAGGAGCGCACCGAACAGCCCACCTTCTACAAGGACTTCCCGACCGAGGTCTCCCCGCTGACCCGGCAGCACCGCACCGACCCGCGGCTCGCCGAACGCTGGGACCTCGTCGCCTTCGGCACCGAACTCGGCACCGCCTACTCCGAGCTGACCGACCCCGTCGAACAGCGCCGCCGCCTCACCCGACAGTCGCTGCTGGCCGCGGGCGGCGACCCCGAGGCCATGGAACTGGACGAGGACTTCCTCGACGCCCTCGAATACGCGATGCCCCCGACCGGCGGACTCGGCATCGGCGTCGACCGCACGGTCATGTTCCTCACCGGCCTGACGATCCGCGAGACCCTGCCCTTCCCGCTGGTCCGCCGCCGCTGAAGCCTTCGCGCAGTGGTGCGTGCGCGCCCGATCGGGTGCATTCCTGCCGCCGCACCGGTGTTGTTGTGGTGGGTCGGGGTCCCGCCGGGCGACTGATGGGTCATGCAGAAGGATCACTTGTTCACGCGCCGCCGCATGCTGCTGGCCGGGGCCGCCGCGCTGGCGGGCACCGGGACCGCCGGAGTCCTCATGGCGGGCGGCGGCGAGGAGACCGCCCGCAGCGTCCCGCCCGCCGCCGGACCGCAGGCCCGCCAGGCGCTCAAGTCCTCCGCCTTCCGGCTCCAGCCCCTGACCGGATACGGCCCGCCGAGCGCCGCACCACGCCGGCTCAAGGTGCGCAAGGAACCCATCCTGGAGATCTCCGGACGCGGCCGGCACATGATGCTGACCTTCGACGACGGCCCCAACCCGGACTACACCCCGCACATCCTGAACACCCTCGCCAAGTACGACGTACGGGCGATGTTCTTCGTGTGCGGCGAGTGCGTCGTCGACAACAAGAAACTGGTGGCCCGGATGGCCGATGAGGGCCATGTCGTCGGCAACCACACCTGGACGCATCCGCTGCTGACCACCCTCAACCGCCGGCAGATCCGCTCCGAGATGGCGCGGACCAGCGATGCCATCGAGGACGCCTACGGGGAGCGGCCCCAGTGGTTCCGCGCCCCCTACGGCGCCTGGAACCGCGCCGCCTTCCAACTGGGCGCCGAGATGGGCATGGAGCCGATGGCGTGGACCATCGACAGCACCGACTGGATGGAGCCCGGCACGAACACCATCGTCCACCGGGTGGAGAGCGGCGCCGCCCCCGGTGTCGTCGTGCTCTCCCACGATGCCGGGGGCGACCGCTCGCAGAGCGTCAAGGCGATCCGCGAGTACCTGCCGTACCTGATCGACTCCGGCTATCACCTCACCGTGCCGCGCAGACGCCCGACCTGAGCGGCCCGCACGGGTGCGCCGCCCGCCCGGCCGCGGAATTCAGCCGATTGCGACCAGGCGGGCGAAGACGACGACATTGCCGTCGTAGCCGTTCTGTTTCGAGAAACCGCCGCCGCAGGTGATGACCCGCAGTTCCGGTGTGCCCTTCGAGCCGTACACGCGGTCGCCGGGGAAATTGCTCTTCGAGAAGACCTCGACTCCGTAGACCTCGAACACCGCGGCCTTTGCGTCCTTGCGCACGACCTCGATCCGGTTTCCCTTCTTCAGGGACCCGAGGCCGTAGAACACGGCCGGGCCCTGTTCGTTGTCGACATGGCCGACGACGACCGCGGTGCCTTTTTCGCCGGGGGAGACCGCGCCGGTGAACCAGCCCGCCAGATTCGGGTACTCCGGCGGCGGCGCGCCCACCCAGCCGTCCGAGGCCAGGCCGACGGGCACGACCGGCGCGTCGACCTGGATCGCGGGGATCCGGACCCGGTCGGCCACGGAGAACGGCAGCGGGGCGGGGGCCGCGGAGAAGGTGCCCGGGGCGACGCGGGTGTCCGGGGCCGCCGCCGACGCGGGCTGCGGCGGGCCGACGTCGAACTCCCCCGAACCATTCCGAATGAGCGCCAGGCCGGTCAGCAGAACAAGCGCTATGACGCCCCACGGGGCACGCTTTCTCCGCCGTTCCTCCTCTTCGGCAAACTCGGACAGCTCGGACGCCAGCATTCTTCACCCCTCTCGACGCGGCCGTCGCCACGTCCGTCGCGATGGGAGAACGCTAAGTCCCGCGCGCGCGACGGGCGACGGGGCGGGGGGCGAACGGGTGGCCCGTCGCCCTCCGGGTGCGCCATCCGAGTTGCCGTTCCCAGGAATTTTCTGACGGTCCGTGACCTGCAACAATATCTGATTGTGTGGTTTTCGCTCGGCGTGTTGCCTCACCAGAACGGACCATTCTCGAAATGCGGGCGTGTTCGGGGAGTCTAAGGGTCTTCCCGGGAGGCGTTTTCTCGCCGATCGACCGGGAACGGGACCCGGGGCGCCTCCCGCGGAGGATCACATGCGAAACCAACGTGCCCTGGCGGCAGCGTGCGCAGCGCTCGCCGTGCTCGGGTTCGCCGCCCCTGTGGCCGTCGCGGACGGCATGGGCAACGGGGGCGGCTCGTCCAACGACACAGGGGTCAACGTCGGCTCGGGCACCGGCAACGGCCTCGGCGGCCTCAACGGCACCGGCCACTTCGACGGCCACTTCAACAACAACGGCAACGGCAGTCTCAGCAGCAACGGCCGGGACACCTTGGGCAGAGGGGAGGACTTCGGCCGGGGTGAGGACCCCGAGGACGAGGACGAGGACTTCGGCAGGGGCGATGAGTTCGGGCGGGGTGGCGACTTCGGCGCCCGGGGCGACGGCGGCCTGCGCAACATCGTCTCGGAGCCCCGCGTGATCGCCGCCGGCGGCCGGCTCTTGGCCACCGTCGACGGCTGCCGGGGCGGCGTCATGTCCTCCCGCGCCTTCCGCACCACCTCGCTGACCCCGCTCCGCAACGACGTCTCGCGGGGCGCCGTCACCATCGACCCCGGCACCCGTCCCGGCCCGTACGACATCACGGTCGAGTGCAACGGCAGGAGGCTGACCCGTCCGGGTGCCTTCACCGTCCTCGGCGGTGTCAACGGCGGTTTCGGCGGCAGCGTCACCAGTGGCGCCACGCCGGCCGACACGGCGATCGGCGGCGGGCTCGTGGGCTCGGTCGTGATCGCGGGCGGCGTGTACTGGCTGGGCCGCCGGAACGAGAAGCGGATCTGACGCCCTGGACGGGCCCGCCGGCGAGCGCCGCGCACCTGAGCAGGCCTTCACCCCGGTCCCCCGCAGGGAGCCGGGGCGAAGACCTGCTCAGGCCCACCGGCCCCTGATCCGGGGGACTACCCCTTGATGTTCGGGAACAGGTTCAGGAACGGCTGCGCCGTCGCCGCGATGCCGCGGCTGTAGGGGGAGTCGAAGTCCCAGATGAGGAACAGCATGAAGGCGATGGTCGTGGAGAACAGCCCGGCCAGGATCAGCTCCCGCCGGGTGCGCTGGATCTGGAGCGCGAAGACCATGCCGATGGTGATGACGGCCCCGGTGACCAGTCCCCACCACACCACCGGCGGCATGGTCGGCCCCGTCGCGTCGGCGCGCGCGTTGCGCGCCTGGTCGGCGGAGGCCAGCTGGTCCAGCAGCGGCTGGTAGGCCTGCGCCTCGAAGTCGTTCTTCGGCTGGTAGTCCGTGACGTCGTGGCGCAGCTGCGCCAGCAGTTCGCCGCCGCGCGGGGTGACCCGCTCGTGGTCGGTCATCGACTTCCACTCGGTGGTCACGACGTGTCCGACGTAGGCGTTGACATCGGCCCGGATCAGGTCGCGGACGTCCGGCGGATAGACCCGGACCCGCTCGGAGATCTCGTGCAGCGCCTGGGCCTCGGCCTGCACATGGTCCTGGGCGGCGCTGCGGGCCTCCCACACGCCCGCGATGGCCAGCCCCAGGACGATGGCGTACACGACCCCGATCCACATCGTCATGTACTCGATGACGTCCGGGGTCTCGTCGGGATCCTCGCCCTCGGTCGCGGTCTTCTTCCGTACGAGGACGATGACGGCCACCACGGCACCCGCCCCCAGCATCGCGAGGACGAGAACAAGCCAATCCGACAACTGGTGCCTCCAGGGGTGAGCGCGTCAGCGCGGGCGCAGCGCCGCGACGGCGACGATTGCGGGAACGGTGATGAGCAGTACGTAGGTGACCGGTGAGGTGTGCCCGGGCGCCGGGTGGCTCGTCGGCCGGGGGTGGTACGCCGGGTAGCTCACCGGGGTCACCGAGGGCCGGGGGGTGGGCCTGGGCGTCGGCCTCGGCTTCGGCCGCGGCTTCGGCTCGGGAGCCGGAGGCGGCGTGGGCGTCGGCCGGGGCGCGGGCGGGGCCGGCACGGGCCGGACGGGCGGCTTCGGCCGCGGCTTCGGCGCGGGTTCGGGCGTCGGCGTCGGCTTCGGCGGGGGAGGCGGAGGTGGCGGGGGCGGGGGCGGGGGCGTCGGCGTAGGTGTGGGCGTCGGCGGGCACGGCGGCGGGGGCGGCTTCGGGCACGGCGGATCGGGCCAGTGGCCGTGGCCGTGGTGGTGGCCATGGTGATGACCGTGGCCGTGGCCGTGGCCGTCGTCGTGGCCGTGGCCGTGGCCGTCGTCGTGGTCGCCGGCGACGGCCACCGCCACCGTGCCGTCCGGGCCCGTCGAGGCGTACGCACAGGCGTCGGCCGAGGCGGTGCCGACCGGGCAGCCCACCAGCGTCCAGGTCAGCGTCACCAGGGCCAACACCCTTGCGGCGGGCGCGCATCGGGTCACTTCGGGTCCATGCACGACGAGAGCATGGGGCGCCGGGCGCGGTCCCATTCCTCCCATACCCAGGTATTGATCCGAACGAGGGACACAGCGCCATGAAAGGTTTGAAGGACGGAAGATCCCCATCAGGGGTGAAGAGTCCGGCTGTTACGGGTTCCGGCTCGGATTCCGGAAAGAAATTCCCGTCCCCGTTGAACGCCCGGGACCCCGCGGCCCGTACCCATGGCCGTGCGGCGGCACCGGAAGACGCTGCAACATCCAGGCGATGATGGGGAGTTGACGATGAATACCTCCTGGCGGACCGCCTCACTGGTGGCCACGGCCGCCGCGCTGATGGCATTGACGACGGCGTGCGGCAAGGACAACACCGCCACCCCGGCCTCGGCGGCCCAGAACGTCGGGGCCACGGCTGCGGCGGGCGACTACGGCAGCCCGGGCGCCGCAGCCGGCGCGGGCAACGGCTACGGCGCCGACGGCAGCCAGAGTTCCGCCTCACCGTCCCCGGCCGCGCCCGCGGGCAAGCTGACCGTGGCCGCCAACCCCGATCTGGGCAGCGTGCTGACCGACGGCTCCGGCCTCACCCTGTACCGCTTCGACAAGGACACCGCGAACCCGCCCAAGTCGAACTGCTCCGGCGACTGTGCCACCACCTGGCCGCCGGTGCCCGCCGGCGACGCCACCGCCGGCGCAGGCGTCGACAAGGCGCTGCTCGGCGAGGTCACCCGCGCCGACGGCACCAAGCAGCTCACCATCGGCGGCTGGCCCGCCTACCGGTACGCCAAGGACGTCAACGCCGGCGACGTCAACGGGCAGGGCGTGGGCGGCACATGGTTCGCGCTCGCCCCCAACGGCAAGAAGGCGTCCGTGAACGCCCTGCCCGGCCTGTCCGTCCACAAGGACCCCAAGCTCGGCGACATCATCGTCGACAGGCACGGCATGACGGTCTACCGCTTCCTGAAGGACAAGGCCTGGCCCGAGCCCGTCTCGAACTGCACTGGAGCCTGCCTGGAGAAGTGGCCCGCCGTCGCCCCGGTCAAGGCGGGCGACACCGAAGGCGTGAAGAAGAAGGGCCTGATGGGCTTCACCCGGCCCGACGGGGTCCGGCAGATGACCGTCAACTGCTGGCCCGTCTACACCTTCTCCGGTGACAAGGCGCCGGGAGACACCAACGGTCAGGGCGTGGGCGGCACTTGGTACGCCGTCTCGCCCGACGGAAAGCCGGTGGGCGCGCCGGCCGCATAGATCACCTCCCCAGGTCGATCACCCGCCCGACCTGCGCGCCACCGAAGGTCCGCCCCCTCCGCACCGCCCGGAGGGGGCGGACCGTTGCATGTCCGGCAGCCGTTACGCAGCGGGGTCATACGGACACTTGCCCCAGGTGGTGACCGGGAACGGACGGTCAATTTCCGGTTCAGGTCGCTCCTTTGGCGGGCGATCAGTAGCCTCAGCTCGAACACCGGATCGCCTGTCCCTGTCGCCTACGCCTTGGAGCAGTACATGGAACGTCCCGCCTGGGCCCCACGCAGCATCGACATCACCGTGCCGAGCGTGTCGCGCATCTACGACTACTACCTGGGCGGTTCGCACAACTTCGAGGTCGACCGGGAGGCGGCCCGCAAGGCGATGGAGTTCATGCCGGGCCTGCCGAAGGTCATGCAGGCGAACCGGGCGTTCATGCGCCGGGCCGTGCGCTTCGCGGCGGCCGAGGGCATCACCCAGTTCCTCGACATCGGCTCCGGCATCCCGACCTTCGGCAACGTCCACGAGATCGCCCAGGGCGCCACACCCGGCGCCCGGGTGGTGTACGTGGACCACGACCCGGTCGCCGTCGCGCACAGCCAGTCGGTGCTGGAGGGCAATACGGACGCGGACGTGATCGCGGCGGATCTGCGCAAGCCCCAGGAGATCCTCTCCAGCCCCCAGCTCGAGCGCCTCATCGACCTGAATCGGCCAGTGGCCCTCCTGCTCGTTGCCATACTGCACTTCGTGGAAGACACGGACGACCCTTATGGTGCGGTTGCGGAGCTGCGCGCGGCGCTCGCGCCCGGCAGCCTGCTGATCCTCACCCATGCCTCGTACGAGGGAATCCCGTTGCCTCCCGAGCGGGCCGAGGGCGCGGTGGACGTATACAGGGACATTCGCAACCCGCTGATCATGCGCTCGCGCGACGAGATCGCGCGGTTCTTCGAGGGGTACGACATGGTGGAACCCGGACTGGTGCCGATGCCGCTCTGGCGCCCGGACTCGGCGCCGGAGGACGAGGATCCGTACGCCTACTCCGGATTCGCCGGTGTGGGGCGTCCGGCGTGAACGCGGAACCGGACGGGCCGGAGGACAGACTGCGGCGGCTGACGACGATCTGGAGCCGGGCGGTCTTCCCGGTCACCTCGACGTCACTCACGCGGGCGGAGTTCGAGGAGCAACTCCTGCCGCTCGCCCGCCGCCTGAGCCACCTCCTGCGGGCCCGCAGCTTCGCCGCCGAGGACGCCAAGGCCGTCGGCGCCGCCCTGGTCGGCGCGCACTGCACCGACCCCGAGGCCCTCGCCCGCACCCTGGACTGCATCGACGCCTACCTGGTGCTCTACTGCGGCGAGGACGGCCCCCAGGACGAACTGCGCATGCGTTCCTCGCGGTTGCAGCACGCGATGGCCGCCGGCTACGCGCAGGCGCTGCGTGAGCGCACCCTGGCCGAGCAAGAGGCCATCGCCCAGGCCGCGTTGCAGGCCCAGGGCGTGGTGGCGCAGGCGCTGCACGCGAGCGAGGCCCGCTTCCGCGCGGTCTTCGAGGGCGCCGCCATAGGGATCGGCATCGCCGACCTCGACGGCAACGTGCTCCAGGTCAACGACGCCCTGCTGCGCATGTTCGGGCTCTCCGAGCAGGCCATCCGGCTCCGCCGGGTGCTGGACTGGACCCACCCCGAGGACGCGCCGCAGACCTGGCGGCTCTACGACGAGCTGGTCCGCGGCGAGCGCGAGCACTACCACGTGGAGAAGGCCTTCAACCGGCCCGACGGCACGGTCCTGTGGACCAACCTGACCGTCTCCCTGCTGCGTGACGCCGACGGCGAGCCGCAGTACCAGCTCGCCCTCATGGAGGACACCACCGAGCGCCGGCTGCTCAACCTCCGGCTGCGCTACGAGGCCACGCACGACGCGCTCACCGGCCTGCCCAACCGCACCCTGTTCTTCGAGCGGCTGGAGAAGGCCCTGAACGCGGGCGAGGGCCAGCGCTTCGGCCTGTGCTACCTGGACCTGGACGGGTTCAAGACCGTCAACGACAGCCTCGGCCACGCGGCCGGCGACCGGCTGCTGGTGGAGGTCGCTGACCGGCTCCAGTCCTGCGCCACCGCCCCGGGCGAGATGGTCGCCCGGCTCGGGGGCGACGAGTTCGTGGCGCTGACCGTCGGCCCCGACACCGAGCGCGAGGTCGACGAGCTCGCCGAACGCATCATGCACGCGCTCGTCACGCCGATCAGCATCGACGGCCGTGACCTCCTGGTGCGGGGCAGCCTCGGCATCGTCGAGGGCCCGGCCGGCGAGCGCACCGCGGCCGAGGTGCTGCGCAGCGCCGACATCACCATGTACCGGGCCAAGTCGGCGGGCGGCAACCGCTCGGAACTCGCCGACCCCGAGGCCGACGCCCGCGCCATCACCCGGCACGGCCTGACCACGGCGCTGCCGACGGCCCTGGAACGCGGCGAGTTCTTCATCGAGTACCAGCCCCTGGTCCACCTCGGCGACGGCAGCGTGCGTGGCGCCGAGGCCCTGGTGCGCTGGCTGCACCCGCAGCACGGCGTCCTCGGCCCCGACCGCTTCATCCCGCTCGCCGAGCACACGGGGCTGATCGTTCCGCTGGGCCGCTGGGTCCTGGAGGAGTCCGTCCGGCAGGCCCGCGAGTGGCGCGAGCGTCACGGCGCCCCGGCGAACGCGGGCCCGCTGCGCATCAACGTCAACCTGTCGCCCTGCCAGCTCTCCCACCCCGGCCTGGTCCAGGACACGGTGGACATCCTCGAACGCACCGGCGTCACCCCGGACTCGCTGTGCCTGGAGGTCACCGAGTCCGCGCTGATCGGTGCCGACGACGATCTCCTCAAACCCCTGCGCCGGCTTGCCGAGATGGGCGTCGACATCGCCCTGGACGACTTCGGCACGGGCTACTCCAACCTCGCCAACCTGCGCCGACTCCCGGTGAGCATCCTCAAGCTGGACCGCTCCTTCACCCGGGGCATGCAGCAGTTCCCGGCGAACCCCGTCGACCTGAAGATCGTCGAAGGGATCGTCACCCTGGCCCACAGCCTGGACCTCGCGGTGACCGTGGAGGGCGTGGAAACCGGCGCCCAGGCCGAGCAGTTGCGGATACTGGGCTGCGACACGGCCCAGGGCTGGTATTACGCGCGTCCGGGCCCGCCCGAGCGGCTGCACGAGCTGGCGCTGGTGGACGCGACGGGCTGAACCCCGATCCCTCGTGGAGCGCCGCGGTCCGGCCGCGGCCAGGGGCGACTTCAGCGTTCCAGCAGCATCCGCTGCAACTCACGGGCCGCCCGCGGCGGAGCCACGTCGCTGCGGTGTGCCAGCGCGATGGTCCGGTGCAGTCCCGGCCGGGCCAGCGGTGTCACCCTGAGCCCGCGCCCGGACCGGGTGGCGACCATCCGCGGCACGACGGCCACCCCCAGCCCGGCCCGTACGAACTCCAGCACCGCGTCCATCTCGCCGCCCTCCACCGCGAACTCCGGCTCGAACCCGGCCGAGCGGCACGCGGCGACGGTCAGCTCGCGCAGGTCGTACCCGTGCCGGAACATCACCAGCCGCGCACCCTCCAGCTCGGCGATGCCGATCGCGCGTCCGCTGCGGCCCGGCGCGGGCGCCTCCGGTGAGGACACCACCACGAGGTCCTCGCGCAGCAGCTCCACGGTGGTCAGCGCGGGCGCGGGCGAAGGCAGCGGGAGCACGATCAGGGCGAGGTCCAGGGCGCCGCGGGCCAGATGCCGGACGAGGTCGTGCGAGCCGCCCTCCTCGATCAGCAGCTGGATGCCCGGATAGCGGTCGTGGAAGGCGCGCAGGACGTCCGGCAGCAGACCGGTGCACAGACTCGGAGTGGCCCCCAGGCGGACCCGGCCGCTGCGCAGCTGCACCAGCTCCTGCACCTCGTGCCGGGCCGTGTCCGTGTCCGCGAGGATCCGCCGGGCCAGCGGCAGCAGCGCCTCGCCCGCGTCGGTGAGCGTGATGTTCCCGCGCGCCCGCAGGAACAGATCCGCGCCCAGCTCCCGCTCCAGCGCCTTGATCTGCTGGGACAGCGACGGCTGGGCGACATGGACCCGCTCGGCGGCCCGGGTGAAGTGCCGGGTCTCGGCGACGGCCACGAAGTACTGAAGCTGCTGGAACTGCACCCACCCAGAATAGCCTGAGCCTATGGAAACAAGCTGAACCATGTCTTGGACCGATCGGGTTCCCGGGCTCTAGCTTCTCTGCCATGGCTCTTGCAACGCTGACGGACCGACGGCCGTCCATGGCGCGCACGATGTGGGGCAGCACCGTCGGCAAGAAGACGGTGATGGCCGTCAGCGGACTGATCATGCTGGCCTTTCTGGTCCTGCACATGATCGGAAACCTGAAGATCTACTTCGGGGCAGGCCGGTTCAACCACTACAGCCACTGGCTGCGCACCCTCGGCGACCCCTTCATGCACTACGGATGGACGCTCTGGCTCCTCCGGATCGTCCTGATCGTCGCCGTGATCGCGCACGGCGTCTCCGCTTACCAGCTCAGCCGCCGCGACATCAAGGCCCGGCCCAGCAAGTACGTGCACTCAAAGCGCCGGGCGACCTACGCGACGCGGACCATGCGCTGGGGCGGGATCATCCTCGGCCTGTACGTGATCTGGCACCTGCTGGACCTGACCACCGGCACCGTGCACCACGGCGGCTTCCAGGAGGGCCACCCCTACCAGAACGTTGTCGACACCTTCTCCACCTGGTACGGCAACGTGATCTACATCGTCGCGATGCTCGCGCTCGGCCTGCACATCCGGCACGGCTTCTGGAGTGCCGCCCAGACCCTCGGCGTCGGCAGCCGCACCCTCGACCGTGGCCTGAAGGCCACCGCCAACGTCCTCGCGCTGCTGCTCACGGCCGGCTTCATCGCCGTACCCGTGGGCGTCATGACCGGAGGGGTGAGCTGAAGATGACCTCCTACACCAACTACACGACCGGTGCGCCGGTGGCCGACGGCACAGCCCCCTCCGGGCCCGTCAACGAGCGCTGGGACAAGCGCCGTTTCGAGGCGAAGCTGGTCAACCCGGCCAACCGGCGCAAGCACACGGTGATCGTCGTCGGCACCGGCCTGGCCGGCGGCTCGGCCGGTGCGACGCTCGCCGAACAGGGCTACCACGTCGTCCAGTTCTGCTTCCAGGACTCCCCGCGCCGCGCCCACTCGATCGCCGCGCAGGGCGGTATCAACGCGGCGAAGAACTACCGCAACGACGGCGACTCCATCCACCGGCTCTTCTACGACACGGTCAAGGGCGGCGACTTCCGTGCCCGTGAGTCCAACGTGCACCGCCTGGCGCAGATCTCCGTCGAGATCATCGACCAGTGCGTGGCCCAGGGCGTGCCCTTCGCCCGTGAGTACGGCGGCCTGCTCGACACCCGCTCCTTCGGCGGTGTCCAGGTCTCCCGCACCTTCTATGCCCGCGGTCAGACGGGCCAGCAGCTCCTCCTCGGTGCCTACCAGGCGCTGTCCCGGCAGATTGCGGCCGGAAACGTGGAACTGCACCCGCGCACCGAGATGCTGGACCTGGTCGTCGTGGATGGCCGGGCCCGCGGCATCGTCGCCCGCGACCTGGTCACCGGCAGGGTCGACACGTATGTCGCGGACGCGGTGGTGCTGGCCTCCGGCGGCTACGGCAACGTCTTCTATCTGTCGACGAACGCGATGAACTCCAACGCGACCGCGATCTGGCGGGCGCACCGGCGGGGCGCCTGGTTCGCCAACCCCTGCTTCACGCAGATCCATCCGACCTGCATCCCGCGTACCGGCGACCACCAGTCGAAGCTGACGCTGATGAGTGAGTCGCTGCGCAACGACGGGCGTATCTGGGTGCCGAAGGCGAAGGGTGACACGCGTCCGGCGAACGAGATCCCCGAGGACGAGCGCGACTACTACCTGGAGCGCATCTACCCCTCCTTCGGCAACCTGGTCCCGCGCGACATCGCCTCCCGCGCCGCGAAGAACGTCTGCGACGAGGGCAGGGGAGTGGGCCCCGGCGGTCAGGGCGTCTACCTGGACTTCGCGGACGCCATCAAGCGGATGGGCCGGGGGGCCGTCGAGGCCAAGTACGGCAACCTCTTCGACATGTACCAGCGGATCACCGACGAGGA
>NZ_JBSFVT010000009.1:270618-326292 GCF_053592455.1 Streptomyces sp. NPDC002676 | reverse complement strand
CTCAGCTCGACACCCTCGGCCTCGGCGTAGGCGAACACGTCCTCCAGCGTTCGAAGCCGCAGGCCAGGCCTGTCGGGAACAGCAAAACCCCGATCCGCCAGCAGCCAGCGCATCTCACCGACGGCCCGGGTAACGGTCGAGCGATCGACACCGCACAGCACTGCCAGCACAGCATGCGGCAGATCGTGTCGCAGATGAATCAGCGTGACTACCAGCCGGTCCACAAACACCAGCCGAAAGCCGGCACCGGCACCCTGCGCACGTCTCCTCACACCGCCCCGTTGCTGGAAACGCCGCCCCTCCACCGCAGCTGCCCACGGGCGGGCCAACTCCTCAACCAACGACGCGAGATGAGCCAACGAGACGCCCGTGAACAACGGATGCGCCAACACCGCCCGATCGACCATGCCCCTCACCACACGAGCATGCCCACCCGCTATCACGCACCAACTCGTAAGGCAGTGGAGGAGGGGGAACTCGACTACCTGCCAGCCAGCTACGCTGCACAGCACCCAGACAGCGAGCTTGTTCGAGTCGTGCATGAGTTTGCCGAGGACGGGTCACCCCTTGACGCCCTCGAACTCGGCGTGGCAGGGCTGTCGTACGCCCTGACATCTGTCGGCTGCTTCACCGCAGCGAGCTGCCGTAGCCACTACTCAGACCGCTCATGGTCAGACCGTCCAGTGATCTTCTTCGCTGCCGAGCGCCCTACCGTCCATTGGCTCACTCCCTTGCTGCGCCAGAGCGGGTGCGGCTTCGCAGACGGCAGCGAGCGAGCCGACAGACTGCTGATCGTTGAAGCGCCCTCGGTCACGAACTTCATGGACCTGGCCAGCCGCACTATTCAGCAGGCTGAGCGGCAAGGGCCTGTCAAGCCGTCCGTTGATGTCTAACATCAACGACTGACACCACCAGGGACGCACGGAGCCGGACGGGAGCGGTCCCCAGTGGCCATCGCACCATCGCGAGGCTGGGTCTTCGCCGACGACCGGGTCTGTGATCGACCTGAGGAGGATGAGGCTGGGCCTCAAGGCCTTGGCCATCTGAGGGCGCCAGCCTCCGAGTCAGCCGGCGCTCTCACACTCGACATGGTCATTGAGACAGCTCGGGATGCGCCAACCCTGCCCATCCTTCGTCAACTTCCCTTAACCTCTCGACTAGTACCGCGCCGAGGGGGGGGACCGGAACACCACATGCAGGGACGTGTACGTGCTGAAGAGCGTCTCGATCCGTACGCCGCAGATCTCATCGAGTCGCTGCGCGCCTTTGGCTACGACCTACCGACGGCATTGGCCGACCTGGTAGACAACAGCATCGCTGCACGAGCCAAGAACGTACACATCTCATTCTGCTCAGACCCTGGGCAGACTTGGGTGGCCATTGTCGATGACGGCACCGGTATGAGCGAACCTGAGCTCCACGCGGCCATGAGGTTCGCACGCAACCCAAGGCACCAACGAGCCGACGGGGACCTTGGACGGTTCGGCTTGGGGCTCAAGACAGCATCCCTCTCTCAAGCACGAATGCTCACGGTCCTGTCCCGAAACGCTGCCGGCTCAATTGCGGCGAGAACCTGGGACATTGACTACATAGCAGAGCGCAAGGAATGGCTCGTACTCACACAGCCTGATCCTGAAGTTCTCCGCATCGCTGATCAAGTCGGATTCACTGGGCAGGGTACGGCAATCGTCTGGAGGAAGACGGACAAGCTCGGGGACGGCAGGACACTGTCCCGAAGGGTCTCGGAAGCTGGACGCGAACTCGCCCTCACCTTTCACCGCTTCCTAGCATCGGGGCGCCTCAACTTGCAAATAGGGCGCCAAGTGCTCTCCCCTTTGGATCCATGCCTTAGGCGCCACCCCGCTACACAGGATCGGGGGGTTGAAGAGCTTGCAGCCTCCGGACACTCCATACGAGTTAACCCAGTGGTTTTGCCTCATCCGTCCAGGCTGACGAAGAAAGAGACAACCCTGGTTTCTGGTCCCGGCGGCATGCTCGCACGCCAAGGATTCTATGTATACAGAGGAGATCGGCTGGTCGTAGCTGGAAGCTGGTTGGGTCTTGCAGGAATGCATAAGTCGGCGCCGACTCGACTGGCCCGGCTGGCCCTTGAAATCCCCCCAGGAGTCGACCTCACTTGGGCAGTGGACGTGAGGAAGTCGACTGTGCACCCTCCGGTTCAGCTTGAACCGAGGTTGATCGAGCTTGCCGAAGATGTACGAGCCAGGTCCGAAAAAGTATTCACCCACCGTGGTGCTCCCGCTCGTAGTCACGGTAAGCGCAGTCGCGTCGAGCCTGTATGGCATCAGGTCCGCAGACTCGGTCAGTCCGAGTACTCCGGAACGGGTAGAACCTGACACGGAAGAAGTACTCGCCATGCTTCGGTCGCTGCTGACAGGACTCCCCTCAGACCCTGCCGATAGAACCGCTCTGGCCGATGCCCTGCTGAAAGCGGAGCCATTCTGCCGGCATCCGGGCCTTGTCAAAGACATCATCGAACAGGTTCCCTCCGAGGAGGCGTGAACAATGACGGACCTCACAGAATCCGCCCTGATCCTTGCAAGGCAGAAGGTCTTTGGCCTTGAGAAACACGAACGTACACGTGAGCGTTTCAAAGAGCTCGCACAAGGGGCGGCTACCATGCTTTCCGCAGCAGGGAGCGTGTCAGTAGACGAGGTTACCCGGCGCCTGGAGGCAGAATTTGATGTCTGGGTCCCTCAGCCCATTGTAGTGAGCGACCCCGGTGGTCATGTAGCGTGGTTGAAGGATAGGCGCCAGGACATTGAGTTCGCATATTGGAATCGCTACGCCGAATGGCTGAAGAAAGACTGGAAGCCGAGCACGGTGGAGGCTCTTGATGAGGCAACGGATCAGATCCTTGAACTCCTAGAGGACCCGGCACGCACCGGCGTTTGGAAAACCTACGGAATGGTATATGGGCAGGTTCAATCTGGCAAAACGGCTAGTTACACAGGCTTGATATGCAAGGCTGCGGATGCCGGATACCAAGTCATTGTCGTGCTGACAAGCCAGCATGAGAGCCTCCGCCACCAAACCCAGGCGCGGCTTGACAAGGAATTCCTTGGCTTCAACAGCAAGCTGAGCCGGAACCCAGACGCCGACAGCTCTGTCATCATCGGAGTCGGAACTCTGGGGATGAAGAAGCCTACTATTTGCCAGCCTGTAACCACTCAGGTCAGCGACTTCACTGCGGCCCAGTTCCAAGGTACGCCGGTGAATATAAACGAGGTAAGCATCCTCGTGGTCGCCAAGAAGAACGCCCGCATTCTTGAGAACCTCAAGGATTGGCTCGGTAACTTCTGCACGGAAGGCGACGATCCTCGAAGCATCAAAAATATTCCACTCCTGCTTATCGATGACGAAGCCGATTATGCTTCCGTCGATACCAAGCGCCCGAAAAAGGGAAGCAGCCAAAGCGATCCCAACCATGACCCGACTGCGATCAACAAGGCAATCCGCGGACTGCTGGACCAGTTCGACAAGCGAGCCTACGTAGCATACACAGCCACCCCCTTCGCCAATATATTCATCCCGGACAAGACCAATCATCCTACTCACGGCGAAGACCTCTTCCCGAAGAACTTCCTCGTGGCTCTGGAACCTCCCTCCAATTATTGCGGTCCGGAAGTTGTATTCGGCCTTGAGGATCCATCGGCCGCCGAGATCCGCGACCCCCTGCCGATAACGCGCCCGGTGGATGACCACGAATACTGGCTACCCGATAGCCACAAGAAGGGTTATCGCCCTGGTAAGCAGCTGCCGCCGTCACTCATTCAAGCGCTCGACGCTTTTGTGCTAGGGACTGCCGTGCGAAGGGTCCGTGCAAGGGACCATGACGTCGCCGGCGGACACAACACCATGCTGGTCCACGTCACTCGTTGGACAGATGTACAGGGAGAGGTTGCGCGTCAAATAGAAGATCACTTGCAGGGTATGTCTACTGACTGGGGAGACTACGGAAAAGCAGGACGCGAACTACGCGAGCGGCTATTTAAGCTCTGGGAGGATGACTTCTCTCCCACCCACGAAGAGATCGTCGGCCGAGATGACGTGAGCGCACTCGCCGGACCTCCAACCACATGGGAAGACGTGGAGGATTTCATCCCGCTGATCCTGGACGAGGCGGCAGCCAATGTGAAACGGATCAACGGCACGGCCACCGATGTGTTGGAATATCAGTCGACCACACCGGTTACCGTAGTGGCAGTGGGAGGAGACAAGCTTTCTCGCGGCCTAACACTGGAGGGGCTGACGGTCTCCTACTATTTGCGGGCCTCCAAAACCTACGACACTCTCCTGCAGATGGGGCGCTGGTTTGGATATAGGTCCGGATATCTGGATGTGACCCGCCTGTACACGACAACAGAGCTAGTCAATTACTACGTTCACATCACTCGGGCGAACCGTGAACTGATGGACCTCACTGCAGCCGTATCGCGGGCACGCCAGACACCTAAGCATGTAGGGCTTCGTGTACTCGATGGGCAGGGAAACCTCCAGGTCACCGCTGCTACCAAAATGCGCTCATCGCAGGTGATGACTGTCAGTCTCTCCGCTAGCAGAGCTGAGACGCTGGTGATGCGAACAGACAAGGACGCGCAGGCCCAGAACTACGGCCGTCTTGAACGGCTAGTCGAGGCGATTGAGCCAGCCAATCCCGTATCTCAGGACAAGCTGGAAGGAGCTGGCCGGGGCTTCTTCCGCCAAGACGTACCGCCGCAGGCCGTCATAGACTTTCTCGAAGGTTTCCATGTATCCCCTCGAGTACTCACTGCCAATCCAGAGAATTTGGTTCCCTACATCAAGAACCAAGTGGCCAAAGGCGAGCTTCTCCGCTGGACGGTAGCAATCACAGGTGGAGCCTCCCCTATTCCCTTGAAAAAACTCGGCGTGCCGCTAGTAAAGAGGCGCACAATTACACACTCCAGGGTACTCGATGGTGAGTGCGAGGTCGGCGTGCTGGTTAGTCCTGCGCATGAGGCGATAGGCCTTACCTCAGACAAAGTGACTGAGGCTTTCAACATGACGGTCCAGGATTTCCTTGAGAGCGGCAAAGGTCGAGAGCCGAAGCGTGCGAGCGGGGAGTCATTGCGCAAGCTTCGCGACCCCGGCGAGGGTCTACTGTTGATTTACCCCATCGATCCCATCTCATCCGATATAGAAGTCTCGGCTTCGAATGTTCCTATCGTAGGATACGCGGTCGTCTTCCCTCATTCCGACAAAGCGAAGAAGGTTCGATACCGCGTAAACCAGGTCTTCCTTGACGGCCTTCGGAAGGCTATCGAAGAGGATGCTGAGGGCGACGAGTGATGACCGTTAGCACACCGGAACAGCTCGAAGCGAGCTTCACGGCAATTGAGGTCGAGGGCAGCAACCTCCCGGGCGCAATCCGCCGGCGTCTCATGCCGGAATCCTCGATCGACGTCTTCACCGAAGTTCGGTTCCCGAGCCGCGAGTGGGCCTTGTTGGTCCGCAGTACCGAAGACACCGAAGATCGAGACTTGATGCTTGCGTCTGGCCTGGTTTGCCGTATCAGGGGTGGGTCCGTCGAAGTTGTCGCCGACCCAGGAACCGACCGATTGCTGTTCTGCACACTCCTCGCTGATCTAGTCCGACAGCTTCAGATACATGCAACCCATCCCACCCTGGCTCTGGTACGTCGTCTGAATGCATGGCGCAAGATGCTGGACAGAGGTCTATCTACCGGTCTCACACCGGAAGCGCGAATGGGGCTGTTCGGCGAACTCCTCATTCTGCGGGAGATCTTGCTCCCAGCTATTGGCACTGCGGCAATCGCTGCGTGGGGAGGACCCTCGGGTGCTCCAAAGGATTTCACCCACTTCTCGACAGCGATCGAGGTTAAGACTGTGGGTCGAAAAGGTGCCAACCATTGTCAGATCAGCAGTGAAGGCCAACTGGACACTGACGCGGCGACGAATCTCTTCCTCGTACATCAAGTCGTCTCAGTTTCACAGAGTGGTGTCTCGCTAATGGACATCGTCGATGAACTTCGCATGGATCCTCTCGTACAGCCAGAACTGTCCCGCTTCGAAAACTGCTTGCTTGAAGCGGGATGGTTGGACACCCACAGCCAGCAGTATGGGAACGATAGATACGCGCTGACTCGTCGACAATGCTTTCATGTCACGGACGGGTTCCCACGACTGACTTCCCGGGCATTGCCCTCCGGAGTGTCCCGAGTAACGTACAACGTCGACTTGTCAGCGTGCGACGCATACAAAGTAGATGAGGGTGCTGTGCGAGCTTCGGTCAAACTAGCTGGAAAGACCAAGGAGTAGTCGGTGGAGGAAATGCAGGAATTCTCCATCGCCCTGGAACAGACGATTGAAGACTATCTTGGGCGGGAACCTGGGTGGCTAAGGCGAGACGCTTTCGTTCGAGCAGCCGGCGACTACCTTGTAGAAGACGGAACACTTGAAGACTTGGAAGTCTGCTATTTCGCCCACCCCGTTGGACGCAGTCGCATGGAGGTCGCTGGCTACTCCATCAGCGATGACGGACGCGTATTGGACCTCGTATCAGTGTATTACGGGGAACATGGTCAGACCATCTCACGCGACCAGGTGAGGCGACGTCTTAACTGGACGAAGTTGTTTGCCACCGCTTGCCAAGACGGACACCATCTACAGATGGAGGAGTCGAGCCCTCAATTCGACATGGTGCAGGATATTCATTCTAGGTGGCAAGATTTCGGCAAGATCAGAATCTTTCTTCTAACTGACGGTCGGAGCACCCTACAGGACTTGCCTGCAGAGGAACTCAATGGCCTACCTATAGTCCACAACCTGTGGGACATCGAGCGTCTCAGGCGGCTCGCCAGCTCGGGCCGTCAAGAGGAACCGATCTCAATTGATTTCGAAGAGTTCGGCGAACCGCTGCCATGTCTGCCAGCCCCTAGCTCGGAAGGGGACTACCAATGTGTGCTCACCTTGATGCCAGGCAAATTGCTTGCGGACATATACGAGCTCCATGGGTCCAAGCTGCTCCAGCGAAACGTCAGGGCATTCCTGCAAGCACGAGGCAAGGTCAATAAGGGAATAAACGAAACCATCCGAGAAAGACCCGACCGATTCCTTGCCTACAACAACGGCATATCGGCTACGGCCACAGGGGCCACTTTTGAGCAGAGAGGGAGCGAGACCTACCTTCTTCACCTCAGCGACCTACAGATCGTCAATGGCGGGCAGACCACAGCCTCGCTCCACCATGCCGCTATCCGTGATGGTGCCGACCTTAGCCAAATCCAGGTACCAACGAAAATCACTGTAGTGCAGCCCGAGCTGCTAGATCAGCTGGTCCCGAACATCTCGCGCTACGCCAACTCTCAGAATTCGATCAACGAAGCGGATTTTGAGGCTAATAGCCCGTTCCATGTCGAGCTCGAACGCGCGTCCCGAAGCGTTTGGGCGCCCGCGGTCGTGGGCTCTACCCGCCAAAGCCGGTGGTACTACGAGCGCGTGCGAGGGCAGTACAACGTAGATAGAGCTCGACGGCACACTGCTGCAAAACAGAGGTCGTTCGATGAAGAGTTCCCTCGCGGTCAGCGATTCTCTAAGACCGACGCGGCCAAGTACGACCTTACGTTTCGGCAGCTACCTCATGTCGTGAGTTTGGGGGCTCAGAAGTGTTTTCAGTGGTGGACACTGAATGTACTCGCGGAATCTACCACTGTTCCTGATGAAAAGTACTTCCAAGCACTCGTGGCAAAGAGGATTCTGTTCGAGCACGGGCGTGCAGAGATCAGGAAGTTGAACCCCGGTGCCGGATATTTGGCCAACGTAACGACCTATGCGCTGGCTCGACTTGCCGCGGAAGTTGATTTGGACGATGTCCTAGCGACGGTGTGGAGGAGGCAAGGGCTTCCAGACAGCATCCGGCGAGCCGTGACTGAGCTGAGCCGGCCTGTCCGGCAAGCCCTCCTTGCCGCCCCCGGCTCAGGGAACGTCACCGAATGGTGTAAAAAGGAAGACTGCTGGAAGAGTGTGCTGGACATCTCTTGGGCCAGCCCGCTGGCCAAGGTTGCCACGCAGGTTGGGAAGTAGCCGATGTCCAGGCTGGCGGCTCGTGTGTCCCGTGGCAGGGGCAGTGCCCAACGTCAGAGGCTGCGTCGTCCAGCTAGGCACGCACCTCTTGGGAGGTGCCCGCTCCAACGAACTGCTGTGCACTTGGTGTTGAGCTGCGGCATCCTTCTGCTGTGTCACCTGCATGAAGGGCTTGTCTGGGGCAGCCGACTGTGTTGTCCTGGTGGTCGTCGTTGGAGCAATAAGAGGAGGCCTGGGTGTCGTTCTACGGGGTGAAGCTGCATCGCAGCGACGTACTCCAGCTCGACGAGCATCCTGACGCTTGTACCGAGAAGACCTTCGCCGCCTGGTGCAAAGGTCGGGCCAGCTCCGGAGCCCGTCTGGCCGTCGACCTCTTCTCCGGAGCCGGCGGCCTGAGCCTTGGTCTCGAACATGCCGGATGGACTGTCGCTGCCTCGGTCGACTCGGACCGGCGAGCCCGGGAGACACACCGGGCGAACTTCCCCGGGCTCGCTCTGGGAACGGACTTGGGTGACGCCGAACAGCGGAGCCAGCTCATCTCCTTGTTGCAACAGGCGCCTATCGATCTGATTGCAGGTGGCCCTCCTTGTCAGCCGTTCAGTCGCGCTGGCCGGAGCAAGATCAAGAGTCTGGTCGAGGCTGGCAAGCGTGACGAAAACGATCTACGCAAGGAGCTCTGGCGCGCCTACCTAGATGTCGTGCTCCAAGTTGGCCCTCGCGCGGTTCTCATGGAGAACGTCCCGGACATGGCACTCGGCGACGACTTCCACGTTGTTCGAACCATCGTTGAGGCTTTGGAGGAAGACGGCTACTTCACCGAAGTCCGCTTGGTCGACGCCTGGCAGTATGGGGTCCCGCAGCATCGCAAGCGGTTGATCGTCCTGGCTCGCAACGACAGCGCTAACTTCACTTGGCCAGCTTCAACAGACCCGGTCCATCTCAGGCAAGCCATTGGTGATCTCCCCGCGCTTGACGAAGAGAAGCCCATGGGCGACCGCGTGTTGCCATATAAGGTTTCGTCTGATCCGTCTGACTTCCTGACGCTCATGAGGAAGGACGTTGACGATCCGGGCATTGTTTACGATCACATGACTCGGCCGGTGCGCGCAGACGACCTAGAGGTCTTCAAGCGCATGGACCACAAGACGCTGTACTCGGATATTCCCGAGCACCTTCGACGCTACAAGGCCGATACTTTCGACGATAAGTACAAGCGTCTTCATTGGGACGATTACAGTCGCTCCATCACTGCCCATATCGCGAAAGACGGATACTGGTACATCCACCCCGAAGAGCACCGGACTCTCACTGTACGTGAAGCCGCGCGGATTCAGACCTTCCCAGATGACTTTCGATTTTCGGGAACACGGAGCGACGCATTCCGGCAGATTGGAAACGCTGTGCCACCCCGTTTGGGGGAGGCGGCGGCCACTGCCTTGAAACCAGCTGACGCTGAGCAGCCCGGCAAGAATCAGTGGTTGGCGCTGCACCAGGCACTTGCGGCGTGGGGGCGCCGGCAGCGTAAGGGGAGGTCTTGGTTCCTCTATCCGGGGCCGCACGTCCAGCAAGCCGTCGCACTCGTCGTTTCTATGCTAGGCGCCGAACGCATAGGAGCACGTAACCTCGAGTGGGCTATCCAGCGTCTCAAGGACCGCCCTAAGCTGACTTCCAAAGAGCTTCAGCAGCTCTATGCGGCCGTCGAAGACCCCAAAATGCTTCGGCGCGTGGAGCGGATTGAGGAGCTGACTTCGAAGCGCAACATTTGGCAAGACACTGACGAGCTAGCTGTCCAGCTCAAATTGAAGCCTGCAGAAACAGCCATGTTCAGGCTACTTATGGGCGAGGATGTCATGCTGCCTCAGCAGGGGCCACTGCGTGTCGCTGCAAGGGTGTTCGCGAGCAAGTCGGACCGCACCAACAGACTGACTGACGGTCGCATTGAATTGGCCCGGCTTATTGGTGGTGGGGTCGATGCGCCGGTCCGCATGGCCGCCTTGAGGCAGTTGGCGAACACGAACTGCCTTCCCAACGAACCATATTGCGCCAGCTGTCCCCTGCAAGAGTGGTGCCGATCGGCTGAGGACCGCGGTGCCGACGATCGGCTTTGCTGAGGCTCTTTGATCTCCGGGGGCGGGCTGGCTGAAGCCGGCTCGTCAGACCGGAGCTAGCTCGTCTGTCGCTGCGGACTATTCGTGGACGGAACCTAGGCATGCGGTGCACGCGGCCTCTCTGACCAGCAGAGCTACTGCGCTCGCCAGCCCCCTCCGGAGCCGTGTACGCAGGGGCGAAACCTGCCGTCGGCGCCGCCAACGGATTCCAGCTCTACTCTTCCTCCGCAGCCCAGGTCTGGACTTTGGCCGCCACAATGACACCAGCGCGGTCTTCATGGCCGCCTACGACGCCAAGGCTGGGGCTGGGGCTGGTCTCGTGGCCAGCCCGGCAGCGCAGCCACACCGAGTCGTCGCGCAGGCAGAGGAAGGTCCAGTCCCGGTTCGCGCCGCACTCGGGGCACCTACGGACCTCGCCGTCGATGACGAGGGGCTGCTGCCAGCGCATCATCAGGCCGGCCACCTCCTGCGGGACGGTACCCGCAAGTCCGGCGGCAGGAAGTCGGACGCCACCGCTTCCCCCGCAGCCGCAGCCAGTGCGGTCTGCGCGGGGACATCGGGCCACGGCTGCGTGGCCTGTAGCTGCAGTAGCAGTGCGTAGCCCGCACGCTGGGCCTCACGGAACGCGCGGTCCTCGCGCGCACGTCGAAAGAACAAGATCTTCTTCCTCTCTGCCATCCGGCGGGCACGGGAAACGTGCCCGCCACCCGGCGAGATCGGCGACGAGTCGCACAACAGCGGCTCCATCAGGGCAAGGGTCGTCAGCCGCGGCCAACGACGGTGAGCCGGCCCTCGGCGCTCTTGGGCACGGTGCGGCGGGTACCGGCACCGGGGAGGCGAGCGAGGAGGTGAACGCGGCGACTAGGTCGTGAGGGACGCTGGCACTGAAGCTGGCGCACCACAGATACGGAGCGCCGAGGGCAGGTTCCGCCCACGCCTGCCAGCCCACCAGGTCAGGACGAGGGTCGGCGTCCTCGATGAGCGGCGGCACCATCCCCAGGGACACCGAGGAGGCGAAGCCGGGATCCATGACGGTGGTGCGAGGCCGATCCACTTCACGGATCCAGCCGGCACAGAGCGCGTTGAGGACGGTCTCGGGCCCCTCGAAGCCGACATCGGGCGTGTTGCTGGCGTCGATCGCTACGAGGAGGTCGGCGAGGGCCTCGTACGGGAAACCGGTCGTGAAGCACGCGTTCCACTCCGCCATCACGGAGGCGGCATGCGAGCGGGCGCTCAGCTGCCAGGCCACCGGCAGTCCGCCCAGCTCGAACCGGTAGGTCGCGAGGACCCATTCGGCGCCGCACAGCCCGTCGGGGCTCACGTACAGCAGGGTGTGGCGGGCGGAGGGCCACATGCGCCAGCTAGGGCCGGCCAGTGTGTCGCCGACCCGCTCGGCGAGAGCATCGTCATCACCAGCCAGGTGGCGCGGGGTGACCCCGTACACCGGGTCCGGCAAGTCAAGATGGGAGGCATTGCTGGGGTGGTGCGGGTGCAGGGGCGCCTCCGAGGGCTTGGGGGTGTTTTGCGGCCGGGCGTTGTACGTCGACATGGCTTGCCCCCGCGCACCAGTCCCTCAGGGGTCTTTCCCGTCTGCCCCCAGCGAACTGATGCGGGGCGCCCTACAGGTGTATCTCTTCCTCAATGGCACGAGCGATCTCTGGCCACGGTGGGCGCAGGACGTCGACGAGCGACCAGTAGTCGTACATGTCCCTGACCAGGGCCCCGACGCCAAGGCGTGTGGCATCTCGATCGATGGCGCCTATGACCCGCCGCGTGATGCCTCCCGCTCCTCGGGCAGCCGGGGTGATCCCGTGCCCGAGTAGGAGCGTGGCGGTACGGATGGCATCCAGCGTGGTCGGCGGCGCAGAGCCAGCGAAGCTGCCGTAGATCAGTTGGTTCCAGCGCTCCTGGGTGCGAGCCCATGCCAGGCGTTCCAGCCCGCTACCGAGGTCCACCGCCATGCGGCCTGGGTATTCGGTGTTCCACAGGAGGACGATGTCGCCGAGGGTGTGGTCTAGGTGGTGGAAGCGCAGTGTGATGCCCTCGACCTGTCGTCGGCGCCACGGGGACAGTTTGCCGTTGATGCTCAGGTGCCGTGCGTGGAAGCCGAGTTGGGAGAGAACTGTCAGCCACCCGTCGAGGATGGCGCCGTACTCCTCCAGGCTGCCTATTGGTTGGACTCGGGAGATGTTGACGAAGGAGGTCAGGAAGCCGTCTTTCAAGTGGCCGGTGGTGTCGCGCTGGCCTGTGAAGCGGACGACTGGCTGGGGAAGGAATCCGCTTCGGTGTGTGCGGGGTTGGCCATCCTTGAGGAGTGGGTCGAGTGCCTGGACCGCGGAGATCGTCAGTTCGGTCTCCCGGCCCCAGCTGAGGGGGAGGCAGGCATCGCGTGGGGCTCCTTCCCGCGCGAAGCCAGTCTCCAGTGAGGCGAGCAGTTCCCTCCAGGAAGGCGCTCGACGCGGTGGCCTGTAGGCGGTACCGCGGTTCGGATGGCGGACCTCGATGTGACAGCCATCGGCCGTGAACTCCCAGTGCGGGCCTAACGCAGCACGGATCACACCGGGTATCTGCTGGGCAAAACCGTCCCCGACCGTGCGGTTTGCAGGGGTCAGCATGGCCGTGTCGCCATTGCCCGGAAGTGACGGGCCGAGTCGAAACGGTGCATGCCGACGGCCTGGACCTGGCGGTGGTTGAGGTCTTCCGCCCGCTGGATCGAGTCGGCGAGCCTCCGCGCCGCCGTCTCATCGTCCTCGTGCGGGTCGACGACGGCGACCGCACCGGTCTCGTCGCACAGGGCGGCCTGGGCGCATGTGCCTTCCCGCCAGGTCAGAGCGGCCATGGGGGTGCCGGCGCGAAGGGACTCACCGAAGACGGCGGCACCGGCCTCCACGTACGCACGGGCGTACGTATAGACGAAGACAGACGCCCCGGCGATCGCTGCCGTCTTGGCAGTGCCGCCGAGTTCCCCGACCCACTCCACGTGTTCGGAGGTGAGGAGGCGCTCGTGGAGTCGCACGTACTCGTCGTCGAAGACGGGACCGACAATTCGGATCCGGCGGCCAAGGATCTGCGCTGCCCGCACCGCGATGTGCGGAGCCTTGTCCTCGTCGATCCGGCCGAGCCAGACGAGGCCAGTACCGGCTGTGGCCGGAGGCTCTTCCTCACGGAGGCCCAAGTGAACAGCAAGCTCGGGGATCGGCCGGTGGTCGGCGTAGCGCTCCATCATCTCGGGCGAATAGCAGTAGAGCCGTGACCGTTGGCCGTCGAACGCGGTGGAGGCGTGCTGGAAGACGGGCGAGTGCTGGAAGGTGGCGATGTCGCAGTCCAGCTCGCTCCAGGTGCGGGTCCAGGCGGAAAGTGACGGGTACTCATGGCCCACGACCAGGAGGTCGTAGCCGGTGTCGCGCAGCTCGCGCTCGGCGAGCGTTCCGGGCGTGATGTCCTCCAAGCGGACTGGCTTGCGGACCCATTCGTGTTCCAGGTCCGTGAGCCAGCCCGGCCCGAGGAGGTGTACGTCGGCGCCTGCGGCTCGGGCGCCTGTGGCGACCGCCCACAGCCATCGTTCGATTCCGCCGTAGCCGGCGGGTGGAAAGGCGTAGCTACCAGGGAAGTCGCAGACGCCGACGAGCACTATGCCTCCGGTGTTCCGTTCGCCGAGATCCGGCGGAAGCCGAGGTACGGGACGAGGGATTCGGGCAGGAGGATGGAGCCGTCCTGCTGCTGGCACTGTTCGAGGAGAGCGGCCAGGGTGCGGCCGACGGGCAAGCCGGAGCCGTTGAGGGTGGCGACAAGCTTGGGCTTGCCGTCCTCGCCGCGGGTCCGGATGTTTGCCCGGCGTGCCTGGAAGGTGCCGAAGTTGGAGACCGAGGAGATTTCGCGGTACGTGTTCTGGCTCGGGATCCAGACCTCGATATCGTAGGTGAGCTGGGCGGAGAAGCCTGTGTCGCCGGCGGCAAGCTTGATGACGCGGTAGGCGAGGCCGAGTTCCTTCAGGCACGCCTCGGCGTGGCCGATCATCTTCTCCAGCTCGGCGTCGGCGTCGGCCGGGTCGACGATGCGGACGATCTCGACCTTGGCGAACTGGTGCTGGCGGATCAGGCCGCGGGTGTCGCGGCCGTACGAGCCGGCCTCGGACCGGAAGCACGGGGTGTGCGCGGTGAGTGCGAGCGGCAGCTCGGCCGGGGGGATGATCTCGTCGGCGTAAAGGTTGGTGAGTGGGACCTCGGCCGTCGGGATGAGGAACAGCTCTCGGTCGGCGACGCCTGTCTTGAACAGGTCTTCCTCGAACTTCGGGAGCTGGCCGGTGCCGGTCATGGTCTTCCGGCTGACCAGGTAGGGGACCGCGTACTCGACGTAGCCGTGCCGACGGGTGTGGAGGTCGAGGAAGAGCGTAGACAGGGCACGCTCCAGGGCGGCACCGGCACCGCGGGAGACCGCGAAGCGCGGGCCGGACAGCTTCGTGGCCCTGCCAAAGTCGAGGATGCCCGTGGCTTCGCCGAGGTCGACGTGGTCCTTCGGCGCGAACGCGAACGCGGGCGGCGTGCCGATGCGACGGACCTCGACGGCGAACTCCTCGGAGTCGCCATCGGGAGCCGAGTCATCCGGCAGGTTCGGGATGCTGAGGAGCAGGTCACGGAGCTGGGCCTCGATCTGCTCCTGGCCGGCCTCGATCTCGCGGATCTGGTCCTTCAGCTCGCGAGCGCGCTCCTTGAGCTTGGTAATGTCGCCGCCCTGCTTGGCCGTCTGCTGGACCTCGCTCGCCACTCGCTTGGACTCTGCCCGCAGCTCGTCGGCCGAGCGGATGTTCTGGTTGCGCCGAGAGTGGAGGGACTCCAGCTCGGACAGGTCCAGGGTGTAACCGCGACGAGCGAGCCGACGAACCGCTTCGGCACCCATGTCGATCAGGGCGCGGGCATCATGCATGAGGAAGATCCTTCTGATCCTGCGAGTGGGATGGGGATGGGGAATCGACGGTAGCAACCGCCGAGCCGTTCCCGTTCCGGAATATCCTCCCGTCACCGCTATCGGCGGCACGGCGCTCAGCGCCGGCTTCGAGATCGTTCACCAGTGTCCCGATGAATTCAGGCAGTTCCTCGTCAGGGATGGCGACGGGCTCTACGTAAGGGGCCTCGGGAAAGAACAGGGGCATGGCCTGGCCAGGAGTCCGAGCGCGGTGCCACACGAGTACGGATACCAGCAGGCCGTGGGCTACGAAGACGCGCGGGCCGGGGTGGTCCAGAGCCGCGAAGACCCCCGTGAGCATCCTGCGGATTCCCTCGCTCTGTGACTCAGTGCTGCCGGGCGGCCGCTCGTCGGCGCTGTGCCCGTCGAGCCATGCTGCGTATTCGAGGAACGGGTCTCCTTCGAATTCACCGTAGTCGAGTTCGTTCAGCCGCGGATCGGTGATCAGTTCCGGTCCGGGAACGCCCATCAACAGGTTCGCGGTCTGCTGGGCACGGGGAAATTCGCTGGCCACCCACGTTCTCACGCTGTGGAGGGGCAGGCTGTTCCATCCTCTGGCCAGCGCTCGTCGGCCGTCCTCGTTCAGATGGATGGGTTTGGCCGGGTCGCCGTTGACGAGGTAGCGCTGGCTGTAATCGGTCGGCCCGTGGCGGAGGACGTAAGTCGTCATGGTCGGTTCCCTAAGCTTGGTGCGGACAGCCACGCGAGGACGTCGGCCATCCGCGGTGCGCGTGGATCGGCGGTCTCGAGGTAGTAGAGGAGACCGTCCACTGCCAGGGCTCGGCACCACGGTGCGAGCACGGGGACGGGGATATCGGCGATCCGGGCGGCCGTAGCCAGGCGAGCGTCCGTGTCGTGCCCGAGGTCGTAGTACACAGTCCAGAAGGCCCAGTCGAAGGCGGCATCGCCGACCATCGGAAGGGGATCGATGAACCGCGGGTGCCCCAGCCAGTCGAAGAGCACGTTCTCGCGGTAAAGGTCCGTGTGCAGGACCGTCGCGCGGCCGTCGTCTTCCGCCAAGGTCATGAGCTCGGGGAGGATCGCGTTGGCGAAATCGTGCCACGGGCCGAGGTCGACCGACTCCAGTCTGCGCCAGACCCGGGGGCGTATTTCCTGGTGCAGGTATGTGGCCAGAAGCGGGAGGTCACGCGGTCGGCGACGGCGGCGGCCGAACGTGTGGAGGCCCTGGAGGGCGGCGGCCACCGTTTGCAGCTCTCGTGGCGGCCGTTCGCCGCCGCCCGGCTGGCCGCTGATCATCTCCAGGGCCGCCACGGCGAGGTCGTCCGCCACCTCGACAACGTCCGCCGTGGGACCGCCCGCCCAGAGGCGCAGGGCGGTCACCTCGCTGCGGAACCGGGCGGGGTCGGCCCATGCCTTGAGGAGCAGTGGACGCCTGTCGAGGGTGCCGGCTGTGGCGATCACGGAGGCGTGTCCGGTGTTGTGGTACGCGCCGAGCGCGAGCTTCCAGCGCTCCGCCGCCTGGTCCAGCAGAGCGGGCACGGTGTCGAGCCACCCGGAGACCTCGGTGCCATAGTGGGTGATCAGGCGCTCCCGGCACTCCATGGAGACCTCTCCGAGCGTCCGCTTCGGCATCAGCTCAGCACAATCCCGTCGGAGACCAGCTCGTCGGTGAGGGCGGGAAACTCTCCCAGCGTTTCCTCTACGAGCGCCTGGACCTTGTCCACCTCGGTGTCCGGAGACGACAGGCGGACGAGAACGCGCCACGGCTGGTCGAGGCGCTGCCCGGTAGCACTCACCAGGTGGACCTCGGCGTGCTCCCCGGTCGCCTCGTGGAGCCGCTCGGCGAGCCGTCGCGCGGCGATGTTGTAGAGCTTGCCCACGTGGTACACGGGGTTCTTCCCGTTGGCGCCCTCCAGGTTCATCGGCCGCAGCGGTGTGATGAGCCCGTTGACCCGGTTACCGCGGCCGACGACTCCTTCGTCGCCGGACTCGATCGAGCTGCCTGTGTACGTGAGGTACAGCTCGTCCTTCCCCGGGACGTCGCGCGCGTTCAGACGGAACCGCGTCTCAGCGCCGGGGAGCTTGAGGGCGGCGAGCCTGTGGCACTCGGCGAGCACGCTCTCCGCGTTCCGCACGTACTCGGACCGACTGGCGACGAACCGCGACTTCTGCGGCACACAGAGCACGACGTCGGCCTGCTCGCCGTCCCAGTAGCCCATGAGCTTGACGTCCGACCCACACCAGGTGTGAGCGCGGGTGAACTCGCTCTCCCCGGAGAAGTGGTTCACCAGCTCGCGGACGAACGACTCGAAGGTGTTCTCCGGGGCCCAGCCGGTTCCCAGCGAGGTGTCGTTGGACAGCCTTACCCGCCGCTCCCGCAGGTCCTCGATGGACCGCGGGTTGAACCAGCGCGTCCGGTCGGGCACCTCGTCGCCCGTGAGGACAGCGCCGGGGCTCGAATTGCTGGTGATGTTGAAGGCGATGTCGAGATGGTCGGAGACCTCGGGGAGCCGCTCGGCGAAGAACGCCCGCACCTCGGCCTCCACTATCTCCTTTACGGGAATCCGCTCCCCGCCGCACATGGGCGCAGCACGGCCGTTGACGAGCACCCTGACCGGAGCAGTCATGCGGCCGGCGCCGTACCGGACCTCGCTCGCGCCCCCGAGGAGGGCGAGCTTGTCGAAGTTGTGGTGCAGCACGGCACCGAAGCGCTCGACGGTGTGGTGGCTGTAGGCACGCGACAGGCGCTCAGCGAGGTGGTCGGCCAGGGTGTCCGGGTGGCCGAGGCCCTTCCGTTCGACGATGGTCGTCGCGTCCGGCCTGGCCACGGCGGTGTCGATGACGAGGTGGCTGTTGCCGATGATCGTGCTGGTACGAGGCATGACGAGCTCCCGTTCAAGGGCAGACAGAAAGGGATGAGCGCAGGCGTCAGTTCGCCTGAGTGAGCGGCGAAGCAAGGAATCAGCGAGGAACACCGGCAGCGCGGAGGAGCGAAACGGCCTGAGCGATCCACCTGTACGCGGAGACGGCCTGTTCTTCAGCAGCGACCCGGTAGACGTCGCGGGTGGTAACGAGATCGATGTCCTGGGTGCGGCGGCGATCGAGCCAGAGGAGCAGGCGCCAGGCGAGAACCGGCCCACTGAACGGCAGCCGGGTCACGAGATCGACCGGGATGCGTCCGGGCGGCACACCTGCGTACAGCAGGTCGCGTAGGAGGTGGAAGACCACGTCGGTGTAGTCGAGGACCGCCGGCCCGCAGGCGCTCGCCTCCCAGTCGACGACGTGTAGACGCTCGCCGCCGACGAGGAGGTGCTCGGGCTTGAGATCACCGTGCAGGTGAACGACCGGATGGGAATCGATCGGCTGCAGGGCCTCATCCAGCACCGCCCACCAGGGCAGCCACCGGCAGCGAGGGGAGAACTGATCCAGCAGGAATCGCCGCGAGGAAACCGGATCGGCTCGCCGCACCCCCCAGCCGGCGCCGGGAGTGGTGCCAGCAGTAGGCCGGTGCAGTCTGCCGCTCACAGCCACGACATGGCTGATGTACTCCTCCATCGCCTCATGGGTGTCTATCGAACACGGCGTACCATCCACGGCTCGGAACGCCGTCCAAGACCCCGCCTCACCGTTTCCCGTGGCCAGGACGGTCGGAACCGAGATGCCCCGGAGGGCAGCAAGCTCGACCGTCGCAGCCTCACGTAGCCGCCGGCCCTCGGGTTCAATGCCCACGTAGACCTTCAGCACGGCACTGCCGTCTCTGGCGAACCGCGTTCTGGAGTACGGCTTGAGGACTGCCGGGCCAAACGGACCGAGGCCCTGCTCGGTCCACGGCTTCCTCCTTGTCGTGCTGCGCATCCTTGTCGCCTCCGTCCCACGCCGCGCTCGTGTCAATTAGTCCACGTTCCAGCTACTTGGTGCCGCTAGGCCCGTGGAGATGCCATCTTCACCGACACTGAGGCCCTATTCGAGGGCCCTGATGGGTCATCAACAGGGCTTTGAGAGGGCCTTGTTGCTCACACATGGATGATTTCGCGCCGCGATAGGGACATCATGGCAATCCCTGGCAAGAACTCACCCGGAGGCAGTTCATGTCTCGTCCCGCAGGCAACGCCCGACTCAAGGCAGCCCGGGTAGCTGCTGGCTACAACTCCCAACAGGCGCTGGCGGACGCCATCACCAAGGCCGCCCCCAGGCTCGGCATCCGAGGACTCTCTGTCGGCGTCCGGCAGATCCGGCGATGGGAGTCCGCGACACCACCCTGGCCCCAGCCCGATGTCCACCGAGTCCTGACTCACCTGCTGGGCCAGAGCATGGAGGACCTGGGGTTCACCCCGCCCTGGGGGACTGAAGGGCAACAGCGTGATGTGGCGGTCAGCCGCAGCACGCCTCGCACGCCCATGACCGGAACGCGGCTGGCTGCAATACCCGTCCAGTCCACCGTCGCGACGCAACCGGCCACCGTTGGTATGGATTTCGAGATCGTCACCCGCTCCCACCGTCACCTGTACTGGTCTGTGGCCCCAGCCACCCTGCACCCGGCAGTCGTGGAACATGCCCGGCTCGGCGTCGCCCTCCTGCCCGAGACCGCAAACCCAGCCCGTAGAACTCTCGCCGCTGCCCTCGCGGAGTCCTACCTCCTCGCCGGCCGCATCGAATTCTTCGACCTACGCCAGCCAGACCAAGCTGCCGAAACCCTCCTGCGCGCCCTCCAGGCCGCGGGCGAAGCAGATGACCCTCTCCTCGGCTCGGCCATCCTCGCCCACATGGCCTTCATACCCGGCTGGGCAGGAGACCGGGAGGCAGCAGTCGAACGCATGGCCGCTGCGCGCACCTACGCACGCCGCGAGGACGCCACCGCAGAACATTGGGCCTGGTTGGATGCCGTAGAAGCGGAATGTGAGACCCGCTGCGGGAACCCTCGCACCGCACTGCAGCTGATCAGCCATGCCGAGGACATCCTCGCCACCGGATCCGAGCACCCCGCACCCGCCTGGCTGGACTGGTTCAGCCCCGTCCGACTATCCGCCTTCAAAGGCAACACCCAGCTCAAGGCTGGCCACCTACCCCAGGCCCGGCAGACCCTTCTCCAGGTCCTTGACGACCTGCCGCCGGAGTCCGACAAGCAGCGCAGTGTCATCCTCGGAGACATCGCCGCAGTGGAAGCGGCGGACAGGCGGCCGGAGGAGGCGTGCCGCTATGCGACCCAGGCCCTCGACCAGCTTTCCGTCACCTGGTACGCCACCGGCATGGACCGGGTCCGCGAGGTCCGACGCGCACTCGCTCCCTGGCAGAACGAGCAGTGCGTCCGCGACCTCGACGACCGGCTCTATGACTGGGGCACGACAGTCAGCGCACTTCAGCGTTGAACTTGGCAACCTTCTCCGGCAGCTCCGCGAGCGAGTCAATCCGCATCGTCGTGATCGCGTCCGCGTCCGGATCCCGCTGCTGGATCGTGCCCCAGGGCCCACGCCGGATCAGGGCCGTCAGGAGTCCCGCCTGCACGGCCGGGCGAATGTCGTTGTCGAGCCGGTCACCGACGTACAGAATCTCCCCCGGCTCGGCAGGCGTCGCCTTGATGACGTGCTCGAAGAAGGCCACATCCGGCTTCGACGCACCCCAGTCGTCGCTGGTGGCAATCATGTCGGAGGGGAGGTCGAGGCCACGCAACAGGCCGCCGGCCCGCACGGTCTGGTTCCCGGCGATCCCCACCCACAACCCCGCCTCGCGCAGGGCAGCCAGCGACGGCCGCACATCCGGGTACAGGTCACCCTCGCCGAACCACTCCGGCTTCCCGGCAGCCGCGCGCTTCTCTCGCTCCTCGGTCAGATCGAACCCAGGCCGGAACTCCTGGAACGTCTCACGGTAGTCGCGCCCCTGCGCGATGACCGCCCCGAACATCGCCGCGAAGGTGTGCCGTGGCACCCCCAGCCAGTCCGCCCAGGTCCCGTACTCCCGAGTCTCGTCAACAAGGCACTCACCAACATCGAACACCACAGCACGAATCATGTTCGGCAGGTTAGACGGTCCGGCGCGAGAGTGAAGCAGCCCTTTCGGTCCGTGATCAACCGCTACGCGCCACGCCCAGGAGAACCTCCTGCGCAAGCAAAGCTGCTGGTCAGACAGCACATGTCCACTTGACACCTGCAGGCTCGCGATGCAACGACCTGCTCCCTCTCAGGCATCGCCGCAGGCCAGAAAAGTGTTGTCCCTCTGTTGACCGTACGTAGGTTCATCCCCACCCGGAAGCCCGCAGGAGGGGAAGGCTGCCCAGGCTGACTCGCCAGGCGCGCGCAACACGATGCCTCTCTGCCGGGTGCACGCGATGCCCATGACCCATGACCCATGACCCATGACCCTGGCCCTGGCCCTGGCCCTGGCCCTGGCAAAAAGCAACGCCTGATAGTCGTGGATGGCCCGTTTTCGCGCCTTCGGTGCCTCACAAAGCGCCTGTCAGCAGTCGGCCGACGAAGTCCATGTGCTGCGTGTGCCCCGCCTGGAGCCACGTCTCGGCATTGCCGGAGCCTTTCGAGCCGTCACCGTACGCGCAGGCTCGCAGCCAGCGCTCACCTTCGGCGTGGCCCGGATCGCCGAGTCCGCGGAAGCCGTTGTGCTCGACTATCCAGCGGGCCTGGGCGCGTACCCGGGAGACGTGGTCGGGGCCCCTGGTAGGTGCTCGGGCGATGAGGAAGCCGTCCGGTGTGGTGTAGCGCAGCAGGCTCCAGCCCGGGCCTGGTTGCCGGACGGGGGCGATGTTGGCGCTGCAGGCGTGCTCCACGGAGTAGCCGCCGTACACGATCCTCCTCGCCAACTCCGGGCGGGCGGTGCCCACCAGGTGGTGCAGCCGCCAGTCGTGGCGCACGGCGGTGCGGGTGGGTTGCATGTCGATGTCGTCCATGGCCCGGGGGAAGGCGCCGGCGGTGAGGACGAGCGTGCGCCACGGGACGAGGGCGCCGAGGAGGTCGATCGCGATGAGGGCGGTCTTGACGGCTTCCCCGGCGTCCGTGACCGCTCCGAGGTCCAGAATGAGGTCGAGGCGGGAGGGTGGCAGGCAGAGGCGGTCGATCAAGTCGAGGAGCTGCGGGCGGAGGCTGCCGTGCGGGTCCAGGGGCTCGTGGAGCGCGAGCCGTATACCGAGGCTGCGACCACTGAGGAAGGCGAGGTCGGCGGCGTAGCGCTGGTGCCTTGGGGCGCGCTCGGGCCCGGTGACCAAGCGCAGGCGGCTTCTGACGGCTAAGTGCCACAGGCTGTCCGCGGACCCGTGGATCAAACGCTCCACGTGGGCCGCGTCGACCCAACCGGGATTGTCGCCCATCGTCTCGATGAGGTCGTTCACGCGCGGGGCGAGCCAGTCACTCAGCAGGGTCTCGTCGGTCTCCGGGTCGGACACCGGAGGTGCGTCCCGACGACGCTCAGGCCCGACACGCGGTACCACGGTCCACAACGGCTCGATCCGGCGCCTTACCGACACGTCCACGTGTTCGTAGGCCCGCCTGGCGGCTCGGGTGGTCGGCAGTACCGGTACGTAGACGGTTCTGACCATCGCGGCTCCCCCGTCGGTCCCGCAGCATGGGCGTATCGCGCCTGATCGAAGGGTGCAGGGAGAGCTTTCATGACGAAAGAGGGCCATTCAGGCCACTGCGGCGGTTGGAACCGCGTCGGCGTACCCGCGCAGTCACCCCAGCGGGGGCTGTCCTCGACCATCCGGTCCGCGTCCCACCCTGCTCTGCCAGACTCGATGGCATGGCGAAGAGCCGTGGCCGCCGCAAGCCGGGTGGCGGCAAGAAGTCCGTACGCCGTTCGCCGCATCCCCTGCGACTGCCGGATCGTGTCCTGCGGGAGGCCCGAACGCAGCGTCTGGAAGACAGGAATGTCCTCGCGGTGGAGGCGTGGGCGAGCGGATGTCTTGGCGAGGCGTGGCTGGCCGTCGGGATGATGGAGCGCGAGCCGGAGCAGACGCTATGTCTTGAGGTGGTGGGCCGGGCTTCGACGACACCGTCCCCACATGGCCTTGCCGCGGTGGCCGCGCTGGAGCGGGTCGGCCCGCCCGACAGCCGCTCCCTGCTCGGCGAGACGGTGGAGATCCTCGCCGGGTCGCAGCCGCTGCCCGCCTGGCACGCGGCCTCGCCGCACCGCCCGGTGAGCCATGGATTTCTCCCGTCATCGCCGCAGTCGATGCGTACGCGCCCGCCTTTCGCGCGGCCTTCGACGACGAGGAGGCGTGGGGTCCGGCCAAGCAGATCTCGGCCGCCCTCGCCGCGCGGGGCGTCGACCTCACCGGCCGCGATGCCGTCGACACAGCCGTGCGCGCCCTCCACGCCGAACGGCTCGACCAGCAACTCACCGGTCGGCCCCGGCCGTCCGGCTTCTGACACATGCCCCAGACAGACGCGCGCCGCGCTCGCAGGCGGCGGCTCGCGTCGTACGGCAGAAACTTGAAAAGCAGGCAGGAAAGAGTGGACCAGAACGGTTCCCCCACGGCGCTCCCCCCAGTCGGAAGGCGGTTGGCAAGGAGCGCGGATCTCAAGAGCGAGCTGGTGGCGTTCGCGCAGGGTCCGCGCTTCGCCCGGCGACTGGATGCTCGGCTCGACGAGGCCGAGGACCAACTCGGCTTCCTGGACGAGGCAACCGCCATCCAGACGATCGACCACTTCGCGCTGCAGTACCGGCTGGCGGACGGCTCCACAGTCGTCGAGCAGTTCGTGGCCCAGCGGCGGCCTCCGCTGTCGGAGGACGAACGTGCGATGCTGCTCGGCTGGCGCGACGTGGTCGAGGGGCTCTTCGAGGTACAGAGCCCCGATCGAGGCGCCGCCATCCTGCACAACCTGCTGGACGACCTCGTCTACCGGGTCCACTCCAACCTGGGGCCGCGTGCTCTGGGAAATCTGCGCAAGGGGATGTTCGTTGCCGCGCGCATCGTGCCCGTCCACCCCGACACCGACGCCTGGGTGGTCAGCGGCAACCTCACCACCTACCCGCCCGGCGACGGTTTGGAGTTGGCGCAGGTCGCCGTCCAGACCCTGGCTGACAACCCGCAGCTGCTGCGCCGCAATCCCGAGTTGCTGCGCATGGCCTGGGAGATGCAGGCCGAAGCCTGTGCCGACTTCGTCGAGCTGTTCGGAACCGACCTGCTCATCCTGGAGCCGGCAGAGGCGCAAGTCCGATTGCGCGAGTATCACCGTCACCGGCAGGAGAAGGCCCTCACCGAACTTGACGACGAGGCCGCCGCGCAGGCGAGGAACAGCGGGCCCTCGCTTGACGAACTCAGTAGCCTGCCCGAAGAGCTTCTCGACGCGGACGACGTCGCTGTGATCTGTGACGAGACCGAAGGCATCTGCTACTACGCCGACTTCGGCCGTCTCGACGCGCTGTTCGCCGATCCCGCTCTGGCCCGTAACCGCACCTACCTGACGCAGCTCCGGGAGTACCTGAACGACGACTCCGTCTCCCCCATGGTCATCCGCCGTCTGGTCCAGCGGCATACCGAGAACGCCGACGCCGTGTTCCGCGCGCTCCTGCGCAAGCCCGCGTTCACCTGGGAGCGGGATGGGGAGGAACTGCTGCGCCGGCGCAAGAAGAGTCACTACACACACGAGCCCGTGCCAAGCATCACTCCCGTCGGCGCCCGCCTCGCGGAACTCCTGCGCGCGGAAAGGCGCCACAGACGATGAGGCCCACCACCACCGCGCTCGCCGCCATGGTCGCGGAGGCGATCGTCGATGCCTACGACGAGGACGAACAACTCTCCGCTCTCCATGCAGTCATCGAGGACCGCCTCGCCCTCCCGTTCGACACAGCCGTGCTCGGCGTCACCGTAACCGTCACCGCCGTCCAGCTCCGGTCCGGCAGCGGCATCGTCGCCCTGTGCAGACGCGGTCGACACCGTCAGGCGATCGGCCTCCTCGACCTACCGCTGCCCGAACCCGCGCCTGAGGGGTGGGCCTGGGTGGAGGCCTACCGGCACTGGGCATCCTGAGCCACGTACCCCAAGCCTCACCGTCTCTCCGCTACTGCCAGGCGCGGACCAGATCTTCAGGCCCCCAGTGGGCCGCAAGCGGCAGACTGCCGACGACACCGCTGCAGGACACCGCGACCAGCGGGGTGTCCCGCCCGGCACCGGGCACCGCGAGTACGTCCCGAGCCAGGGCGTCGTATTCGCGCCGGCCGAACGGCTGGGACTCCAGCCACTTGATGGAGCCGACAAAGTGCAACGCGCCCGCCACGGGTTCACGGTCGGTGCCGACCAGGTCGATCTCGGGGTTGTTCTGCCGGTTCCACCAGCCGCCGACAGCCTCTGTCTCCGGCCATCGCTCGTCGGGCAGCAGCCGCAGCAGCGACTCGCGGATGAGCGGCTCGACCGCACGTCCCCGCCAGGCGGTCCAGGACCGCTCGATGGGCTCCAGGGCCAGATCGCCCGGGCGCGCTCGATGAGCGGGATCCCCCGCTGCAGGAAGGCCAACCAGAACCGGAGATACGGATCGGCGATGCGGTAGCGCTTGTTCCTGGTGTCGGCCTTCGCGGACAGCGGCAGGTCGGCCGCCAGAACCCGCTTGGCCTGCAGGGTGTTCAGCAGCGGGGACAGCGTGCCCGGCCGGGCGCCACACCATTTCGAGCTGGGGCGGATGCCGACAGAAGAGGGCGGGAGTCAGTCTCACTGGCTCCCGCCCTCTCACCTCTCCTGGGAGGCGCCGGGAGGGCTTGTCGCCTCTGCAGCAGGCGGAGCCTGGGGCGCGCTCCTCCTGCCCGCCCCCCTCTGGGCTCTGGGCCTCTTGATCTGTCTGCTCCTGCCTCCGGATACAGCAAACGGTGCAGGCAATTGCTCTATCAGTATTTCTACTATGCTTCGGCGGAGTTGGGATGCGACTCTTTCCTCAATGCCCTCGTGATCGTCCAGGCAGGCGATTCGTTCGGCAGTCAGGATCTGGCCCATCCTGAAAGGTTCGGTGTAGTAGCGCTGAAGTTGCCTGCTTGTCGCCGAATACTGTTTGAAGAACACTCCCGACACGAACCCACTGAGCAGGGCGCCGAGCCCCGCCAGTCCGGCACTCGTATAGGCAGTAGCGTCTTTGTGTGCACCGAAAGACAACCCGACACCGATCACCAAGAAGCCGAACCCGACGGCAGACGCGATCTGGGCGTTCCGAAAAGCCGAATGCTGCTCGGCAATACTCACCGCCTGATACTCGTCCAACTGGCGTCTATTTATCACAAACAGGTCGGCGAGTCTTATTTTGTGGCTCGTCCGCAGCCGCTCTACAGCTTCTTCCGTCGCAGCAGAGCCGGCCTGTCTGACTCGCTCATCAAACGCCCGCCTGGCCGCCATGTACCCGAACGTTCCGATCAAGAGAATGATCAGCGCCCCAAGAAATATCCCGACTTGAATAGACAGGAGGATCGCGCGAGGCCAAGTCCCCTCCCTGACTTGAAGCGTGAACGGAGTCATCAGCACAGCGATCCAGATCATCGGCGCCGCAGAATAGACAAGTACCTTGGAGAAGCCTCGCTTGATCTCCATCCAGTCCTTGAATTCTCTACTGTCTCGCCACAGAAGCGACCTGTGCCCAATGGGAGGGGGCTGCTGTATCTGCAAGGCTTGCCGAGTCGCCGCGGACCAGGCCATTCGCGTATGCGGCCTCGTTTGCACTCTCCCTTTTTGCGACATGGCACCCCGGCTCCCTCCGCCTCCACGTGCTCTATGAGGCCGGTTTCCAGAGAGGCCATCACCGGCCCAGCTCGGCGTGGATCGCGGCGTGGGCGTGCATGCGCAGCTGTAGCCAGTCCTCCGCCCGCAAGCCGGCACAGTCGTGGAGGACGTCCGGCCACAGAGTTCCGGCTATGAGGCCCCTGGGGACGGCCGCTCTGCAGCACAGCACGACAAGATGCGCAGCCTCGGCCTCCACGCCGGCCAGATCGCACGTGACGTCCGGCCATGTCACCATCATCCGGCGCCGAGCCCGGCCTGTCGAAATATGCCGCGGGCAGCTGCGCTCATCCTGGTGTACCCATGGGACGGCACCTCGGGCGAGACCCTCGAAGAGCGCTGGTCGCTGCCCGCGCTCACCCAGCGGGACGCCGCCGCCACGGGCCTCGGAGACGTGCCCACCGTCGGCGCTGAGCCGGCACCCGAGGCGTACGACGCGTTCATGCGCTCCCACACCGAGTGAAGGCGCCGAAGCGTGCCGCGTCGCGCCTGATGCGACCAGGCCGTTGGCCCCCGCGCGGCCCGCCATCCCGGGACTGGCGGGCCAACGCCCCGAAGGGCGCCGTCGCGGGGTAAACCGGAACCTACGCCTCCGCCAACCAAAACGGAAGCCCTGTTTTCCGCAGCAGCCCGTCCGGAATGTCCGCCTACGTCGCCGTCGCCCGCCATGCCGCCGCACCACGGAGCCGCGCCTCAGGCACGGATGGTTCGTCCGCGGTGCAGGCGGCCCCGTATGCCGGTGAAGGCCAGGTCCAGGCCGATGCCCTCGCGTTCGGCGTGGATGTGCAGGTGGGGCTCGGTCGTGTTGCCGGTGTTGCCTATCTCGCCCAGGAGCTGGCCTGTGCGGACGATGTCGCCCTTGGTCACTGTCACAGAACCGGGGCGCAGGTGGGCCAGCTTGATGATCTCCCGGCCGGTGTCGATGAACACATGGTTGCCGTAGGGCGGTTGGTAGCGGATTTCGCCCGGCTTCTGGTCTTGGACGGTGTCGGCGGCGGAGATCACCTTGCCGTCGCAGGGAGAGCGGACGGGGCGCCCGTAGGCGGCGTATGCGGTCAGGTCGTGGCCGGGGCGGGTGCGGGTGCCGTGTGGGCCCAGCGCGACCAGGTCCAGGGCGCCGCGCTGTTCCGGTATCCGGGCGTGGTGGTTGAGGACGCGGCCACCGCCTTGTACGACGTACCAGGTGCCCTCCAGCGGGAACAGCAGCGGCTGGGACAGCGGTGCCTTCCAGCGGTGCCGCCGTGCGGCGGCGACCAGCCACACGGCTCCGGTCAGGAGTGCGGCTCCGGCGGCGAGGCGGAGGGAGGCGCGGCCCGTCGGCAGAGCAGGTAGACGGCAGGCGGAGGCTACGGCTGCGACGGCGCCAGCTTCCACCGTACGGCGTAGCCGGCGGGGCTGTTGTGCCGGTGCGCCCCACCCCTCGACGATCACGTAGAAGAAGGCGAGGGCGGCCATGTCGCCCAGCCAGGCGGTGCGGTTGTCAGCCGTCCATACGGTCAGGACGTTCCACAGGGCGACCAGGGTCAGATACGTCGCCCAGGTCAGTGGAGCGGGCAGGCGTCGGTGTCGCCTCGGCGGTCTGTAGGGGGCGGCTTCTATGCGGAGTGCGGTCAATTGGCCGTCGGGGGTCGCCTGGGCCCAGGCTCGTACCTGGCCCTTGCTGCCGGACACGAGCAGGCCGTCGGGGCTGTCCGTCACAGTGACCAGCTGCCCTGTGCGAGCCGTGGTGGCTCGGACTATCCGCTCCAGAGTTTCCGTGCCTACCTCCTTCGTCACGCGCGGGGCGAGGCTGGGCCAGTCGGCCGGGTCCGCGGTGAGGAATCTCGACAGGGCTCGGGCTTCCGGTAGTTGGGGCGGGAACTGCGGCTCGGGCTTCGGATCCTCGTGCACTTGCGCTCCGCCTCCTATTCCGTGGCTTCCGTGTCCGTTGCCGCGCGGCTCGCCAGGCGTTCGTAGCGCTGTCTTGCGGCTTGGGGGGTGCCCAGGCCCAGGCCGAAGGCTATTTGCTGCCAGGTCATGCCTCGGCCCTTGGCCATCTGGAGGAGGCTGGTTTCCAGTTCGTCCAGTTCCGCGCGGACCAGGGGGACCAGGGTCAGTGCGGCGGTGATGTCGGCCTGGTCCACCTCCGGTTCGCCGTCTTCCGGCTGCGCTGCGCCGCTGAGCAGGAATGACACCAGCCTCACGGCCTCGTGCGGGCCCAGGACCGAGGGGTGGATCTGGCGGTGGCGTTGCTTGTCGGTTGCCGCGTGTCGTTCGGCGATGCGGAACAGGGACGCGTAGACGCGGTGCGCTCGCGCCTGCTCCGGCTGTGGAGGTGTGAAGGGGTCGGTGTGCTGCTCGGGTGCCGGGGACATGGGACGAGGGTGCGGCTGTGCATGACGTGGCGTCAACTAGTTATTTAAAACAGGGTGTTCATGCGAGCCGTCGTCCGAGCCGTCGTCCGTGCTCATCGCCTGCGGCGTCCGCGTCACGACGCCCTCACGCCGTCCTCTTGCGCGGCGTCGCCTTCTTTGCGGACGCCGTCGTCTGCTTCGCGGATGCTGTCGTCTTCTTCGCGGACGCCGTCGTCTGCTTCGCGGATGCTGTCGTCTTCTTTACAGACGCCGTCGTCTTCTTCGCCGTCGACGTGGACTTCGTCGTCGACGTGGACTTCGCCGTCGCCTTCTTCGTGGGCTGTGCCGCCGTCCTCTTCCCCGCAGCCGCCCCCGCCTTCTTCGCCGTGGACTTCTTGCCGCCCGTCTCCTTCGGCGTGGTCCGGCTTCGCGGCAGGGGTCGCACCTCGGCCTCTCCCCGGGACTCCCGGGCCGCGCGCACGCTGCTCTCCAGCGCCGCCATCAGGTCCAGCACCTTGCCCCCGGCCGCCGGAGCCGGCGCCTCCGGTGGGGCCTCGCCTGCCGCCTTGGCCGCGATGACCTCCTCCAGCGCGTCCCGGTACTCGTCGTGCAGATCCGCCAGGTCGACCTCGCCGAGGGTGTCCATGAGGGCGTCCGCGAGGTCGAGTTCCTTGTCGCGGACGGTGACCTCCACCTCGGGGGCCATGCCCTCGGGCGCGCGGACCTCGTCCGGCCACAGCAGGCCGTGCATGGCGATCGCGTCGTCGACCACGCGCAGCATGCCCAGACGTTCCCGGCCGCGCAGGGCGTACTTGGCGATGGCGACCTTGTTGCTGCGCTTCAGGGCCTCGCGGAGCAGGACGTACGGCTTGGCCGCCGCAGCGCCGCCGGCCGCCAGGTAGTACGCCGCATCCATCTGGAGCGGATCGATCCGGTCGGTCGGCACGAACGCGACGATCTCGATCGTGCGGGCGGTCGGGATCGGGAGGTGGGAGAGGTCCTCGTCGGTGATCGGGATGATCGCGCCGTCCGCGTCCTCGTACCCCTTGCCGATCTCCGCCTGGCTGACCTCGCGGTCCTCCAGTTCACACACCTTGCGGTAGCGGATACGGCCGCCGTCCTCGGTGTGGATCTGTCGGAAGGCGATGGCGTGGCTCTCGGTGGCGTTCACCAGCTTGATCGGGATGCTGACGAGGCCGAAGGAGATGGCGCCGTTCCATATGGATCGCACGTGCCGTGCCCTTCCGTGGCGAAAGCGAAATACGCGGTCCCCAGGTCCATGTATGAGTGCCTTATGTCTGGGATTGTCATGTTATGACGCCTATCACTGAGGTGGAGGGGCGACGGGTCGCGCTCAGCAACCTGGACAAGGTGCTGTACCCGGAGACCGGCTTCACCAAGGGGGAGCTGCTGCACTACTACGCGATCACGGCCGGCGTACTGCTGCCGCATCTGCGCGACCGGGCGGTGTCCTTCCTGCGCTATCCGGACGGGCCCGAGGGACAGGTGTTCTTCACGAAGAACGTGCCGCCGGGTACGCCCGACTGGGTCACGACCGCCGAGGTGCCGCGCTCGGAGGGGCCGGCCCGGATGGTGGTCGTACAGGATCTGCCGAGTCTGGTCTGGGCTGCGAACCTGGTCACCGAGTTCCATACGCACCAGTGGCTGGTGCAGACGCCGGACGAGGCCGACCGGCTGGTGTTCGACCTCGATCCGGGGGCGCCGGCGACGATCGTCCAGTGCTGCGAGGTCGCCCTGTGGCTGCGCGAGCGGCTCGCGGCGGACGGGATCGAGGCGTACGTGAAGACCGCCGGGTCGAAGGGGCTGCATCTGCTGGCGGCGGTGCGCGGGGGGTCGTCCGAGCGGGCCAGTGAGTACGCGAAGGGGCTCGCGGTGGAGGCCGAGCGGGCGTTGCCGCGGCTGGTGGTGCATCGGATGACGCGGAGCCTGCGGCCGGGGAAGGTGTTCGTCGACTGGAGTCAGAATGCCGGCCGCAAGACGACTGCCGCGCCTTACACGGTGCGGGCGCGTCGGCTTCCGCTGGTGTCGGCGCCGGTGACCTGGGAGGAGGTGGCGGAGTGCCGGGACGCCGGGCGGCTGGAGTTCGTGGCCGAGGACATCGCGCCCCGGGTTCAGGACCACGGGGATCTGCTGGCGGGGCTGCTGGATCCGGAGCGGGCCGCTCCGCTGCCGTGAGTGCCTTCAGGGTCCGCTGAAGTGCCCCCAGAGCCTTTCGCCCCCGCCGCCCCTGCCTCAGAGGGAGCACCCCCAGGCGGGCTGAGCGTCACGCCCCTCTACACCCTCCCCCATGTATTCCGGTCCCGTGCCATCGCATGCAGCGCCTCCGCGTCCGCCGGCTTCAGGACACCCCCCATACGGGCGAACGCCTCGAACTCCTGGTCCTGCATGATCCGCACACCCCTCGGCGGGGCCGTGATCGTGATGTCCGCCGGGGCCGTCAGGGCCAGGACGGGGCGGACCTCGGCGGTGAGGGCGTAGGAGGCGCGGTCGGCTTCGGCGCGTACCCGGCGGAGCAGCGGCTGGGCCTCGTGGCGGCCCACCGTGACCATCGGGTCGGCCACGAGGACCCGGCTCCTGCGGGCGTACAGGGCATGGACGGCGAAGAGGCCGCCGGGGCCGATCAGCAGGTGGTGGACCCGGTCGCCGCCGGGGAGCGGGACCGAGTGCAGGGTGTGCCAGCCGGCGCCCTCCAGCCGGTCCAGGGCCTCGCCGACGGTCTGCTCGGCGCTCAGGGCGCGCCGGCGCGGGTCCGGGCGGAGCCGGTGCGCGGGGCCGGGGTCACGGTCGAGGGCGACGAGCAGGGCCTCGCCGGGGCGGTTGGGGGCCAGGTCGTCGTCCGGGCGGAGGGTCAGCCGGGCCAGCTCCGCCGGGGTCGGGACCGGTGGCGGGCCCACGGTGACCGGGCCGGTCAGGAAGGGCTTCAGGGCTTCGAGTACGGCGTCCCTGCTGTCCTCGCCGAGCAGGTTGACCCTGCCGGCCTCCCGGTCGTACCAGGCGACGTTGCTGCCGTCGCTGCGGCAGACGTACAGCCTCTCGCGGCCGTGGTGGTTGGTCGGCACCACGCGCAGTCCGCTCATGCGGCATCACCCCTCGACCATGGGAACAGGCGGGGTGCTTCCGGGGCAAGAACACGGTTACCTTGGAGATCGGCCCTGTGAGGGGGAGTTGGGGAGGCGCCGTTGCAGACGCGCGGAGAGCAGCCCGGCGTACCGGCTCCGGACAGCCCGTGGAACGAGATCATGCCCGGCCTGTGGATGGGCGGGTACGAGTTCCGGGGCCGTTCGGGACGGCCGGAGTTCGCCGTCGTACGGAATGACTTCGATGTCGTGCAGTCCCTGCTGCGGCTGCCGGGGTACGGGCCCGATCCGGAGGTCGAGCACCATGTGTGGCCGATTCCGGACGGGCCGCTGGACGGCACCCAGCTGGCGGGCGTGATGCGGCTGGCGCAGGCGGCCAACGAGGCGCTGGACACCGGCCGCTCGGTGCTGGTGCGCTGCTATCACGGTTACAACCGCTCCGGGCTGGTCGTCGCCCATGCCCTGGTGCAGCGAGGGCGGTCGGCCGAGGAGGCGATCGAGCTGATCCGGGGGCGGCGCTCGCCATGGGCGCTGCACAACGAGCTGTTCGTGGACTACCTGCGCGCCGGGCTGGCCACTGCCCGGCTGCTGGAGGAGCTGGCCGAGTAACCGGCCGGCAGCTACCGAGTGGTCGCGTAGGCCGCCCGTCCCATATGCGCAAAAAGGACTTCCCTACGAATCTGTGAATAAGGTGTACGGGGTTCCGCCCGACCTTGAATCCCGACCCCGACCCCGACCGTGATCCCGACCCTGATCCCGACCGTGATCCCGACCGCCACCAGGAGCACCTTGCCAGCCCGTCGTCCCGCGCGCATCGCCCGCACCGTGGTCGCCGTCGCCCTCCTGGCGGTGACGGCGGCGGCCTGCGGGGACTCGGGCGGTCTGCGCAGCGCCGGGCCGACCTCGGCCGCGGTCAGCCCCGCCAAGCTCTGGCCCGACCTCAGGCCGGCGTCGAGCCCGGCCTACCAGTACAACGAGGCGAGCCGGGAGACCGTCAAAGGGGTGGCGGTCCCCGGTGACGACATCCGGAAGGTCGATCCCGCGGACGTCGTCGCGGCGGAGATCAAGGCGCACCCGGACGACTACGGGCCGAAGGGGGCGTACCACGCGACCGTGGACCGGCTGAAGGAGTGCGAGCCGGGCGGGGACCGGGCCCGCTGTCCGCTGCTCAGGGCCTACTACCGGGACCTGACCGGGGACGGCCGGGACGACATGACGCTCGGCTTCCGGCTGTACCCGACCAACCAGACGGCGGTCCGCGTGTACACCGTCGAGAACCACCGGCTGGTGCAGGTGCTCGCCGACAACGACGCGATCATCGGCGTGGAGCTGGCCGGGCGGTCGGTGATCGAGCGCTCGCCGGCCGGGATCACCGGCTACGAGTACCGCACCACCTGGGTCTGGGATCCGGAGCGGCGCGCGATGGTGTTCTCCCGGGACGAGTTCTTGCGCACGGGGCGGGGGCGGCCCAGCCACCACCCCGTCCGGTCGCCGTCGCCGTCCGCCTCCCCGTCGGCGAGCGGGCGATGAGGGTCGCGCTGCCCCGGTGGGCCGGGGCCCTCGCCGTGAAGGCGGCGGTGTTCATCACGGTCATGTGCTGTGCGCTGGCCGCGCTGCTCGGCGTGCTGGTGCATGTGTCGGTGACCGACCAGACCGTCGGCCAGGCCCGCGACCTGGCGCTGTCCCGGCTGGCGGACGCCGCCCACGCCTACGAGGCCGGGGACGCCCTGCTGCCGGGGGCCGGGGTGGACCCCGAGGGTCTGCCGGCGTCGCTGCGGGCGCTGGCGACGGCCGGGAAGCGCGGCACGATGGTCGCGCTGCATGGGGGGCGGCCCACCATGTGGGCGGCGGGCCCGGTGAGCGGGCACCGGGCGCTGGCCGTGGAGGTCGACTACTCGCAGCAGGCGCACACCATCGTCGGCCTGGACCGGTCGATCCTGTGGTCTTCGGCGCTGGCGATCGGGGCGACGGTGCTGGTCGGCGCGTTCGCGGTGACCCGGGTGACCCGGCGGCTGCACGGCACCGCGCTGGTGGCCCGGCGGATCACCGCCGGCGATCTGGACGCCCGGGTGAACGATCCGCGCACCGAGGATCCGACGCGCCCGCAGGACGAGGTGGCCGCGGTGGCGGCGGCGCTGGACACCATGGCCTCCTCGTTGCAGAGCAAGCTGCAGAGCGAGCAGCGGTTCACCGCGGACGTGGCGCACGAGCTGCGCACCCCGCTGACCGGGCTGCACGCGGCGGCCGAGCTGCTGCCGCCGGGCAGGCCGACGGAGCTGGTGCGGGACCGGGTGGCGGCGCTGCGCACGCTCACCGAGGACCTGCTGGAGATCTCGCGGCTGGACACCGGCCGGGAACGGCTGGAGCTGGGCAGCGAGGAGCTGGGGGCGTTGGCCGGGCGGGTGGTACGGGCCTCCGGCACGCAGACCGAGGTGCGGATCGTGCGGGACGCCCGGGTGGAGACCGACCGGCGGCGGCTGGAGCGGGTGCTGGGCAACCTGGTGGCCAACGCGCACAAGCACGGCCGGGCGCCGGTCGTGCTCACGGTGGACGGACCCGTGGTGACCGTACGGGATCACGGGGACGGCTATCCCGGGTACCTCGTCGCCCACGGGCCGCAGCGGTTCCGTACGGAGGGCGGGGCCAAGGGGCACGGGCTCGGACTGACCATTGCGTCGGGGCAGGCGGAGGTGCTGGGGGCGCGGCTCTCGTTCGCCAACGCGGTGGACGGGGGCGCGGTGGCCACGCTTGCGTTGCCCTCGGCCTCGGCTGAGGACCGGTGAGAACTCGGGGCTGCGGGTGCGTTGCGCAGTGCCGGTCGCCTGTGGCTGGTCGTGCCCACGGCGGATCCGCACATCGATACGGCCCCGCGCCACGCTGGTGCTGACACCGGACAACGCAAACAACACTCACTATTTAGGTAGGTTCCGGGCATGACGAAGGCCGGAACCACCGTGGCGGCGGCACAGGCTCCCGCACCCGCCGTACGCCTCCCCCGGCGCCGTGGCATCGAACTCGCCCTGATCGTGCTGGCCGTGCTGCTGTCCGTGTGCGGCTACTGCGCCGTCGGTCTGGCCCGCACCGGCACCGTCCCGCCCGGCGCCGCCGGTTACGGCGCCGGGCTCAGCGTGCTCGCCCTGCTCGCGCATCTCGCGGTCCGGCTGCGGGCGCCGTACGCCGACCCGCTGCCCCTGCCGATCGGCGTGCTGCTCAACGGACTCGGACTGGTCCTGATCTACCGGCTCGACCTGGAGACACCGGGCGACCGGGCGGCCCCCGCCCAACTCGTGTGGTCCACGCTGGGGGTGGGCCTGTTCATCGTCGTCGTCCTGCTGCTGCACGACCACCGGATCCTTCAGCGCTACGCCTACGTGTGCGTCGTGGCCGCGCTCGCGCTGCTCCTGCTGCCGATCCTCTTCCCCGCGGTCAACGGCGCCCGCATCTGGATCCGCGTCGCCGGATTCTCCATCCAGCCGGGCGAGTTCGCGAAGGTGCTGCTCGCGGTGTTCTTCGCCGCCTACCTGGCCGCCAACCGCAACGCGCTCGCGTACACGGGCCGCCGGGTGTGGCGGCTGCAGTTCCCGACCGGGCGGGTGCTCGGCCCGATCGTGACGATCTGGCTGCTGAGCGTAGGCGTGCTGATCCTGGAGCGGGATCTCGGCACCTCGTTGCTCTTCTTCGGACTGTTCGTGGTGCTGTTGTACGTCGCCACCGGCCGCACCGGCTGGATCGCGGTGGGCCTGCTGCTCGCCGTGCTCGGGGCCTTCGCCGTCGGCCGCATCGAACCGCATGTGAACGGCCGGATCGAGGACTGGCTGCACCCCTTCGCCACCATCGAGGCCGGTCAGGGCCCCAACCAGCTCTCACAGTCGCTGTTCGCCTTCGCCGCGGGCGGGATCCTCGGCACCGGTCTCGGCCTCGGCCACTCCATCCTCATCGGCTTCGCCGCCAAGTCCGACTTCATCCTGGCCACGGCCGGGGAGGAACTCGGTCTGGCAGGGCTCTCGGCGATCTTCCTGCTCTACGGCCTCCTCGTCGAGCGCGGCTACCGGGCGGGCCTCGCCCTGCGCGAGCCCTTCGGCCGGCTCCTCGCGGTCGGGCTCGCCTCGATCCTGGCGCTCCAGGTGTTCGTGATCGCGGGCGGGGTGACCGGCCTGATCCCGCTGACCGGCATGGCGATGCCGTTCCTCGCCCAGGGCGGCTCCTCGGTCGTCACCAACTGGGCGATCGTGGCCCTGCTGATCCGGGTGAGCGACTCGGCCCGCAGCCAGTACGACGGAGAGGCGGCCCCGTGACCGAGTACGGCGGCGGGCGGCCCATGGCCCGCTACATCCGGCACGCGTGGGCGTTCTGCGCCCTGCTGCTGGCGGCGCTGCTGGTCAACGCCGCCCGCGTGCAGGTCGTCATGTCCGGCCTCTACGACGACAGCCCGGCCAACCGCCGGGCCACGATCGCCCGTTACCAGCAGCCACGCGGCGACATCCTGGTCGGGGGCAAGCCGGTCACGGGCTCCACGGACACCGGCGAGCAGCTGCGCTACGAACGCAGCTACCGGGACGGCCCGTTGTACGCCCCGGTCACCGGCTTCGCCTCCCAGATGTACGGCACCGCGCTCCTGGAACACGCGATGGACGGGGTGCTGTCCGGCACCGACCCGATGCTGTCGGCGTTCCCGCTGTGGAACGACGTGACGCGCGGGCAGAGCGCGGGCGGGAACGTCGTCACGACCCTGAACCGGGCCGCGCAGCAGGCGGCGTACCGGGGACTCGCCGGGCGCAAGGGTGCGGTGGCCGCGATCGAGCCGGCCACCGGCCGGGTGCTGGCGCTGGTGTCCAGCCCGTCGTACGACCCGGCCCTGCTGTCCGGCAACGGGGAGGCGGTGGCATCGGCGTGGGAGCGGCTCAACCACGATCCGGAGAAGCCGATGCTCAACCGGGCGGTACGGCAGACCTATCCGCCGGGTTCGACCTTCAAGGTGGTCACCGCGGCGGCGGCGCTGGACGCGGGCACGGTCACGGACCTGGACGCCCGCACCGACTCCCCCGACCCCTACCGGCTGCCCGGCACGACGACCCTGCTGACCAACGAGGCCGACGGCTGCAGGGACACCTCTCTGCGCGACGCCTTCGAATGGTCCTGCAACACGGTGTTCGCCAAGCTGGGCGTGGACGTGGGGGTGGAGGGCATGAAGGCCACGGCCCAGGCGTTCGGCTTCAACGACAGCAAGCTGCGCATCCCCTTCTCGGTCGCCCGGAGCACCTTCGACACGCAGGTGGACAAGGCGCAGCTGGCGCTGTCCTCGATCGGCCAGTACAACACGCGGGCCACACCGTTGCAGATGGCGATGGTGGCGGCGGCCGTCGCCAACGACGGCCTGCTGCGCCCGCCGTACCTGGTGGAGCTGACCACCCGGCGGGGCGGCGAGACCGTCGCCGGGAGCGGCGCGCATCCGGTACGGCAGGTGATGCACCCATCGACGGCCGCGCGGCTGAAGGAGCTGATGACCGACGTGGTCCAGGAGGGTACCGGCACCAACGCGGCCATCCCCGGCGCCATCGTCGGCGGGAAGACCGGCACCGCCCAGCACGGGGTCGGCAACGCCGGTATTCCGTACGCCTGGTTCGTCTCCTGGGCGCAGGCCGAGGACGACATGCAGCCGAGGGTGGCGGTCGCCGTGGTCGTGGAGGACGCCTCGGCGGACCGCGGCGAGATCAGCGGCGGCGGGGACGCGGCGCCGATCGCGCGGGAGGTCATGCGGGCGGTTCTCCGGCGGTGAGTCCGGGTGGTTCTCGGGTTGTGAGATACGGGGTACCGGAGGGAGGGCGGCCCGGCCTACCGTGCGGCCATGACGGATCACGCACCGGCGCACGAACTCGCCGAGGTCAACATCGCCCGCCTCAAGTACCCCTTGGACTTTCCCCAGTTGAAGGACTTCGTCGACGGCCTCGACCCGGTGAACGCGGTGGCGGACGCCTCGGACGGGTTCGTGTGGCGCCTGCAGAGCGACTCCGGCAACGCGACCGACATCCCGGTCCTCGGCGACGAGTGGATCATCGTCAACATGTCGGTGTGGCGGGACGCGAACGCGCTCACCGCCTTCATGTACCAGGGCCTGCACCGGGAGTTGCTGTCCCGGCGCCGGGAGTTCTTCGAGCACCTGGAGGAGGCGGTGACCGCGCTGTGGTGGGTACCGGCCGGCCACCGCCCGACGGTCGCCGAGGCGGAGGAACGGCTGCTGCACCTGAGGGCGCACGGCCCGACGCCGTACGCCTTCACGCTGCGGACGTCGTTCCCGCCCGGGGCCGCCGATGCGGTGGGGGTCAGCCGATCGGCCTGAGCATCTCCGAGCGGACCTTGAGGGTGTTCCGGGCGGCGGCTTCGAGGTCCACGTCGGCGGGGTCCTTCTGCGCGAGGTCCACCTCGCCGACGATGGCCGCGGTGTTGCCGTCCGACCAGGCACAGGCCGGGTAGACGAGGGTGACGGGGTCCGCCTTCTGGGTGAGCACCTCGCAGCTGATCGTGACGTCAGAGCCGGCCGGGGTGACGTCCTTGGCGGGCCGGTCGACCGTCACGCCGTCGGCGTCGGTGGCGCCCTTGAGCAGCCCGCGCCGGACCTCGTCCTGGGTCTTGAACCGCCCGTACATGCCCGACACCAGCAGCACGCCCTTGGTCTTGTCGCCTCCCGGGCTGTATTGGCCGACCACGGCGTGGACGTCCTTGGCGTCCCAGGCGCCGTCGGCCTCGTCCTCGACCTTCTGCCCCTCGGTGCTGGAGAGGTCCTCGGCCAGCGCGTACTTCCCGTCCAGCAGCTTCTTCGGCAGGGTCAGTTGGTTCTTCGCCGCGGGGAAGCCGGACTCCAGCGCCAGCCCGAGGGCCACCAGTCCGACGACGACGAGGCCGACGACACCGCCCACGATCCCGAGCACCAGCCCGATCCGGCGCCGCTTCGGGGGCGGGCCCATGGGCGGCATGCCCCAGCCGGGGTACGGCTGCGGGGCGCCGTAGGGCTGTTGCTGCGGGTAGGGCGCGCCGTACGGGCCGGGGGCACCGTACGGGGGCTGGGGCTGAGGCTGGCCGTACCCGTACGGCGGCTGCTGGGGGCCGTTCGGATACGGCTGGGACGGGGGCTGCGGAGGCATGGACACGCCGAAAAGGTACTCGCAGCGAGACCTCGGCCGTCGGCCGCCCCCGCTAGCTCCCGCCCGCCCCCGCCTCGATCGCCTCCTGGACCTCGGCCACCCGCTCCCGCTCCTCCGCGGCGAACCGCTCCGCGTCCAGCCGCTCGGCGATCTCCTCGTCCTGGGCCATCAGCAGGTCCAGGTTGGAGTCGCCCAGCTCCAGGACGCCCATGTCGACGTAGGCCTGCTGGAGCCGCTTGCCCCACAGGCCGATGTCCTTGACGCAGGGGACGATCCGGCTGAACAGCAGCTTGCGGAAGAGCTGGAGGAACTCGGAGCGTTCGCTCAGCTCCTCGGCCTCGGCCTTGGGGATGCCGAAGTTCTCCAGGACCTCGACCCCGCGCAGCCGGTCGCGCATCAGGTAGCAGCCCTCGATGACGAACTCCTCGCGCTCGCGCAGTTCGGCGTCGGTGAGCTGCTTGTAGTAGTCGCGCAGCGCCATGCGCCCGAAGGCCACGTGCCGGGCCTCGTCCTGCATGACGTAGGCCAGGATCTGCTTGGGCAGGGGCTTGTCGGTGGTGTCCCGGATCATGCCGAAGGCGGCCAGCGCCAGCCCCTCGATGAGGACCTGCATGCCCAGGTAGGGCATGTCCCAGCGGCTGTCGCGGAGCGTGTCGCCGAGGAGGGACTGGAGGTTGTCGTTGATCGGGTAGACCATCCCGATCTTCTCGTGCAGGAAGCGGGCGTAGATCTCGGCGTGCCGGGCCTCGTCCATGGTCTGGGTCGCCGAGTAGAACTTGGCGTCCAGGTCGGGGACGGACTCCACGATCCGCGCGGCGCAGATCATCGCGCCCTGCTCGCCGTGCAGGAACTGGCTGAACTGCCAGGAGGCGTAGTGCTGCCGCAGGTCGCCCCTGTCGCGGTCGTTCATCTTCGCCCAGTACGAGGTGCCGTACAGGCTCATCGCCTCGTCCGGGGTGCCGAGGGGGTCGAACGGGTCGACCTCCAGGTCCCAGTCGATGCGCTTGTGCCCGTCCCACTGCTTGTCCTTGCCCTTCTGGTAGAGGGCGAGCAGCCGGTCACGTCCTTCGTCGTACTCCCAGCTGAACCGGGCGGCTCCACTCGCGGGCACCTGCCAGTGCGGGTCTGAGGGGTCCTTGGCGTACAGGTCGTAGGTCGGCATACCGGGCAGGGTCACACGTAGACCGCGAGTCAACAAGTCATGCGCAAGGGATTGACGCCCTTACTGACAGGCAGTCTCATAAGAGGCGGACGACGTACCACCGGGTAACGAGGTGAGGGAGCCATGACGACCCTGACGGAAGCCGACGCGCTGGACGGCCTGCGCGACGCGCTCGGCCTGCTCAAAGACCGGGAACAGGTGGCCGAACGGCTGCTCGTTTCCTCCGCCAAGCACTCCTTCGACCCGGACAAGGAGCTGGACTGGGACGCGCCCTTCGAGGAGGGCAAGTGGTTCTGGCCGCCGGAGCTGGTGTCGCTCTACGACACACCGATGTGGAAGCGGATGAGCGAGGAGCAGCGGATCCTGCTCTCCCAGCACGAGTCCGCGGCGCTCGCCTCGCTCGGCATCTGGTTCGAGCTCATCCTCATGCAACTGCTGGTCCGGCACATCTACGACAAGGCGGCGACGAGCGCGCACGTGCGCTACGCGCTCACCGAGATCGAGGACGAGTGCCGGCACTCCAAGATGTTCGCGCGGCTCATCTCCCACGGCGGCACCCCGTGGTACCCGGTCAGCCGCGTCCACCAGAACCTGGGCCGCCTGTTCAAGACGATCTCCACCACGCCGGGGTCCTTCACCGCCACGCTGCTCGGCGAGGAGGTACTGGACTGGATGCAGCGGCTGACCTTCCCCGACGAGCGGGTGCAGCCCCTGATCCGCGGGGTCACGCGCATCCACGTGGTGGAGGAGGCGCGGCACGTCCGGTACGCCCGTGAGGAACTGCGGCGCCAGATGCTCACGGCGCCGAAGTGGTCCCAGGAGTTCACCCGGGTCACCTCCGGCGAGTTCGCCCGCGTCTTCTCGATCGCGTTCGTCAACCCCGAGGTGTACACCAACGTCGGCCTCGACAAGCGGGAGGCCATGGCCCAGGTGAAGGCGAGCGGGCACCGGCGGGAGGTCATGCAGACGGGAGCGAAGCGGCTCACCGACTTCCTGGACGACATCGGGGTGCTGCGAGGGGTCGGGCGGCGGCTGTGGAGGGCGTCGGGCCTTCTGGCGTAGGGCAGGCGCGCCATCCCCAGGGGCGCGGGGGCGATTAGGCTGACGGCCATGACCCCGTCCGCCGCCACGCCCGCGTACCGTCGGCTCAGCGTCGAGGAGCGACGAAGTCAGCTCCTGGACGTCGCGCTGTCACTCTTCGCGCACCGCGCCCCCGAGGACGTGTCGCTGGACGACGTCGCGGAGGCGGCCGGAGTCTCCCGGCCGCTGGTGTACCGGTACTTCCCCGGCGGCAAGCAGCAGCTGTACGAGGCCGCGCTCGGGTCGGCCGCCGAGGAGCTCCAGCACTGCTTCCAGGAGGCCCGCCAGGGCCCCCTGCTGCCCCGGCTGGCGCGCGTCCTCGACCGGTATCTGGCGTTCGTGGACGAGCACGACACCGGCTTCAGCGCACTGCTCCAGGGCGGCAGCGTGGTGGAGACCTCCCGGACGACGGCCACCGTCGACGAGGTGCGCCGCGCCGCCGCCGAGCACCTCTACACGCACCTGGGCGTCAAGGACCCGGGGCCGCGGCTGCGCATGACCGTCCGGACGTGGATCACGGCCGTCGAGGCGGCCTCGCTGATCTGGCTGGACGAGGACAAGCAGCCCCCGGTCGAGGAGCTGCGCGACTGGCTGGTCGAGCAGTTCGTGGCGGTCCTCACGGTCACCGCGGGCCGCGACCCGCAGACGGCCGCCGTCATCGCCGCCCTCGCCGAGGATGGCCGAGACTGAAGGCGTGAAGAGTCAGGACACCCCCTTCGAGGGCGGCCCCATGGACGGGCGCGTGCTGCCCGTGCTCGTCGGCCACACCGGCCACCCCCCGAAGACGTACCGCATCCCCGTCCCGGACCCGGCCGGCGGCGAGCCCACCGTGCTGGTCTACCGCCGCGTGCCACGCGGGTACAGCAAGAAGCTGGGACTGATCCAGGGGTGGAAGTACCAGTACGACCCCGAGGGCAAGCCGACCGAGCGGTTGAAGTGGCCCTGGTCGAAGCCAGACGCCACGCCGCCGCGCAAGCCGCACGACGCCGACGGGTGACAGGGTTGCGCCGAACCGCGCACACTCGGCGCGCGCCCCGCTGCGGCACGTCTGATGCTCGCGGTGCGGAGACAGGCGGACGGTCCGCCTGCACCGCACCGGAGGTGATGACGTGTCAGGAGTGCTTCCGCGCCTGGCCTGTTCGGTGGCGGTGGCCGCCCAGGCCGCCCTCGCGCCCGTACCGGCCGTGGCCGCACCCAAGCCGCCGCCGACCGTCGCCCAGCTGCTGACGGACCTTCAGCAGCGGTACCGGCAGTCCGAAGCGGCCACCGAGAAGTACAACGCCACCGGAGAGAAGCTCAGGCGGCAGCGTGCCCAGGTGGCCCGCCTCGACGAGGAACTGGCCCACGCCCGCCTCGCCCTCCAGGACAGCCGGACCGACGCCGGGCGGCTGGCCCGCGAGCAGTACCAGAGCAGCACCGGCCTCTCCCCCTACCTCCGTCTGCTCCTCGCCCGCGACCCCCAGCACGCGCTGGACGAGGGCCATGTCATCGGCCGGATCGCCCGCGAGCGCGCCGACACGGTGCGGCGGCTGACCGGCACCGAGCAGAGGCGGGACACGCTCGCGCGGGCGGCCCGCAAGGCGCTGGACACCCAGCTCAGCCTCGCCGGCAAGGAACAGAAGCAGCACGACGACGCCCACGGCAAACTGGCCGCCGTGGAACGCCTGCTGGCCTCCCTCACCCCCGACCAGCTCAGCGCCGTCCGACAGCTGGAGCAGCAGGAGGTCGCCGCGGCCCAGCAGAAGCTCGTCACGTCCGGCGCCCTGAGCAGCACCGCCCGCCCCGCGTCCGCCCAGGGCAGCCGCGCGGTGCGCTACGCCATGGACCAGCTCGGCAAGCCGTACGAGTGGGGTGCCGAAGGCCCGCGGTCCTACGACTGCTCGGGCCTCACCGCCGACGCCTGGGCCCGCGCCGGCACCCCGATCCCGCGCACCAGCCAGGAACAGTGGGCCCGCCTCAAGCGCATCCCCCTGAACGAACTCCGCCCCGGTGACCTGGTCGTCTACTTCCCGGAGGCGACGCACGTGGCGATGTACGTCGGGGACGGCAAGGTCGTACAGGCACCGAGAACCGGCGAGACGGTGAGGGTCTCACCGCTCGCCTCGTATCCGGTGCTCGGTGCCGTACGACCGGACGGCACCGCCGGTCAGGCTCCGGCCACGGAACCCAGGTAGGCCTCGGTCTTCTCCGGCTCGTAGAAGAAGTTCTCGAAGTCCGCCGGGTCGTTGAAGGCATTGGCGAAACGGTCCGCCACCGGCTGCAGCTGGCCCGCCGCGCCGATGAGGTTCAGGACGTGCTCCGGCGGCGGCATCAGCATGGCGTTCGTCCACTTGGTGACGTGCTGGGCCGTGTCGTCCCAGAACCGCTCGAACGTGGCCTGCATCCACTCCTCGTCGAACGGCTTGTCCCCCCGCTCCACGATCGAGGCGAGGTAGGCGGCGGCGCACTTGGAGGCCGTGTTGGAGCCCTGCCCGGTGATCGGGTCGTTGGCGACGACCACGTCGGCCACGCCGAGGACCAGGCCGCCGCCGGGCAGCCGGCCGATGGGGTTGCGGACGGTCGGCGCGTACCGGCCGGCCAATGTGCCGCCGGCGTCGGTCAGTTCGACCTTCGTGGCGCGCGCGTACTCCCAGGGCGTGAACTTCTCCATGAGTTCCAGGGTCAGGGAGAGGTGCTCGGCCGGGTCCTTGACACCGTTGAAGACGTCGAGCGGGCCGCCGGGGATGCCCTCCCAGAACAGGATGTCGGCGCGGCCGGAGGTGGTGAGCGTCGGCATGATGAACAGCTCGCCGACACCGGGGACGATGTTGCAGCGGACCGCGTCGAACTCCGGGTGCTCCGGGCGCGGGCCGAGCCCGTGCACGTACGCCACCGCGAGGGCGCGCTGCGGCTCGCTGTACGGGGAGCGCGAGGCGTCCCGGCCGAACATCTGGACGAGTTCACCCTTGCCGGCCGCGACCAGGACGAGGTCGTAGGCACGGGAGAAGTAGTCGAGGTCGCCGACGGCCGCGCCGTGGATGACCAGCTGGCCGCCGCGCTGGGCGAAGGTCTCCATCCAGCCGGCCATCTTGACCCGCTGGTCGACCGACTGCGCGTACCCGTCGAGCCTGCCGACCCAGTCGATCGCCCGCTGGGTGGGGCCCGGGTCGTGCGAGCCGGGGGCGGCGACCGAGACGCCGAGCCCCTCGATCTTCGGGGCCTGGGACTCCCAGAAGTTCAGCTGGAGCTCGCGCTCGTGACCCAGCGCCGTGTCGAACATGCACTGCGTCGACATGACCCGGCCGGAACGGATCTCGTCCGCGGTCCGGTTCGACATGAGGGTGACCTCGTAGCCGTGCGACTGCAGGCCGAGGGCGAGCTGGAGTCCGGACTGGCCGGCTCCTACGACGAGTATCTTCCGCATGCGGGTGGTGCTCCTCAGGACTACTCGGGGGTTTCGTCCAGCGCGTGGCCCACCAGGGCCAGAAGGGTCTCGATGACCGAGATCCGGCGCCGGGCGTCCATGATCATGACAGGGATGTGCGCGGGTATCGTCAGCGCCTCCCGTACGTCCTCGGGCTCGAACCGCTCACTGCCGTCGAAGTGGTTGACCGCGACGACGTACGGCAGCCCGCAGCTCTCGAAGTAGTCCAGCGCCGGGAAGCAGTCCTTCAGGCGGCGGGTGTCGGCCATGACGACGGCGCCGATGGCGCCGCGCACCAGGTCGTCCCACATGAACCAGAACCGCTGCTGGCCCGGCGTGCCGAACACGTAGAGCACCAGGTCGTCGTCGAGCGTGAGACGGCCGAAGTCCATGGCCACGGTGGTGGTCAGCTTGCCGGGCGTGGCGGTGAGATCGTCGGTCTCCTCGCTCGCCTCGGTCATCAGCGCCTCGGTCTGCAGGGGCGTGATCTCCGAGACGGCGGTGACCAGAGTCGTCTTGCCGACGCCGAAGCCGCCCGCCACCACGATCTTCGTCGCGATCGGGGCACGTGTGCGGTCCGTCTGCCAGGGCTGTTCGGGCCCCTCTTCACCGAGGAGCGGGGAGACGCCGGTGGCGTCAGAGACGGCGAAGTCCACTCAGCACCCTTTCCAGCAGAGCGCGGTCCGGGCGGCCGGTGCCGTGACCGGTTCCGGTGCCGTACACACGGATCTTTCCCTGGTCCGCGAGATCGCTCAGGAGTACGCGGACCACGCCGAGCGGCATCTTCAGCAGCGCGGCGATCTCGGCCACCGTGCGCATACGGCGGCACAGTTCGACGATGGCCCGCATCTCCGGCATGACCCGGGTGTTGAGGGAACCATTCGTCAGTTCCTTGCGCTCCTGCGGGGCTTCGATGGCCGCGGTGCCGGCCGTGCTTCCCACGAACGTCTCCACGAGGAGAACGTGGCCGAAGCGGGTACGGCCGCCGGTGAGCGAGTAGGGACGCACGCGAGCGGGTTTGCGGTCGCCGCCGCGCACGGGGAGTTTCTTCGGAGTGCCGCTCATCGGGTGCTCCCCGTCGACTCGGCTTCCAGGGACCTCCGTAGCTCGGTGCGGAGTTCGGGGGTCAGCACGTGGCCGGCGCGGCCGACGAAGAGCGCCATGTGGTACGCCACCACGCTCATGTCGCACTCCGCGGAACCGTGCACGCCCAGCAACGAGCCGTCGCTGATCGACATCACGAACAGGCTGCCCTCCTCCATCGCGACCATCGTGTGCTTGACCCCACCGAACGCCAGCAGCTTGGCGGCGCCGACGGTGAGGCTGCCGATGCCGGAGACGATGGTGGCGAGGTCGGCGGAGGAGCCGCGCGGCCCTCTCACCGCGCGGCTCTCGCGGACCCCGGCAGCGAGGCCGGGGTCGGACGAGAGCAGCATCAGGCCGTCCGAGGAGACCACGGCTACGGACAGGATGCCGGGTACCTCCTCGACCAGGTTGGTCAGCAGCCAGTGCAGATTGCGGGCTTCACTGCTCAGTCCGTAGGTACTGGAGGTGCTGGGCGCGGTCAACTGCTTGCCTCCTCGGCTGTGCCCCCCGTGTTTTCTTCGGTACGTACTGCGATCTGTGCGATCTCGGTCGCCACGTCGCGGTAGCCGGCCTGGGCACCGCTGCGGAAACCGCCGAGCCTGCGGCGCAGGGCCTCGGCGTCTACGCTCGCGCTGCGTTGGCGGGGTGGTGCGGTGGGTGTGGTGATCTTCGGGGTGCGCTTGGGGAGGCCCTTGGACGTGATCGCCTCGCCTTCGGCTTCGGTTTCCGCTTCGGCTTCGGCTTCGGCTTCGGTTTCCGCTTCGGTTTCCGCTTCGGCTTCGGTTTCGGTTTCCGCTTCGGCTTCGGCGGCTTCCGGTTCCAGGTCCGGGAGCAGTAGCTCCATCGTCGTCTCGGCGAAGGTTTCCGCCGGCTCCTTCGGGCGGACCGGGGCTTCCTCCTCGACCGGCTGTTCCGACGCCTCCGCGCGCGTGTGGGTGTCCGCGGGCTCCGCCTCACGGGCAGCCCGTTCCGCCAGTGCCACCAGCGGGTCGGTGCCCTTGGTGCGGGCGTACAGGACGTTGGAGTTGGCCTCGGCGTCGGCGCCGGGGAGGGTGAAGGTCTGGGTGCCACCGGGGACGGTGGTGGGGGCCGCCACCAGCGGGGCCTCGGTGAGCAGCGGGGCGGGCAGGACGACGACCGCGGCGACACCGCCCTGCTTCTGCTCGCGCAGCTGGACGCGGACGCCGTGCCGGTGGGCGAGGCGGGCCACGACGTACAGGCCGAGGCCGAGGCCGGCCTCGCCCTCCTGGTCGTAGGACGCGGCGGGGTCGAAGTCGGCCAGGCGGGCGTTGAGCAGCTCCAGGCGCTCGGTGGCCATGCCGATGCCGCCGTCCTGGACCGAGAGCATCACCTCGCCGCTCTCCAGCAGCCAGCCGGAGACCTCGACGGGCAGGTCCGGCGGGGAGAACGAGGTGGCGTTCTCCATGAGTTCGGCCAGGAGGTGGGAGAGGTCGTCCGCCGCAAAGCCCGCCACGTGCGCGTGCGGGGGCAGGGCGGCGATGCGTACGCGTTCGTAGCGTTCGATCTCGCTGACCGCCGCGCGGACGACGTCGACCAGCGGGACCGGGCCGTGGTGCTGCTGGACGTGCTCGGTGCCGGCGAGGACCAGGAGGTTCTCGCTGTGCCGGCGCATGACCGTGGCGAAGTGGTCGAGCTTGAAGAGGGTGGCGAGGCGTTCGGGGTCCTGTTCGCGCTCCTCCAGGCCCTCGATGACCGCCAGTTGGCGTTCGACCAGGCCGAGCGTGCGCAGGGCGAGGTTGACGAACGTACTGCCGATGGTGGCGCGCAGCCGCTCCATCTGGGCCGCCGAATCGGCGAGTTCGGCGCGCAGCTCCTCGCGGGCGTCGGCCATCCGCTGGCGCTGGGCGACCAGGTGCTTGCGGTCGGTCTCCAGGGTGCCGACCCGATCATGCAGGGCGCCGGCCTGCTCGCGCAGCGTGACGGCGTGCGCGTGCAGGGCGTTGACGGAGCGGACGACCTGGGCGAACTCGTCGTTGCGGCCGGTGAAGGCGATCGGCTCCTGGGCCGCCGGGTCCTCGGACTCGGCGAGGCGCGCGGAGCCCCGGCGCAGGACCGACAGGGGGCGGGTGAGGGTGCGGGCCATGGCCGTGGCGATGCCCACGGCGACCAGCATCAGGGCGCCGATGACGGCGATGCGGATCTCCAGGGCGGTGACGTCGTCGTCCCGGAGTTTCGTCAGGTCCTTGGTGCGGTGGTCGTAGAGCGCGGACTCGGCGCCGCGCATCAGGTCCACGCGGGCGGACAGCGCCGCGTCCAGCTTCTTGGCGTCGGTGGTCAGCTCGCTGTCGTCCAGGGTGGGCTGGTCGGTGAGCGTGGCCAGGTACTTCTCGGCGGAGTTGACCTCGGGCCCGGTGACCGTGGAGTCGTACGAGTCGGCGGCCTCCTGGGGCGCGTTCTCGTGGAAGTCGGCGAGGGCGGCGTCGGCGCGCAGGCGGGCCAGCTGGGCGGCGGCGGTGAGCGCGTCGCGCTGCTTGCCGTCGGCCTCGGACCCGGTGGAGACCGTGGTGGCCAGACCGGTGACCGGGTCGATCACCGTCCGGGTGCCGGCCGGGATGTTCAGCGCGGCCAGCAGCAGCCCCCGGGCGGCGGCGGACTGCTCGACGGCCGCGTCCAGTTCGGCGAGGGCGTGGGCGCCGGAGCCGGCCCGCGTGGGCATCTTGTCGGCGAGGTCCTCGGCGAGCCGGTGCAGCTCGCCGATCACGGCCGAGTAGGCCTGGTGGGTCTGGAGCGCGGTGGTCTTGCCGGTGAGCGCCTCGTGCCGGACGGCGGCGATGCCGTCGAGGTCCGTGCGCAGCGCGGCCGGGGTGTCGCTGTCGGCGCGCAGGTCCTCGACCTGGCGGTCGACGCGGGCGCTGCGCTCCTCGGAGGGCGCCTTGACCTTGGGGCGGCCCGCCGCGACGTAGGAGGTGACCTCGTCGCGTTCGTCGGCCAGGGAGTGGGCGAGGGAGAGCGCGTCCTCGGTCCGGGTGGCCAGGGTCACCAGGTCCTGGGAGTCGCTGACGTCCCCGGAGGCGGTGAGCAGCGCGGGCGCTCCGGCTCCGGCGATGGCGGCGGCCACCGCGGCGACGGCGACGATGAGCCGGGTGCGCACATGTGTGGGGCGGCCGGTGCCCACGGGGGTCTGCTCGGCGACCCCCTCGGGGGCCGTCTGCCTGCCTGTGCGCCGAGGCCGCTTTTTCTGCACCGGTGCTCGCATTCCTGAACTCGTCTACCCAGGGGCCCGGGTGGCGCCCCGCCATATCGGTGCCAGGGGGCGTGTTCACCCGGTTCGTACGGTTCCCGACCCTCCCAGCGCCGGTGGACACTGGTCGCGCATCATCCGACCCGCCACCCGAAGGAGTGAACATCGGAGGGGAGTTGGCGGGCAAGTTCCTCTGACGCGCTCTGCCGCCTTGCACGGCGGGCCGGTTGGACGCGCGCGGCAGGCTTTGGCAGTATTCGCCACCACGCCTTCCCGGAGTGCGCCATTCCCCCCCAAACCAGGCGCCTGACCTGCGAGGCCGTAGCAATTCGGCGTCGCTTGCCAGCCTTTGGCGGAGGCTGTGAAGGCCTCGTGCAGACTGGCTGAATGCGAACTGATCTCGTCTCGGAACCCGGCAACCCGGCTCGCCCCAACGAGGACTTCGCCGGAGTCGGACTACCCGCGTCCGGACAGGGAGGTTGTGTGATCGTCCTGGACGGGGTGACTCCGCCCAGCGACGGAACCGGCTGTCTGCATTCCGTTCCCTGGTTCACCGCGCGACTGGGGGGCGCACTGGTCGAACTGACCGTTTCCGCCCGAGATCTGACGCTCTCGGAGATTCTCTCGGGGGCCATCGGGCGCACCGCGGACGCACATGCGGACACCTGTGACCTTTCTCACCCGCTGACCCCTCAGGCGACCGTTGTCCTGGCCCGCTGGTCCGCCGAGGCCCTGGAGTACCTGGTCCTGTCCGACTCGGCGCTGCTGCTGCAATCCCCCGGGGGCACGGTCACGCCGGTCCTGGACGACCGCCTCGCCCGGCTGCCCGTCTCGGCCCTCGCCACCGCGACCCTGGTGGACGCCCACCTGCGCAACAAGGAGGGCGGTTTCTTCACGGCCGCCGCCGATCCGTCGGTCGCCGCCCGCGCGGTCACCGGCTCGGTGCCCCGGCGCGAGGTCAGTGCCCTCGCCGCACTGACGGACGGCGCGACCCGCTGGACGGAGAAGTTCGGCGAGGGCGACTGGACGGCCCTGTTCGACGTCGTCGCCAAGGAGGGCGCGGGGGCACTGGTCGAGCGGGTACGGGAGCTGGAGGCGGCGGACCGGGAGGAACGGGTCCATCTGCGGCGGAGCAAGACGCACGACGACGCGACGGTGGTCTACGTCGAGCTGTGACGGCCCGCGCCCCCTGCCCTTCGCGGGCCGTCTCTCCGCCCTTCGCGGGCTACTTCTCCATGACTTGGTTCAACTCGTGCAGCAGCCGGGCCAGTTCCGCCACCTCGCGCCGGTCCCAGTGGGCGAGCTGGCGGACGTAGCGGGCGCGCCGGGCCTCGCGGACCGTGCCGACACGACGCCGACCCTCGTCGGTGAGCGTGACGAGCCAGGCGCGGCCGTCGGCCGGGTCGGGCTCGCGGGTGATGAGGCCCAGCTCCTCCAGGGCACGCAGCTGGCGGGACATGGTGGCCTTGCCGACGCCGATGTAGGCGGCGAGTTCCGTGGCTCGCCGGCCGCCCTGCTCGCCCAGCCGGATGAGCAGACCGTACGCGGAGGACTCCAGGTCGGGGTGGACCTCGCGGGCCATCTCGCCCTGGTTGGCGCGGGCGCGCCGCAGCAATACGGTCAACTCACGTTCCAGGGCCAGGAATTCCTGGTCGGCACCACTGGGCGTCACCTCCGTGGTGGCAGGATGTGTATCCCCGTTTCCGTCCTCGTGCACGTCAGCACCCCTGACTGGTTTTCGCGGTCTGAAAGTTTCTGTCACACGCCGCCATTGCCGCAGCTCCGTAAGTATTTCGCAGGCGTAGACCATCGGCGGTGTCCGGACCCCCTTCCCACGCCACTATCTACGTGCGTAGCTTCTTTATCGGGCAATTACATGGCATGCCCACGCCAGTACGTCAGCGGTCCCCTCACGGCTCCCCCCACCTCTCTCCTCGGAGGCCCGTCATGCCCGTGCACAGACCCGACATCTTCCGCCCGCGCCCTCTCGCCGTCCTGCTCACGGCCCTGCTCGCGGTGCTCGCCCTCTCCCTTCCCCTCACCTCCGCCCACGCCGCGACCACGCCCGCCCGCGGCTCCGCCCACATGGGCATGGGCATCCTCGCCCACGACGGCCAGCACGGCACCCCCAGCACCGGTGACGCCACCCAGACCGAGGGCGTCGACGTCTCCAGCTTCCAGGGCAACGTCGCCTGGTCGACCCTGTGGAACAGCGGGGTGCGCTGGGCGTACACGAAGGCCACGGAAGGCACGTACTACACCAACCCGTACTTCGCCCAGCAGTACAACGGCTCGTACAACGTCGGCATGATCCGCGGTGCCTACCACTTCGCGACCCCGGACACCACGAGCGGCGCCACCCAGGCCAACTACTTCGTGGACCACGGCGGCGGCTGGTCCGCCGACGGCAAGACGCTGCCCGGCGCCCTCGACATCGAGTGGAACCCGTACGGTGCGAGCTGCTACGGCAAGACGCAGAGCGGGATGGTCAGCTGGATCGCCGACTTCATCAACCAGTACCACGCCCGCACCGGCCGCTGGGCCGTGATCTACACCGCCACCAGCTGGTGGACCCAGTGCACCGGCAACTACGGCGGTTTCGCCGTGAACAACCCGCTGTGGATCGCCCGCTACGCCACCGACCCGGGGACGCTGCCGGCCGGCTGGTCCTACTACACGATGTGGCAGTACACGTCCTCCGGCCCGACGGTCGGTGACCACGACAAGTTCAACGGAGCACTGGACCGAGTGCAGGCCCTGGCCCTCGGCTAGTTCCAGCAGACACCTGCTTCACCGGCTCATCCGGATGCTTCACCGGCTCATCCGGCGGCCGTCCTTCGAGGGCGGTCGCCGTCGCCGCGTTGGTGCTCCGCGCCGCCCGGGATCATGCTGGTCTGGGAGGGCCTGCCGAGCAAGCAAGGGCTGCCTGCCGAGCAAGGGCGACTAGGGCGAGATGAGCGGCGATGGAGCGACAGTCGACGTACACGGCCACGGCCGTCATCGATGAGCGGGGCATCCTGACCGGCTGGAGCGAGGGCGCCCAGCGGCTGCTCGGCTACGAACCCGCGACGGTGCTCGGCCGGCCGGCCGGCCGGCTGCTCGCCGCCGAGGGTGCCGCGGCCCGGCGGGCCCTGGCCGGACGGGACCGCTGGAACGGCACGGTGCCCGTGCGCCACCGCGACGGCCGGTCCCTGGAACTGGGGCTGCTCGCCCACCGCCGCACCACCGCCACCGGGACCACCGACTGGCTCGTGGTGACCGCCGTAACGGCCCGGCCGCGGCCCCGGGGAGAGCCGCTGGAGGAGTGGACCTTCCTGCAGTCCCCGTTTCCGCTGGCGATCTTCGACACCGAGCTGCGGCTGATGCGCGCCAACCGCCGCATGGAGCGCGCGCTCGCCCTGCCCGAGGCCGCGATGCGCGGGCTGAGCCTGACGCACATCGTGCCCGGTCCGGCGAGCGAGGAGACCGACCGGAGGATGCGGCTGGCGCTGGAGAACGGCCGGCCGCAGGAGGCCGACGCCAGCCTCGGCCCGGAACTCGGCCATCCCACCGTCCTCACCCCGCTGAAGGACCCCGGCGGCCGGGTCCGGGCCGTCTGCCTGGCCACGCAGCGCGGCCTTGAGGATGCCGCCACGGGGCAGCGCCCCTCCGACGAGGCCGCCTCCCAGGTCGGCTCCGCCGCGGATCTCGCCCGCGGGGCGCAGGAACTCGCCGAGGTCACGGTCCCCCGGCTCGCCGACGTCATGGCCGTGGACCTGCTCGACTCCCCGCAGACCGCGGAGGAGACCACCCCCGGCCCGGTCCTCCTGCGCCGCGCCGCGCTGCGTACGGCCACCCCGCACGACCCCGCTTCCGAGGCCGGGAGCGGCGTGGGCGAGGCGGTCGCATGCCCGGCGGGCTCCCCCGCGGCCGAGTGCCTGGCCGCGCGTCACGCGATGCTGTACGACACGACCGACCCGGCCGTCGCCGAGTGGGCCACGCTGGACTCGGGCGCCGCCTGGCTGCGCGCCTCGCAGACCCGTTCGCTGCTGCTGGTGCCGCTGCTCGCCCAGGGCACCACGCTCGGGGTCGCGCTGTTCGGCCGCCGCCCGGGGCGGGAGCCCTTCGGGCCCGAGGATCTGCGGCTCGCCGAGGAGTACACGGCCAAGGCCGCCACCGGCATCCACAACGCCCGCCGCTACTCCCGGGCCCGCACCACCACCATGGCCCTCCAGCGCAGCCTGCTCCCGCACACGCTGCCCGAGCAGGCGGCCCTGGAGATCGCCACCCGCTATCTGCCCGCGGCCACCAAGGCGGGCGTGGGCGGCGACTGGTTCGACGTGATCCCGCTGTCCGGGGCCCGCGTGGCCCTCGTCGTCGGCGACGTCGTCGGCCACGGCATCCGCGCCTCGGCCACCATGGGCCGGCTGCGCACCGCCGTACGCACCCTGGCGGACGTCGACCTCCCGGCCGACGAACTCCTCACCCACCTCGACGACCTGGTGCTGCGCCTGGCCGCCGACGAGGGCAGCGCGGACCCGGCCGCCGAGACCGCCGGCGGCATCGGCACCACCTGCCTGTACGCGGTCTACGACCCGGTCTCGCGCCGCTGCACCCTCGCCCGGGCCGGTCATCCGCCGCCCGCCGTGGTCACCCCGGACGGCGCGGTCCGCTTCGTCGACGTGCCCGCGGGGCCGCCGTTGGGGCTCGGCGGGCTGCCGTTCGAGGCCGTCGAGACGGAACTGCCCGAAGGCAGCCTGCTCGCCCTCTACACCGACGGACTGCTGGAGGCCCGCGACCACGACATCGACGAGGCGCTGGACAAGATGTTCGCCGCGCTCGTCCGCCCCGCCCCGACCCTGGACGCCGTCTGCGACCACGTGCTCACCGCGCTGCTCAGCCACCGCCCCGACGACGACATCGCCCTGCTCGTCGCCCGCACCCGCGGCCTGCACGCCGACCGGGTCGCCGCATGGGACCTGGACAACGAGCCGACCGTCGTCGCCGTCGCCCGCCACCTCGTCGACGACCAGCTGACCGAGTGGGGGCTGGCCGAGGTCTCCTTCACCACCGAGCTGATGGTCAGCGAGCTGGTCACCAACGCGATCCGCTACGGCCGCCCGCCCATCCAGCTCCGCATGATCCACCAGGGCGACAAGCTGATCTGCGAGGTCTACGACTCCAGCGGCACCACCCCGCACATGCGGCGCGCCCGCATCTTCGACGAGGGCGGCCGAGGCCTGCTGCTCGTCGCCCAGCTCGCCGAGAGCTGGGGCACCCGGCACGACCGCGTCGGCAAGACGGTGTGGGCGGAGCAGACGGTGGCCCCGGCCTGAGCGACGCCGAGTGACGCCTCAGTGGCGCACGCGGACACGGCTCTGCCCCGCCGGGGTGTGGCGGGGCAGGGGTTCCGGGGCGGTCGTTCACCGGGCGGTACGGGGGTCTTCGCCGGCGGTGTCGGTCGCGACCGCTCAGTTGACGACCACGTCGGGCGGAGCGGGTGCGTCAGAGGCGGAGCCGCCACTGTCCTGACCGGGGTCGGACGGCGAGGGGCCGGGGTCGGCCGGGGCCGGGTGGTCGGGGGCCGGATTCTCCGGGGCGGGGGTGCTGCCGCTGTCACCTGTGCCCGGCTCCGGGGACGGGTGGTCGGGGCACGGCGGGCCGTCGCTGCCGTTGGTGCCGGTGCCGTTGCGGCCGTTGGTGCCCCGGCCGCCGCACGAGCCCCGGCCACGCCCACCGGCGCCGCCGGTGCCGACACCGCCCGGGGCCGTGCAGACCGGGGCGTCGCCACCGGTGCCGTTGCCGCCGTCGCCGCCCCTGGCGTCACCGGGACGGCAGGTGCCGTGGTCGTCGCCGTCGTGCCCGTATCCGTGATCGCCGTGCTTCTTGTGGTGGTCACCGTTGTGGTGCCCATCGCTCTTCCTGTGGCCCTTGCCGCCGTGGTCGTCGCGCATCACGGAAGCCGACAAGCCGGACGGCGCGGGGGCGGCGAAGGCGGCGCCTGCGGGGATCAGGACGGCGCCGAGGGGCAGCAGGAGGGAGGCGGCGGCCACGGCCAGGCTGCTCTTGCGGACGTTGCGGGTCATGAGGAGTGCCGTTTCTTGAGGCTTGAGGCTTGAGGCGGAGCGGTCGTGCGGTGGGAATGGCTGGGAGACGCGGGACCGTCGGTGGTCGGGTGGCGCGGCCGATGACCGCGCCACCCGAACCCCGTGGCTCACCCGCTGCCGTCAGCGACGGGAACTTCAGTTGGCCGTGGCATCACCACCGGCGCCGCCGGTCGCATTGCCGCCACCGTTGCTCGTGGCGTTGCCGCCGCCACCACCGGTCGCATTGCCACCGCCATTGCTCGTGGCATTACCACCGCCACCACCAGTCGCGT
>NZ_JBSFVT010000009.1:88550-270520 GCF_053592455.1 Streptomyces sp. NPDC002676 | reverse complement strand
GTTCCCGCCACCATTACTCGTGGCATTACCACCGCCACCACCAGTCGCGTTCCCGCCACCATTACTCGTGGCATTACCACCGCCACCACCAGTCGCGTTCCCGCCACCATTACTCGTGGCATTACCACCGCCACCACCAGTCGCATTGCCACCACCATTACTCGTGGCATTACCACCGCCACCACCAGTCGCATTGCCACCGCCATTGCTCGTGGCATTACCACCGCCACCACCAGTCGCGTTCCCGCCACCGTTGCTCGTGGCGTTGCCGCCCTTACCACCGGTCGCGTTGCCCTTGTGCTTCTTGTGGTGGTCGCTGTGGTGCTTGCCCTGGTGGGCCACCATCGTGACGGTCGACGAGTCGGGCATCGTGGACGCCGAGGCGGCGGTGGCCGGGAGAATGATTCCGCCGGCGACGACCACGGCCGAGGCGACGATCGTCGAGAGGCGGATACCTCGCTTGGGACGGACGGCCTCGTTGTTCTCGTTGATGCGCTTCATGACGTTCTCCTACTTGAATCGGGGCCCTTTTCGGTTTCCGGTTCTCACCGGTGGGGCCGTGCTTCAAGTAGGCCGGAATGCCGGAACGCGGTCACGTTCCGAGGACTCGGGACTTGACGGCAGGGGCAATGGCGGTTAATGGGCCCCGAGGACCGGCCCGGCCCAGCCGGGCGGATCGGGCACCGGCTCCGGCTCGGGTACGTCGGCCGCGCGGTGCTCCGGGACGTCCGCCGGCGCCGGAGTCGGCATCGGCGTCGGTGCAGGCGGAGCCAGGCCGGCCTCGCCCGCCGCCGCGCGCAGCGCCGTCACGAACTCCAGGCAGGTGCCGTACCGGTCCTCCGGGGCCTTTGCCAGGGCCTTGCGCAGGACCTCGTCGGCGGCCCGCGGGAGCTCCGGCCGCCGCTCGCTCACCGCGGGCGGCGGGTCGTACTGGTGCGCCCACAGCAGTTCGAGGTGGTCGTCGCGCTCGAAGGGGGGCGCGCCCGCGAGGGTCTCGTGCACGACGCAGGCCAGGCTGTAGAGATCGGACCTGCCGTCCACCGGGCGGCCCGCGATCCGCTCCGGCGCCACGTAGTCGAGCGTGCCGACGAACTCCCCCGCGGTGGTGAACCCGGTGAGCGACAGGGACTTCTTCGCCAGCCCGAAGTCCGTGAGGTACACGTGCTCGGGGTGGTCACTGTCGACGCCCTTGGCGACCAGGACGTTGCCGGGTTTGACGTCCCGGTGGACCAGTTCGTGGGCGTGGGCCGCGTCCAGGGCGGAGGCCAGCTGGGCGGCGATGCGCAGCGCGGCCGGTACGTCGAGAGGGCCGTCCCGGTCGAGCACGGCCCGCAGGTCGAGACCGTGGACGTAACACATCGCGATGTACAGGATCCCGTCGGCCTCGCCGGCCTCGAAGACGGGCACGATATTGGGGTGGTCGATGGCGGCGGCCACCCGGGACTCGTACGCGAAACGGCGGCGGAAGGCGTCGTTGCGGGTGTACTCGGGGGCGAGCAGCTTGAGGGCGACCGTGCGGCCCAGGCGCAGGTCGGTGGCGCAGTACACAACGGCCATGCCGCCGCGGCCCAGCTCGCGCTCGACCCGGTAGCCGGCGATCTCCGCCCCGATCAGCCCGGAGGGGCGGCTGGGGGGCCAACTCACGCCTGAATTCTACCGAGTGATCCACATGTGCGCCGCACAGGATCTCTCGATGAGGGCGTGGCAGAGGCCCGGGCCTCCCTCACGGAACCCGGGCCTCGCCTTTCCGGCAGCGTCCGTCACGCCGCGACCGGAACCTCCCGCGTCGCGCCGTTCGTGGCGGGCGCGAGCGCCAGCTCCAGGACCTGTCGGACGTCGGACACGGCGTGGACGTCCAGCTTGTCCAGCACCTCGGCCGGGACGTCGTCCAGGTCGGGCTCGTTGCGCTTGGGGATGATCACGGTGGTCACCCCGGCGCGGTGCGCGGCGAGCAGCTTCTGCTTCACGCCGCCGATGGGCAGCACCCGGCCGGTCAGCGAGACCTCGCCGGTCATGGCCACGTCCGTGCGGACCAGGCGGCCGGAGAGCAGCGAGGCGAGGGCCGTGGTCATCGTCACGCCCGCGCTCGGGCCGTCCTTCGGCACCGCGCCCGCCGGGAAGTGGATGTGCACGCCCCGGTCCTTCAAGTCGCCGACCGGAAGCTCCAGTTCGGCGCCGTGGCTGCGCAGGAAGCTCAGCGCGATCTGCGCCGACTCCTTCATCACGTCACCCAGCTGCCCGGTCAGGGTCAGACCCGCCGCGCCGGTCTCCGGGTCGGCGAGGGACGCCTCCACGAAGAGCACGTCACCACCGGCTCCGGTGACCGCGAGGCCGGTCGCGACGCCGGGCACGGACGTACGGCGCTCGGCCGGGTCCTGGGCGGACTCGGGCACATGGTGCGGGCGCCCGATCAGTCCGCGCAGGTCCTCGTCCCGTACGGTGAACGGCAGCTCCCGCGCACCCAGTTCGTGCTGTGCGGCGATCTTGCGCAGCAGCCGCGCGACGGACCGCTCCAGGGTGCGCACGCCCGCCTCGCGCGTGTACTCGCCGGCGAGCTTGCGCAGCGCGCTCTCCTCGATCGTGACCTCGTCCTTGTTCAGACCGGCCCGCTCCAGCTGGCGCGGGAGCAGGTGGTCACGGGCGATGACGATCTTCTCGTCCTCCGTGTAGCCGTCCAGGCGGACGATCTCCATCCGGTCGGCCAGGGCCTCCGGGATGGCCTCCAGGACGTTGGCGGTGGCCAGGAAGACGACGTCCGACAGGTCGAGTTCGACCTCCAGGTAGTGGTCGCGGAACGTGTGGTTCTGCGCCGGGTCCAGGACCTCCAGCAGGGCGGCTGCCGGGTCGCCCCGGAAGTCCGAGCCCACCTTGTCGATCTCGTCGAGCAGCACGACCGGGTTCAGGGACCCGGCCTCCTTGACGGCGCGCACGATCCGGCCGGGCAGCGCGCCGACATACGTACGCCGGTGGCCGCGGATCTCGGCCTCGTCACGGACGCCGCCGAGGGCGACGCGGACGAACTTCCGCCCCATCGCGTGCGCGACGGACTCGCCGAGCGACGTCTTGCCGACGCCGGGCGGGCCGACGAGCGCGAGCACGGCACCGCCGCGCCGGCCGCCGATGACACCCAGGCCGCGCTCACTGCGCCGCTTGCGCACCGCCAGGTACTCGGTGATGCGCTCCTTCACGTCCTCCAGACCGGCGTGCTCGGCGTCCAGGACCGCCTTGGCGCCCTGGATGTCGTACGCGTCCTCGGTGCGCGTGTTCCACGGCAGCTCCAGGACGGTGTCCAGCCAGGTGCGGATCCACGAGCCCTCCGGCGACTGGTCGGAGGCGCGCTCCAGCTTGTCGACCTCCTTGAGGGCGGCCTCGCGGACGTTCTCCGGCAGGTCGGCGGCCTCGACGCGGGCGCGGTAGTCGTCGGACTCCTCGCCCTCCTGCTCGCCGTTCAGCTCGCGCAGTTCCTTGCGGACGGCCTCCAGCTGGCGGCGCAGCAGGAACTCGCGCTGCTGCTTGTCGACCCCCTCCTGGACGTCCTTGGCGATGGTCTCGGCCACGTCCTGCTCGGCGAGGTGGTCGCGGAGCTGCTGCGTGGCGAGCTTCAGCCGGGCCACCGGGTCGGCGGTCTCCAGCAGCTCCACCTTCTGCTCGGTGGTCAGGAAGGGCGAGTAGCCGGAGTTGTCGGCCAGCGCCGAGACGTCCTCGATGGCCTGGACACGGTCGACGACCTGCCAGGCGCCGCGCTTCTTCAGCCAGCTGCTGGCCAGCGCCTTGTACTCCTTGACCAGGTCCGCGACCTGGCCCGGCAGCGGCTCGGGCACGCTCTCCTCGCTGCGCGCGCCCTCGACCCACAGCGCCGCGCCCGGCCCGGTGGTACCCGCGCCGATCCGCACCCGGCTCCGGCCGCGGATCAGGGCACCCGGGTCGCCGTCGGCCAGCCGGCCGACCTGCTCGACCGTGCCGAGCACACCCGTCTTGGCGTACGTGCCGTCGATGCGTGGCACCAGCAGAACCTGGGGCTTTCCGGGCGTGGAACGCGCGGCGGCCTGTGCGGCCTCCACCGCGGCCCGTACCTCTGTGTCGCTCAGGTCCAGCGGAACCACCATGCCGGGCAGTACGACCTCGTCGTCGAGCGGCAGCACGGGCAGGGCGAGCGTGAACGCCGTGGACTCAGCAGCCATGATCTCCCCTTAGGCAGTCAACTTGAGTTATGCCGACTCAACTAATGCCGGTGCATGGATGTTCCCGGGCTGCCGTTCGCTGTGAGCGATCAGGGGGTGACGCATGGGTTTCCGCAGATGGGGGGCTAGGCCGGCTGCTGCCAGCGGCGCACCAGGGGCCAGGCCGCTATGCCGATCGACAGGGCGATCAGATGGCCCCAGTTGGTCATCGGGTCCTGGAAGGCGATCAGGTCGTCGAGGAGGGCGCCGGTGAACAGGGCGAGCAGGGGCCAGCGGAGCCAGGGGGTGAGCAGGCCCGCGAGGGCGCTGGTGCTGGCCGCGACGCCGAAGCTGATGCCGTAGTCCAGGCGGTGCAGCGAGGTCTCGGGAAGGTGGCCGAAAAGGACCGCCAGGCCCACCGGGACCTCCGTGGCGAGAGTGGCGAGGACGTGCCCGGCCAGGAACACACAGACGGCCCGCGCCCCGCCTATGCGCCGCTCCAGCCCGGTCAGCACGAGCACGAAGGCGAGCGCGTACGGCGACAGGACCCCGCCCGCGATCCACAGCGCGCTGGCCAGCAGCACCAGTACGGGCGTGCGCACCAGGTGGGCGACGTCCGTGCTGGAGTCCTGGTAGAGCGCGTGCATGAGCCCGGGGTCGGCCAACGCCGCGATCAGCGAGGTGACGGCCAGGACGGCCGCGTAGGCGAAGGTGTAGGGGGTGCGCCCCGGGGACGGCAGCAGGTGCCAGGGGCGAGGACGCAGGGCGCGCTCTTCCGCGGGCGCGGGGGCAGGCGCGGGTGCCGTGGCGCCTCGCTGGCGCGGCATGCCGTCCAGGAAGCGGGCGATGCCGGGGGCCGAGGGGACTGCGGGGCCGTCGGCGGGAAGGGGCAGGCCCGGCGGGGGCGAAGACGCGGCCGTCGCAGGGCCTTTCGCGGTCCGATCCACGGTGTGGCGCTCCTTCCGTCGCGCCCCACCCTTGGCGTTGCGCGGGCCCCTGTCTATGACCGACGCCACGCGAGAGCCGATTCAAAGCAACCTCTCAAGCTCCGGATGCGTCCGGCCGCCGCCCCTGCTCAAGGCCGCGGCGGGGAAACCACCCTCCCGTCATCCGTAATTCCCGTGCCCGCAAAGCCCCGTTCGAGCAGGATGGGCTCATGACTGCCGCGTACGACGCCCCCGTGGTCCTGGACCGGCGCGATGGCCCCTTCGGAGAAGTGGTGCTGCGCAGACACGGGGAGCTGTTGCAGATCATCGCCAACGGCTGCTTCCTGATGGACACCTCCGACGGCCGCTCGGAGCGGCTGCTGGTCGACGCCGCGTACGGGGCCCTGGACGGGCGGTCGGCGCCGGACGTGCTGATCGGCGGGCTGGGGGTCGGGTTCTCGCTCGCACACGCTGCCGCCGACTCCCGCTGGGGGCGGATCACGGTGGTGGAGCGGGAGCCCGCCGTCGTCGACTGGCACCGGCGCGGACCGCTCGCACAGGTGTCCGCGGCGGCCCTCGCCGACCCCCGTACCGAGATCGTGGAAGCCGACCTGGTGAGGTACGTCCATGAGACTTCAGACACGTTCGACGCCCTGTGTCTGGACATCGACAACGGCCCCGGATGGACCGTGACCGAGGACAACGGCGGACTGTACTCACCCGCCGGACTCGCTTCCTGCGCAAGGGCGTTGAAGCCGGGTGGGGTACTTGCCGTATGGTCTGCCGAGCCCTCTCCGGAATTTGAAGGAAGTTTGCGGAATGCCGGGTTCCGGCAGGTGCGTACCGAAGAGGTGCCCGTTGCCCGGGGCGTTCCGGACGCCGTGCACCTCGCCGTCCGACCTGGATAGCGACGGCACGGCGAGTCCCCGTAGGGTGCTTCTCTGACGCGGATCATTCAAGCGTCAATCGCAGTCATGGGATCTCCCCACGGATTCCGGAAAGCAACATAAGCAACAGGGGCGGGCGATGGAGCAGACACACACCTCCCAGAGCGGCGCGGCGACGAGCACCCCGGGGGCTCAGCGTCGCGTGCTGGTGGTCGAGGACGATCCCACGATCGTCGACGCCATCGCGGCCCGGCTCCGCGCCGAGGGATTCCTCGTGCAGACCGCGGTCGACGGACCGGCCGCCGTCGACACGGCCGAGGCCTGGCAGCCCGACCTGCTGATCCTCGACATCATGCTGCCGGGCTTCGACGGCCTGGAGGTCTGCCGCCGGGTGCAGGCGCAGCGGCCGGTGCCGGTGCTGATGCTCACCGCGCGGGACGACGAGACGGACATGCTGGTCGGGCTCGGGGTCGGCGCCGACGACTACATGACCAAGCCGTTCTCGATGCGGGAGCTGGCGGCGCGCGTGCACGTGCTGCTGCGGCGCGTGGAGCGGGCGGCCCTGGCCGCCGCGACGCCCCGCTCCGGCATCCTGCGGCTCGGCGAGCTGGAGATCGACCACGCGCAGCGCCGGGTACGGGTGAAGTCGGAGGACGTCCACCTGACGCCCACCGAGTTCGACCTGCTGGTGTGCCTGGCGAACACCCCGCGCGCGGTGCTCTCCCGTGAGCAGCTGCTGGCCGAGGTGTGGGACTGGGCGGACGCCTCCGGCACCCGGACCGTGGACAGCCACATCAAGGCGCTGCGCCGGAAGATCGGCGCCGAGCGGATCCGTACCGTGCACGGTGTGGGCTACGCGCTGGAGACGCCGACGCCATGAGCGGCGGGCGCGAAGCCGCACGGAGGGGCCCCGGGCACCCCGCTGGGGAACCCTGGGGCGGCGTACGCCCGTTCTCGATCAAGACCAAGCTGGGCGCTCTGGTCGTCATCTCGGTGCTGATCACCACCGGTCTGTCGATCGTCGCGGTGCACACCAAGACCGAGCTGCGTTTCATCACGGTCTTCTCGATGATCGCCACGCTGCTGATCACGCAGTTCGTGGCGCACTCGCTCACCTCGCCCCTGGACGAGATGAACGCGGTGGCCCGCTCCATCTCGCAGGGCGACTACACGCGCCGGGTGCGCGAGAACCGCCGGGACGAGCTGGGCGACCTGGCCGAGACGATCAACGTCATGGCCGACGAGCTGGATGCCCAGGACCAGCAGCGAAAAGAGCTGGTCGCGAACGTCTCGCACGAGCTGCGCACGCCGATCGCCGGCCTGCGCGCGGTGCTGGAGAACATCGTCGACGGGGTCACCGAGGCCGACCCGGAGACCATGCGGACGGCCCTGAAGCAGACCGAGCGGCTCAGCCGGCTCGTGGAGACGCTGCTGGACCTGTCCCGGCTCGACAACGGCGTCGTACCGCTGAAGAAGCGCCGCTTCGAGGTGTGGCCGTACCTGTCGGGCGTGCTGAAGGAGGCCAACATGGTCGCCTCCGTGCGCGCGGACATCGCCTCCGGCTCGGGCAAGCACACGCGTACGGACGTCCATCTGCACCTCGACGTCTCCCCGCCGGAGCTGACCGCGCACGCGGACCCCGAGCGCATCCACCAGGTCGTCGCGAACCTGATCGACAACGCGGTCAAGCACAGCCCGCCGCACGGCCGCGTGACCGTACGGGCGCGGCGGGGGCCGCAGCCGGATTCGCTGGAGCTGGAGGTCCTGGACGAGGGGCCCGGCATCCCGCGCTCGGAGTGGCACCGGGTGTTCGAGCGGTTCAACCGCGGCTCGGTGACCCGGCCGCACGGCCCGGGCAGCGACGGCGGCACCGGTCTCGGCCTCGCGATCGCCCGCTGGGCGGTGGATCTGCACGGCGGCCGGATCGGTGTGGCCGAATCCGATCGCGGTTGCAGGATCATCGTCACTCTCCCGGGAGAGACTTCCGTCCCAAGTTGACGTAAAGTCCGAACCGGAGCCACAAGATCCATGCGCGTCCGCGCAGCCGGACACGTGTGATCTGCGACGGGCCCGGGCGCGCGCCTGCACTGATCCGCGCCGGGCCCCGTTCGGCGAACCCGCACACATCCGCTGACATGCGGAACCACGCTTGTTTCCCGCCATATCAAGCCCTGAAACAAGATTTCCGGTGTGACTTACGCGACGATGAACGGGCTCGACCTGACCTTCGCGGTCTTGGAGGCGTAGCCTTTATTTCCGCTGTCCATCACCTTGTGAAGCGGAAGAGGGCGGTTGCCGCCGTGTCGCCACAGTCCCCCAGTAACTCGAGCATCTCCACCGACGACCAAGCCGGGAAGAACCCCGCTGCTGCGTTCGGTCCGAACGAGTGGCTCGTCGACGAGATCTATCAGCAGTACCTCCAGGACCCGAATTCGGTAGACCGTGCCTGGTGGGACTTCTTCGCCGACTACAAGCCGGGCGCGCCTGCCGCCCCGGCTCCGGCGGGTACTGCGGCCACGGGGGCCGCAGAGACCACCACCACGGCTCCTGCGGCCCCGAGCGCGTCCGCGGCCCCGGCCGCCGCCGCTCCCGCCCCGGTGGCCCCGAAGCCCGCCGCGGCTCCGGCCCCCGCCCCGGCCAAGCCGACGGCGCCCGCACAGGCGCCCGCTCAGCCGAAGCCCAAGGCCGCTCCCGCCGCGCCCGCTGCGGCGGCCCCCGAGGGCCCCGAGCTGGTCACCCTGCGCGGCCCGGCCGCCGCGGTCGCGAAGAACATGAACGCCTCGCTGGAGCTGCCGACGGCCACCTCGGTCCGCGCGGTCCCGGTGAAGCTGCTGTTCGACAACCGCATCGTCATCAACAACCACCTCAAGCGCGCCCGCGGCGGGAAGATCTCCTTCACGCACGTCATCGGGTACGCGATGGTGCAGGCCATCAAGGCCATGCCGTCGATGAACTGGTCCTTCGGCGAGAAGGACGGCAAGCCGACCCTCGTCAAGCCGCCGCACGTCAACCTCGGCCTCGCCATCGACCTGGTCAAGCCCAACGGCGACCGCCAGCTGGTCGTCGCGGCGATCAAGAAGGCCGAGACGCTGAACTTCTTCGAGTTCTGGCAGGCCTACGAGGACATCGTCCGTCGCGCCCGCGACAACAAGCTGACGATGGACGACTTCACCGGCGTGACGGTCTCCCTGACCAACCCCGGCGGCCTCGGCACCGTCCACTCCGTGCCGCGTCTGATGCCCGGCCAGTCCGTGATCATGGGCGTCGGCTCCATGGACTACCCGGCGGAGTTCCAGGGCACCTCCCAGGACACCCTGAACAAGCTCGGCATCTCGAAGGTCATGACGCTCACGTCGACCTACGACCACCGGGTGATCCAGGGCGCCGCCTCCGGCGAGTTCCTGCGCCAGGTCGCGAACCTGCTGCTCGGCGAGAACGGCTTCTACGACGACATCTTCAAGGCGCTGCGCATCCCCTACGAGCCGGTCCGCTGGCTCCGGGACATCGACGCCTCGCACGACGACGACGTCACCAAGGCCGCCCGCGTCTTCGAGCTGATCCACTCCTACCGGGTCCGCGGTCACGTGATGGCCGACACCGACCCGCTGGAGTACCGCCAGCGCAAGCACCCCGACCTGGACATCACCGAGCACGGCCTCACCCTGTGGGACCTGGAGCGCGAGTTCGCCGTCGGCGGCTTCTCCGGCAAGTCCCTGATGAAGCTGCGCGACATCCTCGGTGTCCTGCGCGACTCGTACTGCCGCACCATCGGCATCGAGTTCATGCACATCCAGGACCCGAAGCAGCGCAAGTGGATCCAGGACCGCGTCGAGCGCCAGCACACCAAGCCGGAGCGCGAGGAGCAGCTGCGCATCCTGCGCCGCCTGAACGCGGCTGAGGCCTTCGAGACCTTCCTGCAGACGAAGTACGTCGGCCAGAAGCGCTTCTCGCTGGAGGGCGGCGAGTCCGTCATCCCGCTGCTGGACGCAGTCATCGACAGCGCCGCCGAGTCGCGCCTGGACGAGGTCGTCATCGGCATGGCCCACCGTGGCCGCCTGAACGTCCTCGCCAACATCGTCGGCAAGTCGTACGCGCAGATCTTCCGCGAGTTCGAGGGCAACCTCGACCCGAAGTCGATGCACGGCTCCGGCGACGTGAAGTACCACCTGGGCGCCGAGGGCACCTTCACGGGCCTGGACGGCGAGCAGATCAAGGTCTCGCTGGTCGCGAACCCCTCGCACCTGGAGGCGGTCGACCCGGTCCTGGAGGGCGTCGCCCGCGCCAAGCAGGACATCATCAACAAGGGCGGCACGGACTTCACCGTCCTGCCGGTGGCCCTGCACGGCGACGCGGCCTTCGCGGGCCAGGGCGTCGTGGCCGAGACGCTGAACATGTCGCAGCTGCGCGGCTACCGCACCGGCGGCACGGTCCACATCGTCATCAACAACCAGGTCGGCTTCACCGCGGCCCCCGAGTCCTCGCGTTCCTCCATGTACGCGACGGACGTGGCCCGCATGATCGAGGCCCCGATCTTCCACGTGAACGGCGACGACCCGGAGGCCGTGGTCCGCGTCGCGCGGCTCGCCTTCGAGTTCCGCCAGGCGTTCAACAAGGACGTGGTGATCGACCTCATCTGCTACCGCCGCCGCGGTCACAACGAGTCGGACAACCCGGCCTTCACCCAGCCGCTGATGTACGACCTGATCGACAAGAAGCGCTCGGTGCGCAAGCTGTACACCGAGTCCCTGATCGGTCGGGGCGACATCACCCTGGAAGAGGCCGAGCAGGCCCTCCAGGACTACCAGGGCCAGCTGGAGAAGGTCTTCACCGAGGTCCGCGAGGCCACCTCGCAGCCGGCCGACGGCGTCGTCCACGCGCCGCAGGACGGTTTCCCGGTCGCGGTCCCGACCGCGATCTCCGCGGAGGTCGTCAAGCGGATCGCCGAGTCCCAGGTCAACGTCCCCGACCACATCACCGTCCACCCGCGTCTGCAGCCGCAGCTGCAGCGCCGTGCGGCGATGGTCGAGGACGGCACGATCGACTGGGGCATGGGCGAGACCCTGGCCGTCGGCTCGCTGCTGCTGGAGGGCACCCCGGTCCGCCTCGCGGGCCAGGACTCCCAGCGCGGCACCTTCGGCCAGCGCCACGCGGTGCTGATCGACCGGGAGACCGGCGAGGAGTACACGCCGCTGCAGTACCTCTCCGATGACCAGGCGCGCCTGAACGTCTACAACTCCCTGCTCTCCGAGTACGCGGCGATGGGCTTCGAGTACGGCTACTCGCTGGCCCGTCCCGAGTCCCTCGTGATGTGGGAGGCGCAGTTCGGTGACTTCGTCAACGGCGCGCAGACGGTCGTGGACGAGTTCATCTCCTCGGCGGAGCAGAAGTGGGGCCAGACGTCCGGCGTCACCCTGCTGCTGCCGCACGGCTACGAGGGCCAGGGCCCGGACCACTCGTCCGCGCGTCCCGAGCGGTTCCTCCAGCTCTGCGCCCAGAACAACATGACGGTGGCCATGCCCACGCTCCCGTCGAACTACTTCCACCTCCTGCGGTGGCAGGTGCACAACCCGCACCACAAGCCGCTGGTCGTCTTCACCCCGAAGTCGATGCTGCGCCTGAAGGCGGCGGCCTCGAAGGCGGAGGAGTTCACGAGCGGGGAGTTCCGCCCGGTCATCGGCGACAGCACGGTCGACCCGGCCGCGGTCCGCAAGGTCGTCTTCTGCGCCGGCAAGGTCTACTACGACCTGGAGGCCGAGCGTCAGAAGCGCGGTGCCACGGACACGGCGATCATCCGCATCGAGCGCCTGTACCCGCTGCCGGGTGCCGAGCTCCAGGCGGAGGTCAACAAGTACCCGAACGCCGAGAAGTACCTGTGGGCCCAGGAGGAGCCGGCGAACCAGGGTGCCTGGCCGTTCATCGCGCTCAACCTGATCGACCACCTGGACCTGGCGGTCGGCGCGGACATCCCGGCCGGCGAGCGACTGCGGCGCATCTCCCGCCCGCACGGCTCGTCCCCGGCGGTGGGCTCCGCGAAGCGCCACCAGGCGGAGCAGGAGCAGCTGATGCGTGAGGTGTTCGAGGCGTAGGCCTCCGGCGGTTCAGCCGACACACTCAGGGTCCGGTGCCGAGTTCGTTCTCGGTGCCGGGCCCTTCGCCTGTCCGTCGGGGCGATTTCGGCCGTACGCGGCTGCGGGTCCGTCGTGGCTGGTCGCGCCCAGGCGGCGGAGCCGCATATCGACACAGCCCCGCGCCCCTTTGGGGCAGCCCCTTCGGGGCGCCCCGGCTCAGCCCAGGTATGCCTCGAAATCCCAGTAGGGACGGACCCGCTGGCGGGCGGAGAGGGTGTGCGGATGTTGCGCGCCCAGGGTGCGGGTGAGGGTGAGGAGGGCGTCCTCCTCCAGTTTGGTGGCCTCCTCGTGCTCGTTCACGCCCCGCAGATCCGCGGCGAGAGCCACCTGGCAGGAGAGGGTGAGCGGGTGCTCGTGGTCGAGGACCCGCCGGGCCCGCCGCAGGGTGTCCCGGCTCAGCTGCGCGGCCTCGGCGATCCGGCCGGTGAAGTTGCGGGCAGCGGCCGTGTTGAGGGCGCAGCCCAGAACCCACGGATGGTCGCCGGACAGGCTGGAGGTGAGCCCGGCCAGCGCGGACTCCGACATCGCCAGCGCGTCGGCGCGTTCCCCCGCGGCCTGCATGATGAGCGCGGTGTTGGAGAGCATGCCCGTGGCGACGGGGTGGGCGGGGCCGAGCAGGGCGCGGTAGCCGGCCTCGGCCTCGTCGATCAGTTCCCGCGCCTGGCTCAGGTCGCCGTGCTCCCGCAGGTAGTTGCCGTAGTTGGTGAGGAAGGCCAGGGTGCGGTAGTGCTCGCGGCCGTGCAGCTGAGCCAGCTGTTCCAGCAGCGCGGCCATCGACGGCCCCACGTCGGCGTTGTGGGCGCCGTCCCGGCGGCGGCACATGGCCAGCTGGACGCGTGCCTCCAGGGTCTGCGGGTGCTGCGCTCCGAGCACCTGGACATGCAGTCGGACCACCGGCTCCTGCCGGGACAGGGCGTCGCGGTAGCGGCCGAGCAGGCGCAGGGAGTGGGCGACGGCGCTGCCCGAGTTGAGGGTGTTGATGTGCCGGGCGCGCAGCACGTTCTCGCGCCGGGACAGGGTGTCCAGGTCGAGCTCGTAGGCCTCCGCGTACCGGCCCAGCAGCCGCAGGCTCACGCCGAGGTTGTGCCGGGCGACCAGGGTCGCGGCGTCGTCGGCGCCGAGAAGCTGTGCGTTGCCTTCCAGGACCTGACGCTGAAGGGCGTACGCCTCCTCGTACCGGCCCAGGTAGCGCAGATCTCCGGCCAGGGAGCCCTGGGTGATCAGCTCGGCGAGTTCGTTGCGCCGGGGGGCGGCCTGCACCCGCTCCAGGAAGCGGCGGTCCAGCTCGTGCGCCTCACGGAACCTGCCGCTGGAGCGCAGGATGTAGCTCTCCAGGTTGGTCAGTTCGAGCATGTGCTGGGACAGCGGGTCCAGGGTCTTCGACCAGCGGTCGCGGATCTTCTGGGCCAGTTCGAGGCCGCTGTTGTACTCGCCGCTGCGCCGGCAGTACTGGAGGCAGTTGAGGACCGTCGCCCGCACCCGCGGCTGGCCACTGCTCAGCGCGCCGGAGGGTTCCAGGTGCGGCAGCAGCTCGGCGTAGCGCGGCCAGTTCCTGCTGTCCACGGGGTTGCCGGGGTCGGCCTCGGCGAGCAGCGTGCGCACCGCCCGGCGATGGACGGCCTGGTTCTCGTCGCTGGTCAGCTTGGAGACGATGTCGTGCACGAGCCGGTGCATATGGACCGACTCCTGGTGCGGGCCCATCTCGGCGCCGAGCGGGCCGCGGGTCTCGCGGGTGAGCACCGAGTAGTTGACGAGGGTGTCCAGGGCACGGGTCCAGGCGGGCAGGTCCGTGACCATCCAGCGCAGCTCTTCGGGCAGGTCGGTCTGCGGGTAGGCGCGGATGAGGCCCAGCGGGATGCGTCCGGGGGCGAAGGACGTGCACAGCCCGAGGACGTCGATCGCCTGGGGCTGGGAGCGGCGCAGCCGGTTGAGCAGTATCGACCAGGAGGTCATGGAGGACTGCGGGAAGCCCTCGCCGGTGGCGGGCTCGTCCACGGTGGAGAGCTTGCGCTCGCGCACCATCCGCAGGTATTCGGGCACCTCCATGCGGGACTCGCCGAGCCAGGAGGCGGCCTGCACCAGCGGCAGCGGTACGTCGCCGAACTCGGCGGCGACCTCGTCTGCCTCGGCCGCGGTGATGTGCGGGGCGCGCCGCATCAGATAGGCGGTGGACTCCGCGCGCAGGAAGCCCGGCACCTCCAGGACGTCGGTGTACTCGGTCCAGGCCCGGTTGCGGGAGGTGATCAGGACATGGCCCGACCCCTGCGGGAGCAGCGCGTTGATGCCCTCGCTGTCGTCCCAGCCGTCGAAGATGACCAGCCAGTTGGCGTAGGGCTCGCCGCGGCGCAGCGCGTGCAGGACGGCGCGGATGCGCTCGCCCGGCTCGCCGCCGATGGGCAGGCCGAGTTCCACGGCGAGTTCGCCGAAGCGGTCGCGCTGGACGTTGCGGTCGTCGGAGTTGACCCACCACACCAGGTCGTAGTCGGTGCTGAAGCGGTGCGCGTACTCGGCGGCGAGCTGGGTCTTGCCGATGCCGGACATGCCGAGCAGGGTGCAGGCGGCGGCGCCGCGCTCGGCGTCGGAGAGGCGCTCGTGGATGTCGTTGAGCAGGTCGTCGCGGCCGGTGAAGCGCGGGTTGCGGCGCGGCACCTCCCCCCAAATCTCGCAGCGCAGCTCGGGGTAGCGGGCCCGGCCGGACAGGACGCGCGGGTTGCGCCGGCGTTCCAGGCCGAGCCGGCCGAGCAGCCGCTCCTCGGCGGCTTCCTCGCTGAGCGCCCAGAGGCTGGCCGGTTCGAGGACGGCGGTGGCGGGCAGCAGCGGCCGGTTGGTGAGGTTGACAGCGGCGAACCGGTCCGCGTGGGCGGCGACGAAGCCGCGCAGCACGTCGTTCCACTCACCCGCGGGGCGCGGGCCGAGTTCGAAGAACCAGTCGTTGAGCACGAGCAGCACCCGGCCGCTGGAGAGCAGCAGGTCGCCGAGCGAGTCCTCCAGCGGGACCTCGCGGGGCGGGTCCCAGCGTTGCAGGGTGACACGGTGGCCGTGGCGTTCCAGGGTCTGCGCGATCCAGCTCGCCCATGAGCGGTGATAGCCGGGGAAGACCACCAGGAAGTGCTGTGCCCCGTCGCTGTCCGACCGCCGCTGTTCCGCCATCGCCGCTCCCTGCTTCTCCGCGCCCGACTCGCGGGCGAGCGCCCACACAACGTAGCGCAATACACCATGTACGGCCTGTCACCCAGGACTTCTCGCCGCCACGCCGAGACTTGCGTGGCGCCGTTCCATCTCCTGGACGAACTCCCGTCCGGCAAAGGTCAGTTCATCTGATTCACGGAGTATGGACAAGGCTTCTCCGACCTGATCCCAGTACACCTCGAACTGGCGCTCGGCCCGGAGCCGCCAGCCCTCCGTGCCGGCGGGTCCGGCGCGGGCCCGCCCCCACAGGTCGGTCAGGGCCAGGTGGGCGTACACGCCCTGGAACACCCCGGGGACGGGGCGCGGATCGGGCCGCCAGCCCACCCGGTACCGGGCGCCGCCGGGCCGGTACAACGGCACGAGTTCGTGCAGCGCGGCCAGCTTGGTGTGCTGGGTCTCGTGCACCAGGGCCTCGGCCAGGCGGTCGCCGCCGTACGGCAGCTGGCTGAGCATGGCGCCGGGGGCGGTCCGCAGGGTCGCGCTCATCGGGGTGCCGTCCGCGGGCCCCGACGGCGCCAGGGGCACCACGGCCCGCAGCACCGTCCCCGTCTCCGCCACCCGGCCGGGATCGGTCGCCGCCAGCAGCGCCCGCGCGGCCCGCCAGACTTCGGCCCACCGCGCGGGGGTGGAGTGCGGGCGCCCGGCGGCGGCCAGCGCCTCGGGGCCGATCCCTTGCGCCGGCGCCCGGTACGGGTCCAGATCGTCGAGGAGTACGGCGCTGCCGGGCAGCGCGCGCAGCCCCGACCAGCCGGTGCCGCCGCCGACCGGCCGGTGGGCGGCGGGGCCGCCGCGGGTGAGCAGCGCCTCGGTCCGCCCGGCGGGGTCGCCGATGCGCGCCAGGCCCGGGTATCCGCCCAGCAGGACCCGGCCGGACGGGCAGCGCAGCACGCCGAGGCCGGGCAGCGCGAGCAGCCCCGAGGGCACCGCCCGCTCCCCCGTCACGGCGCAGCCCGCGCGGACGGCGGCGGCCAGGGCGACCCCGCTCAACTGGGCCAACTGCCCTTCCAGCGCGGGGCCTTCGGGGGCGGCGAGCGCGGCGGCGAGCCAAGCCCCGGTCATCGGGTAGTCGAGGACGTCACGGACCGCCGCCGGGTCGGACCGCTCGGCCCGCTCCAGCAGCGCCCAGTCGGTCTCGAAGCGGCTGCGGGCGGCCGGAGCGAGGGAGGCGCGTTCCCGCTCGACCCGGACCAGGAGGGCCTTCAGGAGCAGCATGCGACGCGCGTGGAGTGCGGCACGCAGTGCCGCGGTACCCGCGTGGGCGGGCCGGGTGGTGGCGAGTTGCCTGATGATCTCGACGGGGACGGTCGCCAAGATCATCCCCAGTCGTCCTTATCGGCGGCCGACGCGCCGAGTCCGGCTGGAAACGTTCGGTCCGCGGGCGGGACCGGACTCCCGGGCGGCCTCAGGAAATCCTCGCCGACGTACCAGACCTCGCTCGGCTCCCGGGACCGGCACAGGACCCCCGCCACTGCCGTCAGCAGCCCCGGATCGTCCATGGCGCGCAATGTCCGCAGGTCGACGTCGGTGAGGTCGGGCGGGGGCGCGGTCCGGCCGCCGTCCTCCCCGGGACCGGCCGCTCCTTTCCTCTGCTCCGTCACCTCGGCTCCCTCCCTGCCTACGCCCGCCCCGCACGGCCATAACAGCTGCCCAGTTCTTCCCGAGGCGCAGGGAGCAGAAACCCTGAATCGATCAACTCCGGTCAATTGCCGACCAGTTCGCCTACTCGCCGGTCCAGGGCCACCACGGCGGAACCGCTTCCCGCCACTGCGACTCCGGCATCGAACGGCCGTCGTCCACAGCGGCTTCCCCGGACTCCTCCTCGGCCCGCCGGGACAGCTCGACATCCGCCCAGTCGACCTCGTTCAGCGTGCCAACGAGCCGCTGCCACTGCTCGCGGGCCGCCCGGTGGGCGTCACGGGCCGCGCGGGGCCGCCCCATCAGCGTGAGCACCGTGCCGGCGGCGTACCGGGCTCGTGCGGCCGTCACCGAGCCGGGGTCGCCGCCGTGGGCGGCCCGTGCCTCCCGCTCGGCGTTCTCATACGCCTGCAGCGCCTCCATCAGCACCGGCGCCCCGGCGTGGTACCAGCCCTCCAGCCGTACCCGCCCCAACTGCAGCCAGGCCTCGGCCCGTACGGCCGGGTCGGCCGCCGCGCGCACCGCCTGGCCGAGCAGGTGCCGGCTCTCGAACAGGTCGGGCAGGAAGCCGACATGGCGGAACCGCTGGGCGAGCGCGCTGCCGACCAGGCCCTGCAGCCGGCCGCGGTCCGCGGACCTCGCGGGCAGCGAGTTCAGCGCCTCGCGCAGCACGTACTCGGCCCGGTCCACGACGTCCGCGCCGTCCGGCCCGGACGCCCGCCTGAGCAGCGACTCGCCCCAGGCGGTGAGAAGCCGCCCGCGCTGGGCGCCATCAGCAGGCGCGAGCAACACGGCCCGCTCGTACGTCTCGTCGGCCTCCCGGTGCTCGCCCGTCCCGTCGTGGAAGGCGGCCAGCGCGGCCAGACAGGGCAGCAGCAGGGCGGGATCGCGCCCGGCGACCCGCTGGGCCAGCAGCAACGTCTCGCGCGCCTCGGCACCATCGGCCCCGGCTCCCCGCAGGGCCCGCGCGAGATCCAGCAAGGCAGGCGCCCGCACCCCGTCACCAGCCCCCTCGGCCGCCAACAGGTCACACCCCTCGCGGAGTTCGGCGACGGCCACCCCAGGGCGCCCGAGATCGAGCAGAATCCGCCCGCGCAGCAGAGCCCGAGCCCGGTGCGCGGCCACCTCCCGGGGCACCTCGTCCGTGACGTCTCGGTCGGCCCGGCCGTGGTGGCGGTACCACCCCCTGGCCCGCTCGGCCACCCCCGGCCACGGCGGGCTGTCGGCGGCCAGAGGGGCCAGCGCGGCGGTGAGGGCGGCCGACTCTGCCGTCTGTTGCCACAGTTCGCGGTGGCAGGAGGCGAGTTCGAGGGCGGCATCGGCTCGTACGCGGCTGTCGGCGGGAGCGTCCGCGTGGGCCGCGGCGAGTTCGGCGGCGGCCTCGCGCAGCAGCTCGGTGCGTCGGCCCGCCGCTCGCGCGGCGGCCGTGCCGGCCTCGGCGCGCAGCACGCGGCCGAGCACGAGGCGGGCCCGGGCGCCGGGCTCGGCGGCGCCGTCGGCCCCCGGACCGGGCTCGGTGCCGGTCGCCGCGGCCAGGGCCTGTTCCCGGGCGCGGCGCAGCACTTCCGGGTCGGCCAGCTGGTGGAACTGGTCGAGCAGGTGCTCGGCCTCGGCCAGCGGGTCGGAGGGGATCAGGCCCGGCAGGTAGAAGCGCAGGACGCGGGCGGGCACGCGCGCGAAGAGTTCGGCCTCGACCCCGCCCCCGCCGTCCCGCGGCCCGGTGCCCTCGGCGGGCCCCCCGGTGCCCGCGTCGGCGCCCGCGGCCGGGTCCTGGTCGGCGAGCCGGGCCGAGGCGAGGGCGGCGAAGTTGCGGGTGCCCTTCCCGAAGTGCCGTTCCACATAGGCCGAGCAGTGCTTGAGGACGAGGGAGGCGGTGTGCTGGTCGAGGGAGGCCAGCAGCAGGTGCTGGACCCGTTGGGGGTACACGAAGCAGGGCTGGTCCTCGGTCCCGGGAAGCTGCCGCAGCAGCCCGCCGAGCAGCACCTCGGCCAGTTCCATCGGGCCGGTGTCGGGCAGCATCGCCCGCTGGACCAGCTGCATCACGGGCAGCGTGAGCGGGGCCGCGGCGAAGTAGACGGCCAGCCGGAGGGCGCCGGGCGAGGCTCCGGCGCGGAAGGCGCGCAGCAGGTCGTCCTCACTGCGCTGCACGGGGGCGGGGGGTGCGACCGGGGCCGTCGTACCGGTTCCCGCGTAGGCGGCCCAGGCGTGTTCACTCGTGGGCCCGGTGCCGCCGAGCAGCCGCGCGAAGGCCTCGAACGCCTCCGGGGTGGGCTGCAGCACCGGCACGGGCCGGGCGCCCGGGTCCGGTTCGTCCCAGGGCTCGTCGTCCGGCAGGAAGTCCAGGCGCCCGCCCGCGTCGGCGGACCGGACCAGCCGGCCGGGCTCGGCGGGCAGCGCGGTGCGGCCCCACAGCCGCGGCGGCAGCGGCTGGACGACGGCCAGCGGGGCAGTGCGCGGCCAGGCGTGCAGCAGGCGCTGGGCGCTGCCGTTCTGCCACAGGGGGCCCACGCAGTCGCTGATGACGAAGGTGATCCGGCGGCCGGTGGGGTCGTGCAGCTGGTCGGCCGGGCGCAGCCGGGTGCGCCGGCCGGGACCGGCGGTCGTACCGATGACCGGGGCTCCGGATTCGTCGGCGTACAGGTGGTGGACGCGGACGGAGACGAACGCGCCGGACTGCTGGCAGGCCTGGCGCAGTTCCTCGACCAGCCGCCCCCACACGGCCATCGCGGGCCCGGTGTCCATGAGTAGCTGGACCTCGCAGCGCGGGCGGCGCACCGGCCGGGTGACGGGGAGCAGGATGCCGCTGGCGGCGGCCCGGTCGGCCGTGGCCTCCTCGTCGATCCGCTCGTCCCGGTCGCGCAGGGAGGCGGTCCGGTAGCGGCCGAGCGCGCGCAACGCCCGCTCCAGTCCGAGCAGTCCGGGCAGGGCACCGGCGGCGGGGGCCCGTACGGGGAAGGAGGCGTAGGGCGCCGAGGAGGCCCCGCCGTCCAGGGTGGCGTCCTCGGTCCGCGTGCGCGGCCCGAAGCCCGGGGTGTGCAGCGGGACGGCAGGCAGGCCCGCGGGCGTGCGCCGCGGCTCGGGGCCGTCGTACGGCTCCGGGGGGCCGGCGGACGGCTCGGCGGCCGGAGGTACGTCTGCGTCGGGTACGTCGGCGAATCGGCTGCCGGAGGGAGGTGCGGACGGCTCGGAGTCTGCGCCGTGCGGTGCCGCGCCGAGCGAACGGGCGAGCCAGAGCGCGTCCGCCACGTCCTCGGCGGTGACGTCGAGCCCGCCCCGGCGCAGTTTCCCGATCAGCTCGTCCAGCCGCATCCCCGGCATCCGTCCCTCACCTCGTACGGTCGAGCGGCTGCATGAGCATCTCCGCGATCCGCTCCCGGGTGAGGCTCTGCGCCCGCGGGTCGTGCCGGGTGAGGAAGAGGGCGTTGAGAAGCTGGTCGGCGGCGAGCACCTCACCGGGTTCGCGCGCCAGGAATCTGCGGATCAGATCGGCGCCGCCCTCGACGCCGTCGGTACCGAGGTGGGCCTCGACCATGGCGGTCAGCTGCTCCTCGCCGGGGGGGTCCAGCTCCAGCTGGATGCAGCGGCGCAACAGCGGGGCGGGGAAGTCGCGTTCGCCGTTGGAGGTCAGGACGATCACCGGGAAGGAGGTGCAGGCGATCCGACCGCCGTGCACGGCGATCCGGTCACCGTCGTGGGTGAGCACGTCCACCACGGGTTCTCGGTCGGCGAGCCGCTCCAGCTCCGGGATGGAGAACTCGCCCTCCTCCAGGGTGTTGAGCAGGTCGTTGGGCAGGTCGAGGTCGCTCTTGTCCAGCTCGTCGATGAGCAGGACGCGGGGCAGCTCGGAGGGCAGCAGCGCGGTGCCGAGCGGACCGAGCCGGATATACGAGCCGATGCCGGAGGCGGTGGCGGCGGCCCCGTCCCCGCCCCCCGCGCGCTCCAGCTGGACGTCCTGCAGTCGGCCGATCGCGTCGTAGCGGTAGAGCCCGTCCAGGAGGGTGGTGCGGCTGACGATGGGCCAGCGCAGCACCCTGCCCAGGCCGAGTTCGTGGGCGATCGCGTACGCCAGGGTCGACTTGCCGGTGCCCGGGTTGCCGGTGACCAGCAGGGGCCGGCGCAGATACAGCGCGGCGTTCACGGCGTCGACCTCGGCGGGCCGGGGCGCGTAGTTCTCGACCACGCGGCGGCGGACACCGAGGCGGCGGGCGCTGCTGGGATCCTCCAGGCCGGACTCCGAACCGTCCTCCGGGCCGGGATCCGCGCCGTACCGGGACGCCGCGAAGTCGCGCCAGGGCGGTGGTTCGGGCAACCGCTGGATGCCGTCGTGCGGCTGACCCACTCCACGGTAGATCCGCCAGTCGTTCACCTTGGGCTCCTCCCGGCTCTGGTGATCATGCAGCGGGCCCGGCCGGCCGACCATGAGGCTACCGCTCGCCGGCCGTGCCTGCCGAGGTTCGGTGCGCTTCCCATTCGGTTCCGGCCGAGGCAACACCCCTGCTTTTCAAGCAATTTGACGGTACGTCCGGTCAGCCACGGGCGGTTCAGCCGCCGGGTGCGGCCAGCGGCGGCGGTCGCATGGTCTCCGTGCCGTACGGGGGCCGGTCCGGCGGGTCCAGCAGTACGGCGAGCTTGCCACGCAGGCCTTGAGCCCGGGCGGTGTCCGGGTCGGCCAGCCGTATCCGCAGGTCCCGCACCGGGCCGTGCAGCCCGTCGGCATGCTTGGCGAGTCCCAGCACCTGGGCGGCCTGGCGGTGGAAGTCCCCGCACTCGTCGTGATCGTGCCGGTCGCGGCGCCACAGCACCACCGAGTGCCCGGCCATCAGCGCGTCCTTCATCGCCGCCTGCCCCTCGCCGCTGCCCACGGGACCGCAGTACACCGGCACGCACGCGTCCCCCATCGCCGACAGGGCGCCGTAGTACGGGAGCTTGCCGCCGATCCGCGCCCCGGCCGGGTGGCCGTCGGCGGGGGGCCGCCCGTGCAGCGACTCGTGCGCCAGCGGCCCGCGTGTCGCGCCCCGCCAGCGGCGGCGCCACTCCGGGGAAGGCGGCCGGTGATGGCGCCGGACGTCCCGGATGACGACGGTCCGGCGCATCCCGAGCGGTATCGACCGCTCGTCCACGAAGTCGCCGTCGTCACCGAAGTCGCTGTCGTCACGGAAGTCGTAGTCGTCACCGTCGTCGTCCGAGTCGCCTTCGGAGCGGGCGGGAGGGCCGGCCCCGTCCGGCAGCAGCTGCCACTCGTCCACCGGCAGATCGAACAGCTTGCTCGGCAGGAACACCTCGATGGCGGCCAGGTGCTCCCCGTGGTCGCCCTGGCTCAGCGCGAGGGCGAGCGGCCCCCGGAGCACCTCGGCCAACTCCTCGGCACGCACGCCCCGGTCGTCGCCGTCGACCGGGGTGACGTCCTGGCCGTCGTAGAGCAGCTGCACGCTCCACGGGTAACGCCCGCCGTACATCGGCGCACCGACCTTGACGAGCACATCGGTACGGCCTTCGGCAGGCGGCTGGGACGGGGTGGGATCGAGCTGCCCGGTCTCGATCGCGGGCAGGGTGTCCAAGGGACCGTCGGCGCGGCGGTCCTGATCGTCGTCGATGCCGCCCGTGCCATCCAGGCCGTCCATGCCGTCCATGCCGTCCAGCAGGGCCCGGATGGCCTCGCCGACCGCCCAGTGGCGGTGGCCGTCGGCCTGGCCCGCGATCCAGTCGGCGAAGGCCCGCAGCCGCCCGGGCGCCACCTCGCCGGCCCGCTGCCGGGCGGTCCTGCGGGCCACCTTGGCCGCGTACAGCAGAACGGCGTCGAGGTCGACCAGCGTGCCGCCGCCGCCCTGCTCAAGCGTGCGCAGCCCGTACAGCAGCCCCGCGCCCTGGCGCCAGGTGCGCACGTTCTGGAGCACCGGCGACCGCAGCCGTTCGCCGCGCACCTGCTCCTTGACCTCGTCCACGAGGTGCACGATCTCGCCCGCTCCGGACGGTGGCGGCAGCTCTGCCAGGTGGCCGTGGAGCCGGGTCCGCAGCTCGGCGCCGATCCCGGAGGCGGGCGGCAGATGCGCGGGCAGGGCGGCCTGGAGGACCGTCCAGTCCGGGTACTGCGACGGGGCGTCGAGGCGGCCGAGGTGGTACCGGTCGTGCGCGCGCAGCACCTCGCGCACCACGCGGCCTCCGTCGCGCGTGTTCAGCAGCTCGTACAGCGCGGTGACCGGGACGACGAGCCCCTCCTCCCGGCCGCGCCCTTTGATCACGCCGACGACGGAGCCGTGCCCGAGGTCGAGCACCGGCCCGCCGGACAGCCCGCCGATCGGCAGACTCCCGGACAGCATCAGGAACGGGCCGTCGGCACCGGCGAGTTCCCCGGTGCCGTGCCGGATGCCCGGCTCACCGGTCTGCACCGACCAGCCGTACAGCCCGGCCGGGGTGCAGGCGCCCGGTTCCCGGTCGGCGAGCCACAGGCAGGGCACGTCGTCGGCGCCGCTCACCCGGACCAGCGCGAGGTCGGGGAACGGCCACGGCTCGCGCAGCGCCTGTCCGGCCTCGGGCAGGGGCGTGACGAGGACGGCCGTCCCCTCGCCGGTGCGCTCCTCCCAGGCGCCGACGGCGGTGCGCTCCAGCCAGGTCACGCTCATCGCGCTCTCCCCTCGGCACACCGCGGCTCCCCCGTGCCCCACGACATGGGCGCAGGTCAGCATCCAGCCGGGGGCCACGAAGAACCCTGATCCCCAGTACGGGTCACGGTCCGTTGCATACCCGTTACGCGGTGCTCCGATGCGCGCGAGGGAGGGGCGCACCATCTCGCTGAAGGCGCTCATGCGCCGTCGGGGTCCGGAGATCCGGGCGGTACGGCGCCGCCGCCGGCCGCCGCGGGGTCGGCGCCGGGGGCCGTCGCGGCGGGTTCGGTCCAGGTCAGGGACACCGTCAGGGAGGACTTGCCACCTCCCTGCCCGATGGCGCTCACGATCTTGCCGGACTGCGCCGTCAGTTCGATTCCGAAGCTGACGGACACCTCTACCGGGGCCGGGGTGTCCAGACCGGCGCGCAGGGAGCGCACGATTCCGCCCACCGTGCCGGCGAGTCCGTCCGCCATGTCGATGACCCGGTCCCCGAACCCGGTGTCCCAGTAGCCGCCCCCGTCCAGCGCACTCCCGTCGGCCGCGCCGACCCTGGCCCAGACGACGGTCCCGTCGTCCAGCCGGATGCGTTCGACTCCTCCACCCATGACGCCCCCGTTCACCGAATGGGAGGAGAAGGCTAACTCCCGAGGAAGGGGAGAGGGAGGGGCCGCGGACGATACGGCTGATTACACGCCTGATGACACGCCTGGTTACGCGATCGGTTACGCGTTCGGTTACGCGTCTTACGGCTTACTCGTCGTCCTCGTCGTCCAGGCGGGCGAGCCAGGTGGCGAGCCGCTCGACGGGCACCTCGAAGTCGGGGTTGAGATCGACGAACGTGCGCAGCTGTTCGGCAAGCCACTCGAAGGTGACCTCCTCCTCGCCGCGCCGCTTCTCCAACTCCTCGATACCGCGGTCGGTGAAGTACATGGGGTGCGTCTCCTGCGTATACATCCAGACCAGCGGCTGTTCCGCCACCGGTGGGTCCAGGGACAAGCGTAGGCGCACGAGCCGCCCGCGCCCGCGCGTCCCCTCGTACGCCGGCCCCAGCGTCCCATGCGCCAGGCGCTCACACGAAAGGGTGTCTTGACTTTCCCCGTCCGCGATATATCGTGAATCTCGGAAGACGCGATATGGCGTGTCGCGACTCCTGTTCGGCCGAGGAGGTCCCCATGCCCGAGTGGTCCGTCACCGAGCCCCAGAAGCTCACCTTCGACACCCCCGTGAGCGACCTGAACGTACGCATCGTCAACGGAACGGTGAACGTCGTGGGCACGGACGAAGGTTCCGCACGCCTGGAGGTCTCGGACATCGAGGGCCCACCGCTGACGGTCACCCTGAAGGGCGGCATCCTCACGGTGGCGTACGAGGACCTGCCCTGGAAGGGCTTCCTCAAGTGGCTCGACCGCAAGGGCTGGCGGCGCAGCGCCGTCGTCTCCCTCACGGTCCCGGCGGGCACACGCATGGAGGTGGGCGTGGTGGGCGCCGCGGCGGTCGTCTCGGGCATCAGCGGCCCCGCGACGGTCAAGGGCGTCACCGGCGACACGACCCTGGTCGGCCTCTCCGGCCCCGTCCGCGCGGACACCGTGTCCGGGAACCTGGAGGCCCAGTCCGTCACCGGCGAGCTGCGCTTCAACTCGGTCTCGGGCGACCTGACCGTGCTGGAGGGCTCCGGCCCCTCCGTGCGGGCCGACTCCGTCAGCGGCTCCATGATCATCGACCTGGACCCGGACGGCCCCACGGACGTCAGCCTGACCAGCGTCTCCGGCGAGATCGCCATCCGCCTGCCGCACCCGGCGGACGCGGAGGTGGAGGCGAACACGGCGAGCGGCATGATCTCCAACGCCTTCGACGGCCTGCGGGTGCACGGCCAGTGGGGCGCCCACAAGATCACCGGCCGCCTCGGCGCGGGCAACGGCAGGCTGCGGGCCACCACGGTCTCCGGCTCGATCGCCCTGCTGCGCCGCCCGCCACGGGAGGACGAGGAGGACGCCGCCCGGACCGCGTCCGGCCCGGGGGCCGACCCCGCGACCGGCACCGCGGCCGCCCCGGGGGACAATTCCGTCTCCGGTCAGGATGCCGACGCCGACAGCGTCCCGGCCGACGGCACGACCCACAAGAAGGTGCTCTGACATGCCCCCCGTCTTCGCCCACGGCCGCCTCCGCCTCTACCTGCTCAAGCTGCTCGACGAGGCCCCGCGCCACGGCTACGAGGTGATCAGGCTCCTCGAAGAACGCTTCCAGGGGCTGTACGCGCCCTCGGCGGGCACCGTCTACCCCCGGCTGGCCAAGCTGGAGGCCGAGGGCCTGGTCACGCACACCACCGAGGGCGGCCGCAAGGTGTACGCCATCACGGACGCCGGCCGCGCCGAACTGGCCGACCGCAGTGGTGAACTGGCCGACCTGGAGCTGGAGATCCGTGAGTCGGTCGCGGAACTCGCCGCCGAGATAAGGGCCGACGTGCGCGGCGCGGCCGGCGATCTGCGCCGCGAGATGCGCGCCGCCGCCTCCGAGGCCCGCCGGGGCGCGAAGGCGGGCGGCGCCGCGGAGGGCCCCTTCGCGGAGTACGGCGAGCTGACCGACAAGGAGGCCTGGCGGGCCGCCAAGGAGGAGTTGCGCCGGGTCAAGCAGGAGTGGAAGGAGCAGGCCCGCCGCGCCAAGGACGAGAGCCGCCGGGCCCGTGACGAGGCTCAGCGGGCCCGTCGCCAGGCCCAGGAGGCCCAGGCCGAGGCCCAGGCCGAGGCGCGGGCCCAGGCCCAGGAGGAGATGCAGCGCATCGCCCGCCGGGTCCAGGACCGCGTCCAGGACCACTTCACGCGCGGCGACTGGCCGACCGGCGTACGGGAGGGCCTGACCGAACTGGCCAAGGAATTCAGCGAGTTCGGAAAGGACTTTGGAAACGGCTTCGGAAGGGGGGTCAAGACGGACTTCGGGAAGGAACCCGCCAAGGAATCCGGGAAGGGAACCGCCGAGGAGCCCGGCAAGGACCGGGACTCCGGCCGCCCTGCCGGCGAGCCGGCCACGGCCACCGCCCCCGGCGCACCCCTCCCCGACTACTCCGCCACCCCGGAGGACTTCCCGGCCGCGTACGAACCGGCCTGGGCGCACGAGGACTCCACCGGCGACCCGGCCCGCGACCTGGACCGCCTGCTGGACCGCTTCCGCGACGACATCCGCGACGCGGCCCGCGACCACGGCGTCACCGCCGACCAGCTCCGCGACGCCCGCCGCCACCTGTCGACGGCGGCGGCGCACATCGGGGCGGCACTGCGCGCCCCGAAGCCCTGAGTCACCCCGTGGGGCGGGCCCGGTACCCCGGACCCGCCCGGGGACGTCAGGAGTTGGTGAGCACGATCTTGCCGAACTGCTCGCCGGACGCGAGCCGTTCGAAGCCCTCCCGGGCCCGGTCCAGCGGGAGCAGTTCGTCGATGACGGGCCGCACCCCGGCCGTGGCGCAGAAGGAGAGCAGTTCGGCCAGCTCCTCCTTGGAGCCCATGGTGGAGCCGACGACCTTCAGTTCGAGGAAGAAGATCCGGGTCAGCTCGGCGTGCGAGGGCCGGTCGCCGCTGGTGGCGCCGGAGATGACCAGCGTGCCGCCGGGCCGCAGCGACTTCACCGAGTGGGACCAGGTGGCGGCGCCGACCGTCTCGATGACGGCGTCCACCCGCTGCGGCAGCCGCGCTCCCGGCTCGACCGCCTCGACGGCGCCCAGCTCCAGCGCCCGCTTCCGCTTGGCCTCGTCCCGGCTGGTGGCGAAGACCCGCAGACCGGCCGCCTTGCCGAGCACGATCGCGGCCGTGGCGACACCGCCGCCCGCACCCTGCACGAGGACCGAGTCACCGGGCCGTACCCCGGCGTTGGTGAACAGCATCCGGTACGCCGTCAGCCAGGCGGTCGGTAGACAGGCGGCCTCCGCGAAGGACAGCTCCTTGGGCTTGGGCAGGATGTTCCAGGTCGGCACGGCGACCTGCTCGGCGAAGGTGCCCTGGTAGCGCTCGGTGAGGATGGAGCGCGGCTCGTTCGGGCCGACGCCGTGGCCGGTCTGGCCGATGACGGAGTGCAGGACGACTTCGTTGCCGTCCTCGTCCACTCCGGCGGCGTCGCAGCCGAGGATCATCGGCAGCCGGTCCTCCGGGAGGCCCACGCCTCTCAGGGACCAGAGGTCGTGGTGGTTCAGGGAGGCGGCCCTGACATTGACCGTGCTCCAGCCGGGGCGGGCCTCGGGCGCCGGGCGCTCCCCCAGCTCAAGGCCGGAAAGCGGCTGGTCGCGGTCGATTCGGGCGGCGTAGACAGCGAACATGCAGCCGACGATAGGTGCGCAACGCAACGGACGGAACCACAAGTGCCTGTGACACACGCCCTCTTGCACAAATCAACAGCCCGCCTCCCCAGTGACCCGAACTGGCGGGCGGGCAGGCGGGCGAAGAAAACGGCCCCGCCCGACCGGGCGGGGCCATTCACCACAACGTCAGAGCCGGGCAACGCCCTCGGCCCGAGCCGCAGCCGCGACCGCCGCGGTGACGGCCGGAGCGACGCGCTCGTCGAACGGCGACGGAATCACGTAGTCCGCGGCAAGGTCGTCCCCGACCACCGAGGCCAGCGCCTCGGCCGCCGCGATCTTCATACCCTCCGTGATCCGCGTGGCCCGCACCTGAAGGGCGCCCGCGAAGATCCCGGGGAAGGCCAGCACGTTGTTGATCTGGTTCGGGAAGTCCGACCGCCCGGTCGCGACGACCGCCGCGTACTTGTGCGCGACGTCCGGGTGCACCTCCGGGTTCGGGTTGGCCATCGCGAAGACGAAGGCACCCTCGGCCATGGAGGCCACGGCCTCCTCCGGGACCGTACCGCCGGAGACGCCGATGAAGACGTCGGCGCCCGCCAGCGCGGTCTCGAGCGAGCCGGTGATGCCCGCCTTGTTCGTGAAGGAGGCCAGCTCCCGCTTGACCGAGGTCAGGTCCTCGCGGTCGGCGGACACGACGCCCTTGCGGTCCGCCACCGCCACGTCACCGATGCCGGCCTCGACGAGCATCTTCGCGATGGCGACACCGGCCGCGCCGGCGCCCGAGATGACGGCGCGCAGCTGCCCGATCTCGCGCCCGCTCAGCCGCGCCGCGTTCCGCAGCGCCGCGAGCGTCACGACGGCCGTACCGTGCTGGTCGTCATGGAAGACCGGGATGTCCAGGCGCTCCTGGAGCCGGCGCTCGATCTCGAAGCACCGGGGCGCCGAGATGTCCTCCAGGTTCACACCGCCGAAGGACGGGGCGAGCCGGACCACGGTCTCGACGATGTCGTCGGCGTCCGTGCAGTCGAGCGCGATCGGCACGGCGTCCACGCCGCCGAACTGCTTGAACAGGATCGCCTTGCCCTCCATGACGGGGAGCGAGGCCTGGGGACCGATGTCCCCGAGTCCGAGCACGGCCGTTCCGTCGGTCACGACGGCGACCACGTTGGACTTCCACGTGTAGTCGTTGACCAGCTCCGGCTGCTCCGCGATCGCGGTGCACACGCGCGCGACGCCGGGCGTGTACGCGAGGGAAAGGTCGTCCTTGTCGCGGACCGGCACGGTGGCCTGCACGGCCATCTTGCCGCCACGGTGCAGCGCGAACGCCGGATCGATGGAATCGAGAGGCTCGGTGGCCCCGTCCTGATCCGTATTGTCGCTGCGAGGATTGACGGTCTCCGCTGCCACTTCGTTTTACCCCTTAGGTATGCATGGTTTGAGGGTCGACCACTCCTGGTGAGGGGTGGGCGGGCACCGCGCACGGCCCGATTGCTGATACGTACAGGCCCTGCGCGACGGGCGCGCCGCACACGCGCCCTGAGCCCCGGATGAGGGGTGTAAAGAACCTTCTTACCGGACGGACGGTGCCCACGACGAGTCCATTGGGTACAAGGTCACATCCTGGGATCCGAAAGCCACCGGAAGATGACGTGCCGCTGACGGATGTACCGATTCTCGAGTGATCGTCAAGACGACCGCATGCGGGGGCTCCTGCCGGGTTTGGCGGGGTGCGCGCAGGGTTCGAATGACACAAAAGGCGCGACCCGGCCGGACCACATCGTGAGACACGCCGAAGGTTTTCCGGCAGGAAAGCTTGATTTCCGCAGATGGTTCGGTGGCGATGGGCCGAGGTTGTACCGACCTGCGCCGGTTCGGGGGTCACCCGTTATCCGATTTTGACATGGGAGCGCCCCTGAATGGCCTAGTCCGAATGGCAAGATGCCGTAAACCCACGAGGTCGCAACACCCGAAGGTGTGTGTTCTCGTCGACCCATCGGCAACTCTTCCCACCAGCCGGAGGAACCCACGATGACCGCAAGCTCCACCCGTCGTACGACCGCCGCGCACTCCCGGCTAGTAGCGGTCGGTGCGATCGCGGTCGCAGGCGCCCTGGTACTCACCGGCTGCGGTGACCAGACGAAGAAGAAGAGCAACGACAACAGCTCTTCCGCCGCCAGCGCCCCGCTGGCGAGCAAGCTCCCGCAGGACATCCGTGACAAGGGCGTCATCAAGGTCGGTTCGGACATCGCGTACGCCCCGGTGGAGTTCAAGGACTCCTCCGGCAAGGCCGTCGGCCTGGACCCCGACCTCGGCGCCGCTCTGGGCAAGCAGCTCGGCGTGAAGGTCGAGTTCGACAACGGCACCTTCGACGCGCTGCTCACCGGTCTGCGTTCGGGCCGCTACGACATCGCCATGTCCGCCATGACGGACAACAAGAACCGCCAGGAGGGCGTCGACCCGGACACGGGCAAGAAGGTCGGCGAGGGCGTCGACTTCGTCGACTACCTGACCGCCGGTGTCTCGATCTACACCCGCAACGGCGACACCAAGGGCATCCAGTCCTGGTCCGACCTGTGCGGCAAGAAGATCGCCGTCGAGCGCGGCACCGTCTCCAACGACCTGGCCAAGGCCGAGGCCAAGAAGTGCCCGAAGGGCAAGAAGCTCACCATCGAGCCCTTCGACGACGACCAGCAGTCGCAGACCCGTCTGCGCTCGGGCGGCGTGGACGCGGCCTCCTCCGACTTCCCCGTCGCCGCGTACGCGGTGAAGACCTCCGGCGGCGGCAAGGACTTCCAGATCGTCGGCCAGCAGGTCGAGGCGGCCCCGTACGGCATCGCCGTGGCCAAGAAGGACACCCAGCTGCGGGACGCGCTCCAGGCCGCGATGAACGCGATCATCAAGAACGGCGAGTACCAGAAGATCCTCCAGAAGTGGGGCGCCCAGGACGGCGCCGTCAAGGAGTCCGTGATCAACGGCGGCAAGTGACCCGCGCATCCCGAGCGGCCACTGAGAGGCAACACCCGTGACTGACATCGACAAGACGGCCGGGGCGGACACCACGCCCCCGGCCGGCCCGGAGGCCATCAGGGCCATCCCGGTCCGGCACTACGGACGATACGTCTCCGCCGTCATAGCCATCGCGCTCCTCGTCGCGATCATCTACGCGTTCGGCCAGGGCAAGATCAACTGGCACGCGGTACCCGACTACTTCTTCGACCACCGGATCACGACCGGTGTCAGCAAGACCCTCCTGCTGACGGTCCTGTCGATGCTGATCGGCATCGTCGGCGGCATCGTCCTCGCGGTGATGCGCCTGTCGAAGAACCCGGTGACCTCGTCCATCGCCTGGTTCTACATCTGGTTCTTCCGCGGCACCCCGGTCCTGGTCCAGCTGTTCCTCTGGTTCAACCTCGGCCTGGTCTTCGAGTACATCAACCTGATGCCGTTCTACAAGGACTACTGGTCGAACTTCATGACGCCGCTGCTGACGGCGCTGCTCGGCCTGGGCCTCAACGAGGCGGCGTACATGGCGGAGATCTGCCGTGCCGGTCTGCTCGCGGTGGACGAGGGTCAGACCGAGGCCGCCCACGCACTGGGCATGAGCCACAGCAAGACGCTGCGGCGGATCATCATCCCGCAGGCGATGCGCGTGATCGTGCCGCCGACGGGCAACGAAGTGATCAACATGCTGAAGACGACCTCGCTCGTGGCGGCCGTCCAGTATCCGGAACTGTTCCGATACGCCCAGGACATCGGCCAGAACTCCGGTGCCCCGGTGGAGATGTACTTCCTCGCCGCGGCCTGGTACCTGATCATGACCTCGGTGCTGAGCGTCGGCCAGTACTACATCGAGCGGTACTACGCCCGCGGCTCCAGCCGCCAGCTGCCGCCGACGCCGTGGCAGAAGGTGAAGGCCAACATGTTCTCCCTGGGCCGCCCGAGGGGAGCCGTGAGCGCATGAGCGACAAGAACAGCAAGCTCAGCAAGACGGACAGCACGGACACCCCGTCGGCCGCGCCGAGGGACAACAACGTCCCGATGGTCAAGTCCGAGGGCGTGCACAAGTCCTTCGGTCCCGTCGAGGTCCTCAAGGGCATCGACCTGGAGGTGAAGCCCGGCGAGGTGTTCTGCCTCATCGGCCCCTCCGGCTCGGGCAAGTCGACCTTCCTGCGCTGCATCAACCACCTGGAGAAGATCAACGCCGGGCGGCTGTACGTGGACGGCGAGCTGGTCGGCTACCGCCAGCAGGGCGACAAGCTGTACGAGCTGCGCGACCGCGAGGTCGCCATGAAGCGCCGCAACATCGGCATGGTCTTCCAGCGCTTCAACCTGTTCCCGCACATGACGGCCCTGGAGAACGTCATGGAGGCGCCGGTCCAGGTCAAGGGCCAGAGCAGGAGCGAGGCCCGGGAGCGGGCGCAGCAGCTGCTGGCGCGGGTCGGCCTGGCGGACAAGTCCGGGAACTACCCCTCCCAGCTCTCCGGCGGCCAGCAGCAGCGGGTGGCGATCGCCCGCGCCCTGGCTATGGACCCCAAGCTGATGCTGTTCGACGAGCCGACCTCGGCCCTCGACCCGGAGCTGGTCGGTGACGTTCTCGACGTCATGCGCGACCTCGCCGAGTCGGGCATGACGATGGTCGTCGTCACCCACGAGATGGGCTTCGCCCGCGAGGTGGGCGACAGCCTGGTGTTCATGGACGGCGGCGTGGTGGTCGAGTCCGGCCACCCGCGCGACGTCCTGACGAACCCGCAGCACGAGCGGACGCAGTCGTTCCTGTCCAAGGTGCTGTAGTTCGGCGCGTGAGCGTGTGAGGGGGCGGTACGGGATCCTCGTACCGCCCCTTCGTCATGTCCGCCTGCGCCTCATGTATCCCTACGGCAACAGCTGTGGCTTCAGGGCCAGTTCGCGCAGCTGGGTGCGGGTCAGCGGGAACGACTTCAGCACCGGGCCGAGGGCTCCCTTGCCGGCGAAGCCGGTCCAGTCACGGATGCTCACCAGCGTGCCGTCCTTGAGGAGCAGGGTGGCGTTCAACTCGGGGCCGCTGTAGGCGGGCTGGACCGCCTTCTGCGCGGGCCACTGCCACAGGGTCAGCAGGCGGCCGCCGGAGACCTTCTCCTGGGTGCAGTTCTCCTTCCGGGGGCTCTCGTGGGGCATGGCGCACGGGGCCTTCTCGACGTTCTGGGCCTTCTTCACCACCCGGACCGTGATGAATCCGGTGCCCCCGCCGCGGGTGACCGCGTACTCCCCGTCGTAGGGCCCCACCTTCGCGACGTCGAGCGGCTTCTTAGTGCCCTTGATCAGCTGTCCCAGCGACACCTCGCGAACCGTGCCGACGCCCGGGGGCAGCAGCTTCCCGAAGCCCGTCTCGGCGGCGGTCGGCGAGGCGGCCACGTTCTGGCCCTCCCGGCCGGGCAGCACGCCCGAGCCGAAGACGACTCCCGCCGCCACCGCCGCCGCCACCGCGCCGGTGGCCGCCGCGCGCCGGCCCCGGCGCACCCGTGAGGCGCGCGCGAAGACGCTCTCGCTCCCGCGCCCCGCCGGCACCGGGACGGTGTCGACCGCCCGGCCGAGCAGTTCGCGTACCGGCATGTCGTTGTCACTCATACGTGCTCCTCCAGCACCGCGGCCCGCAAGGCCGCCAGTCCTCTTGCCGTGTGGCTCTTGACCGTGCTCTCCCGCATCCCGAGCAGCTCGGCGGTGGCGGCCACGCTGAGGTCCTCCCAGTAGCGCAGCACGAGCACCGCCCGCTGTCTGGGCGCGAGTCCCGCGAGAGCGGCCCGGACCATCAGACCCGTGTCGCTGTCGACCGACCGGCCGGGCCGGTCGGGCAGTTCGCCGTAGGCCTGCTCGCGCCGCCAGAAGCGGCGGCGGGCCGAGATGAAGGTGTTGACCAGCGTCTTGCGCGCATAGGCTTCGAGGTTCTCCAGCCGCCCGTGCCTGCGCGCGCCGAGGACGACCTTCACGAGCGTCGTCTGGACGAGGTCCTCCGCCTCGTCGCGGTTGCCGCACAACAGGTAGGCGCTGCGGAACAGCGCCGTGCGCCTGCCCTCGACGAAGGCGTGCAGAGCCGCTTCCGCGCCCCGCGTCATCCCTCCCCCTTTCCGCCGGTCCACCGGGTACGGACCGTCTCACCCGTACCAGTGCGGTGGGGGACTGCCGGGGACGCAGTGGAGGCGGTACGAATTTCCGTACCGCGGCTCGGCGAAGCGTTCCCCCGGATGCGTAATACCCTAAAGTAACGACCGTCTGTTACCACCGTCTGTTACCGCCGCTGTTACCCGACCGCACTCCCGACCACAGAGCGCCCCGTAAGGAATACAAGTGGAACTGGCCTATTACTCGGATTACGCCGTACGCCTCGTCAACAGCGAGGAGCCGGCCCGGGGCAAGGACTCGCTGACCTCGGTCGAGGCCGTCCGCGATCTGTTCGGTGTCAACGCGGCGGCGGCCCGCCGCGCCACGGACGCCGACGTCACACGCTTCCGCTCGGTCCGGGCCCGGCTGCGCGCGGTGTTCGAGGCGGCCGACAAGGGCGACGAGACGCTCGCCGTGGACCTGCTGAACTCACTCCTCCTGGAGTTCCCGGTCAGCCCGCAGATCTCCGGGCACGACCACCGCGACGAGGACGGCCGCCCCCTGTGGCACATGCACCTGGCCGACCACCCGTCCAACGCCACCGCGGGCTACGCGGCCATCGCGGCGATGGGCCTGGCCTTCCACCTGACCGAGTACGGCGTGGACCGCCTCGGCCTGTGCCAGGCGGCGCCGTGCCGCAACGCCTACCTGGACACCTCCACGAACCGCTCCAGGCGCTACTGCTCGGACCGCTGCGCGACCCGGGCCAACGTGGCCGCCTACCGGGCCCGCAAGCGCCTGGAGGCGGACAGGGGGGAGAACAGCGGCCTCGCGGCCGACAGTGCCCAGCGCAGCAGCGCCAGCGGCGAACGCTGACCGGCGCCGAGCGGGCGGTAGCGGAAGCGGGCCGTGCCGAGGATCAGCTCCTCCGGCACCACCCCGTAGTCGGTGCTGTCCCCGCCCGCGTACGGATTGTCCCCGAGCACCCACCAGCCGCCCTCGCGCCGCTCCACGGCACGCTTGACGACCAGCAGGTCCTGCTGGAACGGATGACGCAGGACCACGATGTCCCCCGGCCTGACCACGGCCCCGTACTGCAGCAGCAGCCGGTCCCCGTGATGGAGCGTGGGCACCATGGACGGGCCGGTCACCTCGGCCACTCCGAAGGGCGCCCCGGCCCTCCCCCGCTCGGTCTCCTGCGACAGCTCCGGCATCACCGGCACCTCCCCGGTCCGTTCCTCCACCAGTCTCAGTCTGACCCTGGACTTTTGTCCTAAGCCGTAGGGGGCACTCGCGAAAACCCGTGGCTCAGGGAGTAATGTCCCACCTGAGAAGACGATCACGAGGAAGGAATGCTCCATGCTTTCCCGCCTGTTTGCCCCCAAGGTCAAGGTCAGCGCGCACTGCGACCTGCCCTGCGGTGTGTACGACCCGGCCCAGGCCCGCATCGAGGCGGAGTCGGTGAAGGCCGTGCAGGAGAAGATGGCCGCCAACGACGACCCGCACTTCCAGGCGCGCGCCACCGTCATCAAGGAGCAGCGCGCGGAGCTGGCGAAGCACCACGTCTCCGTGCTCTGGAGCGACTACTTCAAGGCCCCGCACTTCGAGAAGTACCCGGAGCTGCACCAGCTGGTCAACGACACCCTGAAGGCCCTCTCGGCCGCCAAGGCGTCCACCGACCCGGCGACGGGCCAGAAGGCGCTGGACTACATCGCCCAGATCGACAAGATCTTCTGGGAGACCAAGAAGGCCTGAGGCTTTCTCTCCCTGGAAAGGGGCTCGGTCGGTACCTCCGACCGAGCCCCTTCCTGTACGCAGACGACCTCAGCGGAACGGCGGGGTCTGCCCTCAGCGACGGCAGACGAGGATGCCGCCCAGGCACGTGACCTCGAAGGCCCCGTGCTGGGCGATGTGATCGAGGAGGATCGTGCGGGCCCGCTCGATCGTGGCGTCGAAGGGCACATCGTGCTGGTCCGCCCATGCCCGGTAGGAGGCCATGTGCGCGATGACCGGATCGGGTTCGTGAACCATGATGGTGCCGGGCAGTTCGAGTATCTCCACCCGGCCGAACTCCTCCCCCAGGAAGGCCGGAGCCTTCTCCAGGGAGAAGCGGGCGCTGAGCGAGATGCGGGCCGGGCCACGTCCGGTGCCGAGCACGTCGCCGGCGGCCCGCTGCCACAGGTCGTCGAGTTCAGCCTTGTCCCGATCGCTGTTGGTGGAAGCGATCACCAGCCCGTCACGAGCAGCCACACGGGACAGCTCCCTGACCGCCTGAAGGATGTCCGGCACGTGGTAAAGCATGTGCAACGCCAAGGCAGCATCGGCGCTCTCCGTGGCCAGCGGCAAGCGGGTGGCGTCCGCAACGGCAACCGGGCCAGGGACACCGGCGAGGATGCCGGGAGCGATGTCCAGGCCCAGCAGGGTCAAGTCGGGCCGGTCGTCGCGAAGCCTCTGGATGAACTTGCCGTTGCCGCAGCCGACATCGACCACACACCCGTTCACGCCCCTCAGCTGCTCGGCGACGATGCCTGGCAGGTCGTAACGGGGCGTCTGCCACTGATAGAGCGACTGGCGGGCGGCCAGATCCCGGTCACTGCTGTAGGCACTTCCGGCGAGACGGCCCCGGTCGGTGACGGCGGCGTCGTGTGCGGCGGACAGTTCGGTCACGTCGGCAACTCCGGAGGGTGGGCGGCGGGTGCGGCTGCAAGGACGGCCGTGTGCTGGAGTCGTTCGCGCAGGTGTACGGCCTGCGCGGCTCCACCGTACTGCGGCCTGCTCAGCTCCTGGCCCAAAGCAGTGAGCCGGCGCACGATGCTGGCCGACATGCGCTCCGGAGGGGAGCCGAGGACGAAACCGAGCATCGCCTCGGTAGCGTCCAGGTCGCCGAGGAGCATGTGGCCGCGGGCGAGATCGACGTGGGCGGCGAACAGGTCACCAACCGACTGGTCGTCGTCTTCGGCGCTGCGGTAGAGCCGGATCGCGGTGTCGGCGCTGGCGATGGCCTGCCGGACGTGCTCCCGCCCGCCCACGGCCAGGTGGCTCGTCCCCGCGTACGCGAACTGCTTGGCGGCCGGGAAGGCGAAGATGCCCGGCACCTCGTCGTGGCCACGCATCGCCTCGCGGGAGCGCTCGGCGCCCGCCAGCGCGGATACGGCACCCGCCCGGTCTCCGACTATGGCCAGCGCCCGCGCCTCCAGGCTCGCCAGCCGAGCCCCGATGCTCCCGCCCGCCCGGTGCCGGCGACCGGCCTGCGCCAGCCGAGCCGCCCGCTCGTGGTGCCCGGTCCAGTAGGCGATCAGGGACTCCACAGCCCGTACCCAGGCCAGCATCCCCTCGTGGCCGGCCGCCTCGGCGCACGCCCGGGCGGTACGGCTGTGCGTGGCGGCAGAGTCATAGTCGCCCAGGTCCAAGCAGACGTGCGCGGACAGCCCGCACAACCGAGAGGCCGTGACGTACAGATCGGTGGTCTGCCGGGGATGCTGCCGCCCGCGCAACAACTCGAACACCCCGTTTCGAAGCCGCTTGATCTCAACGTACAGCTCCAGCAGCGGATGGCTGACGTAGGTACGGACCTGGCCGATTACTAGGAGACCAAGAAGGCCTGATCTTCGATCACGCCACTTGACCTGCGATTTCTTTGGTCGCTGGTCTTCCTGCCCGGCCCCAGGTGGGAGTAGCTCCGCAGTGATCACGGCGGAGGCGGTCACTCGGTGTGCAGGACCCGGGCGATGGTCTGCCGGGCCGCCGCACGCGCCGGTACCACCGCGCCCAGTGCGGCGATCACCACCCCGGCCAGCGCCGGCAACACCATGGTCCCGGGGTGCCACACGTCCAGCATCCGTGCCGGGAAGGCGAGATGGGCGCTGTGCTCGGTCAGCGGGATCACCACACGGTAGGCCGCGACTCCCAGCGGCAGCCCCAGGATCCCGCCGACCAGACCGAGCCCGGCCATGGACACCACCAGCATCACCGTGACCTGCCGTGGCGTCATCCCGATCGACTTCAGCATGCCCAGGTCGCGCCGCCGTTCCCGGGCACTCAGCACGACCGTGTTGAACACCCCCATCGCGGCGACCGCCGTCAGCATCAGGGTCAGCACGGACGCAGAGCTGATCACCGTCACCGCCCCGGTGTTGACCGAGGGCTGCTCGGACGGGTAGAGCCCGGGATCGGCGGCTCGAACCGCCTTCGTATAGGCGCTGACCTCGGCTCCGGGGGTGAGCCGCACCCAGTACTGGTTGGCCCGCGCGTGGGGTGCCAGGGCGGTCACCGTCGCCCAGTCCGCGCGCATCCAGTCCGACGGCCCGGACATGACCTCCCCGACCAGGGTCACGCGCTCCGTCCGGCCGCCCGCCGCGCCCAGCGTGAACGAGTCACCGACGCGCAGACCGTACTTGGCCAGGAACCTGCCGGAGGCCACCACCTCGCCGGGCCTGCGCGTCCACCGGCCCCTGGCCAGGTCGTCCTGGAGCACGGACCGGCCCCCGCGCGCTCCCTCGATCGTCACGTCCTGGCTCTGCCCGAGCATCCGCACCTGGGTGAAGCCCACGGCGGACACGTCCGCCGCATGGGGCAGAGAGCGCAGCAGCGTCTGTGTCGCGGCGTCGCCGTGCTGCGGAACGGTCTCCCCGAACCTGGCCTGCCCCGCCCAGACGACCACCTGCATCCTGCCCACGCCCTCGATGGCGTCGCTGTAGGAGACCATGGTGGCCGACAGGCCGGTGGCGAAGGTCACCGTCGCCACCCCGAGCAGTACGGCGGAGACGGTGAGCAGCGCCCGTCCGGGCCGGGCGAGGGGCAGGCCCAGGCCCAGCGTCACCGAGCGCGGCAGCCGCACTCCGCTCAGCCACCGCTGCACCGCCGGCCGCCGCCCGCCAACGGACGCGCCACCCGCGCTGATCGCCAGTGCCGCGGAGAGCCGGTGCGCGCGCAGCGCCGGGATCAGTGCGGCCAGCAGCACGACTGCGGGCATGCCCAGCGCCGTGGTCACGTACACCCAGGAGCCGACCGTCGGCCTGAGGGTCACCGAGCCGAAGTCAGCGCCGTAGAAGACCTGGCGCAACAGCGGCCGTGCCACCACCCCGCCCAGGGCCGTGCCGATCGCCGCGCCCGCCGTCGCCGGGACACAGACCATCACCAGGTAGACCGCGACCACCTGGATCGGCGTGAATCCCACGGACTTGAGCACCCCGATGTGCCGGAAGCCGGACACGACGGCACCGCTCACCACATTGGCCACGATCAGGACCGCCACCAGCAGGCCGAGGATGCCGAAGGCCATGAGGAACGGCACGAAGGTGTTGGGCTCGGCCGCGAACTGCTCCTTCAGCGTCAGATACGACTGGTGGGCGACCAGCGATCCGGACGGCAGGCCGGCGCTCACCGCCGCGGTGTCCGCCGCGATCTGCCGGGCCGACGCGGCCCGGTCGAACCTGTACAGCATCTGGTACGTCGTGGGGTGCAGGGCCCCGATCTGCCGCGGGGAGACCCATGCCTGCGCGGTCCCGCTCACGCTGGAGGCGAGGCCGACGACGGTCAGCGGCGCCAGTCCGGGCAGCCGGATCCGCTTCCCGATCGGAGAGTGCGGCCCGTCGCCCATCCCGGGCGCGTCCGGAAGCTCCAGGACGAGCTGACCGGGGCCGGTGGCCCAGTGCCCGGCGAACAGGTCCAGCCGGTCGACCGGGCCGCCGGGGTCCGCCCGGCCCACCACGGTCAGCGGGCCGGGCCCCATCCCGGGCAGCTCGGCGACCGCGCTCTGCGGCAGGTCGATCACCGCTTCCGGGAACGGCCCGGCCGAGGCGCGCACGCCCGGTCGGTGCGCGGTCCGTGCCAGCCTGGTGCCGGAGACCTTCGTCGCGTCGAACGTGGCGACGACGTGGGCGCCATGGGCCTGGGCGAAGATCCGGTCGAAAGGACCGGACGCGACGTCCAGCAGCCCGAGAGCGACCACCAGGGCCATGCTGGAGACCAGGACCACCACACCGATGACCGAGGTCTGCAGTCGTCGGCGGCGCACGGCCGCGCGAGAGGCCCGCCACACCGCGCTCATGCCGTCCGCTCCAGGGTCCGCTCACTGGTGATCCGGCCGTCCGCCATCGTCACCAGACGGCTCGCGCAGCGCATGGCCAGCGTCTGATCGTGCGTCACCAACAGCAGGGTCTGACCCAGTTCGTTGAGGTCGATGAGGAGGTCCATGACCTGCTCGCCCGCATGGCTGTCCAGCGCGCCGGTCGGCTCGTCCGCCAGCAGCAGCGCGGGCCGGTTCATCAGCGCGCGGGCCACCGCCACCCGCTGGCGCTCGCCCCCGCTGAGTGCGGCGGGGTAGACGTTCCTGCGGTCGGCGATGCCGAGTTCGTCCAGCAGTTCCAGTGCCCGGCGCCGGGCCTGACGGGTGGGCGTTCCGGTGAGCTGGGCGGCCAGGGCGACGTTGTCGATCGTGGGCAGGTCGTCGATGAGGTTGAAGAACTGGAAGATCATGCCGATCCGGCGGCGCCGGAAGAGCGCCAGCCCGGTCTCGTTCATCGCGCCCAGGTCCTCGCCGTGCACGCACACCCGGCCGGCGCTCGGCCGGTCAAGGCCGGCGATCATGTTGAGCAGCGTGGACTTACCGCAGCCGGACGGCCCCATCACCGCCACCGCCTCCCCGGCGCCGATCTCCAGCGACACCCCGTCCAGGGCGACGGTGTCGCCGTACTCCTTGCGCAGGCCGCTCACCCGGACGACTTCCTGCTCGCGCACGGCGGCCGGGCCGGCCCCCGCAGTCGTGCCGCTGATGTTTTCGGTGGTCATGACAGGGACGGTAGGCGGGGTGGCAGCCCCGGGCGTCAGCCCCCGGAGGTATCCCGGGACGGCGGTCATCCTGGAGATGTACGGGGTGGCCCCGGAGTAGGACGTCCGCCGGTCGGCCGCCTGGCACGATGGGCACCGTGTGGGGATCGGGAACGGGCTCGCTGCTCATCGCCCTTGCGACGGCCGGCCCGGCGGTGGCCGGAGCCAGCGTCGTACTGCTGGCGCGCGCCCGCCGCCGCTACCGCAGGGCTCTGGAGGACCGGCGCTGGCTGCTGGAGCGCGAACGGGAGGCGGCTGCCCGCACGGCGGTGTCGGCCGAGCGTGCCCGTATCGCCCGCGAGTTGCACGACATCGTCAGCCACAAGGTCAGCCTCATGGTCGTGCAGGCGACCGCCGCCCGGGAGGTGCTGGCCACCCTGCCGGACGCGGCGGAGACCGCGCTGGAGGCCGTCGAGGGTGCCGGACGGGACGCGATGACCGAACTGCGCCATCTGCTGGGCCTGCTGGCGCCGTCGCCCGACGGCGACGACGGTGACGACGGCGGGGCCGAGCGGTACGCCGAAGGAGATCCCTCCGGGCTCGCGCCGCAGCCGAGCCTGCGTCAACTGGGCACCCTGATCGACCGGATCGCCTTCGCCGGCCTGCCGGTCGAGGTACGTATCTCCGGGGACCCGCGTCCGCTGCCGCCCGGCATCGACGTCACCGCCTACCGGATCGTCCAGGAGGCCCTGACCAACACGCTCAAGTACGGCGACGGCAGCACGGCGACCGTGACGGTGCGCTATGCCGACCACAGCCTGCGGGTCGAGGTGCTCAACAGCGGACCGAGCGTGCTGTCCGCCGACCCCGCGAGCGCGGGTACCGAACCGGATCCCCGCACGGCACGGGACGACGGAGCGGGACGCGGCCTGATCGGCCTGCGCGAGCGCGTAGCCGTCTACGGAGGCCACTTCGAAGCCCGGCGGCGTATCGGCGGTGGATACCGTGTCCGCGCCCGCATCCCTCTGGAGCGCCCGTGAACTCACAGGACCCTGGCGCGGTCCCCGGCCGGCAGCCCGGCGCCCCGCGCGTCCTCGTGGCCGACGACGAGGAGCTGATCCGAACCGGCTTCCGCCTCATCCTCACCTCGCGGGGCATCGAGGTCGTCGGCGAGGCCGCGGACGGCGTGCAGGCCGTCGCCGAGGCCGAACGGCTGCGCCCGGACGTCGTTCTGATGGACATCCGGATGCCGAACCTGGACGGCCTGCAAGCAGCCCGACGCGTCCTGCGGCTGCTCCCCGACTGCCGGGTCCTCATGCTCACCACGTTCGACCTCGACCGTTACGTCTACGCGGCGCTCGCCGCCGGGGCGAGCGGCTTCCTGCTCAAGGACGTCACCGCCGCCCATCTCGCCGCGGCCGTGCGACTGGTCGACACCGGCGACGCGCTGCTGGCCCCCTCGATCACCCGCCGTCTGGTCGAACGCTACGCGACCGCCCAGGAGACCGACCGGGCCGGGACGGCTCACCGCCCCGCCGCCGCGGGGACCGTGGACCGCGCGCCCGCGTTGCACCGCGACCTCGCTCCGCTGACCGCCCGTGAGCGCGAGGTGCTGGCGCTGATGGGCCGGGGCCTGTCGAACACCGAACTCGCCGAAGCCCTCACCCTCAGCGAGGCCACGGTGAAGACCCACGTCGCCCGGATCTTCGCCAAGCTCACCCTCCGCGACCGCGCCCAGGCGGTCGTCCTCGCCTACGAGACGGGCCTGGTCACCCCCGGCGTGGGCCTTCATGCGAAGCTGAAGCCGTGACCCTGGAGGACCTGGTGCGGTTGCGGCGGGCGCGGGATCGTATGGACCGTGAGTATGCCGAACCGCTCGACATGACCGAGCTGGCCCGTGGTGCCCTGATGTCCCCCGGGCATTTTCAGCGGAGCTTCCGCAAGGCGTTCGGGGAGACGCCGTACAGCTATCTCATGACCCGGCGGGTCGAGCGGGCCAAGGCGCTGCTGCGGCGGGGGGACCTCAGCGTGACCGAGGTGTGCCTGGCCGTCGGGTGTACCTCGCTGGGCTCCTTCAGTTCCCGGTTCACCGAGCTGGTCGGGGAGACGCCGAGCGCGTACCGGGCCCGTTCGCACGAGGCGGGCGCGGTGATCCCGTCCTGCGTGGCCCGGAAGTTCACCCGCCCCCGCCGCCGGCCCTACTGACCGCACCGAGGCACGGCACGCACGCCGGCCTTAGCGTGGGTTCATGAACGTGAATGACGCGAATGACGTGAAACTCGCTCAGTGCTTCATCGCCGTGGACGATCACGACAAGGCCCTCGCCTTCTACCGTGACGTGCTCGGCCTGGAGGTCCGCAACGACGTGGGCTTCGAGGGAATGCGGTGGGTGACGCTGGCCTCGCCGCTCCAGCCGGACGTGGAGATCGTGCTGGAGCCGCCCGGCGCGGACCCGGACGCCTCCCCCGCCGACCGGCAGGCGATGGCCGAGCTGCTCGCCAAGGGCCTGCTGCGAGGCGTCATCTTCACCACCTCCGACTGCGACGCGCTGTTCGAACGGGTCCGGGCGTCCGGTGCCGATGTGCTCCAGGAGCCGACGGACCAGCCGTACGGCGTCCGCGACTGCGCATTCCGCGACCCGGCCGGCAACCAGCTCCGCTTCCTCGAACGACCTGCGCGCTGAAATCCCCTGGGTTTCCAGTGAGTTCCCTGCCTACACTCGCCGCGTGATCATCCGCTGGACGTACGCCTTCGCCGACCGCCCCGCGGCACGCCTCGCCGCGGCCCAAGCCTTCTGGACGCAGGTCACGGGCACGCGACTGTCCGAACCTCGCGGCGAACAGGGCGAGTTCGTCACCCTGCTGCCCGACGGCGCGGACGCCTGCGTGAAGCTCCAGGGCGTCGACGCGGGGGACGGCGGGGCCCACCTCGACCTCTGCGTCGAGGACATACGGGAACTGGTCCGAGCCGCCCGCGGACTCGGCGCCGACCTCCTCGCGGACCACGGCGACTGGGCCGTGCTGCGCTCCCCCGCCGGCCTGCCCTTCTGCGCCGTGCCCTGGCAGGGGGAGGCGGTACGGCCTCCGGTCGTAGCCGGCAGCCGGCTCGACCAGGTGTGTCTCGACATCCCGCCGTCCGTCTACGACACCGAGCGCGCCTTCTGGGCCGACCTGACCGGCTGGGATCTGGTGGCCGGCTCGCGTCCCGAGTTCTGCGTCCTGAAGCCGCCGGCCGGTCTCCCCGTACGGATCCTGTTGCAGCGGCTCGACGCCGAACGCCCCGCCTCCGCCCACCTGGACCTCGCCTGCGCCGACCACGCCTCCGTCCGCGCCCGGCACGAGCGGCTGGGAGCGGAGGTGGTCCATCAGGGCCCGCACTGGACGGTCATGCGCGATCCGGCCGGCGGCACGTACTGCCTGACCGGCCGGGATCCGGAGACGGGCGGTCTGCCGGGCGGAGGCAGCGGCAGCGGTCAGGGAGCCGTCGTCGCGTAGGCGCAGAGGGCTGCGGTCGGGGGCGTCGGACCGGGCGGGCAGGCTCGGCTCTCGTCGCCCTCCGGCGGGGCGTACTGTCCGTACGGCTCACCCGCCCCCGGTGCCGCCGGGGGCGTTGCGCCCCCGTTCTCCCAGACGTACGGGCCCCGCGGGCGGGCCGAGTCCTGGAGCCAGAGGGTGAGTCCTCCTCCCACGGCCACGGTCAGCACCCAGGAGGCCAGCACCCAGCGCCACCACCTGCGGTTCACCCCCAGGGCTCCACGTCCACCACAGCGTCGACCGGCACGGGACCGTACACGTGCGGGAACTCCTCGCCGCCCGGCTCCGCCGACTCGTACTTCACCGGCACGCCGAGCAGGGCCGGGTCCACGACCAGGACCACCAGGTCGTCGGGGCCGTCGTACGTGCCGTAGAGCAACTCGGCGATGCGCGGGAGCTGTTCGCGGGTGGAGAAGTGGATGAAGCCCTCCTCCTGGAGGGTGCGGCCCCGGGTGGACATCTCGAAGGCGCCGCGCTCGCGGGCCGCGTCCCACAGGGAGCGTTCGGTGACGTGGAAGATGCGCGGAGGTTTCGTCATGCGCCCACGCTACGGCCTGAGCCCGGCCGTTCGTCCCGCGTCGTGCTGCTCATCCCGCGTCGTTGCCTCCGGGGCCTTCCATGATGGGCCGGATCACCACGGGGTAGTCCGCCAGGCCCTCGGGGGCGGGGCAGCGGGTGACGCGCTCGGCGATCTCGGTGACCCGCTCCAGGCCGGCGCAGTCCAGCAACCAGTAGCCGACCGTCACTTCCTCGGTCTCGCCGTAGGGGCCGTCGGTGATCACCGTGCGGCCGTCCTTTCCGCGCGCGACCAGCCGGGTGCGGGCGGGCTCGGCCAGACCCTCGGCGTCGAGCAGCTCGCCCTTCTCGGCGAGGTCGTCGTTGATCGCGCTCATGTACGCGTACATGGCCTTCAGCTGCACCTCGGTCCAGGCCGGGGCGTGCGGGGTGGGCCTGCCTGCCATCGCGTCGTAGTCCGCCTGCGTGCCCCGCACCATCACCAGGTACTTCATGGTCCGCTCCCGGGCTCAGGAATTTTTCGCGGCGGAATCCCCGGCCTGCCCACCCGCCTTCCGCTCCGCGGCCGAAGCCACGGTCTCGGGGCGTTCGGCGTAGGCCCGGCAATCAGGGTTGCGGCACGGGCCGGAGCCCCAGACCGGCACCCAGGCGCCGAGCGTCTTGTGCCGGCCGACGACCGTTCCGACGGGCTGTCCGCAGACCGGACAGAGCGGTTCCTCGCTGGCCATGCCCTCAGGGTAGGCCGGGCGGGGGCTCGGCGCTTCCCGCCGTCAGCGCTTCCTGCTGTACGTCCGCACGAGCACCCCGTTCTGGAACGTGCGCACCGATTCCAGGGCGAAGTCGGTGACGGCGAAGCCGGTGCCGAACATGGGCATGCCGGAGCCGTACACCTGCGGATAGGTCTTGATGACGAGTTCGTCGATCTCGTCGAGCAGCTCGCCCGCGAGCTGGGAGCCGCCGCAGAGCCAGATGCCGAGGTCGCCTTCCTCGGCCTTCAACTCGCGGATCCTGGCGACCAGATCGCTGTCGATCACGGTCACGGCGGGGTCGGGCGAGGCGCCGAGGGTGCGCGAGGCGACGTACTCGCGCAGGTGCCCGTAGGGGCTGGTGACGCCGATGTCGAGGGCCAGCTGGTAGCTGCCGCGGCCCTGGATCACGGTGTCGAAGTGCCGGTTCCCGGTGTCCTTGACGCCCAGCGGCTCGCGGCCCTGGGCCGCGATGGTCTCGGGGTACGTCGAGGTCAGGTACCCGAGGAACTCCTCGTCGAGGAACGTGAACATCGACGAGGCATCGCCGTCGGGGTCTCCGATGAAGCCGTCGATGGAGCAGGCGACGAAGTACGTGAGCTTCCGCAAGCTTGTCTCTTTCCGTAGGCTGCGAGCGGTGACAACGACAGTTGTAGTACTTCGACTGTAGTGGTTGCAAGAGTGTTCCGGAGAAAGAGTGGAGTCGGGGGCAAGTGAGAGAGGAGATTCCGCATGGCCGGTAATCCGGAGCGGCGGGCGGCGCTGGTGGACGCCGGGATCGCGGTGCTCGCGCGCGAGGGTGCGCGGGGGCTGACGTTCCGCGCGGTGGACGCCGAGGCGGGCGTGCCCACCGGCACCGCCTCCAACTACTTCACCGGGCGCGACGAGCTGCTCCGCCAGATCGACGCCCGGCTGCACCTCCGGCTCGCCCCGGACCCGCAGGTGCTGGAGAAGCTGCTGCGGCAGCGGCGGGACCGGTCACTGGTGACGGCCTTCATGCACGACCTGATGAACCGGGCCGCCGGGGACCGCGACGGCTATCTGGCCCTGCTGGAGATGCGCCTGGAGGCCACCCGGCGCCCCGAACTGCGCGCCTCCTTCACCGAGTCGGTGCGCGCGGAGCTGGAACAGGGCATGGAGTTCCACCGTGAGGCGGGACTGCCCGGCGGGGACGAGACCGTCACCGTGCTCTACCTCGCGATGCTCGGCCTCCTCCTGGAACACCTGACCCTGCCCGGTGTCCTGGACGGCGCCCTGCCGGGGGTGTCCGTGCCGGAGGGGCTGGTCGAGCGCATCGTCACGACGATCGTCCCGCAGGAGCCGGGCGGGGAGTAGCGGGAGCCGGCCCGGGGAGTACGCGGGCGGGTGCAGGACCCCGTATGCGCCGGGCCCCGCACACTGTGGGGATGTGCGGGGCCCGCCGGACCGGAGCCCGGTGACCGTGCGGGTCAGGATCCGCACGATCACCGGAGACTCCGGCGTTCCACCTGGCCGCCGGACGCGGCCTCTCAGCTGCTCCGCCTCGTCGCGAACTCCGCCGGCGCCGGCAGTCCGTCCGCAGTGGCGGCAGACGCTGCCGTGACGTGCGGAAACGTCACCTCCAGCGGCCGATCTCGACGTTCTCCAGCACGCCGAGCGCGTCGGGAACCAGGACGGCCGCCGAGTAGTAGGCCGTCACCAGGTACTTGATGATGGCCTGTTCGTTGATGCCCATGAAGCGGACGGACAGGCTCGGCTCGATCTCGTCCGGGATGCCGGACTGGCGCAGGCCGATGACACCCTGGTCGTCCTCGCCGGTACGCATCGCGATGATCGAGGTCGTACGGGCCTCGGTGACCGGGATCTTGTTGCACGGGTAGATCGGCACACCGCGCCAGGTCGGGATGCGGTTGCCGCCGATCTCGATGGTCTCCGGGACCAGTCCGCGCTTGTTCAGCTCGCGTCCGAACGCGGCGATCGCGCGCGGGTGGGCGAGGAACAGCTTGGTGCCGCGGCGGCGGCTGAGCAGCTCGTCCATGTCGTCCGGGCCGGGCACGCCGTCATGCGGCTGGATCCGCTGGTCGTACTCGCAGTTGTTGAGCAGCCCGAACTCCCGGTTGTTGACGAGTTCGTGCTCCTGGCGCTCCTTCAGCGCCTCGACCGTCAGCCGCAGTTGCTGCTCGGTCTGGTTCATCGGCTGGTTGTACAGGTCGGCCACGCGCGAGTGGATGCGCAGCACGGTCTGGGCGATGCTCAGTTCGTACTCGCGGGGCCGGGCCTCGTAGTCGACGAAGGTGTGCGGGATGTCGGGCTCGCCGCTGTGGCCGGCCGCCAGCTCGACCTCCTTCTCGCCGTACTTGTTGGTCCGCTGCTCGGGAACCGCGCGCAGCTGCTGGAGGTGCTCGCGGAGCGAGTCGGCGCGCTCCGCGACCTGCTCGAAGTCCTGGCGGGTGAGGATCAGAACCGTGCACGCGGTGTCCGCGCGGGCGGTGTACTCCCAGATGGCGTCCGGGTCGAGCAGCGACTGCTCGCCGAAATAGGCACCGTCGGCGAGGACTCCGAGGACCGCGTCGTCGCCGTAGGGGCCCGTGCCGATCTTCTCGACCCGGCCGTGGGCCAGCAGATACACCTCGTTGGTCTGGTTGCCGAAGTCGGCAATGACCTCGCCGGGGGCAAAGTCCCGCTGGCGGCAGCGCCGCGCCAGCTCCGTCAGCACCTCGTCGTCCTCGTACGACCGCAGCGCCGGCAGTTCGCCGAGTTCGGCCGGGATGACCTCGACCTGGTCCCCGGTCTTCACGAAGGTGATGCGGCCGTCTCCGACCGCGTACGTGAGTCGCCGGTTCACCCGGTACGTGCCGCCCTGTACCTCGACCCAGGGCAGCGTGCGCAGCAGCCAGCGGGAGCTGATCTCCTGCATCTGCGGTACGGACTTGGTAGTGGTGGCCAGGTTCCGCGCTGCCGCCGTCCCGAGGGACTGCTGCGGCTTGTCCTGCCCTGTGCGGACCTCTTCGCCTACCGACATAAGAAAGTGTCCTCCCAGTACATGCCCGGCCCCGAAGGCACCCCGGGCACCGGTCTCGGGATCGAGCCTTCCACCGCCGACCGGGGCGGCGCCATTACCCGAAAGAGCGGGAATGGGGCACCCGCCGACTGGGCAGAAAGAGGGCTCCTGTCCACCCGTACGAGAGGGCCGCGCCGGGCGGTCACCGGGCACAGCACGAAGGAGGCGGCATGGCCCCACCCATGTCCGCGAGCGGATTTCTGGACGCGCTTCGCGCGGAGGGCGTCACGGTCGTCGAGGTCGGCGACTGGCAGAACCACAACCGCAACCACAAGGGCCCCTGGGGGCCGGTCCACGGCGTGGTGATCCACCAACGGCGACCCAGGGGGACGACCGCACGGTGGCCCTCTGCCGGGACGGCCACCCGGCTCTCCCGGGCCCGCTGTGCCACGGCGTGATCACCAAGGACGGCACGGTCCACCTGGTCGGTCACGGCCGCGCCAACCATGCCGGCCTCGGCGACGACGACGTACTGCGCGCGGTGATCGCCGAGAAGGGGCTGCCGCCGGACAACCAGGCGAACACCGACGGCAACCGGCACTTCTACGGCTTCGAGTGCGAGAACCTCGGCGACGGCGAGGATCCCTGGCCCGAGCCGCGCCGGGCAAGGTGGACCCGCGCGGGTTCACGATGGACCGGCTGCGGGAGCGGATCGCCGAGCGCCTGAAGGGACAGCACCGGGGGGCAGAACCGCCGGCGGGCGAGAATGGTGCCGTGACCAGCCCCGTGACCGGCCCGGACCCGCTCGCCCCCCGCCTGCCCTCACCTCTCCAGGAGGTGCGGGACGAGCGCTTCGCCCGGCACGGCCTCCGGCTCCTGCTCAAGCGGGACGACCTGATCCACCCGGAGCTGATCGGCAACAAGTGGCGCAAACTCGTGCCGAACATCGACGCGGCGCGGGGCCGGGCCCTGGTCACCTTCGGCGGGGCCTACTCCAACCACCTGCGGGCCACGGCCGCCGCGGGCCGGCTGCTCGGCCTGCCGACCGTCGGCGTGGTCCGCGGTCAGGAACTGGCCGGCCGCCCGCTCAACCCGTCCCTGTCCCGCTGCGCGGCCGACGGCATGCGGCTGCACTTCGTCGACAGGTCGACGTATCGGCACAAGAGCGAGCCAAAGACGCTGGCCGCGATCCTGCGCGGGGCCGGCGCCGAGGGGGCATACGTCGTCCCCGAGGGCGGCAGCAACGCCGAGGCCGTGCGCGGCTGCCGTGACCTCGGCGCGGAGCTGCGCGGCCGGGCCGAGGTCGTCGCGGTGGCCTGCGGCACCGGCGGCACACTGGCGGGGCTCGCGGCCGGGCTGGCGGTAGGGCAGCGTGCGCTCGGGGTTCCGGTCCTCAAGGGAGGCTTCCTGGAGGCCGACATACAGGCCCTGCAGGAACGTGCCTTCGGCGCCCGCAGCGGCTCCTGGACCCTGGACGACCGCTTCCACTTCGGCGGCTACGCCCGTACGACCCCGGAGCTGGAGGCGTTCGCGGCGGACTTCGAGGACCGCCACGGTCTGCCCGTCGAACGTCTCTATGTCGCCAAGTTGCTCTACGGACTCGTCACCCTCGCCGGGGAGGGCGCCTTCGCGCACGGAACGACCGTCGCGGCGGTCGTCACCGGACAGCCGTTCCCCTAGGGCTCCGTAGCCCCTACGCGGCCTCCCGGTAGGCGGCGGCCTCCTCCAGGTCCAGTCTGCGCAGCAGGGCGCGCAGCATCTCGTCGTCGATGTAGCGGTGATCGCGGAGCTTGACGAAGACCTCGCGTTCGGCGCTGATCATCTCGCGGGACAGCCGGCGGTAGGTGTCGTCCACGGACTCGCCGGTCACGGGGTTGACCTGGCCGAGGCGCTCCCAGACGGCGTTGCGGCGGCGTTCCAGGACCATGCGCAGGCGGTCGGCGAGCGGCGGCGGCAGGGCGTTGCGCTCGTCGGCGAGGAGGTCGTCCAGGTGGCTCTCGGCGGCCCGGGAGGCCTGCGCCTGGGCGTTGGCCTCGGCGAGCGTCTCGGCCTGCTGGTCGCGGCCGGGGAACTTCAGCAGGCGGATCAGCGGCGGGAGCGTGAGGCCCTGCACGACCAGCGTGCCGATGACGGTGGTGAAGGTGAGGAAGAGGATCAGGTTGCGGTGCGGGAAGGGGGCGCCGCCGCGCACCGTGAGCGGGATCGAGAAGGCGATGGCCAGCGAGACCACGCCGCGCATGCCCGCCCAGGACGTCACGATCGGCGCCCGCCAGGTGGGGTTCTCCTCGCGTTCCCGGATCCGGCCGAAGAGGGCGCGCGGGAGGAAGGTCGCGGGGTACACCCAGGCGAACCGGGCCGCGACGACGACCAGGAAGACGACGATCGCGTACCAGGCGGCGTCGACGCCCCGGTACGCGGCGAGCCCCTTGAGCACGCGCGGCAGCTGCAGGCCGATCAGCGCGAACACCGCCGACTCCAGGACGTAGGCGACCATCCGCCACACCGCCTCCTCCTGGAGCCGGGTGGCGAAGTCGACCTCCCACGCATGGTGTCCGAGGTAGACGGCGACGACCACGACCGCGAGGACACCGGAGGCGTGCACCTGCTCGGCGAGTCCGTAGGCGACGAACGGAATCAGCAGGGAGAGGGTGTTCTGCAGCAGCGCCTCCTTGAGGTGCGTGCGCAGCCAGTGGATCGGCACCATGAGCACCATTCCGACGGCGACACCGCCGACCGCCGCGATCAGGAACTCGCCGATCCCCTTGCCCCAGCTTGCGCCGGCACCGACCGCGGCGGCGAGGGCCACCTTGTAGGCGGTGATCGCGGTGGCGTCGTTCAGCAGGGACTCGCCCTGGAGGATCGTGGTGATCCGCGAGGGCAGCCCCACCCGGCGCGCGATCGCGGTGGCCGCGACCGCGTCCGTCGGCGCCACCACCGCGCCCAGCACCAGGGCCGCGGGCAGCGGCAGCCCGGGCACGACGGCATAGGCGGCCCAGCCGACGACGAAGGTCGCGAAGAGCACGTACCCGACCGACAGCAGCCCCACGGGCCGCAGCTGCGCCCGCAGGTCCAGGTACGAGCTCTCGGTGCCCTCCTTGTAGAGCAGCGGCGGCAGCACCAGGGGCAGGACGACGTCGGGGTCGAGCGTGTAGTCCGGGACACCGGGGAGGTACGAGACCGCCAGACCCACCGCGACCAGCAGCAGCGGCGCCGGCACGGGGCTGCGCCGGGCGGCCCCCGACACCGCGGCACTGCCCGCCACCAGCAACAGCAGCGGCAACACGTCCATGGTCCTCGCCCGCCCTCGATTTTCCGCGCGGCCACCCGCACACCCGTCGTAATCTGGCAATCATGAAACAGTGCACGCACGCCGACGCGCTGCCGCACCCGGAACCCGAGCCGCTGAGCGAGACCTGCCCGGAGTGTCTCGCGCGCGGGACACACCCGGTCCAGCTGCGGCTCTGTCTGACCTGTGGCCACGTCGGCTGCTGCGACTCCTCGCCGGGAAGACACGCAACGGAGCACCACGAGACGTCCGGTCACCCGGTGATGCGGACCTTCGAACCCGGCGAGGACTGGCGCTGGTGCTTCGTCGACCACGTTCTCGTGTGACACTGCATGCGGTGGTGGCCGTATCACGGTTCGGGCGTCTGACGTCTGGGTACGTCAACCCGGCGCGCCCTCTTCCCATTTGGGCCCGCAAACCCTCTAGACACGGAGCGTATCCGCAGCTTTACTGTGAGTGACGTCGGGGGGTTGGGGTCCCGGGACAAGAGCGTTCGGAGCGCGATAGCGTCACCGCGGAACCACGTAGGCGTTACCCCGGGGGGAGATCCCTCGGCCCCGTAAAGCTTGTACCACCATGGAGGTGAGGGTGTCCCAGATCGCAGGCGAGCCCGCGGCGAACCAGGACTTCGTGGAAGTCCGGCTGCCGGCTGCGGGTGCCTACCTGTCGGTGCTGCGGACGGCCACGGCCGGTCTCGCGGCCCGCTTGGACTTCACCCTGGACGAGATCGAGGACCTGCGCATCGCCGTGGACGAGGCCTGCGCGATCCTGCTCCAGCAGGCCGTGCCGGGCTCCGTGCTCAGCTGCGTCTTCCGGCTCGTCGACGACTCGCTGGAAGTCACGGTGTCGGCGCCGACCACGGACGGCCATGCCCCCTCGCGGGACACCTTCGCCTGGACCGTGCTCTCGGCCCTCGCGGGCAAGGTCTCGTCCGCCGTCGACGAGGACAAGACCGTGTCGATCAGCCTCTACAAACAGCGCGGCGCGGGTCCCGGGCCGGCGTGAGGAACGGGGACGGGCCGGTGCGGGACGAAGAGCGCGGCACACGGGAGCTGCCGGCCGGGAACGGCCCCGCGAACGGCTCCCGACGCATGGCTGACGGCATCGACGGCATCCCCGAGCAGGCCAGACCGCATCCGGAGGACGCCTCCGCACAGGCCGTCGGCGACGGTGCCGTGCAGAGCGCGCCTCCGGAAGGACACGGCGGGACCGCTTCCGCCGTCCGCGCGGAGGCGAGGGCTCGGGGAAGGGCTACGGGCGGGACGATGAGCGAGCACGAGCGATACGCCGAGGACGACACGCTGGGCCCGGAGGGCGTGCCTGCCGTGCGGCACGACCCCCAGGACCGCAGCGGGGCACGGGCGCTCTTCGTCGAGCTGCGCAAGCTGAGGGAGGGCAGCCCGGAGTACGCGGAGCTGCGCAACCAGCTGGTCCGTATGCACCTGCCGCTCGTGGAGCACCTGGCGCGCCGGTTCCGCAACCGCGGCGAGCCGCTGGACGACCTCACCCAGGTCGCCACGATCGGCCTGATCAAGTCCGTCGACCGCTTCGACCCGGACCGCGGGGTGGAGTTCTCCACCTACGCCACCCCGACCGTCGTCGGCGAGATCAAGCGGCACTTCCGCGACAAGGGCTGGGCGGTCCGCGTGCCGCGCCGGCTCCAGGAGCTGCGGCTCGCGCTGACCACGGCGACGGCCGAGCTGTCCCAGCAGCACGGCCGCTCCCCCACCGTCCACGAGCTGGCCGAGAAGCTGGCCATCTCGGAGGAGGAGGTCCTGGAGGGCCTGGAGTCCGCCAACGCGTACTCCACGCTGTCCCTGGACGTCCCCGACACCGACGACGAGTCCCCTGCGGTCGCCGACACGCTCGGCGCGGAGGACGAGGCGCTGGAGGGCGTGGAGTACCGGGAGTCCCTCAAGCCGCTGCTGGAGGACCTGCCGCCGCGGGAGAAGCGGATCCTGCTGCTGCGCTTCTTCGGGAACATGACCCAGTCGCAGATCGCGCAGGAGGTCGGCATCTCCCAGATGCACGTCTCCCGGCTGCTGGCCCGGACCCTGGCCCAGCTGCGGGAGAAGCTCCTCGTCGAGGAGTGAGGCCTATTCGGCCGACCGGCCCGGTCCCTTGATCCCGAGGGCCTGGGTCGTCGCCGGGCTGATCAGCAGCACGAACGCCGTCACGGAGACGACGCCGAGGGCGATGCCTGCCGGGATGGCCATACTGTCGGCCTTCAGCAGGTTGTAGGCCACCGGCATGGCCATGAGCTGGGTGATCACCGCCGGGCCCCGGCTCCAGCCGCGCCGCAGCAGCAGACCGCGCGCGGCCAGCAGCGGCAGCAGCGCGAGCGCGACCAGGGTGATCCCCAGGGTCACGGCCTGCTGCCGGTCGTCCGGCTTGCCGACGAGCCCGAGTACGAACATCCACAGGCCGCCTGCCAGCACAGCGACGCCCTCCAGTGCGGCCAGCACGGCCGCGTACGTCAGCCGGCGCGGGCGCGGTCCGGCGGTCTCGGCGCTCTCCGGGGCGGGTTTCTGCTCGCTGCTCACCCCAGAAGGGTAGCCCGCGCCCCGTACGCCCCGGCCGGGAAGGGCCCCGGCGTCAGGGCGCCCGCTGCCCCGGAGTGTCCAGACTCACGCAGCCCCCTCTTACCTGATCCCTACCTCGGTCTGGGCCGGGTACCACCCAGTAGGTACGCTGCACATCATGCGTGCACTTCTCGTGGTGAATCCGGCGGCTACCACTACAAGCGCACGCAGACGTGACGTCCTGATCCACGCGCTCGCGAGCGAGATGAAGCTGGAAGCGGTCACCACCGAGTACCGCGGCCACGCGCGCGACCTCGGCCGGCAGGCGGCGGAGAGCGACGACATCGACATGGTGGTCGCCCTCGGCGGCGACGGCACCGTCAACGAGGTCGTCAACGGCCTCCTGCACGCCGGTCCCGACCTGGATCGCCTGCCCGGCCTCGCCGTGGTCCCCGGCGGCTCCACGAACGTCTTCGCCCGCGCCCTGGGCCTGCCCAACGACCCCGTCGAGGCCACCGGCGCCCTGCTGGACGCGCTGCGCGAGAACCGCGAGCGCGTCGTCGGACTCGGTCTGACCTCGGGCACGCCCGGCACGGAGGACGAGGCGGTCCCGGAGCGCTGGTTCACCTTCAACGCGGGCCTCGGCTTCGACGCGGGCGTGGTGGGCCGGGTGGAGCAGCAGCGCGAGCGCGGCAAGAAGTCGACGCACGCGCTCTACGTCCGCCAGGTGGTCCGGCAGTTCCTCGGCGAGCCGAACCGCCGGCACGGAGCGATCACTCTGGAGCGGCCGGGCGCGGACCCGGTCGAGGATCTTGTTGTCGCCATAGTCTCGAACACGTCCCCTTGGACGTATCTCGGCAATCGCCCGATGTACACGTCACCTAAGGCCTCGTTCGACACGGGCGTCGACGTGCTCGGTCTCAGCCGCCTCTCGACGGCCGCGGTTGCCCGGTATGGCACCCAGTTGCTCACTTCGTCCCCCGAGCGCGGACCCCATGGAAGGCACGTGCTCTCACTGCACGATCTGGACCAGTTCACCTTGCATTCGAAGGTCCCCCTGCCCCTCCAGATGGACGGCGACCACCTGGGACTGCGTACGAGCGTGACGTTCACAGGTGTACGCCGCGCACTGCGTGTGATTGTGTGAGCGGAACGGGCGAAAGTCCTTTCACTCGAACGTTTAGGCCAGGATCCACCCCATGGAAGTACGGCTGTGACCCAGTCGACACCGAGGAATCAAAAAAAACTTTCCGGAAGGGGTTGTATCCGTCGCTGAGGTTTGCGAGTCTCTACGTGGCGATCGGGACGGCCCGCAACACCGGCCTCCACTGATCACCAGAACCCCTCTTCAACCACAGGACCACGCCGGGGAAGACTCGGCGGTCGGCCCTTCACTTGTTGAGGGATTCGTGAAAGCGTTCACATTCACAAGCAACTTGCATGTAATACCAAGGAGAGGTAGCAGCCATGGACTGGCGTCACAACGCCGTTTGCCGCGAGGAAGACCCCGAGCTCTTCTTCCCCATCGGCAACACCGGTCCTGCGCTGCTGCAGATCGAGGAAGCCAAGGCCGTCTGCCGTCGCTGCCCGGTGATCGAGCAGTGTCTGCAGTGGGCGCTCGAGTCCGGTCAGGACTCCGGCGTCTGGGGTGGTCTCAGCGAGGACGAGCGCCGCGCCATGAAGCGCCGCGCCGCCCGCAACCGGGCCCGTCAGGCCTCCGCCTGACACACCCACCCCTGCTGACAGCCTGAGCTTGGCGGCGCGCACACCACGTACGCATCTCCCGCCCCCGAGCCGCAGCGCGCAGTATCCCCCGATGCCGCTAGCGATTTAGCAGAGCAGCAACGAGCACGAGCCTCGGACCGACGAACGGTCCGAGGCTTTTTGCTGTGCCCAGGAGTCCTGGGCCCCGTGCTTCCACGTCGGCTACTTCTGTGCGCGCACCGGAATGTCGAGGATCACCCGGGTCCCCCGCTCCGGCGCCGGGACCATGTCGAACGAGCCGCCCAGCTCGCCCTCCACCAGCGTCCGTACGATCTGCAGGCCCAGGTTCCCCGCGGTCTTCGGGTCGAAGCCCTCGGGCAGGCCGACGCCGTCGTCCTGGACGGTGACCAGCAGCCGGGCCTCCCGGGTGGTGCCGCCGCGGACCGCGGAGACCTCGACCGTGCCGGTGTCGCCCTGCCGGAACCCGTGTTCGAGGGCGTTCTGCAGGATCTCGGTGAGAACCATCGACAGCGGGGTGGCCACCTCGGCGTCGAGTATCCCGAACCGCCCGCTGCGCCGGCCGGTCACCTTGCCCGGCGAGATCTCGGCGACCATCGCCAGCACGCGGTCGGCGATGTCGTCGAACTCCACGCGCTCGTCCAGGTTCTGGGAGAGCGTCTCGTGCACGATCGCGATCGAGCCGACCCGTCGCACGGCCTCCTCCAGGGCCTCCCGGCCGCGCTCGGAATCGATGCGCCGGGCCTGGAGGCGCAGCAGCGCGGCGACCGTCTGGAGGTTGTTCTTCACCCGGTGGTGGATCTCCCGGATGGTCGCGTCCTTCGTGATCAACTCGCGCTCGCGGCGGCGCAGTTCCGTGACGTCCCGGCACAGCACCAGGGAACCGATGCGGGTGCCCTTGGGCTTGAGCGGGATGGCCCGGAGCTGGATCACCCCGTCGTTGGACTCGATCTCGAACTCGCGCGGCGCCCAGCCGCTCGCCACCTTGGCCAGCGCCTCGTCCACCGGGCCCCGGGTCGGGGCGAGTTCGGCGGTGGTCTGCCCCAGGTGCTGGCCGACCAGGTCGGCGGCGAGGCCGAGGCGGTGGTAGGCGGACAGGGCGTTCGGAGAGGCGTACTGGACGACGCCGTCCGCGTCCAGCCGGATCAGGCCGTCGCCGACGCGCGGCGAGGCGTCCATGTCGACCTGCTGGTCCGGGAAGGGGAAGGAACCGGCCGCGATCATCTGCGCGAGATCGGAGGCGCTCTGGAGATACGTCAGCTCCAGACGGCTCGGGGTGCGGACGGTCAGCAGGTTGGTGTTGCGGGCGATCACGCCCAGGACGCGGCCCTCGCGCCGTACGGGGATCGACTCGACCCGTACGGGGACCTCTTCGCGCCACTCCGGGTCGCCCTCGCGCACGATCCGGCCCTCGTCCAGCGCCACGTCCAGCATGGGCCGCCGGCCGCGCGGGACCAGGTGGCCGATCATGTCGTCCTGGTAGGAGGTCGGGCCGGTGTTGGGGCGCATCTGGGCGACCGAGACGTACCGGGTGCCGTCGCGGGTGGGGACCCACAGGACCAGGTCGGCGAAGGAGAGGTCGGAGAGCAGCTGCCACTCCGAGACCAGCAGGTGGAGCCACTCGAGATCGGAGTCGTCGAGGGCCGTGTGCTGGCGTACGAGTTCGTTCATGGAGGGCACGCTGCGAGCGTACCTGGGTGGCCGGATCTGGCCGAAAAACACCCGCGGGCCGCGGCGCCTGGGAGGGACCCTCAACCCACCCGGCACCGCAGCCCGGAGCATCATCGGCCGTGGGGTGTGCGGTCCCAGTCGGCCGAAGGTCGAGGAGCCGGGGCAGTCAGGGCAGAGAGCTCCGGTTCCTCGGTCCGCCTTCCTGTGCGGGGAAAGCGGAGGCTGTGCAGCTGTTTCCCTGTGCATTGTGGACTAGACCACAGAGCCTGTCCATGGGTGCGGGGGCGCGCTGACGACTCATGGCACCCGATGCCACGAAGCCTAGCCCGTCCGGGGTCCGCTGCGGGACCAGATGGCCACGGCAATTTCCGCGAATACCTCTGGAGGCACCCTCCCCTTCCGCCCCTTCTCCCCGCGCCACCGACCCCCGATTCTGCTAGATTGGTCTAAACCACATAGACTTTCAGAACGGCAGGCCCAGCGTGGAAGTTGTCATCGTTCCGGACGCGGCGGCGGGTGGCGAGCTGATCGCCGAGGCCATGGCCCAGCTGCTGCGACGCAAGCCCGACGCCCTGCTCGGTGTGGCCACCGGCTCCACCCCGCTGCCCGTCTACCAGGCACTGACCGCCAAGGTGCGCTCCGGCGCCGTGGACGCCTCGCGGGCGCGGATCGCGCAGCTCGACGAGTACGTGGGGCTGCCGGCCGAGCACCCGGAGTCCTACCGTTCGGTGCTGCGCCGCGAGGTGCTGGAGCCGCTCGGGATAGGCATGGGCCAGTTCATGGGCCCGGACGGCACGGCCGCGGACATCCCGGCGGCGTGCGAGGCGTACGACCGGGCGCTCGCCGCGGCGGGCGGCGTGGACCTCCAGCTGCTCGGCATCGGCACGGACGGGCACATCGGGTTCAACGAGCCCTGCTCCTCGCTCGCCTCGCGCACCCGGATCAAGACGCTGACCGAGCAGACCCGCATCGACAACGCCCGCTTCTTCGACGGCGACGTCGACCAGGTCCCGCACCACGTCATCACCCAGGGCATCGGCACCATCCTGGAGGCCCGGCACCTGGTGCTGCTCGCGACCGGCGAGGGCAAGGCGGACGCGGTGGCGGCGACGGTCGAGGGGCCGGTCGCGGCCGTGTGCCCGGCCTCCGCGCTCCAGCTGCACCCGCACGCCACGGTGGTCGCCGACGAGGCCGCCGCGTCCAAGCTGAAGCTGGCCGACTACTTTCGCCACACCTACGCCGACAAGCCGGAGTGGCAGGGGATCTGAAGGGGTCCATGAAGACCCAGAACCGGTGCGGCAGGGGCGTCCAGGCCCTGCCGGCCATCGATGGACTAGACCAACACTGGGCGCAACGGTATACAGAGGGGATCACGGAGCGTGCGGGTGGAGCCTCACACGCCAAGCCGTGCCACGATGTGAGCCGTGGCCGATGGTTGTCGGTCGCTTTCGGCAGCCGGAGCCGGGAAGGCAGAGCATGAGCACCGACGTCAGCAGTGCGGAGAACGAGGCCGGGACGAGCGTCCGTACCGCTCGCGTGCCCAAGTACTACCGCCTGAAGAAGCACCTGCTCGACATGACGGAGACGCAGGCGCCCGGCACGCCGGTCCCGCCCGAGCGCACGCTGGCGGCCGAGTTCGACACCTCCCGCACGACCGTCCGCCAGGCCCTGCAGGAGCTGGTCGTCGAGGGCCGGCTGGAGCGCATCCAGGGCAAGGGCACCTTCGTCGCCAAGCCGAAGGTCTCCCAGGCGCTGCAGCTCACCTCCTACACCGAGGACATGCGCGCCCAGGGCCTGGAGCCGACCTCGCAGCTGCTGGACGTCGGCTACATCACCGCCGACGACCGGCTCGCCGAGCTGCTCGACATCACGCCCGGCGGACGCGTGCTGCGCATCGAGCGGCTGCGCATGGCCAACGGCGAGCCGATGGCCATCGAGACCACCCACCTCTCCGCCAAGCGCTTCCCCGCCCTGCGGCGCTCCCTCGTGAAGTACACCTCCCTCTACACCGCGCTCGCCGAGGTCTACGACGTCCACCTCGCCGAGGCCGAGGAGACCATCGAGACCTCCCTGGCCACGCCCCGCGAGGCGGGCCTGCTGGGCACCGACGTCGGCCTGCCGATGCTGATGCTCTCCCGCCACTCCCTGGACCGCGAGGGCAAGCCGGTGGAGTGGGTGCGCTCGGTGTACCGCGGGGACCGCTACAAGTTCGTGGCGCGGCTGAAGCGGCCGTAGCGCAGTCGACGTAGCGGATATTGGACGCTCACGCACGTCTGATGATTGAGTACGCTCCGTCAATACAGCACAGCGTGATGATATTTGGGGGAGCCGCGTGAGCCCTGCTTTGCCCGTGGCAGTCGCCGATGCGGGGTTGGCCGAAGACCTCACCCGGAACATGGAACTGGCCGAGCAGCACCTCCTCGCCTCGGTGGAGTCGGACCACGGCCTGCTCACCGAGTCCGCTCGCCATCTGATCAACGCCGGCGGAAAGCGGCTGCGGCCCTTTCTGGTGCTCCTGGGCTCGCAGTTCGGGGAACTGCGGGACGAGCGCATACTGTCGGCCGCCGTCGCGATGGAACTCACCCACATCGGCACGCTGTACCACGACGACATCATGGACGAGGCCACCATCCGGCGCGGCGTGCCGAGCGCGCACGCGCTGTGGGGCGGCAAGGTCGCCGTACTGACGGGGGACTTCCTCTTCGCCCGCGCGTCACGGCTCGTGGCCGAGCTGGGCGAGGCGGCGATCCAGCTGCACGCCAGGACCTTCAGCCGGCTCTGCGTGGGGCAGTCGGCCGAGACGGCCGGCCCCCAGTCGGAGGACGACCGGCTCCACCACCACATCGGCGTCCTCAGCGACAAGACCGCCTCCCTCTTCTCCGCCTCCGGGGAACTCGGCAGCGCGCTCGCGGGGGCGCCCGGTGAGGTCACCGCGGGCATCAGCCGGGCCTGCGAGGCCTGGGGGATCGCGTACCAGCTCCTGGACGACGTGCTCGACGTGACGAGCGGGACCGACGAGAGCGGCAAGCCCGCGGGCGCCGACCTGCGCGAGGGTGTCCCCACCCTGCCCATGATCTTCGCGCTGCGGTCCGCCCTGCCCGCCGACCAGCGCCTCGTGGAACTGCTCACCTCCGGCCGGCTGACCGACCCTGACCTGCACTCCGAGGCCCTGGCACTGCTCCAGGAACACCCGGCGATCGACATGGCCCGCGCGGAAGTGCAGAAGTGGGCGAACCTCGCACGGCGGGAGATCCGCGCACTGCCCGGCTGCCCGGCACAGGACGTGTTCGAGTCGCTCTGCGACTACGTGGTGAACAAGACGCTCTGAACAGAGTCTTCCGCTTGCCTGATCCCGTCGCCTAGATTGCCTGCGCATTACACGAGTGATCAACACCCGTGTGATCAACGAGGGGACGGAGGCGTGGCATGTCCGAAACACCTGAAGCAAGACCCCCGCTCGTCACACCGATCCGGGTGATCATCGGCCTGTGCCTCGCCGCGCCCTTCGTGGCGATGCTGTGGGTCGGCTCCTACGCCAAGACGGACCCGGCGTTCATCGGGATCCCGTTCTTCTACTGGTACCAGATGCTCTGGGTGCTGATCTCCACCGCGCTCACGGTGACCGCGTACCGGCTGTGGCAGCACGACCAGCGCTCCCGCGCCGCTCAGAAGGGCGGTGCTGCCCGGTGAAGAACGGCGTCAACGGCGTCGCGCTCGGCGTCTGCATCTTCTTCTTCCTGGCCGTCACGGTCATGGGCTTCCTCGCGGCGCGCTGGCGCAGGGCCGACGACGAGCACTCACTGGACGAATGGGGCCTGGGCGGACGGTCGTTCGGCACCTGGATCACCTGGTTCCTGCTCGGCGGCGACCTGTACACGGCGTACACCTTCGTCGCCGTACCGGCGGCGGTCTACGCGGCGGGCGCGGCCGGCTTCTTCGCGGTGCCGTACACGATCCTGGTCTACCCGCTGATCTTCACCTTCCTGCCCCGCCTGTGGTCGGTGTCCCACAAGCACGGCTACGTGACGACCTCGGATTTCGTGCGCGGACGCTTCGGCTCCAAGGGCCTGTCGCTGGCCGTGGCGCTCACCGGCATCCTCGCGACGATGCCTTACATCGCGCTCCAACTCGTCGGCATCCAGGCGGTGCTGGACGTCATGGGCGTAGGCGGCGGGGAGAACGCGAACTGGTTCGTGAAGGACCTCCCGCTGATGATCGCCTTCGGCGTCCTCGCGGCCTACACCTACTCCTCGGGCCTGCGCGCCCCCGCGCTGATCGCGTTCGTGAAGGACGCCCTGATCTACATCGTCATCGCGGTGGCGATCATCTACATCCCGATCAAGCTGGGCGGGTTCGACGACGTGTTCGCCAAGGCGGGCGAGAAGTTCACGAAGGCGGGTGCGGGCGGGCTCGTACCGGCCCCCGCGGGCCAGTGGACGTACGCCACGCTGGCGCTCGGCTCCGCGCTGGCCCTGTTCATGTACCCGCACTCGATCACCGCGACCCTGTCGTCCAAGAGCCGTGAGGTGATCCGCCGCAACACCACGATCCTGCCGCTGTACTCCCTCATGCTCGGCCTGCTGGCCCTGCTGGGCTTCATGGCGATCGCGGCCGGAGTGAAGGTCACCAACGCTCAGCTGGCGATCCCGCAGCTCTTCGAGGACATGTTCCCGGACTGGTTCGCGGGCGTGGCCTTCGCGGCGATCGGCATCGGCGCGCTGGTGCCGGCGGCGATCATGTCGATCGCGGCGGCGAACCTCTTCACCCGCAACATCTACAAGGACTTCATCAACCCCGACGCGACGCCCCGGCAGGAGACCCGGGTCTCCAAGCTCGTGTCGCTGCTGGTGAAGGTGGGAGCGCTGGTCTTCGTCCTCACCATGGACAAGACGGTGGCCATCAACTTCCAGCTGCTGGGCGGCATCTGGATCCTGCAGACCTTCCCGGCACTCGTCGGCGGCCTGTTCACGCGCTGGTTCCACCGCTGGGCGCTGCTCGCCGGCTGGGCAGCCGGCATGGTGTACGGCACGGTCGCCATGTACGGGATCGCCTCGCCGACGCAGCAGCACTTCGGCGGCACGACGAAGGAGATCCCGGGCATCGGCGAGATCGGCTACATCGGCCTGACGGCGTTCGTGCTCAACGTGGCGGTCACGGTCGCCCTCACCCTCGTCCTGAAGGCCGTCAAGGCCCCCGAGGGCCTGGACGAGACGCGGCCGGAGGACTACACGGCGGACGCGGGCGATGTGGGGGGACAGGCGGAACTGGCTCCCACCGCAACCCCCTAGGACTCCCACACTCACAGCGGGCCGCCGAAAACCATGCACCACGGCGGCCCGCTGTCGTACACACTCACGCAGATGGACATTTTGATCCGCCCCGCCGACCCTTCCGAATACGAAGCCCTGGGAGAGATCACAGCCCAGGCCTATCTCCAGGACGGCCTCCTGGACTTCGGGGAGAGCGACAGGTACCTCGGCGAACTACGGGACGTGGCGAAGCGCGCAGCCGCCGCCGACGTACTCGTAGCCGTCCAGAACGGCACCCTCCTCGGCGGCGTCACCTTCGTGCCCTCCGGCGGTCCGATGGCCGACATCGCCCGCCCCGGCGAGGCCGAGATCCGGATGCTGGCCGTCGCCCACGCGGCCCGCGGCCGGGGCGCCGGCGAGGCCCTCGTACGCGCCTGCGTACAGCGCGCACGGGCCACCGAGGGCTGCACGGCGGTCGTCCTGTCGACCCAGCGCACCATGCACAGCGCCCACCGCATCTACGAACGCCTGCGCTTCGTCCGCGTGCCGGAACGGGACTGGAACCCCGTCCCGGAACTCGACGACATCACGCTCCTCACCTACGAGTTGACGCTCTGAAGCCGCCACGCCACGCATGAGACACAACATGTGGGGGTGTCACGACGGCCCGGCACTAGATGTATGCTCGTCCTCGCTGTCGCCGCAGGGGAATCCGGTGCGAATCCGGAACTGTCCCGCAACGGTGTACTTGTGCGTGGCCGCCTGAAGCGGAACGCACTCGCGTCAGTCCGAGGACCTGTCGGCAGCGTGCGCCCGGCCGTCCGGTCCGGGTGTCTTCAGACGTCCGGGCCTCGCGGAGTGGGCTGGTGGACGCGACGCCGTGCGCGCTCGTGCCGCCCCCTGCCCTCCGCCAGGCCCCGTGCCGAGCGAGGGAGAGCCCCACGTGACCATCGCGCCAGCCGAACCGGCTTCAGCCACCCAGGCGATCGCGGCCCCGGCGGAGACCGACGGTCCCGGTACCGCGCTGCTGCGGACCCTGACCGAGCTGACCGCCGACCTCCCCGACGCCGACCCCGGCCGGGTCGCCGCCGCCGCGCTGCGCGGCCGGTCCGCGAACGCCGACGAGGCGGAGTTGCGCGAGCTGGCCACGGAGGCCGCCGCCGGTCTCATCTCCGAGGACCCCGCCTACTCCCGGCTGGCCGCCCGGCTGCTGACGATCTCCATCCGCGCCGAGGCCGCCTCGCAGGGCGTGGCGACGTTCACCGAGTCCGTCGCCGTCGGGCACCGGGAGGGCCTCGTCGCCGACCGCACCGCCGAGTTCGTGCGGCTGCACGCCGAGCGGCTCGACGGACTCGTCGACGCGCACGCCGACGACCGCTTCGGCTACTTCGGCCTGCGCACCCTGCACAGCCGCTACCTGCTCCGGCACCCGATCACCCGCAAGGTCATCGAGACGCCCCAGCACTTCATGCTCCGGGTCGCCGCCGGGCTCGCCGAGGACGACACCCTCCGCTCCGTCGACGAAGTCGCCGCGCTCTACGGGCTCATGAGCCGGCTCGACTACCTGCCCTCCTCCCCCACGCTCTTCAACTCCGGCACGCGGCACCCGCAGATGTCGTCCTGCTACCTCCTCGACTCCCCGCTGGACGAGCTGGACTCCATCTACGACCGCTACCACCAGGTGGCCCGGCTCTCGAAGCACGCCGGCGGCATCGGGCTGTCGTACTCCCGGATCCGCAGCCGCGGTTCGCTCATCCGTGGCACCAACGGGCACTCCAACGGCATCGTCCCGTTCCTGAAGACCCTGGACGCCTCGGTGGCCGCCGTGAACCAGGGCGGCCGGCGCAAGGGTGCCGCGGCCGTCTACCTGGAGACCTGGCACTCCGACATCGAGGAGTTCCTGGAGCTGCGGGACAACACCGGCGAGGACGCCCGCCGGACGCACAACCTGAACCTCGCGCACTGGATCCCGGACGAGTTCATGCGCCGCGTGAACGCCGACGAGCAGTGGTCGCTGTTCTCCCCGGCCGACGTGCCCGAGCTGGTCGACCTGTGGGGCGCGGAGTTCGACGCCGCCTACCGCAAGGCGGAGCAGGCGGGCCTCGCGAGGAAGACCATCCCGGCCCGCGACCTGTACGGCCGCATGATGCGCACCCTCGCGCAGACCGGCAACGGCTGGATGACCTTCAAGGACGCCGCCAACCGCACCGCGAACCAGACGGCCCTGCCGGGTCATGTCGTCCACTCCTCCAACCTCTGCACGGAGATCCTGGAGGTCACGGACGACGGCGAGACGGCGGTCTGCAACCTGGGGTCGGTCAACCTCGGTGCCTTCGTGGCCGACGGGGACATCGACTGGCAGCGCCTCGACGAGACCGTCCGCACCGCCGTCACCTTCCTCGACCGGGTCGTGGACATCAACTTCTACCCGACCGAGCAGGCCGGGCGGTCGAACGCGAAGTGGCGTCCCGTCGGCCTCGGCGCGATGGGCCTGCAGGACGTCTTCTTCAAGCTGCGGCTGCCCTTCGACTCCCCCGAGGCCAAGGCGCTGTCCACGCGGATCGCCGAGCGGATCATGCTCGCCGCGTACGAGGCCTCGGCCGACCTGGCCGAGCGCAACGGAGCGCTGCCGGCCTGGGAGAAGACCCGTACCGCCCAGGGCGTGCTGCACCCCGACCACTACGACGTGGAGCTGACCTGGCCGGAGCGCTGGGCGGCGCTGCGCGAGCGGATCGCCTCGGTCGGCATGCGCAACTCGCTGCTCCTCGCGATCGCCCCGACGGCCACCATCGCCTCCATCGCGGGCGTGTACGAGTGCATCGAGCCGCAGGTCTCCAACCTGTTCAAGCGCGAGACGCTGTCGGGTGAGTTCCTCCAGGTCAACTCGTACCTGGTGCAGGACCTGAAGGACCTGGGCGTGTGGGACGCGCGCACCCGTGAGGCGCTGCGCGACTCCAACGGCTCCGTGCAGGGCTTCGCCTGGATTCCCGAGGAGGTGCGCGCGCTGTACCGCACAGCGTGGGAGATCCCGCAGCGCGGGCTCATCGACATGGCCGCGGCCCGCACCCCCTTCCTCGACCAGGCGCAGTCCCTGAACCTGTTCATGGAGACGCCGACGATCGGCAAGCTCTCCTCGATGTACGCGTACGCCTGGAAGTCGGGCCTGAAGACGACGTACTACCTGCGCTCCCGCCCGGCGACCCGGATCGCCCGCGCGGCACAGGCGCAGGCCAAGACCCCCATCCCCGTGCAGCAGGTCGCCGACCCCGACGCCGTCGCCTGCTCCCTTGAGAACCCCGAGTCCTGCGAGGCCTGCCAGTAATGTCCACCCGTAACACCAACCTGCTCGACCCGGGCTTCGAACTCACCCTGCGTCCGATGCGCTACCCGGACTTCTACGAGCGCTACCGGGACGCCATCAAGAACACCTGGACCGTGGAGGAGGTCGACCTCCACTCGGACGTCGCCGACCTCGCGAAGCTGACGCCCGCCGAGCAGCACCTCATCGGCCGGCTGGTCGCGTTCTTCGCGACGGGCGACTCGATCGTCGCGAACAACCTGGTGCTGACGCTGTACAAGCACATCAACTCCCCGGAGGCGCGCCTGTACCTGTCGCGCCAGCTGTTCGAGGAGGCCGTGCACGTCCAGTTCTATCTGACGCTGCTCGACACCTACCTCCCGGACCCGGACGACCGCGCCGCCGCCTTCGCGGCCGTGGAGAACATCCCGTCCATCCGCGAGAAGGCCGGGTTCTGCTTCAAGTGGATCAACGAGGTCGAGAAGCTCGACCGCCTGGAGACCCGGGCCGACCGGCGCCGCTTCCTGCTCAACCTCATCTGCTTCGCCGCGTGCATCGAGGGCCTGTTCTTCTACGGCGCCTTCGCGTACGTCTACTGGTTCCGCAGCCGGGGTCTGCTGCACGGCCTGGCCACCGGCACCAACTGGGTGTTCCGGGACGAGACGATGCACATGTCCTTCGCCTTCGAAGTGGTCGACACGGTCCGCAAGGAGGAGCCGGACCTCTTCGACGACGAGCTCCAGCAGCAGGTCACCGACATGCTGAAGGAGGCCGTCGACGCCGAGCTGCAGTTCGCGCGCGACCTGTGCGGTGACGGGCTGCCGGGCATGAACACCGACTCGATGCGGCAGTACCTGGAGTGCGTCGCCGACCAGCGCCTCACGCGCCTCGGCTTCGCCCCGGTGTACGGCTCGGAGAACCCGTTCTCCTTCATGGAGCTGCAGGGCGTCCAGGAGCTGACCAACTTCTTCGAGCGCCGCCCGTCGGCGTACCAGGTGGCGGTCGAGGGAACCGTGGACCTGGACGAGGACTTCTGAGTCCGTGGACCTGGACGAGGACTTCTGAGTCCTCTGAGTCCTCTGAGTCCCCCCTTTCCTCACACCTACCGGCGCGCGTTCCGGGGCCCTGAGCCCGCCTGAGCGCACGCCGGTACCAGGTGTGAGTCGTGCTGCGTGCCGCGCCCGTGTCCGTGTCCTACCAGGGCACGGGCGTCAGCAGCAGCTTGTGCGGGCGCAGGGTGATGCCCACCCGGGTCGTGTCGTTCGACCCGCTGACCTGCTCGAAGCGGTACTTCGCCGAGATCGCCGCGGTGATCAGGGTCAGCTGGCTGGTGGAGAAGTGGTCGCTGGGGCACTTGCGGTTGCCCACGCTGAAGGGGCTCATGGCGTACTTGGGCACCTCCTTGGACCGTTCCGGCTGCCACCGGTCGGGGTCGAAGCCGAGGTTGTCGGCGTAGGAGCGGCCGTCGCGCTGGATGGCGTAGGGGCTGTAGACGATGTCCGCCCCAGCCGGAATGCGATAGCCGCCGAGTGCGGTGTCGGTCACCGAGCGGCGCGTCAGTATCCATACGGCGGGCCGCAGCCGCATGGACTCCGTGACGACATTGTTGGTGTACGTGAGCCGGCGGACGTGCTCGAATCCGACCGGCTGGCCTCCCGTCACGGATTCGACCTCCGCGCGCACCTTCTCGGCGTGTTCCGGATGTTCCGCGAGGACCTGGAGCAGCCACATGATCGTGGAGGCGACTGTTTCACTGCCGGGGGTGAGTATCGCGACCACCTGGTCGTGGATCTCCTGTTCGCCGATGGGGTCGCCATTGTCGTCCTTTGCTTCCAGCAAGGCCGTCAGCAAATCGTCCGGCCTTTGACCAGATGCCCTGCGCTCGGCGACGATCTCGTCGACCAGGAGATGCAAATCGGCCAGCGCCCGGTTGAATTCGCGGTTGGCCGGAAACGGCAGCCGGTACAGCGGTCCGAGCGGGATCACCATCCGGCGGTACATACCGCGGAAAACGGTGGCGAGGTCGATGCTCAGCCGTTCCGCGCGCTCGTCCATGTACTCACCACGCAGCAGGCAGCGGGCGGCGATGCGGACGGCGACCCGGAAGGACTCGGAGGTGCAGTCGACGGTCTCGCCGGGCTGCCAGCGGTCGGTCAGCGCGTGCGCCTCCTCCTCCATGATCGCGCCGTAGTCCGGAATCGCGTCCAGGCGGAACGCGGGCTGGATGGTACGTCGCTGGCGGCGGTGCCGGGGGCCGTTGGCGGTGGCGACACCCTCCTTGCCGAGCAGTCCTTCGAGGGACTCCCACAGCGGGCCGTCGATCTTGTAGTCGGGGCTGAGGGCGAGGGCTCCGGTGAGCGCCGGCGTCGTGACCGCGTACACCGTCTTGGGGCCCAGTTTCAGGCGTACGACCTCGCCGTGGTCACGTAGTCGGGACATGAAGGCGAGCGGGTCGCGGACCAGTTTCAGGCCGTGCCCGAGGACCGGCACGGCGCCCCCGGCGAGCGGCGGCTCCCGCAGTTCCCGCGCCTCCTGGGTCACGGGCTTCACAGACTCGACGGTCATGACTCACCTGCCGTTTCGTTGTTGACGTACGGGGGCGTGGACCGGTCGTCCCAGCTGTCGACCATGTAGCGGCCGGATTCGTGATGGAACCAGTAGACGGAGCTGAACCAGTTCCGCATGAAGCCGACACAGGTGCGTACGGCGGTGCTCAACTCCTTGCCGTTCATTGCGCCGTCGGCAAGTGCGTCGGCGAATTGCAGGGCGTCCTGTTCGACTTCGAGGAATTCTGCGATGCATTTCTCGACGCGCCGCCGCAAGTCGTCGACGGCTTCTTCGAGGCTCATTCCCTCATGGGTGATGAGGGAGATTCCGAGATTGTGGACCTCGTCGCCCGCTATTTCCTTCGGCAGTGAGCAGAGGTCGTTGTACCAGGCGGCGAATTCCTGACTCAGCAGTGCCGCCCGGCGATAGGCGGGGTTTTTCCTCACGGCGTCGGGCAGTTCGGTCCCGGCGCTCGGTTCCAGCAGGTCCGTCCATATCCAGTGGGCGAAGGTGAGGCGGCGCAGCGCGAGGTATTCCTCGACCCCGGGAATGTATCCGCTGATGCGGTTGTGGAACTCGCGGTCGTAGGCCTCGATCACCGCGTGGAAGTGCCGCGCGAACCGCTGGTTCCAGGTGCGCGGCAGGAACGAGAACAGCCGCAGCACGCTGTCCGCGAAGCCCGCCACCAGCGGGTCCGGGTGGTGCAGGTGGTGCCGGGGCGCGTCGGTGGCGGCGTGCAGGCGGTGCCTGAGCCTGCGCCAGTCACCGGCCCGGCCGTGGACGACGTCACGGTCGTGGCGGTCGTCCCAGACGAAGAACCATGCGCTGTAGTCGGCTATGGCCTGCAGGACCTCGTCGGAGGCCCCGGTGTAGTAGCCCGCCATGAGGTCGGTGTAGCACAGGCCATCGGCATATTCCTGCACCTTGTCCGCCGGCATCAACCGTTTTTCCAGCAGCCACAGCCGGGTCTTGTCCTGCAGCTGGGGCCAATACGGATGCAGTTGCCGGGGAAAGGCGGACTCGATCACCGGGAGTGCCAGTGAGGGTGGGACTACGACCGCCGTGGGCGTCACTGTGGTGCTGTGTGGGAAAGCTTGCACGAACAAACCCCTCTCAGCCGCCAGGAGGCGCATGCCCCTCCCGTTGTGCCGGGCGTGCGCCGTTGCGTATCCCCGCACTTCCCATTCAGCACCACAACTGACCGCCGTGGGAACGGATTTGCTTCACTCACTACCCCAAGGTGCCGAGAATCCCCCTTGTGTGACTGATTAAGGATCACTAGAGACGCAGAAGCGACCGCTTGTACGAAGTGCGGACGCGCGAACGGCAGCAACACGAAGGCGCCCGGCCGGGAGAGATCCCGGCCGGGCGCCCAACAGCCCTGAGCTGCCTAGTCGTTGGCGACCACGGGGTAGCGTGGCTCGTTCTCGGCCATCTGCCGCAGCGCGTCCTTGCGGTCCCGCTTGGAGAGCCGGTCGATGTACAGGTAGCCGTACAGGTGGTCGGTCTCGTGCTGCAAACACCGCGCGAAGTAGCCGGTGCCGCGGACCTTGATCGGGTTGCCCTTCTCGTCCTGGCCGGTCACCTCGGCGTAGTCGGGACGCGCGAGCGGCGCGTACGCCGTGGGCACGGAGAGGCAGCCCTCGTTGCTCTCGTCCAGATGGCGCTCGTCGGCGGGCAGGTCGACCAGCTTCGGGTTGCAGACCACGCCGACGTGCCGCTTGCCCTCGTCGTCCTGGCAGTCGTAGACGAAGACCTTCAGGTCGACGCCGATCTGGTTGGCGGCCAGGCCCACGCCCTCGGCGGTGCGCTGGCTGGCGAACATGTCGGCGACCAGCTGGTCCAGCTCGGGGCCGAACTCGGTGACGTCCTTGCACTCCCTGTGCAGGACCGGGTTGCCGACGACCGTGATCGGCCGCGAGGTGCCGCGCTCGCGCCAGGCCTGCTCGCGCTCCTCGCAGTCCTCCGTGTCGACGACGTAACCCTCGTCATCGACGGGGAGCACGCCCGCGTGCTGCTGATCGGTGTCCTGCTGCGCCATGACCGACGTACGCCTTCCTGCAAAAAACGGGGGTGTGATGCTGATACAGGGTACGGCGATCCCTCAGCAGACCTCTTCCAAGTCACGCCAATCCCTCGAATCCGGGCTGTCCGCGACCCACCCGTCCAGCAGCCCCCTGACCAGCGCGGCCGGTGCGGCGACGCCACACTCGCGCTCCGGCACCCACAGCTGTCCGTCGGTGCGGTGGCCCAGGGGGCCGGGGTGGCCCGGCTCGCTGTGGTCGTGGGGGTCGAGGTGCACCCCGTCGCCCTCGTCGGACGGCATCCGTGACTCCGAGCACATCCGGCACAGCAGCCGCACCGAGGAGGACCAGTCCTCCGCGGCGAACCCGGCGTCGGCCGCCAGCTGCTCCAGGGCGTCCCGGTCGGCCTCGGTGTCCGCCTCCAGCAGGACCACCCAGGTCGGCACGGGTGAGGGCGCCCACAGCTCGATCTCGTCGAAGACGGGGTAGGCGTGCCCGGCGGACGTGGTGCGCTCGCCGTGCGGGACGCCGTCGTGCAGCACGACCTCGCCCCAGCGCCGCCCGGAGGAGGGAAGCGGAATCGAGAGAACCTCTATCCGCGCCGGATCGAGCCTGCGGCCCCACACGACCTCGGCCTCGCCCTCCGGGGACAGCCGTACGGCCGCGCTGCCCAGCTCCATGCCGAGCGGTTCCCCGGCCTCGGTGGCCCCGCCGGGCACCTTCAGCCCGTAGGCCTGCCAGGCGCGGCGGGCCAGCGGCCAGTCCTGCAGGGCGGTGGCCGCGATGCCGACGTTCCACCAGTCCGGCGCCCCGGACTCCCGGTCCAGGAGGGCCACGGCGCGCAGTCCGGCGGCGCGGGCCTGCTCCCAGTCGTGCCGGAACTTGTGCAGCAGGGCCAGGTTGAACCAGGACTCCGCCAGCCAGGGTTCCAGGTCGGCGGCGCGTGTCAGCAGCTCGCCCGCGTCCTCGTACCGGCCGTCGCCGATGAGTGTGAACGCGCGGTCGGTGGCCTGCCGCCAGGAGGCGGAGGGCCGGTGCCGTCCCTTGCCGAAGATCCTCACGATTCCCGCCTGCCAGTTCCAGTTCCGCACAGTGGGCTGGCTTGTGCCCCCGGACACCCTCTCCCTCGCATCCAACCACGTACGGCGGGAAGGGCGCTCATTACCCATGGGTTACCCAGCCTTGGGCAGGGTCAGACAGTCGCCCGCCCGTCACCCACCACCACCCTGCTCGAGACTCCCCCAGTGCCGAATGCCCGGGGGCACCCCCGCCGCGCCGCCCCCTTGATTCCAGAGGACCCTGGCCAGGGCCTCCACGACCTCGGGCGCGTACTGACCGGCGGTGCCGAGCCGCAGTTCCTCCAGGGCGTGCAGCGGCCCGTCGGGCCCGGCGTCGCGGGCCTTCTCCTCGTAGGCGTTCACGGCGCGCACGATCCGCGCGGCGACCGGCTGCTCCCAGTAGGGGTCGGCCTGCCGCTCCACGACGACGGCGACGGCCGTGGCCACGCCGGTCTGCCGGACGACGGCTCCGCCGAGCAGGGCGATGCGCCGCTGCTCCTCGGGCGGCAGTGCGGCGGTGGCCCCCGCCGGGACCGGGTCGACGAGGCTGAGCTGGCCGATGTCGTGCATGAGGGCCGCGTACTCCAGGACGGTCAGCGCGGGCCCGGACAGCCCGAGGTCCCGGCCGACGGCCAGGCTGAGCGCGGCGACCCGGCGGGCGTGCCCGGACGGGGTGTATCCGGCTATCTCGGTGGCGCGGGCCAGGGAGGCGATGGTCTGCCGGTAGGTGGCGCGGACGGCGGTGTACCGGCGCAGCGAGAGCTGGGTGAGCAGCAGCGGCAGGCAGAAGACGGGCAGCGCCCACAGGCCGACGACAGCGACCGCGAGCGCCATCACCGCGCCGGTCGCGCAGACCGCCGAGCCGATGCCGAGCAGTCCGCTCAGTTCGTCGCGGAGCAGCGGGCCGAAGGGCCAGCCGGTGCGGGAGTGGGCGAGGGCGGCGGCGAGGACGGCGTCGCACAGCGCGGTCAGACAGAGCAGCGCGAGCAGCAGCAGGGCGTAGGCGGGGCCGGTCCAGGTCGCGAACGCGCCCTCGTTGTAAAGGGGTTGGAAGCAGACGGCGGTGAAGCCGACGGTGAGGATGCGGCGGGCGAGGTGATCCAGGGTGGGCGTGCGGCCCTGCCAGATGTGCGGGACGGCGCCGAGCAGGGCGGCGGCGAGGACGACGGTGACGACCTGCGCCGCGCCGTGCCGGGTGGGCGCTCCCGCGTCGGCTCCCAGCAGGGCGTACGACAGCGATCCGGCGGCGCCGAGCGGCGCGGCCTGCTTCAGGTGCGGGCCGCTCCACCGGGACAGCTCGCCGACGGCTATGAGCAGCCCGAAGGCGAGGGCGACGCCCCGCTGCTCGACGCCGGTCCACAGGGTGACGGCGAGGGACACGGCGGCGGTGAGGGCGGCGGAGCCGTGGATGAGCCGCAGGGCGGTCACCGGGGTGCCCCGGTGTCGCTGCGCGCGGGCTCGGCGGGCGGGGTCGCGCCCGGGACCGGCTCCTCCGCGGTGACCGTGGGATGCCAGCCGCCCCCGTGCTCCAGGGCCCGGACGAGCGCACCGACCATGCGCGGATCGAACTGGGCGCCCGCGCACCGCTTCAGTTCCGCGACCGCCGTCTCGACGGAGCGGGCGCGGCGGTAGGAGCGGGTGGAGGTCATGGCGTCGAAGGCGTCGGCGACCGCGACCACGCGGGCGCACTCGGGGATCTGGTCGCCGGCCAGGCCGTACGGGTAGCCGCTGCCGTCGAGCCGTTCGTGGTGGTGCAGGATCGCCGCGCGGGCCTCGCCGAGGAAGGAGATCCCGCGGACCATCTCGTGCCCGTACTCGGGGTGCAGCTCGATGATCCGCCGTTCCTCGGGGGTGAGCGGGCCGTCCTTGCGCAGCAGCCGGGTGGGAACGCCCAGCTTGCCGACGTCGTGCAGGATGCCTGCGAAGCGCAGCACCTCGACGCGTTCGTCGTCCATGCCGAGTTCGCGGGCGATCAGCACGGAGGCCTGGCCGACGCGCTCGCTGTGGCCACGCGTGTAGCCGTCCTTGAGGTCGACGGCCTGCACCAGGGCGCGGATGGTGGCCTGGTGGGCGGCGCGTTCGCGGTGGTACTGGGCGAAGATCCAGCAGGAGACGCCCATCGGCAGCAGCACGAGCAGGGCGGCGACGGGTCCGTACGGGCTGCGCCACAGCACGGCCATCATCAGCCCGGCCAGCCCGTGCACCGCGACCGGCGCGAGGGAGCGGGAGAGCAGCCCGCGCCAGGCCCGCCGCAGCGGTACCCGCCCGGCCGCCGCGAGCATGCCGCCGTCCAGCACGGTGAGCACCAGGCAGAAGGCGAGGACGGCCGCCCCGGCGGGCACGAGGGCGTACGGGAAGTCGCAGCCCACGACGGCGTCCCGGCCGCCGAGTGCCCCGTGCACCCGGGCGGCGCCCCACACGGCGAGCGAGGGCTGCGCGGCCCGCCAGACTCGGCGCAGCGGCGCCGCCCGGTGCTTGGCGGGGTCCACGGGGGACAGCAGGGCGGCGGGCAGCGGGACGAGCGCGGCGGCGGGCGGGGGCAGCAGGAACGCCCCTGCCAGCAGGACGGGGTAGAAGGTGCCGCAGCAGCGGCGCCGTACGACGTGCTCGCAGGCCGCGTACACCGCCGCGAGCAGGGCGAGGGCCCACCAGGGGGTGCGGGCGTCCGGCAGGGGCAGTGCGCAGAGCACGGCGAGCAGGGCTACGCAGGCCACGTAGCCACGAGCTCTCGCCGGTACCGCCTCCATCGCCCCTCCCCCGACCGTGCCTGTCCAGGCGACCGTGCCCGTCCAGGCTCGGAGCCTAGGGCGGGGATCGGGGGGTGAGGGGGCCTATGAGTCGAGGATTAGCACGTTCGGGTGATGGCCCACGCGCCGTGACGGGCCGTGGACGAGCCCTTGGGCTCAGCCCTCCTGCGGTGTGGCGGTGATGTCGTGCTCGGGGACGGCCTGCCCGGAACGGATCAGGTCGATCCGCCCCATGACCTTGGCGCGCAGGTCCGAGGGCACGTCGTCATGCCCGCAGCACCGCTTGACCAGCTTCTTCACGGCCTGCTCCAGGCCGTACTTCTCCAGGCACGGCGAGCATTCCTCGAAGTGGTGCTCGAACTTCGTGCAGTCGGAGTCCGGCATCTCGTGGTCCAGGAACTCGTAGAGATGGTCGAGGACCTCACTGCAGTCAGTCTCGTGCGGCTCTCCGCAGCTCATGAGCCCGAGCCTTTCGCTTCGTTCGACTCTCCGGCGCCCGCCGGGACCAGCCCGCGCTCACGCGCGTAGTCCTCCAGCATTCCGCGCAGCTGACGGCGGCCCCGGTGCAGCCGGGACATCACCGTACCGATGGGTGTCCCCATGATGTCCGCGATCTCCTTGTACGCAAAGCCCTCTACGTCCGCGAGATACACGGCGATGCGGAACTCCTCGGGAATCGCCTGCAGCGCTGCCTTCACGTCCGAGTCGGGCAGATGGTCGAGCGCCTGCGACTCGGCGGAGCGCAGACCGGTCGACATGTGCGACTCGGCGCGGGCCAGCTGCCAGTCCTCGATCTCCTCGGCCGCGCTGCGCTGGGGTTCGCGCTGCTTCTTGCGGTACGAGTTGATGAAGGTGTTGGTGAGGATCCGGTACAGCCATGCCTTGAGGTTGGTGCCCTCACGGAACTGGTGGAAGGACGCGTACGCCTTGGCGTAGGTCTCCTGCACCAGGTCCTCGGCGTCGGCCGGGTTGCGCGTCATGCGCAGGGCGGCCGAGTACATCTGGTCGAGGTATTCGAGCGCGTCCCGTTCGAAGCGCGCACTGCGCTCCACGGCCGACTCGGAGGTCGGCGCGGCGTTCGTCTCCGCGTCCGTCCCCGCGCTCATGCCCTGGCCCTCGGGCAGCTCCGCCTGACCGTTGTCGGTCCCTGCGTCGGTCCCAGTGACCGGACCCACCTCCTCAAGATCCCGGGCAGGACCGAAGCCGGTCCCACTCGTTTCGGAGGATAGAACACGACCCGTGCCTCCCGCCGCTCGAATAGGAGCGGTCTTGGCCGCGTGCAGCACCGTCCAGTCCAGGTCAGCGCGGCTGCTGCGGCTCGGGCAAATGGTCGAACCCATGCGGCGGACTTCCTCTCCTACGACACCTACGGCACCGGTGCTGAGGCCTCAGCACTTCCGTCCCGCACAACAGCGCTCCGCCGCGTGGCATTCCCGGGGGTCACCCGAGTGACGCGATCCACCTCGTGACGCCCCCGGTGACCAGCTCCAGCGCCCGCTCCTGGGTGAGCTCCGCGCGCTTGGGCACGGCGAAGGCGTGATCGCCGTAGGGCACCTCGACCAGCTCGAATTCGCCCTCCGGAAACTCCGCCGGCTTCCCGAAGGGGTCGTTGCCGCCCTGCACGACCAGCGTGGGCACCCCGGCCCCGAGCAGTTCGTCGGCGCGGGACCTCTCCGGCTTGCCCGGCGGGTGCAGCGGGAAGCTGAGCGCGAGCACGGCACGGGCGCCCAGCTCGGTGGCCGTGCGGCAGGCGACGCGGGCGCCGGCGCTCCGGCCGCCGGAGATCACCGGCAGCTCCATCCCGGCCAGCGCGGGCCAGATGCCGCGCCAGGCGGTGTCCAGGGTCTTCGGCGCGGGCGCGACCTTCTTGCCCGCGACCCGCCAGGGCTGCTCGACGAGGGCCACGGTCACACCGTGGTCCGGGAGCACCCGGGCCAGGGCCTGGAGGTCCCGCGCCTCGACGCCGCCGCCGGCCCCATGGCTCATGGCCAGGACCAGCCGTGCCTGCTTCGCCCGGTGCCAGGTGACGCGTGCGGTCCCGGCGTCCGTCTCGACAATCTCGATCACGCTAGAAGAGTGTGCCCGCTTCCGGTGCCGCCAGCTCCTCGAGCAGCTCCGGGCCGTTGTTGCGGACGTTGCTGACGGCCGTGGGGACCGCGTAGGCGCGCATCAGGCCGGGCGGCGGCGGGGTCAGCAGGGTGCGCAGGTCGTCCGGGTCGGTGCGGGCGGGGTCCAGCCAGGCGTCCCAGCGGTCCGGGGTGAGCATGAGCGGCATCCGGGGGTGGATCTCGGCGAGGGTGTACGGGCCCTCGGCAGGGGCGACGGCCAGCGGGGTCGTCTCCGCCTCGGTGGTGATCACCGAGCAGGTCACCCACCAGGCCTGCGGGTGGTCGTCGGGCAGCGTCCGGTCGCGCCAGAACTCGTACAGGCCGGCCATCGCGAACACCGAGCCGTCGGCGGGCAGCACGAAGTACGGCTGCTTGCGGGGCCGCTTCTTCTTCCCCTCGACCTCAAGATCCCGCTCGTCCTTGCCGGTGACCCACTCGTAGTAGCCGTCGGCGGGCAGGATGCAGCGGCGGGCGGCGAAGGCGCGGCGGTAGGAGGGCTTCTCGTGCACGGTCTCGGCGCGCGCGTTGATCATCCGGGCGCCGCCCTCGGGCGTCTTGGCCCAGGACGGGACGAGCCCCCACTTCAGCTTGCGCAGCTGGCGAACCGGACGCGGGTCTTCCGCGTCTTTCAAGGGACGGTCGAGGACGGCGTAGACCTCCTTGGTCGGCGCCACGTTGTAGTCGGGCTCCAGGGTCTCCTCGGGTTCCCACTTCTCGATCTCGAAGATCCCCGCGAGATCCTCGGGCCTACGACTGGATGCATACCGTCCGCACATACGTGCCACACTGCCAGGCCCACCCGTCACCCGACCACCACCCCTCAACGACGGCGCTACGCGCCGACTGCTGTTGATCACGACGACCGGGAGCGCCTCACACAAATGCACAGCCTCGCCGACACCACGCTGTCCGGCCTCTGGGACCGGCTCACCGGTACCCAGCCCGACCCCGATCTGTGGGTGGTGCTCGCCACCCTGGGCGCGGCGCTCATGGTGACCGTCCCGCACGGTCCGTGGCGCCTGTCACGCAACGCCATCACCATCGCGCACGAGGGCGGCCACGGCCTGGTGGCCCTGCTGACCGGCCGCACCCTGACCGGCATCCGCCTGCACTCCGACACGAGCGGCCTGACCGTGAGCCGGGGCAAGCCGTACGGCCTCGGCATGATCCTGACGGCCGCCGCGGGCTACACCGCTCCCCCGCTGCTGGGCCTCGGCGGGGCCGCACTGCTGGCCGCCGGGCGCATCACCCTGCTGCTGTGGGTGGCGACCGCCCTGCTGGTGGTGATGCTGGTGATGATCCGGAACGCGTACGGGGTGCTGACGGTGGTGCTGGCCGGCGGCGCGTTCCTGCTGGTGTCGTGGCTGGCGGGGCCGCAGGTGCAGGCGGCCTTCGCGTACGCGGTGGTGTGGTTCCTGCTGCTCGGCGGAGTGCGGCCGGCCTTCGAGCTCCAGGCCAAGCGGGTGCGGGGAGGCGCGGGCGACTCGGACGCGGACCAGCTGTCGCGGCTGACGCACGTACCGGCGGGGCTGTGGCTGTTCCTGTTCCACGCGGTGTCCCTGTGCTCGCTCATAGGCGGGGGCCGCTGGCTGCTGGAAGGTTGATGCCTTGCCCTCCTTATAAAGTGGCCTCATGGCCCCGAACACCGCCCACCCCGCCCTCTGGCCCGCCCCCCACGCGAGCGGAGCCGTCGACGCGACGGTCCACGTGCCGGGGTCCAAGTCGGTCACCAACCGCGCCCTCGTGCTCGCCGCCCTCGCCTCCGAGCCCGGCTGGCTGCGCCGCCCGCTGCGCTCCCGCGACACGCTGCTGATGGCCGGCGCCCTGCGCGCCATGGGCGTGGAGATCGAGGAAACAGTGTCATCCAGCTCCTCCGTCGCGGGCGGCCCGGACGGCTCCGGGGAGGCCTGGCGGGTGCTGCCCACGGGCCTGCGCGGCCCGGCCACGGTCGACGTCGGCAACGCCGGCACCGTGATGCGCTTCCTGCCGCCGGTGGCCGCGCTGGCCGACGGCCCCATCCGCTTCGACGGCGACCCGCGCTCGTACGAGCGTCCGCTGCACGGCGTGATCGACGCGCTGCGCGTCCTCGGCGCCCGGATCGACGACGACGGCCGGGGCGCGCTGCCGCTGACCGTCCACGGCGGCGGGGCCCTCGAAGGCGGCCCGGTGTCGATCGACGCCTCCTCGTCCTCCCAGTTCGTGAGCGCGCTGCTGCTTTCCGGCCCCCGCTTCAACCAGGGCGTCGAGGTCCGGCACACCGGCGCGACCCTGCCGTCCATGCCGCACATCCGGATGACCGTCGACATGCTGCGCGCGGTCGGCGCCCAGGTGGACACCCCGGAGTCGGGAGGCGAGCCGAACGTGTGGCGGGTGACGCCGGGCGCGCTGCTCGGCCGGGACCTGACGATCGAGCCCGACCTGTCCAACGCCCAGCCGTTCCTGGCGGCGGCCCTGGTCACGGGCGGCAAGGTGCTGATCCCGGACTGGCCGACCCGCACCACCCAGCCGGGTGACCGGCTCCGGGAGATCTTCACCGAGATGGGCGGTTCCTGCGAACTCACCGAATACGGGCTGGAGTTCACCGGCTCGGGCGCCATCCACGGCATCGACGTCGAGCTGGGCGACGTCGGCGAGCTGACCCCGGGCATCGCGGCGGTCGCCGCGCTCGCGGACTCCCCGTCCACCCTGCGGGGCGTGGCGCATCTGCGACTGCACGAGACGGACCGGCTGGCCGCGCTCACCAAGGAGATCAACGAACTCGGCGGTGACGTGACCGAGACGGCCGACGGCCTGCACATCCGCCCGCGCAAGCTGCACGGCGGGATCTTCCACACCTACGAGGACCACCGCATGGCGACCGCCGGCGCGATCATCGGCCTGGCGGTCGAGGGCGTGCAGATCGAGAACGTGGCGACGACCGCGAAGACGCTGCCGGACTTCCCCGACCTGTGGACCGGGATGCTGGGGAACTGACGGGCGGACTGGAATCATGCGCCGCTACGGCAAGCACACCGACGAGGACGACATCCGCAGCCGTCCCAACCGCAAGGGCAACCGGCCGCGGACCAACATCCGGCCCAAGCACGAGGACGCGGCGGAGGGGCTGGTCCTCACCGTCGACCGGGGCCGCCTGACCTGCCTGGTCGACGACCGGCCGGTCATGGCGATGAAGGCCCGTGAACTGGGCCGCAAGGCGGCCGTGGTGGGCGACCGGGTGGCCCTGGTCGGTGACCTGTCCGGCAAGAAGGACACGCTCGCGCGGATCGTGCGCATCGAGGAGCGCAGCTCGGTGCTGCGCCGCACGGCCGACGACGACGATCCGTTCGAGCGGGTGGTCGTCGCCAACGCCGACCAGCTGGCGATCGTCACCGCCCTCGCCGACCCGGAGCCGCGTCCCCGGCTGATCGACCGCTGTCTGGTCGCGGCCTACGACGGCGGTCTGGAGCCGCTGCTGGTGATGACCAAGTCGGACCTGGCCCCGCCGGACAAGCTGCTGGAGCTGTACGGCACGCTCGACATCCCGTACGTCGTCACCAGCCGGGACGAGCTGGAGAACGGCGGTGCGGCGGACCGGGTGCGCGAGCACCTGGACGGCCGGATCACCGCCTTCGTGGGCCACTCCGGCGTGGGCAAGACGACCCTGGTCAACGCGCTCGTACCGCAGGAGCGGCGGCGTACGACGGGTGTGGTCAACGCGGTGACCGGGCGCGGCCGGCACACCACCACCTCGGCGCTCGCCCTGCCGCTCGCCGACGGGGAGGGCTGGGTCGTCGACACCCCGGGCGTGCGCTCCTTCGGCCTCGCGCACATCGACCCGTCCCGGGTCATCCACGCCTTCCCGGACCTGGAGCAGGGCACGGAGGGCTGCCCGCGCGCGTGCAGTCACGACGAGCCGGACTGCGCGCTGGACGCGTGGGTCGAGGAGGGCCATGCGGACCCGGCCCGGCTGTACTCGCTGCGCCGGCTGCTGGCCACGCGGGAGCGCCGGGAGGGCGACTGAGCCCCGCGTTGTTTGCCGGGGTCCGGGGCCGGTAAGTGCATAATCGCACCGAGCCGGAGATCCGGATCAACAGGAGGACAGCGCATGGCGTGGCTGCTGGTCATCGTGGCCGGGATGCTGGAGACCGGTTTCGCCGTGTGCCTGAAGCTCTCCCACGGGTTCACCCGGCTGTGGCCGACGATCGCGTTCGCCTCCTTCGCCCTCGGCAGCTTCGGCCTGCTCACCCTCGCACTGAGGCGGCTCGACGTCGGCCCGGCCTACGCGGTGTGGACCGGGATCGGCGCGGCGGGCACCGCGATCTACGGCATGGTCTTCCTCGGCGACCTGGTGTCGACCCTGAAGCTCGTCTCGATCGGCCTCGTCATCGTCGGGGTGATCGGGCTCCAGCTGTCGGGCTCCGCCCACTAGTTGGTCTTCTGGTCGGTCGTCTGGTTGGTCTTCAGACCGGCATGGCGCGCCGGGCGCGGGCGGGCTTGTGGCCGGTCTCGGCGTCCAGGGCGAGGACCGTGCCGGCTCCGGTGCCGACGTGGACGACGCCGTCGGCGTACACGGGGCTGGTGCCGGGGCCGTCCAGTTTGTGCCGCCACAGGACCCTGCCGGTGGTGAGGCCGATGCGGAACAGGCTCCGCTGGGCCTTGGTGCTCACCAGCCAGCCGAAGAAGCCGCAGAGCGCCGGGGACGAGGCGCCGTAACGGTTCGGCAGGTGCCAAAGGGGCGAGCCGTCCGCGCTGTTGACCGCGTACAGCCCGCCATGGCTGTCGCCGGCGTAGACCACGCCGTCGCCGCGCGCCGCGGTGTTGTCGAGCACACCCGACGCCTGGGCACGCCAAAGACGCTCGCCGGTGGCCGCGTCCCAGGCGTACAGCCGGCCCAAGCCGCTGCCCGTGACGACCACGCCGTCGGCGACGCTCGGGGTGCAGCAGCTCAGCTGGTTCTCGGCGGAGCCCTGGTGCCACAGCTCCTCGCCGCTCGCCGCGTCCAGCGCGGTCAGCTCGGCGCGGGCGCCCTGCACGAACACCCGGCCGTCGGCCACGGCGGCGCCCGCCGCCGACCCTTCGGGCAGCCGGGCCCGCCAGCGCTCGTCGCCGGTGGCCGCGTCCAGCGCGGTGACCCGGCTGGCGTCGCGCAGCAGGAAGGCCGGGTGGTGGACGGTGAACACCACACCGTCGGCGACCACGGGGTCGCCGGAGTGGCCGACCCGGCGCAGCCAGCGCTCCTCTCCGGTGTCCGCGCTCAGCGCGTGCAGCAGGCCCGACTCGCCGACCACGTACACGGTCCCGTCGGCGACCGCCGGGCTGCGCCGCAGCGGGGCGTGCGTGTCGAAGGACCAGCGCGGCCGGCCGCTCACCGCGTCCAGCGCGTAGCAGCGGCCGTCGGCGCAGTTGACGTACACGGTGCCCGCGCAGACGACGGGCTCGGCGGCGACCGCGTCCGGCAGCCGGACGCTCCACGCCTCGAAGCCGGCCGGCCGTATGCCCTGCGGGTAGGCACCGGTGTGCGCGGGGCCGCCGCGGAACATCGCGGAGGGGCCGGTACCGGGCCGCTCGGCCGCGGATTCGGGGTCCTCCGTGTCGGCGACTGCGGTCCGGGCGGCGGGGGCCATGTCCGCGTGGTCGCCCCACAGCCGCGGATCCATCAGGTCCACCAGGCCCGCCAGCGACCGCAGTTGGGCGAGCACCTCCTGGCTGTCGTCGTCAGCCCGGGCCGCACCCTCGGGCTCGGCGTAGAAGAGATACGAGCCGTCCACCTGCCACTCGTGCCAGCGGCGGTCGTCGGCGTACTCCCGCACGGCCGGGGTGAGCAGCAGCGCGGCGGTCTCCGGGTCCAGCGTCTCCACGACGTGGACGGCGTCGTAGACGGGGTCGCCGGTCTCGTAAAGGTGGCGGTCCTGGCGCTCGGCCACGAGCCGCTTCAGCATCGGGACCATCGAGTCCGCGGCCACCCCGTGCCGGCTCACCGCGACCAGCGGCACCATCCACGGCAGGTACACGAGATGGACGGTGCGCACGGCGTACGGCGGCTCGGTCACGAACACGTCGAAGACGGTGACGTCGCGGCCGTCGAGGGAACCGCTCACCACGTTGAGCTCCTGGGCCAGCTCGGGGTCTACGCCGAGCGCCGCCGCGCAGTGCCGCAGCAGGTCGTCGTGCCACTCCGAGAACGACCACCCCTGCTCCTCGGCGAGCCGGCGTCGCGCCTTCTCCCGGCGCCGCAGATCGACCTGCTTCCCCATGCGCACCTCCCCATCGGCCCATCGAGCCTACCCAGCCCAGGGCGGGGGTACGGCGCCAACTCCCCCTGGATGAGCGGAAGTAGCCGTAGCGGGGGGATCGGTTCGTCAGGCGGGTTGCCGCGACAGGACGCCGCGCACCAGCTCCGCGGCCCCGCCGTCCCCCGGCGGCGCGGCCACGCAGGACAGCGCGAGGCGTACGACCAGCTCGCAGGAGCGCGTCAGTTCGGCGCCGTCGGCCTTCGTGGCGCCGGGGCCTCCGAGCACCGCCACCGCGCGGTCCCGCACGATCCGCACGAAGTCCGTGGGCGACGGCAGCGGCCCGTCCGCCCGGCGCTGCGCCGGCACCGAGGCGGAGGACGGCACGGCGGAGAGCCCCGGCCTGGGCAGGCGCTCGCTCCAGCAGCCGGTGAGCATGGCCCGGACCAGCGCGTTGTCCCGGGCGACGGCAGCCGTCCACTCGACGGTGGCGGTGAGCCGCTCCAGGGGCTCGGCGGAACCGGAGAGCGCCCGTTCGACCCCGGCGAGATAGCCGTCGGCCTCGCGTCGCACCAGGGCGCGGGCCAGCCCGTCCTTGCCGCCGAACTCGTTGTACAGGGTCTGCCGGGACACCCCGGCAGAGGCGGCCACGTCGACCATCCGCACAGCGGACCACGGCCGGCGCGCGAGCGCTGTGTACGCGGCGTCCAGCAGAGATTCCCGGGCAGCAGGCATCATCGCCTCCCTGGGGCGAGCGGCACTGCGCCCAGATTTGACGCGCGTACATGCACTGTCAAGGGTTCGCGGTGGTATACGGGGGCGCACGGCGGCCTCCCGCCCTCCCCTTGGCCCGTCGGGCCTCCGGGGGCCCTGTGGCCGGTGCCGGGCCCGGCAGATACCGTTCGTTACATGCCGGACTACCTCGACGATCTGCGCCTCGCCCACGTCCTCGCGGACGCCGCCGACGCCGCCACCATGGACCGCTTCAAGGCGCTCGACCTGAAGGTGGAGACCAAGCCGGACATGACGCCGGTGAGCGAAGCGGACAAGGCGGCGGAAGAACTGATCCGCGCCCAGCTCCAGCGTGCCCGCCCCCGGGACGCGATCCTCGGCGAGGAGTACGGCGTCGAGGGCACCGGCCCGCGCCGCTGGGTGATCGACCCGATCGACGGCACCAAGAACTACGTCCGCGGCGTCCCCGTCTGGGCCACGCTCATCTCCCTGATGGAGGCGGGCGAGGGCGGGTACCACCCCGTCGTGGGCGTCGTCTCCGCCCCGGCGCTCGGCCGCCGCTGGTGGGCCGCGAAGGGCCACGGCGCGTTCACCGGGCGCAGCCTGTCCTCCGCGAGCCGTATCCATGTCTCCGGCGTCGGCAGGCTCGCGGACGCCTCCTTCGCGTACTCCTCCCTGTCCGGCTGGGAGGAGCAGGGCCGCCTGGACGGCTTCCTCGACCTGACCCGCGCGGTGTGGCGCACGCGCGCGTACGGCGACTTCTGGCCCTACATGATGGTCGCCGAGGGCTCGGTGGACATGTGCGCCGAGCCGGAGCTGTCCCTGTGGGACATGGCTGCCAACGCGATCATCGTCACCGAGGCGGGCGGCACCTTCACCGGCCTCGACGGCCGCCCCGGCCCGCACAGCGGCAACGCGGCGGCGTCCAACGGCCTGCTGCACGACGAGCTGCTGGGGTATCTCAACCAGCGCCAGTGACCGGCGAGGGAGTCCCGCGCACGCCCTCAACTGGCGTCGCGCGCCCTCTTGTTGACCCGTCCTTTACCTGGCACTCTGAAGCCACCGCCCACTTGTGAACTTGTGCAATGCCGAACAGGCGCCTCCGGCGCCGGGCTTGCACCTGTTCGGAATTCGTAGGAGGTGGCCCATCCCATGCTCGTCCGTGACGCCATGAGCACGATGATCCTCACCATCGGCCCCGCCCACACCCTCCGCCAGGCAGCGGCCCTGATGTCCGCCCGCCGCGTCGGCGCCGCCGTGGTCCTCGACCCGGACGCCGGCGGCATCGGCATCCTGACCGAACGCGACATCCTCAACTCCGTGGGCCTGGGCCAGGACCCGGACACGGAACGCACCCACGCCCACACCACCACCGACGTCGTCTTCGCCACCCCCACCTGGACCCTGGAGGAGGCCGCCCGCGCCATGACCCACGGAGGCTTCCGGCATCTGGTCGTCCTCGACGCGGGCGAGGCGGCGGGCATCGTCTCGGTCCGCGACATCATCCGCTGCTGGGTTCCCGCGCGCCGGTCAGCGATGATGGACGTTGTCTAAGTCAATTGAAGGTCCAAAGTCACACCCATTCGTGACCTGGTCGCCTTGCTGTTAGGCTGGTAGCCATGAGTGACCTTCTGGAACGGCTGCGCGGACGCGGATGGCGGATGACCGCGCAGCGGCGCGTCGTGGCCGAGGTTCTCGACGGCGAGCACGTTCACCTGACGGCCGACGAGGTCCATGCGCGGGCTGTCACGAAGCTCCCCGAGATCTCCCGGGCGACCGTCTACAACACGCTGGGCGAGCTGGTTTCCCTCGGCGAGGTGCTCGAGGTCAGCACGGACAAGCGCGCCAAGCGGTACGACCCGAACGCGCACCGGCCGCACCATCACCTGGTCTGCGCGAGCTGCGGCTCGATCCGGGACGTCCACCCGACGGGCAACCCGCTCGCCGACCTCCCCGACACGGAGCGCTTCGGCTTCACGGTGTCGGACGTCGAGGTGACGTACCGGGGGCTGTGCCCGGACTGCGCGGGGGCGTGACGGACTCGTGAGCGAGAGGGGGCGTAAGCCCCCTTTTTTCTTGCTCCTTTTTCTTGCTGCTTTTTCTTGCTCCGGAACTTCCCGCTCCGGAGCCATTTGCTCCTGAACACACCTAGGGCCGGAACCCATCTCTGGATTCCGGCCCTAGGCCTTCAGTAGCGGGGACAGGATTTGAACCTGCGACCTCTGGGTTATGAGCCCAGCGAGCTACCGAGCTGCTCCACCCCGCGTCGGTGAACATGACGTTACGCGAGGGAAGCCCGCCGAAGCAAATTCATTGGGGGCGAAGTGGCCGGGGTCACGCCGAGAGCTCTTCGCGCAGCGCGTCCCGCAGCCGTCCCGCCCGCTCCGCGACCTCCGCCGGTCCCAGCTCCACCGCCCGGCCGGCCCACTTCTGCCCCTCCGCCAGCTCGCCACGGCGGGCGTAGACGAGGGCCAGCCGCAGCGCCGCCCGCCCGTGCCCCGCGTCGGCGGCCCGGGTCCACCACACCGCGGCCTCCGGCTCGCTGCCTTCGCGGGCCAGGAGCAGCCCCAGGTTGAAGGCGCCGTTGCGGGAGCCGGCCTCCGCCGCCGTCCGGTACCACCGCGCGGCCTCGACCACGTCACCCCGGGCCGCCGCAAGCATGCCCACCCGTACCTGGGCGCGCCGGTGCCCCTGGGACGCCGCACGCTCGTACCACTCCTCGCACTCGGTCTTCTCGTGCACGATCTCGCCCAGCTCGTGCGCGGGCTCCGGCGGCCGGCGCGCGTCGAGCACGGTCGCCAGCCGGTACGCGGCCTCCGCGCTGCCGCCGCCCGCCGCGCACCGCAGATGCCGCTCGGCGGCCGGCTCGTCCCCCTCGCGCAGCCGGGCGATGCCGACCTGGAGGGCGGCCTCGGTGTGCCCCGCGGCGGCGGCCCGCTCGTACCAGCGCAGCGCCATCCCGTCCTCGCCGCGCCCGGCGTACAGGATGCCGAGGTTGAAAGCGGCGTCGACACTGCCGGCCTCGGCGGCCTTGGAGAACCACGGCTCCGCCCCGGTGGTGTCGCTGCCGTGGAGCAGCAGGATGGCCAGCGCGTTCGCGGCCTCCCGGTGCCCGGCGTAGGCGGCCCGCCGGTACCACTGCTCGGCCTGTGCGGTGCGGCCCTGCTCGGCGCAGAGCAGCCCGAGGTTGTACGCGCCGTTGTCGTCCCCGGCGTCCATCGCCGCCCGGTACCAGCGCTCGGCGGTCTGCGTCTCGCCGCGTTCGGCGTGCAGCGCGCCGAGCGCGTTGGCGGCGTTGCCGTCGCCGTCCTGGGCGGCGCGCAGCCACCACACGGCGGCGCTCTCGGTGTCCCCCGCGTCGCGCAGCAGGAAGCCGAGCGCGCAGGCGGCCCGCGCGTCGCCGTCCTTGGCGGAGGTCAGGTACCAGCGCCCGGCCTCCTTGAGTTCGCCGCGCTTCTCCAGGATCGCGCCGAGGTGCAGCGCGGCCCGCCGGTGACCGCGCGCGGCGGCCTGCCGGTACCACTGCTCGGCCTCCGCGACAGCGTTGTCGGCCCCGGCATCGTCCTCGCGCACGGCGGCCCGCTGGTCGAGCGCGCGCGCCAGCCGGTAGGCGGCCTCGCGGTGCCCGCGCTCGGCGGCGGCCCGCATCCACTGCTCGGCGCTGGCGTCGCCGCGGTGCTCCAGCAGGTCGGCGAGTGCGTAGGCGCCGAGGGCATGGCCCTGCTCGGCGGACTGGCGCAGCCAGTACTCGGCGGCGGGCTCGTCCCCGCGCTCGCGGTGGTGGCGGCCGAGGGCGTGCGCTGCGGCGGCGGAACCGGCGACGGCGGCGATCCGCCACCAGCCGGCCGCCTCGTCCGCGTATCCGCGCTGGTGGAGGAGGACGCCCAGGTTGTTGGCGGCGGCCCGGTCACCGGCCGCGGTGGCGGCGCGCAGCTGGGGTTCGGCTCCCTCGACGTCGCCACGGCGCAGCAGCATGGCTCCGAGGACGCTCATGGCTTCGGCGTCGCCGGTCTCGGCGGCGAGCCGAAGACGTACCTCCTCGGCGGCCTCCCCCATGTCGTCCCGTTCGTCACGGGACGCTTCCCCACCGGAAGGCTGCACAAATCGCCCTGTACTGAACAGAGTTGCCTTGTCCCCCATAACGTCCATCGTCGCACCACCTGCAACCTGGGTACACCCGGTATACCGCAGCCCGTGAGGTCACTTCAGCGTTTTGTCGACATGCCCACAGAGAGACAAGTCAAACACACATGCACCAACTCCCCACGGCGGCGCGGCCATCCGCCCACTCCGGACATGAGTTCGCACACCACGAAGGCCCGGATCCCTGAGGATCCGGGCCTTCGACTTCAGTAGCGGGGACAGGATTTGAACCTGCGACCTCTGGGTTATGAGCCCAGCGAGCTACCGAGCTGCTCCACCCCGCGCCGTTGCACTAGAACAGTACCACGGCGCGGAGTGTGCTTGATCAACCGCTCTTCTCGCCGCCGCTCGCGCTGCCGCTCCTGCCGCCGTTCTTGCCGTTGGCCCCGGCGGCCTTGGACTGGGCGTCCTTGGCCCGCTGCAGCGCGTCCTTCAGGTCCTTCTGCGCCTTGGCGTACGCGCTCCAGTCCGGCCCCCCCGGCTTCTGCAGGGCCTGCTGCCCGGCGTCGAAGGCCTTCTGGGCGTCGTCCAGGGCCTGTTGGACGGTCGGGTTGCCGGACGCGGGCGGTCTGGTGGTGCCGGTGTCCGGTGGCGTGGTGGTGGAACCCTTCACTCCGAAGACCTTGTCGAGGGCTTCGTCGAGCGTGTTCTCGAACGCGGTCTTCCCGCCGTAGGTGACCAGCACCTTCCGCAGCAACGGGTACTTCAGTCCGCCGCCGCGTACATAGACCGGCTCCACGTAGAGCAGTCCGCCGTCCAGCGGCACGGTCAGCAGGTTGCCGTACTCCACCTCGGAGTCGCCGCCCTTGAGCAGTTTGATGGCGGCGGCAATGTCCTGTTCGGAGTTGAACTGGCTCTGGACCTGCTTGGGCCCGTCGACCGTCGTGCTCGTCGGCAGTTTCAGGATTCTGATCTTGCCGTAGTCGCTGCTGCCGGCCTGCGAGTCGACCGTCATGAACGCGCTCAGGTTGTAACGCCCGTTGGGCGTGAACGTCGTCGACAGCGAGAACGCCTGCTTGGCCTGGTCCGGCATCTTCATGCTCAGGTAGTACGGCGGCACCGCGTTGCCCGACTTGTTGGTCGGGTCGTCCGGCACCTGCCAGACCTCGCTGCCGGTGAGGAACGTCTGCGCGTCCGACACGTGGTAGCGGGTGAGCAGCTCGCGCTGCACCTTGAACAGGTCCTGCGGGTAGCGCAGATGGGCCAGCAGGTCCGCGGAGATGGCGCTGCGCGGCTTCACCGTGCCGGGGAAGGCCCTCATCCAGGTCTTCAGCACCGGGTCCTTGGTGTCCCACTGGTAGAGCTTGACGTCACCGGTGTACGCGTCGACGGTCGCCTTCACCGAGTTGCGGATGTAGTTGACCTGGTTCTGCTGGGCCACCACCGCGCGGTTGTTGTTGTTCGCGGTCAGCGAGTCGGCCGTCGTGTCACCGAGGGTCGTACGGGAGGAGTACGGATAGCCGTTCGAGGTCGTGTAGGCGTCGACGATCCACTGGATGCGGTGGTTCACCACCGCCGGATAGGCGTCGCCGTCGATGGTCAGCCAGGGCGCGACCGCCTCGACGCGCTCCTTGGGCGTGCGGTTGTACAGGATCCGCGAGCCCTTGCCGATCGCCCCGGAGTACAGGATCTGCGGCTCGTTGAAGGCCACCGCGTATGCGGCCCGGTTGAGCGGGTTGTCGAGGTTCACCCCGCTCTTGCCCTGGTAGCTGGTGGTCTTCTCGCCGCTGTCGTCGGAGTAGTCGATCTCCTTCTGCGGGCCGCCGACGATCGAGTACGTGTTGGTCTTCTCGCCGTAGTAGATCCGCTGCTGGTACGCCCCCAGGGCGCCCTTGGACGGAAGGTCGTACTCGGTGAAGACGGGCTGGCCGCCGGAGTCGGCCTCGGTGCCCTTGGCGGCGACCACGCCGTAACCGTGCGTGTAGCGGAAGTGGTCGTTGATCCAGTTGTTCTTCGGGACGCCGGCCAGGTTCAGTTCGCGCAGACCGATGACGGTGTCTTGGTCCTCGGCCTTCTCGCCGTCCTTGGAGTACCGGTCGACGTCGAGGTTGGTCGGGAACCCGTAGTAGTTCTTCATCTGCTGAAGCTGCTGGAACGTCGGCGAGACGATGTTCGGGTCCATGATCCGGATGCTGGCCGCGCCGCTCACGTCGTCGCGCAGCTCGGTCTTGTCCTTCGTCATGGACTGACCGGAGTACTCGGTGACCTGGGCGTCGTCGATGCCGTACGCCTCGCGCGTCGCCTTGAGGTTCTTCTGGACGTACGGGGCTTCCTTGGCCTGCTCGTTGGGCTGGACCTGGAACTTCTGCACGATGGCCGGGTACAGGCCGCCGATCAGGATCGCCGAGAGGACCATCAGACCGAAGCCGATGACGGGCAGCTGCCAGGTGCGCCGCCACAGGGTGGCGAAGAACAGCAGCGCGCAGATGACGGCGATGCAGAACAGGATCGTCTTGGCCGGCAGATACGCGTTGGCGTCGACATAGCGCAGGCCTGTCCAGTCGCCGGTCGCCTTGAAGTCGCTGGACTTGACCGCGAGGCCGTACCGGTCGAGCCAGTAGGCGACCGCCTTCAGCGCGACGAAGATGCCGAGGAGCACCGACAGATGCCCGGTCGCGGCGGCGGTGGCGCGCGCGCCCGGGCTGGTCACACGCAGCCCGCCGTACAGGTAGTGGGTGAGCGCGGCGGCGATCAGGCACAGGATCGCGGCGGCGAAGCCGAAGCCCAGCAGGAAGCGGTACCAGGGCAGGTCGAAGGCGTAGAAGGAGACGTCCAGGTGGAACTGGGGGTCCTTCTGGTGGAAGGGCACGCCGTTGACCCACATCAGCCACGTCCGCCACTGGCTGGAGGCGGAGGCGCCGGCGATCAGGCCGACGAGGGCGGAGACGGAGAGCAGCAGCCACTTCTTGTACGGCGCGATGCCCATCCGGTAGCGGTCCAGGCTCTGCTGCTCCATGGACATGGCGCTCAGCGGGGGCCGCAGCCGGTGCGCGAGCCAGATGTTCAGCCCGACCGCGACGGCCATCAGCAGGCCGAAGACGGAGAAGAGCCCGATCTTGGTCCACAGCACGGTGGTGAACACGGACGAGTAGTGCACCGACCGGTACCACAGCCAGTCCGTCCAGAAGCCCGCGAACATGGTGAAGGCCATACCGAGGACGGCAAGCACGCCCAGAGTCGTCAGGAGCGTGCGGACACGCCGGGACGGGCTGCCCGCTCTCATCCGCGGCCCCGTCGGGCCTCCGCCGCGGTCCGGCATCTGGAAAGCCAAGGTGCGCACCTCGAAGTCGCTGTCGATCCGTCAGGCCCTCGTGTTCGCGGGCCCGCCGTGGCCCCCCCGTGATCGCGGGTCCACACCTATGCAACTTACTCGCGGCCTACGCGGTTCCCGGTTCCGGCCGGGAACGAGGCAGGATTGTGACCATGTCCAACACTCCCATGGCGGCGAGCCCGCTCACCCGGGCCGTACTCGAGATCGACGAGTACGCCTCCAGCCTCGGCTGGGACCAGCCCGCCCGCCTCTTCGCCCTCGTAGACACCGCACGGCTGCGAGTCCAAGAACCCTCCCTCGCGGCCCAGCTCGGCCTGGAGGACGAGTCCGAGACCTCCGGTCTCACCCCGATCGAGCAGGACGAGATCCCCGCGGGCAAGCCGCTCGACGAGTTCCTCGGCACCATCGCCTGGCCCGACGCGGTGGTCGGGTGCGCGCTCACGGTGGAGCGCCTGATGCTGCCCCCGTCCGCCGAGACGCAGGTCCCCTCCAACCTGAGCGAGGCCAAGCTGGCCAAGTGGGTCGCGGCGCACCCCGAGCGCCAGGAGGTCCGCATGACGGTCGCGGTGCTGCGCGACGGCAGCCGCGAGTCGGCGCTGCGGCTGCGCGAGAAGGACTCCCCGACGGAGGTCCTGACCGGCCCCGACCTGGTGCCGGGCCTCGCGGAGGCCCTGGCGGCGACGTTCGCGGACTGACCTTCTCCGGTACGGCAATGGGGGCGCCCCGAGTGGGACGGGCGCCCCCAGCCGTGTTCCGGGCCGCTCAGGCCCTTGATGTCAGCCCTTGGTGGTGCACTTGGGCAGGGCGGCGGTGTCGCCGCTGCGGATGTCCTTCAGCGCGTCGAGGGCGTCACCGATGGTCTTCACCTTGACGAGGGTGAGCCCGTCCGGGGTGTCCTTGGCGGCGGACGCGCAGTTGTCGGCGGGCGTCAGGAAGTACTGGGCGCCCTTGTCGCGCGCGCCGACGGTCTTCATCTCGATGCCGCCGATCGGCCCGACCGTGCCGTTGTCGTCGATCGTTCCGGTGCCGGCGACGAACTTGCCTCCGGTGAGATTGCCGGGGGTGAGCTTGTCGTAGATGCCGAGCGCGAACATCAGGCCGGCGCTCGGCCCGCCGACGTCGGCGAGCTTGATGTCGATGGTGAACGGGAAGGTGTGGTCGGTCCCGGCGGAGATGCCGACGATGGCGCGCTTGGGCCCGCTGTCTTCGGAGGCCGCGGTCGTGATGGTCACGTCCTGCGTCTTCGTCGCCGTCCGGTGCTCCTTCTCGGCGGCGGCCTGCTCCTTGGCGGGCACGACGGTGAACACCACCTTCTGCCCCGGCTTGTGCCTGGTCACCAGCTTGGCGACATCGGCGGGCTGCTTCACGGCCGAGCCGTCAACGGCCTTGATCACGTCACCGGCGTGCAGCCTGCCCTCGGCCGGTGATCCCTTGACGACGGTGGAGACGATCACCCAGGACTTCACCGGGACGCCCAGCTCCTTCAGGGCGGCGACCTTGGCGCTCTCCTGGGACTGGCTGAACTCCTCGGCGTTCTCCTGGGTGGACTGCTCCTCGGTCTTGCCGTCCGGGTAGAGCGTGTCGTGCGGCACGATCTTGCTGTCGTGCGCCAGCCAGCCGTAGACGGCCTCCACCAGGTTCATCCGGAAGTCGGCGCTGGTGACGCGGACGGTGGTCATGTTCAGGTGACCGTCCGCCGCGTAGGTCTTGTGCCCGGTGATCTGCAGCACCGGCTCGCCGTCGTGCTCCCCGAGCGTGTTCACGGTCGGGCCCGGGGACATCTCCGAGTACGGCACGGGGATGAGCACTCCCGCGCACAGGAGCGCGATCAGCATCAGGGTCGAGGCGAGCATCGTCGCGGTGCGGCGTGGCATGCCACGACAGTACGGGACGCCTCTGTCAGCGCACCGTCAGGGCACCCGGTCAGGCTCCGCGGGCACCCTCGGGGGCTTCTCCATGGCCGCGCGGAAGCGCGCATACCCGTCCAGCTCGGGCCCGTCGCCGCGTACCCTGCGGGTCCGGTTGGCCCAACTGCCCCACAGGCCTGCTGCGATCGCAGCCACTAGCGGAATCAGCAACCAGGCGAGCGCCGCCATGCCGACCTCCCAACCCCTTGAGCGTCCGCAACTGACTGATCAGCAGATTAACCATCTGCACTGACAACGCTCACGTCAGGGGGCCGGTTACGCAACCGGACGGGTGGTGAGCCAGGGGTGAGCGGGGTTGGGACCTCTCAGCAGGCCCCGACCCGTCCTCCCGTCGCCCGACCACCACCCCTCAACGACGGCGCTACGCGCCGACCCATTCGTCGGTCCCGTCGGAGAACTTCTGGTGCTTCCAGATGGGCACCTCGTGCTTGAGGTCGTCGATGAGCTTCCGGCAGGCCTCGAAGGCCTCCGCGCGGTGCGGGCAGGCCACGGCGACGACCACGGCGAGATCCCCGACGCTCAGGTCCCCCACCCGGTGGACGGCGGCCAGCGCCCGCACCGGGAAGTCGGCGACGACCTTCTCGGCGATCCGCCGCATCTCGGCCTCGGCACTGGGATGGCATGAGTACCCGAGCGCGTCCACGTCGGCACCCCCGTCGTGATTGCGCACGGTGCCCACGAACAGGGCGATGCCCCCGGCGGAGTCCTCCCCGACGGCACCGAACACCTCGTCCACGGAGAGCGGAGTCTCCCGAATGCCGATCAGCTTGATGGGATCGTGTGCCGCCTGCTCACCGGGGTGATCGTTCGTTGCTGCCATGGGTCCATGGTGCCGCACGCCGCGGACCTCCCGGAATACGACTTTCACCAGGCACGCGCGGGGCGGCGTTTGGAGCCTTCTACAGTCACCTTCCGACGTGCCGGGACGGGCGGTGGGTGGGCTACAGCCGCCGCCGGGCCTTCCGGGCCCGCCGCACGACAGCGGCAGCGCCCAGCAGAGCCACCGTCGCCCCCGCGGCACCGGCGGCCGTCGCGTCCTTCCGCCCCAGCCGCCGCCCAGCAACCGTGTGCCGCCCGGAAACCTCCTCCAGCAGCTCCGCGAGCACCTCCTCGTTGGTCCACCGCGCTCGCCACCCGGCGTCATGCAGCCGGCTCCCGCTGACCACCCAGGGGTACATCGTGTACGCGAGGTCGCCCGCCGGGGACGGCGTGAGCCCGATCCGGTGCAGCCGGGCCGCCGCGCCGAGCGCGACCGCCGACGGAAGTTCCATCCGCCGGATCCCGCTCAGCTCCTCGACCTCCTCCTGCTCCAGCCACCCGTCGCAGCCGACGGCCAGCTCCCCGTCGACCTTCTCCAGTACGGCGTACTCCAGGGCGCTGCACAGGTCCTCCACGTGACAGAACTGCCACGCGGGCCGCGACCCGGCCACGACCAGCAGCCGAGGGGACTCGAAGTACCGGGTCAGCGCGGTGTCCGTCCCCCCGACCAGCACGGCGGGCCGTACGACGGTGACGTTCAGCCCCGGATGCGCCCGGGGAGCCCGCCGGGCGAGCCGCTCGATCTCCAGCAGGTCCCCCACGCCCGTGGCCTCGGCCGTCGCGCGCAGCTCGGCGTCCTCCGACAGGGGCAGCTCGTTGTCCGGCAGCGCTCCGTAGACCATCGCGGAGGTGCACAGCACCACCCGGTGCACCCCGGCCGCCGCGGCAGCGGTCAGCACGGTCTGCGTCCCCCGCACGTTGTACGCCGTCCGGGCGGCGGCCTCGCTGCCCAGGTCCAGGTCGAGCGCCAGATGCACCACCACGTCCGCGCCGCGCAGCTTCTCCGCGATCGCCGGGTCCCGTACGTCAAGGATGTGCCACTGCGCGTCCGCGCACTCCCCGCGCCGCTCGTCGATGGCGATGACCTGCTTGATCTCCGGGGACTGGGCCAGCCGCTCGGTGAGCAGCGCACCGACCCCGGTGGCGGCTCCGGTGACCGCGACGACGGGCCCGCGCACGGCGGGAGTGCTTTCATGGTTTCGCGCTGCGCGAACCTGCGGATCTGGGGAACTCACCAGGCGTCTCCAGCGGTTGTCTTCTGTACGGGCGCGAGCGACGCGTACGTACCAGGAGCATCCATCCTGCCGCAGGCCCTCCGTGGGCGAAGCACCGAGGCCCGATCGGGTCCGGGTGTCTACGCTGGGTGGTGTTGTCGGGCAGCCGCGCCGCCGGAGAGAAGCCGGTGGCCTTACCAGCCGAGGAACCCCGTGAGTGACACCCCATTCGGATTCGGCCTTCCGCCGGAGGAGCCGGAAGACGGCGACGAGGGCAAGGAGAAGGACCAGCAGAGCGGTGGTGGGCAGGGACCGGCCAACCCGTTCGGCTTCGGCCTGCCCGGAGCCGGAGGCTTTGGCGGCCCCGGCGCCGACAACCCGCTCGCGGCGATGTTCGGTTCCCTGAACCCAGCCGACCTGGGCGCCGCGTTCCAGCAGCTCGGCCAGATGCTCTCCTACGAGGGCGGCCCGGTGAACTGGGACATGGCCAAGCAGATCGCCCGCCAGACGGTCTCGCAGGGCACCCCGGACGGCACGAAGGACGCCAGCGTCGGCCCCGCCGAGCGCAAGGCGGTCGAGGACGCCGTCCGTCTGGCCGACCTGTGGCTGGACGACGCGACGTCCCTGCCGTCGGGCTCCGCCTCGGCGGTGGCGTGGTCCCGCGCGGAGTGGGTCGAGGCGACGCTGCCGGCCTGGCAGGAGCTGGTCGACCCGGTCGCCGAGCGCGTCGGCGCGGCCATGGGCGACGTCCTGCCGGAGGAGATGCAGGCCATGGCCGGCCCGCTGATCGGCATGATGCGCTCGATGGGCGGCGCCATGTTCGGCACGCAGATCGGGCAGGCCGTGGGCGTGCTGGCGGGCGAGGTCGTCGGCTCGACCGACATCGGCCTGCCGCTGGGCCCGGTCGGCAAGGCCGCGCTGCTGCCGGCCAACGTGGCGGCGTTCGGCAAGGACCTCGGTGTGCCGCTGGAGGAGGTGCGGCTCTACCTGGCCCTGCGTGAGGCCGCCCACCAGCGCCTGTTCGCGCACGTGCCGTGGCTGCGCTCACACCTGTTCGGCGCGGTCGACGGCTACGCGCGCGGGATCAAGGTCGACACGGCCAAGCTGGAGGACGTGGTCGGCCAGTTCGACCCGCAGAACCCCGAGCAGCTACAGGACGCGCTCCAGCAGGGCATGTTCCAGCCGGAGGACACCCCGCAGCAGAAGGCGGCCCTGGCCCGCCTGGAGACCGCTCTGGCGCTCGTGGAGGGCTGGGTGGACGCGGTGGTCCACGCGGCGGCGAAGCCCCGTCTGTCGTCCGCTGACGCGCTGCGCGAGACCCTGCGCCGCCGCCGTGCGACGGGCGGCCCGGCGGAGCAGACGTTCGCCACGCTGATCGGCCTGGAGCTGCGCCCGCGCCGGCTGCGGGACGCCTCCCGGCTGTGGGCCTCGCTCACGGACGCGCGCGGCGTGGACGGCCGGGACGGCCTGTGGGCCCACCCGGACATGCTGCCGACGGCCACCGACCTGGACGACCCGGACGGCTTCGTCCACCGCGAGCAGCTGGACTTCTCCGAGCTGGACAAGATGCTCGGCGAGGCGGCGGACGGCACCGCGGGCAAGCCGGACCTGCACAAGAAGGACGACGGCCAGAGCGACGACAAGGGCGACGGCACCGAGTGAGCCTCCATGACGACGCGGTCCTCGTGCTGAAGGGCTACGAGGACCAGGAAGAGCTGCGCCAGTCCTACCTGGAGCACCTGGAGGCCCATCCGGACGGCACCTGGAAGGCGTGCGAGGCGGGCCACATCACGGCGAGCGGCCTGGTGATCGACCGCGAGCACGGCCGGGTCCTGCTGACCCTCCACAAGAAGCTGCGGATGTGGCTGCAGATGGGCGGCCACTGCGAGCCGGGCGACGCCACCCTGGAGGCGGCGGCGCTGCGCGAGGCGACCGAGGAGTCGGGCATCACCGGGCTGACGCTGCTGCCCGGCGGCCCGGTCCGCCTGGACCGGCACCCGATCCCGGCGCCGTGCCACTGGCACTACGACGTCCAGTACGCCGTCCTGGCCCCGCCCGGCGCGGTGCAGGCGATCAGCGACGAGTCGCTCGACCTGCGCTGGTTCGCCTACGACGAGGTGGCCGCCGTAGCGGACGAGTCGGTCGTACGCCTGCTGGAAGCGACCCGCGCGCGCCTCTGAACACGAGGCATGTGCGCCTCCGGACACGAGGCATGTGCGCCTCCGGACACGAGGCATGTGCGCCTCTGGACAGAGGCATGTGCGCCTCCGGACACGAGGCATGTGCGCCTCTGGACAGAGGCATGTGTAAGGGGCGCCCGCACGGACGGGCGCCCCTTACGTTGGCTTTCCGGACGCTCAGCTCCAGACGTTGCCCTGGTTCTGCGCGCGCGCCCCGTGCTGCCCCATGCCGAACTGGGCGGCGAGGCCCTGGCCGATCACCGCGTTCTGCGGCGGCAGCAGCTCGCTGGGCTGCACGAGCGCGAACCCGGAGCCCATGAAGCTCAGCTCCCAGCCCTCACCGGTGTTGCCGCGCCGCCGCCACACCCCGGAGGAGTGCGTCTGGGCCTGCATCTGCACCCGCAGCCCGGTGGACCAGGCGACGATCGCGTCCGCGTCGCAGTTGACGTACTTGTCGGGCGTGACCTGCATCAGCAGCGGCGCGCCCGAGGTCATCAGGGCGACCTTGCCGCGCCCGGTGATGTTGAGCTGGTACTTCCCGGAGCCGGAGATGCCGTACAGGCTGTCGACCGCGATGACCTCGTGGTGCAGCGAGGAGTCCATGGCGAGGACGTAGCTGCTGTCGACGGTCAGCCCGTCCTGCTCGACCTCCATGACGTGCACGTGCTGGGCGAGGTTGGCGAGGAAGACCGTGCCCTGCCCGTGGCAGCGCATCAGGTCCAGGCCCTCGCCGGTGTACGCGTGCGCGCGTGCCTGGTTGTTGCTGCGGTACTCGGCGTCGAACTCGACGAGTCCCTGGTAGGCGACCATGGTGCCCTTGCGGGCGAGGATGTCGTCGTGGCCCTCCAGGGCGACGCGGAGCATCTGCTTGTTCTGCAGGCTCCAACGCTCCTGGGTCTGCTGGTCGTTGTAGGCGAAAAGCGGGCTCTGCATGGTGACTCTGGTTCCCCCTCAGCCCCGGATCCGGAGGCGGTCGGTGCTGTCCTCGCTGGGCTGGACGACGACGATGCCCTGGCCGGAGAAGGCCATCTGGTAGGCCTCGCCGCTGCCCCGGCCGATCAGCGACTGCGCCTTGAAGCTGCGCTTGCCCTTGACCTTCAGGTTCGGCGACCAGGCGACCAGCGCGTCGGGGTCGACGTACGTCTCGTCCTCGCCGCCGCCGCAGTCGACGACGATCGGCTTGCCACGGGAGGTCAGCGCGACCCAGCCCTGGCCGGAGATCTTCGTGTTCCACAGGCCCTGCCCGGCGAACTTGGCGAGCCCCTTGACCCGCTCGACGCCCCAGCTGAGGTGGGCGTCGAAGGCGAGCAGGTTGGTGGCGTTGACGGAGATGCCGTCGCCGTTGAGGTTGATCACGACGACGTTGGCGCCGTAGTCGGCGAGGTAGAGCAGGCCGTCGCCGGAGCACTTCATCAGCGGCGCGCCCTCGCCGGTGATCCAGTCGCGGGCGATCTGGCGGACGGCGGGCGGGTTGGGCTCGTAGGTGACGAAGCCTTCGTAGGCGACCATCGACCCCACACGCGCGAGGAGGTCGTTCCCGGTCTGCATGGCGACCTTCAGCATGTGGTTGCCGTGGTTCTCCATGCGGGCGGTGACGGGTGCGGGGGCGTAGCCCGCGAGCGGCTGGTTCATGACGGGCTCCCTCAGACCTCGTACGGCTGGACGACGATGAAGTTGCCGGGAGCGCCCCGGAACTGGAGGTTGACGCTCTCCCCGGTGTCGCCCGGGTAGGCGTTGCGACGCATCCGGACCTGGCTGGAGACGACCACCTGGGCGGCGGCCGACCAGGCGACGACGGCGTTGCAGTCGGCGAACGTGGTCGGCGTGACCGGCAGGACCACGGGCGTGCCGTGCGTCTTGAGGACGATCGTGCCGGTGCCCTGGAACTGCATGGTGAACAGCGCCCCGCCGGGGATGCCGTGGCCCTCGATGCGGCGGACCTCGTACTGCAGGCTCTCGTCGAAGGCGAGGACGTTCTCGGCGGAGACGCAGATCGCGTCGCCCTGCAGCTCGATGGGGTGCAGCATCGTGGAGTTCTCGGCGAGGAACACCTGGCCGTTGCCGGTGCAGCGCATCAGCTGCATCTCCTGGCCGGTGGCGCCGCCGACGATGCGTCCGGCGAATCCGGCGCCCTTGTAGCCGAAGTCGACCTTGCCCTGGTAGAGCACCATGCTGCCCTGCCGCGCCAGCACGGGCTGCCCGCCGATGCCGAGGTCGACCCGGATGAGCTTCTTGTTCTGCTGGGTCCAACGCTGCCCGGTGGGCGTCTCCTTGAACGCCTGCAGCGCGGCGCCCACTCCGGCACCGCCCTGGGGGGCGCCCTGCGGCACTCCGTAGCCGCCGGCCTGCTGGCCGGGGACCTGTCCGTACGCCGGCGGCTGGCCGTAGCCCGGGGGCATGGGCACGCCGGGCTGCTGGCCGCCGTACGAGGGCGGCTGCTGGCCGTACGCGGGCGGCTGCTGGCCGTAGCCCGGCGGCATGGGGGCGCCGGGGGCGGGGGGCTGGCCGCCGTACGACGGCTGCTGCGGCGGCTGGCCGTAGGGTGCCGGGGGCGGGGGCGGTGCCATGGGCCCGGCGGGCGGGGTCATCGGAGCGATGACGGTGGGCGCCGCGTGCACGTTCGGGGCCGGGGGCGGGGTGAGTCCAGGCTGCGGTGCGTAGCCCTGCGGGGCGGGCTGCGGCACGGGGGCCGCGGAGGGCGCAGGTGCGGCCATGGGCGTGGGCGCAGGCGCAGGCGCGGCCGGGGCACCGAAGGCAGGGGGTGCGGCCGGCGCGGCGGCCTGAGCGGGCGCGGCGAAACCGGGCGCCGCCCCGGTCTGCGGCTGCTGCGGCTGCGGGGCGGCGGGGGCCTCCTCCTCCAGCACCTCACCGCCGAAGTTCTTCAGCAACGCCTCCAGGCCGCCGTCGAAGCCCTGCCCGACCGCGGCGAACCGCCACACGTCCTTGAAGTAGAAGTCACCGAGCATCACGGCCCGCTCGGTGGAGAACTCCGAGCCGTTGAAGGAGTACCGGGCGACCTCCTCGCCACCGGCCACGATGCGCAGGTACCCGGGATCGACCTGCGACATCTGACCGGCGCCGTCGATGGTCGCCGTGAAGGACAGCTTGCGGATCTGGGAGGGGATCCGGTCCAGCGTGACCCGGAACGACTCCGTGTCGCCCGCCTGCCCGCCCAGCAGCTGGATGGACTCCTCCGGGGACTTCGGCTGGTTGAAGAAGACGAAGTACCGGTCGTCCGAGAGGCGCTCCTCGGCGTCCAGACCGAAGCAGCTGATGTCGAAGGTCAGTCCGGGCGCCGAGATCTGCACACCTACGTACAGATCCGTGCCCGTCGTGAGGTCACTGATCCTGGCCTTGTGGCCGCGTTGGAATTCCCTGGCCATGCGTTACGACCGTCCCCCATCCCGAGTGTGAGTGCGTCGCGCCAGGCTAACGGCAAACCCCGACAACGAACGCAGCCGGTACAGACCCGGTACACAACCGCACCCGGTCACTCACACAGGTCTCTCACACGGGCCGCTCACACGAGTTGCTCACACGGCCGCTCACACGAGCTGCTCTCCCGGGCCTCTCGCGCGGACCGCTCACTCCCCGCGCGCGCCGGGCACGTGCGGGAGCCGCTCGGCGGCGACCACGCCCTCGAGATATCCGCGGGCCCGCTCGGTGCGTGGATAGGCCTCCAACAGCCGCCAGAAGTCCGGCCCGTGACCGGGCACCAGCAGATGCGCGAGCTCGTGGCAGAGGACGTAGTCGACGACGTACTCCGGCATCCCCTGGAGTCGGTGGGAGAGCCGGATGCTGCCCTCGGCGGGGGTGCACGAGCCCCAGCGGGTGTTCTGGTTGGTGACCCAGCGCACGGATGCGGGGCGGGCCCTGCCGTCGAAGTACTGCGCGGAGAGCCGTTCGGCGCGCTCGGCCAACTCGGCGTCGCCGAGCACCCGCTTGCTCTCCTGGGCGGCCAGCTTGTCGAGCATGACGGTCACCCAGCGTTTCTCCTCCGCCTCGGACATCCGGGCGGGGATCAGCACGACGGTGCGATCGCCGTCGCGGTACGCGGAGACCGTGCGGCGGCGCCGGGTACTCCTGCGGACCTCGATCGCGCTCGCCCCCGAGCCGCTCGGCGGCTGGCTCGTCGTGCTGCGCTGTGGCTTTCCGGCGCGGTGCAGTGGGTCGGCGGGCACGCCACGACGTTACCCGCTGGGCAGGGCCGAAGTCCCGGCTCCGGAGCGGTTACCCGCCGATCCCCCACCGTGCGTTTGATTTGTACGACTCACCTCCGCCCGATTTGTGCGATTAATACCCGTCACCTGTGGACAACTCCCGGCACACGTCCGCCACCCCGGGCATGCTGGCAACACACCGGCGGAGCCCGACCGACACCGCCGACTGAACCACACCCGAACGACTCCGACCTTTCCGGACTTTCGACGGCTACGGGGGCCTGTCATGCATCCGATGGTGAAGCCCGCGCTGCGGCGCGGCTGGCGAGATCTCAACACCGTGCAGTTCGGGATGACTCCGGCGCACGCACTGACACTGGGGCCGATGGACACGGCGACGGGCAGCTTCCTCGATTTGCTCAACGGCACCCGCGGGCTGCCGCTGCTGCGCGAGGAGGCCCGCCGCATGGACCTGCCGGACGGCCATGTCGACACACTGGTGCGGCAGCTCGCCCACGCGGGCCTCGTCGACGACGCCCGCGGCGGCGGACCGGCCGCGGACGCACTGCGGGCGAAAGAGGACGTCCTGCGACGGCTGCGTCCCGACCTCGCCTCGCTGTCCCTGACTACCCCCGAGCCGGGCGGCGCGCTCGGCAGACTCGCCGCCCGCCGCTCCCTGCACGTCCAGGTGCGGGGCGCGGGGCGGGTCGGTGCCGTGCTCGCGTCGGTGCTGTCGGGCGCGGGGGTCGGCGAGGTCGACGTGCGCGACGTGGGACGCGTGGAGCCCTGGGACCTCGCACCGGGCGGACTCTCCGCCGAGTCCCTCGGCGAACGCCGGGACAAAGCGGCACGGGCCGCCGCCCGCCACGCGGCCCCGGACCGCCCGCCCCGCCGCGCCCGCACCCCCGGATCCGGCGCCCAGGACCCCGGCCTCTCCCTGGTGATCCTCACCCCCAGGGACGACGTGGCCGTCCACGCCCCCGACCCGTTCACCGCCGAACCCCTCATGGCCTCGGGCACACCCCATCTCTACGCGGGGGTCGTGGAGGGAACCGGCATCGTCGGCCCCCTCGTCCTGCCCGGACAGACGAGCTGCGCGGGCTGCCTGCAGCAGGACCGCACCGACCGGGACCCGGCCTGGCCCCGCCTCGTCGCCCAGTGGCGCTCCGGAAGGGCCCGCCAGGTCGGAGCCTGCGATCTGGCACTGGCCACGACGGTCGCCGGGCTGGCCGCGGCCCACGCCCTGGCCTTCCTCGACGGGGAGTCACCGGCCGGCGCCGGAGTCCGCTGGGAGGTGTCCCTCCCCACCCTGAACTGGCACCCCCGACCGGTGCGGCCTCACCCGGCATGCGCGTGCGGCGCAGCGGAGAGAGGTGATGGGGAACACACCTCAGCCAACGAGGAGCCACGCGAGACAATGGCGATGCAACGGCCGTCGACCGAGCGACGACGCGAGGCAGGCTCGACGCGGCCGACTGGGACTTGGAGGGCGCATGTCTGATCTTCCCCGGAAGGCGGTCACCCGGACCGCCAAGCTCGCCGCGCTCCCGCTCGGCTTCGCAGGCCGGGCGACCTGGGGGCTTGGCAAGCGGATCGTGGGCGAGTCCGCGGAGATCGTCGGCCGTGAGCTGCAACAGCGCACGGCGGAACAGCTGTTCAAGGTGCTCGGGGAGCTCAAGGGCGGCGCGATGAAGTTCGGGCAGGCCCTGTCCGTCTTCGAGTCCGCCCTCCCGGAGGAGATCGCCGGCCCCTACCGCGCGGCGCTGACCAAGCTCCAGGAGGCGGCACCGCCAATGCCGACCCGCACGGTGCACGCGGTGCTCACGGAGCGGCTGGGCGCGGACTGGCGGGAGCTGTTCCTGGAGTTCGAGGACAAGCCGGCCGCCGCGGCCTCGATCGGGCAGGTGCACCGGGCGCTGTGGCATGACGGCCGTGAGGTGGCGGTCAAGGTGCAGTACCCGGGCGCGGGCGAGGCCCTGCTGTCCGACCTGAGCCAACTGAGCCGCTTCGCCCGCCTCTTGGGGCCACTCATTCCCGGCATGGACATCAAGCCGCTGATCGCGGAGCTGCGGGACCGCGTCTCCGAGGAACTGGACTACGCGCTGGAGGCACAGGCCCAGGCGGCGCACGCGGAGGAGTTCGCGGACGACCCGGACGTGGTGGTCCCGGCGGTGGTCCACCAGTGCGACCAGGTCCTGGTGACCGAGTGGATCGACGGGGTCCCGCTGTCGGAGATCATCGCGGACGGCACTCAGGACCAGCGCGACCGGGCAGGCCAGCTCCTGGCACGCTTCCTCTTCTCGGGCCCGGCCCGCACCGGCCTCCTGCACGCCGACCCGCATCCGGGCAACTTCCGTCTGCTGCCCGGCGGCCCGGACGGCGAGGACGACTGGCGGCTGGGCGTCCTGGACTTCGGCACGGTCGACCGGCTGCCCGGCGGTCTGCCGACCCCGATCGGCATCTCGCTGCGGATGACCCTGGACGGCGAGGCCGAGCCGGTCTACGAACTCCTGTGCAGGGAAGGGTTCGTCAAGAAGTCCATAGAGCTGGACCCCGACGCGGTCCTCGACTACCTGCTGCCGATCATCGAACCGGCCGGCAGCGAGGAGTTCACCTTCAGCCGCTCCTGGATGCGCAGCCAGGCCGCCCGCATCGGCGACCCACGCTCCCCCGCCTACCAGCTGGGCAAGCAGCTGAACCTGCCGCCGGCCTATCTGCTGATACACCGGGTGACACTGAGCACCATCGGCGTGCTGTGCCAGCTGGGAGCCACCGTACGGCTGCGGGACGAGCTGGAGGAGTGGCTGCCGGGCTTCGTCTTCGAGGAGGGCCCGGAGGACGTCCTGGACGAGGACTTGGCCGAGCTGGACGAGCTGGACGAGCTGGACGAGGAGGAGTCGGCGGCGGAGGCCTGACGGCCCGGCAGGAGGCGCACGCCGGACCGCGACCTTGATCTGGGCTGCCGTAGTACGGGGGCGGGGTGGGCGGGGTGGGCGGGGTGGGGAGGGAGGGGGGAGGGGGAAGCCCCCCAAGCGTTCCTCACCACCAAGCCGAGTCCAGCCGCCCCTCGATCGCCCGAAGGTTCTCCCGGGAGCAACGGTCGCAGAAGTACCGGCGGGTGCCGTTCTCCATGGAGCAGGTCCAGGTGGCCGGCGGGGGGCCGTCGGCGGGGGTGCCGCAGCGGGCACACAAGAGGGGCCAGGGCTCCCTGGTGGAGCCGCCCTGATCACTGCTTCCGGGAAGACTCGTCACCCGGTGACGATAACTCCGCGCCCGGCGGATCTGCGGGTGCAACGCACCGCGGGGGCCGGTCCGTTCGGTCGGACCGGCCCCCGCGGGGAAGGTTTCGCCTCCCTGGACCGGGAGGCCACCGCTTCGGGTGTGTTCGCTTACTGCATGACCGCCATGGCGAGCGCGCGGCGGGCGCGCATCGAGGCGCGCTCCGCCCGGCGCTGCATCCGCCGGGCGGTCGCCAGGCTCACGGCCCGGCGTTCCCGCTCGGCGTCATGCAGGCGCTCGCGCATATGCGCACGTGCCAGGGCTTCTGGGATGAGTTGCATTTCTCGGGTCCTGTTCTGACGCGAGCCGGTCGCGCCATTGGTGCTGAAGTCTGGGGTCGCGGAGCCTGTGGGCTCGCTGGTGGACGGCTTCATCGGGGCCTGCTTCTTGGGGTCGTGCGTGAGGGGGCGGTCGATCGTTCCTGCGGTGTTCATGCCGTGACCGGGTTCTTGCGCGGGCGGCCACGGGGCCGCTTCCGGGCGACGACGACACCCTGGACGAACAGCTCGCCACCCCAGACGCCCCAGGGCTCACGCCGCTCCTTGGCGCCGGCGAGGCAGGCCTCCATCAGCGGGCAGGTGCGGCACAGGGACTTGGCGTACTCGACGTCCGCCGGCGACTCGGCGAAGAAGACTTCCGGGTCGTAGGAGCGGCAGGGGACGGGTACGCCGAGGTTCTCGATGGCGTCGTCGAGCGCGGTGAGCGCGGTGAGGGGGGTCAAGGTGGTGTCCTCCGTGAGGCCGGGCGGGGGGAGCGTTTGCGAAGGCGGTACGGACGGGGCGTGCGCTTCGAGTTGCACGGTTGGTCTTCCTCGTCTGGTCGTTCCGGCCGGTTGACCGGGTGTCGGCTTGGTACCGGGTTCTTTTCTTGTCCCGAGGCCCCTTCGCTCCGTCGTCCCCGTTCGGGGAAAACAGAAGGGCCGCGGATCCCGGATGGGGTTCCGCGGCCCTGAAGGCGCCGGCCTGATCGGATCAGGCTGGATCACTCCAGGGTTCTGGCCCACGGAAGGCCCACATCTGGTGGTGCTGCGTCGTCTGCTTCCGGAATCCGGCACCGGCCGCCGCAAAGGCATAGGCGTGAGCCTGTGCCGCTACCGCTTCCAGTGCCTTGGTCGGTCGCTCATTGCCTTCGCGGACGGGAAGGCCCGCGAGGGACAGGGAGGACGCCGGACGCACGGCACGGATGCCGGACAGACCGGTGCCCTGGTTCGAGGCGCCGAGCATGCACGTGGAGACGGTCGAACGATCGGTCAGTTTGGCCGTGCTGATGGTGCTGATGTTGATGCTGATCACTGGACTCGCCTCCTCTCGGCGTCTCGGGGACTGGGGTGAACCAGCCCGCTGGATATGCAAGTAGAACACGGAATCAGGGCCTTGGAGAAGGCCGCTGCGTCCGTGCCTAGAACCTATGGGGATTGCTGGGGCATGCGCAAACTATTTTTTCGACGAGTTCGTATCAGTCGTCATCGGCGTCTTCCCCGACCTTCTGGCCTGCGCAGATGGCCAGTACGTCGGTTCCGTAGCTGCGCAGCTTGCGGCTGAGGACGCCTGGGATGCGGGACAGTTCGGCACTGTTCTCGGGCCGGGTCTCGGCGATGGCGATGAGGGTGCGGTCGGTGAACACGCAGAAGTCCGGCTGGCCGCTCCGCGCGGCCTGGACCGCCCGCCACTCGCGCAGCCGCTCGTAGAGGCCTGCGTCCATGTCGGAGGGGCAGTCGGCGCAACGCATCAGCTTCATCTCGCCGGCGTCGGTGAGGGTACGGCCGCAGACCCGGCAGCGGGCGGGGGTGCGCTGGGTGCGGCGGGGTCTGGCGGCGGTGTCGCCGGCAGTGCCGCGTTCGATGCCTCCGGTGGAACCGGCGCCGGGGCGGCCGACGGTGGCGGTCGTGCCGGGGCGCAGGCCGTCGAGGAAGTGGCTGGGTCTGCGGTGGGGACGGCCGCCGGGTGCGCGGGACAGCGCCCAGGAGACATTGAGCCGTTCTCTGGCGCGGGTGACGCCGACGTAGAGCAGGCGTCGTTCCTCTTCGATCTGCTCGTCGGTCTTGGCGTAGGTGATCGGCATCATGCCCTCGGCGATGCCGACCAGGAAGACGACGTCCCATTCGAGGCCCTTGGCGGCGTGCAGGGAGGCGAGGGTGACGCCCTGGACGGTCGGGGCGTGCTGGGCGTTGGCCCGTTCGTCCAGTTCGGCCACGAAGTCGGCGAGGGTGGCTGTGGGCCGGGCGGCGGTGAAGTCGTGGGCGAGGTTGACCAGGGCGGCGAGCGATTCCCAGCGTTCTCTGACGGCGCCGGAGCCGGCCGGGGGCTCACTGGTCCAGCCTTCTCCGGACAGGACGGCGCGTACTTGTGAGGGCAGGTCCACGACGTCGTCGAGCAGGGAGTCGTTGCCGCCGAAGCGGGCGGCGCCGCGCAGGGCGATGCCTGCCTTGCGTACTTCGGGCCGGTCGAAGAAGCGCTCGGCGCCGCGCAGCTGGTAGGGGACTCCGGCGTCGGCGAGGGCCTGTTCGTAGGTTTCGGACTGGGAGTTGGTGCGGAACAGGATGGCGATCTCGGCGGCGGGGACGCCGGAGTCGATCAGCTCGCGGATGCGGCGGGCGGCTCCTTCGGCCTCGGCCGGTTCGTCGGTGTATTCGGTGTAGACGGGTTCGGGGCCGGCGGGGCGCTGGGAGACGAGTTCCAGCCGGTGGTCGGCGGCGCGGCCACTGGCCTGGGCGAGCAGTCCGTTGGCGAGGTGGACCACCTGTGGGGTGGAGCGGTAGTCGCGGACGAGTTTGACGACGGTGGCGCCGGGGTGGCGGGCGCGGAAGTCGAGGAGGTGGTCGGGGGTTGCTCCGGTGAACGAGTAGATGGTCTGGCTGGCGTCGCCGACGACGCACAGGCTGTCCCGGTTGCCGAGCCACAGTTCGAGCAGCCGCTGCTGGAGGGGGCTGACGTCCTGGTACTCGTCGACGACGAAGTGCTGGTACTGGGAGCGGACCTGTTCGGCGATGTCGTGCCGGTCCTGGAGGATGGCGACGGTCAGCAGCAGGACGTCCTCGAAGTCGATGACGGAGCGGTCGCGCTTGAGGTCTTCGTAGGCGGCGTAGAGGTGGGCGATCTCGGCGGGGTCGCGTGGGGTCTCGCGGCCGGCCTTCGCAGCCGCGTACGGGTAGTCGGCGGGGACGGTCTGGGTGACCTTGGACCACTCGATCTCGGCGGTGGTGTCGCGCAGCTCGCCCCGGTCGAGGCGGATGCCGCAGGCTGCGGCGGCGTCGGCGACGAGCTGGATCTTGCGGTCCACGATCCGGGGCATGCTGCCACCGATCGCTTTCGGCCAGAAGTACTGGAGCTGGCGCAGCGCCGCGGAGTGGAAGGTGCGGGCCTGGACGCCCTGGGCGCCGAGCTGGCGGAGCCGTCCGCGCATCTCTCCTGCGGCGCGGTTGGTGAAGGTGACGGCGAGGACACTGGACGGCTGGAGGATGCCGGCACGCACTCCGTAGGCGATGCGGTGGGTGATCGCGCGGGTCTTGCCCGTGCCCGCTCCGGCCAGGACGCACACCGGGCCGTGCAGGGCGGTGGCGACTTCGCGCTGCTCGGGGTCGAGCCCTTCGAGCACCGCGTCGGCCGATTCCGGTGCCTGCGGGAAGAGGGGGGAGTGCGTTGCTGGTGTCACACGGCCATGCTGCCAGGTCGCCCGGGGCTGCTGTGCCGGTTGTCCACAGGCAGCGCCTCGCAGTCGTACTAATGCGGCAGGCGTCACAGCGGTGCCGGGTACGGGCGTCACGGCGGTGCCGCACACGCTTTGCCGGGGTGTCCCGGACACCTCGGATACCTCGGGCGGGAATGGCGTGCCGGTCGCTTACGTTTCTCCCCAGGACGACCTACCTGAGCTGCCTGAGGAGCGCGAGAGACATGCAGGGCACTGTGACGATGTACAGCACGACTTGGTGCGGCTACTGCCAGCGGCTGAAGAGCCAGCTGAGCCGGGAGGGCATCGCTTTCACCGAGATCAACATCGAGCAGGACCCGGAGTCCGCCGCTTTCGTGGAGAAGGCGAATGGCGGAAACCAGACGGTCCCGACCGTGCTCTTCGCGGACGGCAGCACGCTGACGAACCCGTCGCTGGCGCAGGTGAAGCAGAAGCTCGCCGCCTGACGCTCCGCGGGTTTCCGTGGTGATGTGACAGCAGGGTGGCCCCTGACGTTCGGGGGCCACCCTGCTGTGTTGTGTCTTACACCGTTCTGTCCCACACCACGGTGGGGTGCCTCAGACGAGGCTTCTCGTGGGCAGCGGCTTGCCGTACCACCGCTCGATGAGCCGGGCGGCGATGGAGATGCCGTAGGGCGGCAGGACCTCGCCGGACTCGAAGGCGGCGTGGAGTTCCTCGCGGGAGAACCAGCGGGCCTCGTGGATCTCGTCGCCGTCGACGTTGATCTCCGTGGAGGTGGCGCGGGCCATGAAGCCGAGCATCAGGCTGGACGGGAAGGGCCAGGGCTGGCTGGCCACGTACTCGACGTCGCCGACGGTGACGCCAACCTCCTCGTAGACCTCGCGGCGCACCGACTGCTCGATGGACTCGCCGGGCTCGACGAAGCCGGCGAGCGTGGAGAAGCGGCCCTCGGGCCAGTGGACCTGCCGGCCGAGCAGGATGCGGTCCTTCTCGTCGGTGACGGCCATGATCACGGCCGGGTCGGTGCGCGGATAGTGCTCGGCGCCGCAGGCGGGGCAGCGGCGGATGTGGCCGGCGGCGGCGATGACGGTGCGCTCGCCGCAGCGCGAGCAGAAGCGGTGGGTGCGCTGCCAGTTCTCCAGGCCGACGGCGTGCACCATGAGGCCCGCGTCGCGCGGGGAGAGCAGCAGGCCCGCCTCGCGCAGGCCGGCCGGGCGCGCGGACTGGTCGATGCGGCCGGGCAGCGAGTCCTTCTGGAGGGCGAAGTAGCTGACGCCGTCCTCGTCGATGCCGAGGAAGTAGCGGTGGGCCTCGGTGAGGGGGGCTTCGAAGGAGGGGGTCATGACGAGTTCGGTCCGCCCGTCGGGCGTCTCGTCGATCAGCACCTGGCCGCCGGAGACCACGAAGCAGCGGGTCGTGGGGTGGCTCCATGCCGCCGCGAGCCAGGCCTCGTCCAGCCGGTGGTGGGCGGCGCGGTCGATGCCGCTCGGGGCTGTCAGCGAGATGGGTCGGTCGGCGGTGTGCTCGGTCGAGGTGGTCACGGGTGCTTCCAACTCCCCCAGAGGAAATGTTCGTTTCGGCGGGCGGTTCGGCGGGATGTGGGGCGGGCGGACACCGGGCCGGGTGCGGGTGGAGCGTGCGGGGCGGTCCCTCCAGTGTGCCCCGCACGCGCCGCCGCTCCGTACGGCGCCGGCCGGTCAGGGCGCGGGGTGCCAGTTCTCGGCCAGGTCTCCCCACAGGTAGGCGCTGGTCTCGACGCCCTTGACCAGGAGGTCCAGCTCGACCTTCTCGTTCGGGGCGTGCCAGCCGTCGGAGGGCACGGAGATGCCCAGGAAGAGGACGGGGGCGCCGAGGACCTCCTGGAGGTCGGCGGCGGGTCCGGAGCCGCCCTCGCGGGTGAAGCGGACGGGGCTCTGGAAGGCGCGGCCCATGGCGCGGGCCACGGACTGCAGCGCGGGGTGGTCGAGCGGGGTCAGGCACGGGCGCGTGGCGGAGCCGAAGGTGATCTCGTGCCGGATCCCGGCGGGCATCTGCGCGGCGGCCCAGGCGCGGACGGCCTTCTCGATGTGGTCGGGGTCCTGGCCGGCGACCAGCCGGAAGGACAGCTTCACCATGGCCGAGGACGGGATGATCGTCTTGCTGCCGGGGCCCTGGTAGCCGCCGCCGATGCCGTTGACCTCGGCGGTCGGGCGGGCCCAGATGCGCTCCAGGGTGGTGTGCCCGGCCTCGCCGTGGGTGGCATACGACCTGGCGGTGCGCAGCCACCCTTCCTCGTCGAAGGGCAGTTCGGCGAACAGGGCGCGCTCGCGGTCGGTCAGCTCGGTGATGCCGTCGTAGAAGCCGGGGACCGCCACGCGCGTGTGCTCGTCGTGCAGGGCGGCGACCAGGCGGGCCGCGGCGGTGGCCGGGTTGGGGACGGCGCCGCCGAAGGAGCCGGAGTGGATGTCCTGGTCGGGGCCGTACAGCCGGATCTCGCATTCGGCGAGGCCGCGCATGCCGGTGCAGACGGTCGGGGTGTCCTCGGACCACATGCCGGTGTCGGAGACGATCACGGCGTCGGCTGTGAGCCGTTCGGCGCGCTCCTCCACGAGGGCCCGGAAGTGCGTGGAGCCGGATTCCTCCTCGCCCTCGATCAGCAGTTTCAGGTTGACGGCGGGGGCGGTGCGGCCGGTGGCGGCGAGGTGGGCGCGGACGCCGAGTGTGTGGAAGAACACCTGGCCCTTGTCGTCGGCGGCCCCGCGCGCGTAGAGGCGGTTTTCGCGGACGACCGGTTCGAAGGGCTCGCTGTCCCAGCCGTCCTCGCGGGCGGCGGGCTGCACGTCGTGGTGGCCGTAGACGAGGACGGTGGGCGCCGCGGGGTCGGCGGAGGGCCATTCGGCGAAGACGGCCGGGGCGCCGGGGGTCTCCCAGACCTCGGTGGTCGGGAAGCCGGTCTCCTGGAGCTTGGCGGCGAGCCAGTCGGCGCTGCGTCGTACGTCGGGCGCGTGGTCGGGCTGGGCCGACACGGAGGGGATGCGCAGCCATGCGGCGAGGTCGTCGAGGAAGGCGGCGCGGTGCTGCTCGATGTACGTGCGGACGGCGCTGTCCGGGGTCTGGCTCATGTTCCCGAGCCTATCGGCCCGCGCCGACATCCTCGGCGGGCGGTTCGTCACACTCGGGGTCCCCGGTGCGCCACTTCGGCGTCTTCCGTGAGGAGCCGTTCCAGGGCGGCCCGGTCCGGCAGGCCCTGAGGGTGTACGACTTCGCCGCTGCGTACGTACAGGAAGGCGGCGGTGACCGATTCGGGCGGGATGCCCTGCTGCTCGGCCCAGGCCAGCCGGTAGACGGCGAGCTGGAGGGGGTCGGCGGTGTGGTCGCGGCCGGTCTTCCAGTCCACGATCTCGTAGGTCGCCGTGTCGCCGTCGCCGTTCTTGTAGACGGCGTCGATGCGGCCTCGGACGACGCGGCCGGCGAGGGCGAGCTGGAAGGGCGCCTCGACCCGGTAGGGCGTGCGCTGGGCGTATTCGGTGCGTTCGAAGGCCTCCTTGAGGGCTTCCAGGTCGTGTTCGTCGGTGATCTCGGCGTCGCCGCCGGGCAGCTCGTCGGGTTCCAGCAGGGGCAGCGTCAGTTCCTCGAAGCGGGCTTCGACCCAGGCGTGGAACCGGGTGCCCCGGCGTGCGGCGGGTTGCGGAGGGCGCGGCATGGGGCGCGCGAGTTCCTGTGCGAGCCCGTCGGGGTCCTCGGCGAGGCGCAGCAGTTGCGAGGCGGTCAGCGTGACCGGCAGGGGGACGTCCGTGATGCTCTGCCGGGCGCGCAGCAGCTCTCCGGTGAGCGCGTCGAGGTCGCGGTCCCAGGAGGCGATGGTGCGGGCCTCCTCTGGGGTGACGGAGCTGCGCTCGGGCTCGGCGGGGGCGGTCGCCTGGTGGGGAACCGTGGGCCGGCCGGTGCTCCAGGAGTCCCGGTCGCCGGGCTCCTCGGGCTGGGGCGCGCCCTCGTCGTACGGCGGTTCGGCGCTGCCGCTGTCGTAGGGCGGCTCTTCGCCGTACGGGGCGTCCTCGTCGTACGGGAACGCGTCGCCGTACGGTTCCTCGTCGTCCGGGGGCGGAGGCCAGTCGGGGTCCTCGTAGGTACCGGGGTCGTGGTCGGGCGCCATGCGGCCCTGGGCGGCGATGGCGTCCAGGTGGGCGAGGACCGTTTCGGCGGCGGCGCGGCGGCGGGTCAGGGCGGTGTCGTCGAGGGGCAGCGGCCAGGCCTGGTCGGCGGTGGCCGTGTGCAGGGCCGGGTTCTCCTCGTCCTCGGCGGGCTCGTCGGCCCATGCCTCGATCTCGCCGTGTCCGGCGGCGCAGTGCTCGTAGAGGGCGTGGAGGAAGTCGGAGGGGCCGCGCGGCTTCTTCTGGCTGGGTCCCCACCAGTGGCCGGAGCCGAGCAGGAGGGAGCGGGGGCGGGTGAAGGTGACGTAGCCGAGGCGGAGCTCCTCGGTGTGCTGGTGTTCCTTCATGGCCTCGTGGAAGGCCTTCATGCCGCGCGAGTCCCAGGTCTCGATGTCGGGCAGGGTGTCGGTGTCGCCGCGCAGGGCGTGCGGGAGCACCTTGGCCTGCGCGGTCCACTTCTCGCGGCCCTGGGCGCTGGGGAAGGTGCCGTTCACGAGTCCGGGGACGGCCACGACGTCCCACTCCAGGCCCTTGGACTTGTGCGCGGTGAGCACCTTGACGGTGTTCTCTCCGCCGGGCAGGGCGTTGTCGAGGCCCTTCTCGTACTGGGCGGCGGTGCGCAGGAAGCCGAGGAAGGCCAGCAGGGTGGCCTCCGTGTCGCTCGCGGCGAAGGAGGCGGCGACGTCGAGGAAGTTCGACAGGGTCTCGCGGCGGCGGGCGGCCAGCGCGTGCGGGGACGCGGACAGCTCCACCTCCAGGCCGGTGACGGCGAGGACGCGGTGCAGGACGTCCATCAGCGGGTCGGACAGGGAGCGGCGCAGGTCGCGCAGTTCGGCGGCCAGGCGGGCGAAGCGCACCCGCGCGTCCGGGGAGAACGGCAGCCCGTCGTCGTCTCCGTCGGCGTCGTTCAGGGGGGACTCCAGGAAGGTGTCCAGGGCGTCCGCGAGCGATATCACCTCGGCCGGGTCGACTCCCTCGACGGCCTCGGCGAGTCTGCGGTCGGCGTCGTCGGTGCCGTCCACGCGCGCGTGGGCGACCAGCAGGCGGGCGCGGCGGCCCAGGAGGGCGAGGTCGCGCGGGCCGATGCGCCAGCGCGGGCCGGTGAGCAGGCGGACCAGGGAGGCGTTGGCGCCGGGGTCCTGGAGGACCTCGCAGACGGCGACCAGGTCGGCGACCTCGGGCAGGTGCAGCAGCCCGGACAGGCCGACGACCTCGACGGGGATGTCCCGGGCCACGAGGGCGCCCTGGATCTCGGCGAAGTCGGTGGCCGTGCGGCACAGGACGGCGATCTCGCCCGGGGCCGTTCCGGTGCGCACGAGGTGGGCGATGGAGTCGGCGATCCAGTCGAGCTCCTCGGCGTGGGTGCGCAGCAGGGCGCAGCGGACCGTGCCGTCGCGTTCGGCGCCGGGGGCCGGGCGCAGGGCCTGTACGCCCGCGTGCATGGCGCGCAGGGGCTCGGCGAGGCCGTTGGCGAGGTCGAGGAGGCGGCCACCGCTGCGGCGGTTCTCGCTGAGCGCCTGCCGGGTGGCCGGGCGGCCGTCGGCGTGGGCGAAGTGCTCGGGGAAGTCGTCGAGGTTGGCCACGGAGGCGCCGCGCCAGCCGTAGATGGCCTGGCAGGGGTCGCCGACGGCGGTGACCGGGTGGCCGGTGCCGTCGCCGAACAGGCCCGCCAGCAGGACGCGCTGGGCCACGGAGGTGTCCTGGTACTCGTCCAGGAGCACCACGCGGAACTCCTCGCGCAGCAGGCGGCCGACCTCGGGGACGCGTGCGAGGCGGGCGGACAGGGCGATCTGGTCGCCGAAGTCGAGCAGGTCGCGCTCGCGCTTGGCGGACCGGTAGCGCTGGACGAGTGCGGTGAGTTCGCGGCGGGCGGCGGCGGTCTCGGGGACCTTGCGCAGGTCCGCGTTGGTGAGCTTGGCGCTCTCCAGGGTGCGCAGCAGGTCCGCGTCCCAGGCGCTCTGTTCCTCGGGGTCCACGAGGTGTTCGGCGAGTTCGGAGTCGAGGGCGAGCAGGTCGCTGACGAGGTCGGCGAAGGAACGGGTCAGCGCCGGATAGGGGCCGGGGGCCTCGCGCAGCACACGCGCGGCGAGCTGGTAGCGGGTGGCGTCGGCCAGCAGCCGGGAGGTGGGCTCCAGGCCGATGCGCAGGCCGTGGTCGGTCAGCAGCCGGCCGGCGAAGGCGTGGTACGTGGAGATGACCGGCTCACCGGGCGGGTTGTCCGGGTCCGACCAGAAGGGGCCGGCGCGAAGCGCTGTCGTCGAGGGGTGGTGGTCGGGTGACGGGGGGGCGTCGGGGTCGGTGACGCCGGCCTTGATCAGGGCCGTGCGGACGCGCTCGGCGAGTTCACCGGCGGCCTTGTTGGTGAAGGTCAGGCCGAGGACCTGCTCGGGGGCCACCTGCCCGGTGCCGACCAGCCAGACCACGCGGGCCGCCATCACCGTCGTCTTGCCCGACCCGGCACCGGCCACGATCACCTGCGGGGCGGGCGGCGCGGTGATGCAGGCCGTCTGCTCCGGGGTGAAGGGGATGCCGAGAAGCTCTTTGAGCTGCTCGGGGTCGGTGATACGGGCGGGCATGAGGTCAGAGGCTAGCGGCGGGCACTGACAATCGAGGACGCAGCGGCCTTCCGGGAAGGAAGATGCGCAGGTCAGCGCACGTGGTGCTGTACGTCACCCACACCGCTGGTGCTGGTCACTCGACCACGTGCCGCCCCTCGGGGCGGGCGCTGCACGAAGCGCGGAACGCGCAGTGCGTGCAGTGCTGGCCGGTGGTCGGTGTGAACCGCTCGTCGAGGACCTTTCCGGCGGCGGTGGCCAGCAGCTCGCCGACCCACTCCCCCGCCAGCGGCTCCTGCGCCTGCACCTTGGGCAGGCTGTCGCCGCCGTCCCGCTTGGCGGCGCCCTGTCTGAGGTGCACGAGTTCGGCGCCGCCGGGTTCGGGCCGTACGCCGTCGAAGACGGTGTCCACGGCGCCCTCGCGGACCGCGAGCTGGTAGACGGCGAGCTGCGGGTGGCGGCCCACTTCGGCGGCGCTGGGGGCCTGCTTGCCCGTCTTGAAGTCCACGACGTAGGCGCGGCCCTCCCCGTCCGCCTCGACGCGGTCCATCTGGCCGCGGACGCGGACCTGGTAGTCGCCCGCTTCGAGGGTGACGTCGAAGTCCTGTTCGCTCGCCACGGGCGTGCGGCCGGTGCGGTCCAGGACGTGCCAGTTGAGGAAGCGTTCGAGCGCCGCGCGCGCGTTGTTCTTCTCCTGCTCCGACTTCCAGGGCGCGTCGAAGGCGAGCGCGTTCCACACCGATTCCAGGCGCTCCATGAGGACGTCCAGGTCGGCGGGGGTACGGCCGGAGGCGACCTCGTCGGCGAGGACGTGGACGACGTTGCCGAAGCCCTGCGCGGCGGTGGCGGGCGCATCGGCCTTCACCTCGCGGCCCAGGAACCACTGCAGGGAGCAGGTGTTGGCGAGCTGGTCGAGGGCGCTGCCGGAGAGCACGACGGGCTGGTCGTGGTGGCGCAGCGGCACCTTGCTCTCGGTCGGCTCGAACATGCCCCACCAGCGGAAGGGGTGCGCGGACGGCACCAGGGGGCGGCCGTCCTCGTCGGCGAGCGCGGCCAGTCTGGCCAGGCGGCGTGCGGCGGCCTCCCGGAGGGTGGCGGAAGCGCGCGGGTCGACGGTGGTGGCGCGCAGCTCGGCGACGAGCGCGGCCACGGACAGCGGGCGGCGGGGGCGGCCGGTGATGTCCCGGGGTTCGACGCCCAGCTCGGTCAGGAACCGGGAGGGCTGGTCACCGTCGTCGGCGGGTGCCTTCACGGCGGTGACGACGAGGCGTTCACGCGCGCGCGTGGCGGCGACGTAGAACAGGCGGCGTTCCTCGGCGAGCAGCGCGCCCGGGGTGAGCGGTTCGGCGAGTCCGTCGCGTCCGATGCGGTCGGCCTCCAGCAGCGAGCCGCGGCGGCGCAGGTCGGGCCACAGGCCCTCCTGGACGCCCGCGACGACGACCAGCCGCCACTCCAGGCCCTTGGAGCGGTGCGCGGTCATCAGGCGGACGGCGTCGGGCCGTACCGCGCGGCGGGTCAGCGTGTCGGCGGCGATGTCCTCGGCCTCGATCTCCTCCAGGAAGTTCAGCGCGCCGCGGCCTCCGGTGCGCTCCTCCGCGCGCGCGGCCGTGGCGAAGAGCGCGCACACGGCGTCCAGGTCACGGTCGGCGTTGCGGCCGGCCGCGCCGCCTCGCCGGGCGGTCCGCTCCAGGCGCGTGGGCCATGGTGTGCCGGCCCACAGGTCCCACAGCGCCTCCTCGGCCGTGCCGCCGCGCGCCAGGCGCTCACGGGCGGTGCGGAGCAGCGCGCCGAGGCGCTGCGCCCCGCGCGCGTACGCCGGGTCGTGCACAGCCAGGCGTTCGGGCTCGGCGAGCGCCCGCGCGAGCAGCTCGTCGGAGGGCGGCGGGAACGGGTTCCCGGCGGCCCGCTCCTCCTCGCGCAGCGCGCGCCCGAGGCGGCGCAGATCGGCCGTGTCCATGCTGGCAAGGGGGGAGGTGAGCAGGGTGAGAGCGGTCTCGGCGTCGAGCCAGGCGGTGTCGGCGGCGGGCGCTTCCTGTGCGGAGCCGTGCGCCTGCGCGGCCTCGCCAGCCCCTGACGCCTGCGCTGCCTCGTCCGTGCCCGGTGGCGGCGCCGCCTCGTCGGTGTCCCGTGTCTGCACCGCGTCCTCAGTGCCCGGCGCCTGCGCGGCCTCGTCGGCGCCCGATGCGTGCGTGGCCTCCTGCACCGACGCAGCCTCCTGCGTCCGCGTCACCTCGTCGGAACGGCGTGCCTCAGCGGTCGCCACCGCGCGGAGTGCCGTCAGGAGCGGGGCCACCGCGGGCTCGTGCCGGAGGGGAAGGTCGTCGCCGTCGATGTCGAGCGGGACGCCGGCCGCGGTGAGGGCGCGGCGGAGGGTCGGGATCGTGCGGGATCCCGCGCGCACGAGGACGGCCATGTCGCTCCACGGAACGCCGTCCTCCAGGTGCGCCCGGCGCAGGATGTCCGCGATGTTGTCGAGCTCCGTGCCGGACGTCGGGTACGTGTAGACCTCGACGCGACCGCCGTCCCGTACCGGGGCGGGCTCACGGTGGGCGCGGACCTTGTCGGCGGGCAGGCGGGTCAGCGGCATGCGCTGGGTGATCAGGCGGGTCGCGGCCAGCAGGGCGGCGCCGGAGCGGCGGGAGGTGCGCAGCACCTCGACGGGGGCGGGCCGGCCGTCCGCGCGCGGGAAGGCCACCGGGAAGTCGAGGATGCCGTTCACGTCGGCGCCCCGGAAGGTGTAGATCGACTGGTCGGGGTCGCCGAAGGCGACCAGGCTGCGCCCGCCACCGGCCAGCGTGTGCAGCAGCCGTACCTGGGCCGGGTCCGTGTCCTGGTACTCGTCGACGTACACGGCGTCGTACTGGGCGGCGAGCCGCGCGGCCGTGTCGGGGCGGCGGGCGAGCAGGACCGCGCGGTGGACCAGTTCCGCGTAGTCGATCACCCCCTGGAGGTCGAGCACGTCGAGGTATTCGGCGAGGAAGGCGGCGGCTGCACGCCAGTCGGGGCGGCCGATGCGGCGGGCGAAGGCGTCCAGGGCGTCGGGGCCGAGGCCCAGCTCGCGGCTGCGTGCGAGGACGGCGCGGACCTCGTCGGCGAAGCCGCGTGTGGTCAGGCAGGCGCGCAGTTCGTCCGGCCAGCGCACGTGGGTGAGCCCGAGCCGCTCCAGCTCGGGCTGTCCGGCGAGCAGGCCGCGGACGGTGACGTCCTGTTCGGGGCCGGAGAGCAGGCGCAGCGGCTCGGCGAACAGGCCGCTGTCCTGGTGGGCGCGGACCAGGGCGTAGGCGTAGGAGTGGAAGGTGGTGGCGCGGGGCGCGCGGGCGGCGCCGATACGCAGGGCCATGCGGTCGCGCAGGTCGACGGCGGCTTTGCGGCTGAACGTCAGCACCAGGATGCGTTCCGGGTCGCCGCCGCGGGCGATGCGCGCGGCCACGGACTCGACCAGGGTCGTCGTCTTGCCGGTGCCGGGGCCCGCGAGGACGAGCAGCGGTCCGGTCCGGTGATCAACCACGGCACGCTGAGCGGCGTCCAGACGAGGGGGATCCACCCGGACCGGCTGGGTACGGACCAGTCGGTAAGCGCCACGGCTCCCCTGCCGCACCGGGAGGTGCGGCAGGCGCCTGGTGGAGGAAGAGGAGCTCACGTGGTTCGCCGGTCCTGGTGGTCGTGCTGGTGGGCAGGCGGTCACGCGTGCGAGGCGGTGGCCGCGGGGTGAGGGGGACACGTGCAGCCGACGCTACGCCGCCGCTCCGGACGGAAGCAGGGCTTCCGCTTCATCCCTTGCGGCGCTCGCGCCACGCGAGTCCCACATCCCACGAACGTACGTCATGCCACGGACGTCCCCCATGTCCCTCGTACGGGCCACAGGCTCCCCCCGACGGCATCCGATGGCGGAAGCTGTCAGGTGTGACCCTCCGCGCCCGCGCCGCCGTCCCATCGCGCCCGCCTCATGTCGAGCCGCGGCAGATGGCCCTCGGTGCTCCTGCCCGCCTCCTTCAGCGGTGTGCCCTCCGCGCGGTAGTGGGCGAGCGCGCGCAGCTCGTGCCCGGGCAGCAGCACCCCGTCGGCGCGCACCACCCGCCACCACGGAACGGCGCCCCCGTAGAGGGCCATCACCCGGCCGACCTGGCGGGGCCCTCCCTCCTCCAGCCACTCGGCGACGTCGCCGTACGTCATGACCCGGCCGGGCGGAATCCGCTCGGCCACGTCCAGGACCCGCTCTGCGTACTCGGGCAGTGCGTCCGCGTACTCCTCACGGGTGGCCTCGGCAGGGTTCTGCTCGCTCATTCGACCCATCCTGCCGCACCCCGCCGACAGCGCGGCGGGAGCGGTCCGAAGGCGGCCCCTCGCTCCTCGGCGGCGCTTCCGGCAGACTGTCCGCCCCCGCATCTGCACCCTGATGCCCGCGGGTGTCGGTGCGGCATGCCACCATCGTGCGGGCGGTGACTGGTGATACGAGACCAAGAAGAGACCATGAAGCAGCAGGGCGTGCACCCCGAAGGCGCGGCGGGCACCCCTGACGCCGCCGCGCGCCCCGGCACCGCCCGCGCGGGCCAGGGCGACGACACCGGTAAGCAACGGGACGACCCCGGTACGCACAAGGACGACACCGGTGCGCACGGAGACGACGGCACGCGCGCGCGTGACGACGACCACGGTCCGGGCGCCGAGCACGACCCGCGCACCGACGAGGTCGAGGGGGACGAACCGCTGCTCCCCGCGCGCGTGCACCGCCCCTCCGACCTCATGCGGCTGCTGGTGGGCGTGCTCGCGATCGTCGTGCTGCTCGCGATCGCCGCGTTCGCGCACGGCACCACCTCGGGCCTCGAACAGGACATCAACAAGGGCACCGGGCAGGCCCCCGACCTGCTGATCAAGATTGCGGGACTGGCGTCCAGCATCGCGATCCTCCTGGTGCCGGTCGCCTTCGCGATCGAACGGCTGATCAAACGGGACGGGCTGCGCATCGCCGACGGCGTCCTCGCGGCGGTGCTCGCCCACGGAGTGACCCTCGCCACCGACCTGTGGGTCGCCCGCGCCGCCCCCGGCTCCATCCAGGACGCACTCACCCAGCCCTCCCCCGGCGACATCCACGCGCTCACCGACCCCGTGCACGGTTATCTGGCGCCCGTCATCGCCTACATGACGGCCGTCGGCATGTCCCGCAGACCCCGGTGGCGCGCGGTGCTGTGGATCGTGCTGCTGCTCGACGCGTTCTCGATGCTGGTCACCGGCTACACGACCCCCTTCTCGATCATCCTGACGGTGCTGATCGGCTGGACCGTCGCCTACGGCACCCTGTACGCGGTCGGCTCCCCCAACGTGCGGCCCACCGGGCGGACCCTGCTGGCCGGCCTCAGGTACGTCGGTTTCCACCCCGTCGGCGCCGCCCGCGAGGAGGCCACGGACGCGGAGAACGGCGACCGCGGCCGGCGCTACTTCGTCACCCTGGAGGACGGACAGCCGCTGGACGTCACGGTCGTCGACCGGGAGCAGCAGGCCCAGGGCTTCTTCTACCGCGCGTGGCGCAACCTGACCCTGCGCGGCTTCGCGACCCGCTCCAGCCTCCAGTCGCTGCGCCAGGCACTGGAGCAGGAGGCGCTGCTGGCGTATGCGGCGATCGCAGCGGGCGCCAACGCGCCCAAGCTGATCGCGACCTCCGAGCTCGGCCCCGACGCGGTGATGCTCGTCTACGAGCACACCGGCGGGCGCACGCTGGACTCGCTGGCCGACGACGAGATCACCGACGAACTGCTGCACAACACCTGGCACCAGGTGAAGGCGCTCCAGTCGCGGCGCATCGCGCACCGCCGGCTGGCCGGTGACGCGATCCTGGTGGATGGTTCCGGCAAGGTGATCCTCTCCGAGCTGCGTGGCGGCGAGATCGCGGCCGGCGAACTGCTGCTGCGCATGGACGTGGCGCAGCTGGTCACCACGCTCGGCCTGCGGGTGGGGGCCGAGCGGGCGGTGGCCTCGGCGGTCGGTGTGCTCGGCCCGGACGCGGTCGCGGACTGTCTGCCGATGCTCCAGCCCATCGCGCTGACGCGATCCACGCGCGCGACGCTGCGCCGGCTGGCCCGGGAGCGCGCCCACCGTGAGCGCGAGGCGGTGCTGGAGGCATCCCAGCAGGCCAAGCTGGCCCGCCTGGAGGAGGCGCCCGAGACGACCCGGCCCGCGCTCGAAAAGCCGGACAAGAAGGCGGTCCGCGCGGAGCAGCGCGCGGAGAAGCGGGCCATCGACGAAGCCCTCGAAGAGGCCCGTGAGGAGGATCTGCTCACGCAGATCCGGCACCAGGTGCTGCGGATCAGGCCCGAGGCCCCCGTGGAGCCGGCCCGCCTGGAGCGGGTGCGCCCGCGCACGCTGATCAGCTTCATCGCCGGCGCGATCGGCGCGTACTTCCTGCTGACCCAGCTCACCCACATCCAGTTCGGCACGCTGTTCGCGCAGGCCCAGTGGGGCTGGGTGGTGGCGGCGGTGCTGTTCTCGGCGCTCAGCTACGTCGCCGCGGCGATGGCGCTGCTGGGGTTCGTGCCCGAGCGGGTGCCGTTCCTGAGGACGGTGGCCGCGCAGGTCGCCGGGTCGTTCGTGAAGATCGTGGCGCCGGCCGCCGTCGGCGGTGTGGCCCTCAACACGCGCTTCCTGCAGCGCGCGGGTGTACGCCCCGGGCTCGCGGTGGCGAGCGTCGGCGCGTCACAGCTGTTCGGGCTCGGGGCCCACATCCTGATGCTGCTGTCCTTCGGCTACCTGACCGGCACGGAGAAGACGCCGTCGCTGTCACCGTCCCGGACGGTCATCGCGGGTCTGCTGACCGTGGCGGTGCTCGTGCTCGTGGTCACCTCGGTGCCGTTCCTGCGGAAATTCATCGTCACGCGCGTGAGGTCGCTGTTCGCGGGTGTCGTACCGCGCATGCTCGACGTGCTTCAGCGTCCGCAGAAGCTGGTCACCGGCATCGGCGGGATGCTACTGCTGACCGCCTGCTTCGTGATGTGCCTGGACGCCTCCATCCGGGCCTTCGGCGACGGCTCGGCCTCGCTGAGCATCGCCAGTGTGGCTGTGGTCTTCCTCGCCGGAAACGCCCTCGGGTCCGCAGCCCCGACGCCAGGCGGCGTGGGCGCCGTGGAGGCGAGCCTGACGCTCGGTCTGATCGCCGTCGGCCTCCCCAAGGAGGTCGCCGCCCCGGCCGTCCTGCTGTTCCGGCTGCTGACCCTGTGGCTGCCCGTGCTGCCCGGCTGGCTGGCCTTCAACCATCTCAGCCGCAAGGGAGCCCTGTAGGAGCCGGCTGCGGGCAGGCCGGAGCCTCACGCACCCACGGCCTCCCGAGACGTACCTCGTACGGCCCGTGCCCCGCGCGCCCCGGCGTGCGCGCCCGCAGGATGGGACCATGGCGAACCCTTCCCGGCTGCGGGCCGCAGCGCTGACCACCACCGCCGTGCTGCTGTCCACGCTGCTCGCCGGATGCGGCAACAACGGCACCGAGGTCGGTGACCTGGCGGCGCAGAAGCTGGACTGGAAGGACTGCCCGGCCCCGTCCGAGGCGGAGGGCGGCGGCAGTGCCCCCTCCCCGCTGCCGAACGGCACCAGGTGGCAGTGCGCCACCATGAAGGCGCCCCTCGACTGGAGCAAGCCCGAGGGCGACACCATCAACCTCGCCCTCATCCGCGCCAGGGCCAGCGGCGCGGCGAGCAAGCGGATCGGCTCGCTCGTGTTCAACTTCGGCGGCCCCGGCGGCAGCGGCGTCACCACGCTGCCCGCGTTCGGCGCGGACTACGCCACCCTGCGCACCCGCTACGACCTGGTCAGCTTCGACCCGCGCGGAGTCGGCCGCAGCGCGCCGGTGAAGTGCGAGAGCGACAGCCAGCTGGACGCGTACTTCCAGCAGGACGCGACGCCCGACGACAGCGCCGAGCGCGCCCAGCTGATCGAGCGCACCCAGCAGTTCAACGCGGCCTGCGAGAGGAACTCCAAGAGGATCCTGCCGCATGTGCGCACCACCGACGCGGCCCGCGACATGGACCTGATGCGCCAGGTCCTCGGCGACGACAAGCTGCACTACTTCGGCATCTCCTACGGCACCGAACTCGGCGGCGTCTACGCCCACCTGTTCCCCAAGAACGTCGGGCGGGCCGTCCTCGACGCGGTGGTCGACCCCACGCAGAACCCGGAGCAGAGCGCGCTGGGACAGGCCCAGGGCTTCCAGCTCGCGCTCGACAACTTCGCCCAGGACTGCACCTCGAAGATCACCGAGTGCCCGATCGGCGACACCGCCCAGGACGTCAAGAACCGCATCGCCCACCTGCTGGCGGACCTGGAGTCGAAGCCGATCCCCGGTATCTCCCCGCGCCAGCTGACGCAGACGGCCGCGACCAACGGCATCGCGCAGTCCCTGTACTCCAAGGACTTCTGGCAGTACCTCACCGAGGGGCTTGAACAGGCCTACGACGGCGACGGCAAGATCCTGATGCTGCTGTCCGACTCGTTGAACGGCCGCAGCGAGAACGGCGAGTACAGCAACATCACCGCGGCGAACATCGCCATCAACTGCGCCGACCAGAAGCCCCGGTACACGGCCGACTTCGTCCAGGGGAGGCTGCCCGAGTTCCGTTCCGCCTCCCCGGTGTTCGGGGACTTCCTGGCCTGGGGCATGGTCAGCTGCACCGACTGGGCCGTGCCGGGCGCCGCCGACCATCCCGACGTCAGCGCGCCGGGGTCGGCGCCCATCCTCGTCGTCGGCAACACCGGCGACCCGGCCACGCCGTACGAGGGCGCGAAGAAGATGGTGGACGCGCTCGGCCAGGGCGTCGGCGTCGAGCTGACGTACAAGGGCCAGGGGCACGGTGCGTACGACAGCAAGAACAGGTGCGTGCAGGCTGCGGTGAACGGATATCTGCTGAACGGGAAGGTGCCGAAGGCCGGTACGGTCTGTTCCTGATTTCCCCTCGAGTCCCCGGCCGATTTCCGGGGACCGGTCGACAAGCCACACAAAACCGCAGGTCACAGCGTTATCCACAGGCCGTCACGGGCTGTGGTCCGGCGCCCTAACATGGCCTCATCGCTCGCCGCGGACGAGACGCGGAGGGCCTGTGAGGGGGGGTGCGCATGTCTCGATTCCCGCGGTGGCTGGCCGCCGCGACAGCGACGCTGCTGTTGGCCGGGTGCGGTGGCGGCTCGTCAGGTGGGGGCGGAAACGAGGGCAAGGGGGCCGGCGGCCGGTCCACTCCCCCGTCGTCCGCGCCGTCCGCTTCCGGGGCCCTTCCCGCCTCACTCACCGGGCAGCGCCTCGACTGGAACCGCTGCAAGGCCACGGCGGACTCGGGCGCGCCGGGCGACGACTGGCGGTGCGCGACGCTGAAGGTGCCGCTGGACTGGTCGAAGCCGGACGGTACGACGATCGGGCTCTCTCTCATCCGCGCGCGGGCGACCGGCGGCCACCGGATCGGCTCGCTGCTGTTCAACTTCGGCGGCCCCGGCGGCTCGGGCGTGTCGACGATGCCGTACTACGCGGGCACCGCCTCCAAGCTCCGGGAGCATTACGACCTGGTGAGCTGGGACCCGCGCGGGGTCGGCGCCAGCGAGGGCGTCCGCTGCCGGAGCGACCGGGAGCTCGCGGCCAAGGAGGACGTGGACGTCACGCCGGACACCCCTGCCGAGGAGAAGGCGTACTTCCAGGACGCCACCGACTTCGGCAAGGGCTGCCAGAAGGCCGCCGGCCCCCTGCTGGCCCACGCGTCGACCACCGACACCGCTCGCGACATGGACCTGATGCGCCAGGTCCTCGGCGACGACAAGCTGCACTACTTCGGCATCTCCTACGGCACCGAACTGGGCGGTGTCTACGCCCACTTGTTCCCCAAGAACGTCGGGCGGGCCGTCCTCGACGCGGTGGTCGACCCGACGGCGGACGCGGTGGGCCACGCCGAGAACCAGGCCCGCGGCTTCCAGCGAGCCCTGGACGACTATCTGAAGTCCACCGGTCAGAACCCCGAGCAGGGATCGCGGAAGATCGCGGACCTGCTGCGGCGGATCGACGCCCGGCCGCTGCCCACGTCGTCGGGGCGGAAGCTGACCGAGACGCTCGCGGTCACCGGAATCGTGCTGCCGCTGTACAGCGAGTCGAGCTGGGGGACGCTGACCGACGCACTGAAGTCGGCGCAGCAGGGCGACGGTTCACGGCTGCTGTCGCTCGCGGACCGGTACAACGAACGGGACTCCGCGGGACACTACGGCACCACGAGCCACGCCCAGCGGGTCATATCGTGCCTGGACGACAGGCAGCGGCCGACCCTTGCCGAGACGAAGAGGCTGCTGCCGGAGTTCGAGCGGATCTCTCCGGTGTTCGGGGACTTCCTGGGCTGGGACACGGCCGGCTGGTGCCACGACTGGCCGGTGCCGGGCCAGTACGACACCCCCGAGGTCGGCGCGCCCGGTGCGGCACCGATCCTGCTGGTCGGCAACACCGGGGACCCTGCCACCCCGTACGAGGGCGCCCGCAGGATGGCCGACGAGCTGGGCAAGGGTGTCGGTGTCGAACTCACCTGGAAGGGCGAGGGACATGGGGCGTACGGCAACGGCAGCGACTGCGTCGACTCGACGGTGGACGCGTACCTGCTGAACGGGACGGTGCCGAGGGACGGCAAGGTCTGTTCGTGAACGCACGACGGGTTCCGCGCGCCTGCTGTGCGCGGAACCCGTCACGGAAAGGGAGGCGAATCTCCCGGTCAGTAGACCGGCTTCTCCGGTTCGATCTGGTTGACCCAGCCGATGACGCCGCCGCCCACGTGGACGGCGTCGGCGAAGCCCGCGGACTTCAGGACCGCGAGGACTTCCGCACTGCGGACACCCGTCTTGCAGTGCAAGACGATCTTCTTGTCCTGCGGGAGGGACTCCAGGGCGGCGCCGAGGAGGAACTCGTTCTTGGGGATCAGCTTGGCGCCCGGGATGGAGACGATCTCGTACTCGTTCGGCTCACGGACGTCGATGATCTCGATGTTCTCGCCCTCGTCGATCCACTCCTTGAGCTGCTTGGGAGTGATCGTCGAACCGGCGGCGGCCTGCTGGGCCTCCTCGGACACGACGCCGCAGAAGGCCTCGTAGTCGATGAGTTCGGTGACGGTCGGGTTCTCGCCGCAGACCGCGCAGTTCGGGTCCTTGCGGACCTTGACCTGGCGGTACTGCATCTCCAGGGCGTCGTAGATCATCAGGCGGCCGACGAGCGGCTCGCCGGTGCCGGTGAGGACCTTGATCGCCTCGGTGACCTGGATGGAGCCGATGGACGCGCACAGCACGCCGAGCACGCCGCCCTCGGCGCAGGACGGGACCATGCCGGGCGGCGGGGGCTCCGGGTAGAGGCAGCGGTAGCAGGGGCCGTGCTCGGACCAGAAGACCGAGGCCTGGCCGTCGAAGCGGTAGATCGAGCCCCACACGTACGGCTTGTTCAGCAGCACGCAGGCGTCGTTGACCAGGTAGCGGGTCGCGAAGTTGTCGGTGCCGTCGACGATCAGGTCGTACTGGCTGAAGATGTCCATCACGTTCTCGGCTTCGAGCCGCTGCTCGTGAAGGATCACGTTCACGTACGGGTTGATGCCCAGGACACTGTCACGCGCGGACTCGGCCTTGGAACGGCCGATGTCGGACTGGCTGTGAATGATCTGGCGCTGCAGGTTCGACTCGTCGACCTCGTCGAACTCCACGATGCCGAGGGTGCCCACGCCCGCGGCGGCGAGGTACATCAGCGCCGGCGAGCCCAGGCCGCCGGCGCCCACGCAGAGCACCTTGGCGTTCTTCAGCCGCTTCTGCCCGTCCATCCCCACATCGGGGATGATCAGGTGGCGGGAGTACCTGCGGACCTCGTCTACGGTGAGCTCGGCAGCCGGCTCGACCAGGGGTGGCAGCGACACGGGGACTCCGTTGGTCGGTCAATCATGACGGTTGTTCTTTCCGTAACACTGCCATGGCCATTTTCATTCCGAGACACCCGTCCCGATACGCGAGACAATTTCGTCCCAGTACCCGGGCATGGCCTCCCAGGGGTCGGCCTGGCCTCGGTGATCCGTGCGGTCGGTGACGTAGATCGTCGCGGCGCCCTGCCAGCGGGCGATGCGCAACGCCTCCTCCAGGTGGCCGCGGGGCACGCCGTGCACGAAGTGGCAGAAGCGGTCGGGCGGATAGTCGGCGGTCCACTCGGCGACCTGCGAGAAGCGGTAGTCGGACCAGGGGCCGCTGAAGGTCACGAGCTGGTCGGCGTACTCCGTGTACCCGGGGTGCGGGTGGCTGCCGTGGCCGAGGACGATGTGGGCGGTGTCACTGATCGCCCGCAGGGCGGTGGTCGTACGGCGGACCTCTGCGAGCGCGGTGCGTTCGGTGGGGCAGCGGTGCAGCAGGAAGCCGTCGACCCGGTACCAGTCCAGGTAGCGGCGTGCGTCGGCGAGCAGGTCGTCGAAGGCGCGGTCGCCGTGGACCGCGTCCAGGTGGCCGAGGACGCGGACGCCGGCGGCCCGCAGCCGCCCGGCCGCCTGGAGGCAGCACGGGTCGGGGCGGGTGCCCGGCCCGGCGGCGACGTCGAGCACCACCCAGTCCAGCGGGGTGCCGGGGCGGGCGAGTTCGGCCCACTGGGCGGGGGCCACCAGGGGGTGGGCGAAGCCGGGGATGCCGAGGGCGGTGCGAACGCCGGTGCCGGTGGCGCCCGCTGCGGCTGTGGTGCTGGTCAGATGCGGCATGCCGCCTCCATCCAGATGTCGGCCAGGGATTCTTCGAGGTTGATGCGCGGCCTCCAGCCGAGCCGGTCGCGGGCAGTGCGCACGTCGGCCTGCTGCCAGCTGCCGCAGCCGTCCGGGTACGGGAACGCGACCGGGGGCACGTGGTCGGAGTCTGCCCGGGGGTGGCCGATGGCGGTGCGCAGCGAGCCGGGCGGGGCGTCGAGTTCGTGGAGGGCGCCGCCGTATCCGGCCACGCGCGCGAGGACGGTGGCGGCGTCCCTGAGGCGGACGGCGCGGCCGGAGCCGATGTTGATGACGCCCTGCGCGGCGGAGAGCGAGGCGGCGTGTACGGCGCGGGCGACGTCGCGCACGTCCACGAAGTCGCGCTGGACGCCGAGGCCGCCGAGTTTGAGTTCGCCGTCGCCGGACTGCATGGCGCGGCGCATGGCCTCGGCGAGGCGGCCGAGCGGGGAGCCGGCCGGGGTGCCGGGTCCGGCGGGCGAGAAGACGCGCAGGACGACGGCGTCGAGGCCGGAGCCGAGGACCAGTTCGGTCGCGGCGAGCTTGCTGACGCCGTACGGGCCGCCGGGGCGGGGGACGGCGTCCTCCGCCGTGGAGGAGCCGGGCTGGCTGGGGCCGTACTCGGCACTGCACCCGATCTGCACCAGGCGGGCGCCGCAGCCGCTGCGGCGCAGGGCCTCGCAGACGGTGGCGACGGAGACGGTGTTGTGCCGGGTGAGTTCGCGGGCGCCGCCGCGGGTGGCGCCTGCGCAGTTGACGACGACGCCGGGGTGCACGGCGTCGAGGAAGCGGGTGAGCGCGCCGGGGCTGCCGGTGGCGAGGTCGAAGCGGACGTCGGCGTCGTCCCCGCGGCCGAGCGCGGTGAGCTGGACGGCCGGGTCGGCGAGCAGACGGTCGGCGACGAAGCGGCCGAGGTATCCGTTGGCTCCGATCAGCAGGACCCTCATCGGGCACCTCCGGGGGTGTACGCACCGGCGGCTCCGGACGCTCCGGGTCGGGAGGTGGTCATCTGGTCTTCTCCTTCAAGGGGGTGGTGCGGCTGCCTCCGACGGGTGGCAGCAGGCTCGGTCCGGGCCGGTGGCGGAAGGTTCACTCAGGTGCTCCCGCGGGAGCGTGGGCCGAGGCCTGAGTGAGGGTGCGGGTGGCGTGGACCAGCAGGGCCAGCGCCCCAGCGCCGCAGGTGAGCGCGGGCACGCCGGCCGTTCCGCAGGCGTCCACGAGGGCCTCGACGGGGCTCGCCAGGAAGGCGCAGCCGGGCAGTCGGCCGCCCAGCAGCAGCGCGGGGGCCGCCATCTCGACGGCCGCCGCCGCGCCGAGGACGATGCCGGGGGCGCGCCGGTGCTGGTGCGCGCCGAGCAGCCGGGCGAGCAGGAGCAGGGCGCCCAGGGTGAGCGCCTGCGGGTAGGCGGCGGGTTCGTGCAGGAGGGTGCCGCACAGCAGGAGCAGCGCGGTGAGGGCGCCCAGGAACAGCGCGAACGTGCCCAGCAGCAGGGGCTTCGCGGCGGCCGTGAAGTCCTCCAGGCCCCGGCTGCCGGCGAGCCTGCGGCGGGCGCCCGCGGCAAGCAGGTGGGCGCACCAGGCAGCCGGGGCGCAGGCCAGGGCGAGGGCCAGGACGGGCGCGGTGGCCGTGGGCCAAGGGCCGTCCGGGTCGCCGGTGGGCAGGGCGTCGGGACCGCCGGACACGATGGCCTGGAGGAGTCCGTCGCCGAGGAGGGCGTAGCCGAGCAGCCAGAGCGTCCCCGCGCGCGTGCCGGGTGCCGGGCGCCACGCGGGGGTGCCGGGCGGGGTGGCGAGGGGGCCGCGGCGCAGTGCCGCGCGGACCGCGAGGGCCACGGCGAGGACGCCGACGACCGCCGCCCAGAAGCGGGGTTGTCCGTCGGTGAGGCGCAGACCGGCCGCGGTGGCCGCGCCGAGGGCGCCGGGCAGCAGGGTGAGCAGAACCCAGTCGGCGCGGACGCGGGGCGCGTGCGGAGCCTCGGGCGCCGGGCGCGGCTCGCCGTCGCGGGGCACGCGCGCGTACAGCTCCTCGGCGAGCGAGAAGACGTCCCGGTGGCGGAAACGGGCCGCAGTGCGGTCGGTGACGCCATGCGCCTCCAGCCCGGCCGCGATCTCCAGGGGGTCCACGGCCCGCTCGCACAGCTCGCGGTGCCGGTGCAGCAGGGCCTTCACGGGGTCGACGGCACCGCGCCGGGGGGCCGTCCGTCGGGCCTTGTCGGGCTCGGTGTCCGTGCCGCCTCGCGCGGGGGCCGACGGCACCGACGGCGAAGACGTCCGACGCTCATCGCGAGAGCCGGCGGAACTCACCGAGCCCGCAGAGCCAACAGCTGACGTGACCTCAGGGTCCGCAGCGGCGGAAGCCGCCGAGCCGGAGCCCACCGGGTCCTCGGCGACCGAGGAGGCCTCACCATCCGGCTCACCGGCCGGCTCACCAACCTCCCCGATCGTCCCTCCTCCGGCCAGCCACTCGCCCGACCGCGCGTCCCACGCGTCGGCGCCGCTCGGCATTCCGGGCCGGTCCAGTTCGCTCATCACGCCCCCTCCACAGCCGCGACCGGCGTCGCCCGCACCGGCGTGGGGGTGGCCCAGGCGGGGACGCCGCGGGTGAGGGCGTGGGCCGTGGGGCCGGTCAGGCGGCCGGGGACATGGGACTCGGCCGGGGCGGCGAACGGCAGGGGCTCACCGGCCTCGTCCAGGACGACCCGGCGGACCGGGCAGTGGGAGACGATCTCCAGGTAGATGCCGTGGAATGCCTGGATGTTCTGCTCGACGGTGAACAGTTCGAGCGCCCGGGCGCGCGCGGCGGCGCCGAGTCGCTCACGGCGCTCGGGGTCGCGCAGCAGCGCCACGCACGCCTCGGCGAGAGCCCGCGGATTGCGCGGCGGGACCACCAGGCCCGTACCGCCGATCACCTCCACCACGGCACCGACGTCCGTCGACACCGTGGCCCGGCCGCAGAACATGGCCTCGACGAGGCTGATCGGGAAGCCCTCGACGACGCTGGACAGGACGATCACGGCGCCGGAGGCATAGCCGTCGGCGAGAGTCGGCGCCTCCGGGCCGCCGATCTCCTCGAAGGAGACGGGGTTGTCGCCGACCGCGTGCACGCCCTCGGCCTCGTCCGGGAAGAGCTGGGCGGCCAGGGCCCGGCAGTGGCCGAGGTAGGCCGCGCCCTCGGGGCCCACGGGCGCGCCGATGACGCGCAGGCGGGCCTTGGGCTCCTCCTTGCGGACCTCCGCGAAGGCGTGCAGCAGCGAGACGAGGTCCTTGGCGGGCTCCACACGGCCGACCCAGACGAGCGTGTCCGGGTCGGCGCGGTCGGGGGACTCGCCGACCTCCGTGAAGCGGGCGGACTCCATGCCGGGGTACACCGTGCGGATCCTGGCCCGGTCGGCGCCGCACCGTTCCTGCCAGCGGCGCGCGTGCGCGTTGCCGGGGGTGAGGATCTCGGCGCGCCGGTAGACCTCGGTGGCGAGCCGGCCGTGGAAGGCGGCGAGCAGGGCGCGTACGGCGGGGGCGGCGGCGTCCGGGCCGAGGGTCAGGTAGTGCGAGCGGAGCTGCACGCCGTACTCGGTGACCAGCAGCGGCACGTCGGAGAAGTGCCGGGCGAGCAGTCCGGGCAGGGCGGCGGGGCCGCCGGCGGTGGCGTGGCAGAGGTCGGCCGCGCCGAGGCCGTCGTCGCCGTACCAGTCGAGGGTGAGGGGGCGCAGGGCGCGTTCGAGGTGGGCGGTGACGGCGAGCAGGTCGGGTACGCGCGCCTCGCGCGCCGTGCGCAGCGCGCCGGGAGCACGGCAGGCACGCTCCAGGGTGCGTACGGCGGTGTCCGAGCGGAGTGCTCCGGTCAGTCCGCCTGCGTCGCGGGCGAGTTCGGCGAGTCCGTACAGCGCGCTGCCGAAACGGTCCGCCAGATCGGCGGAGTCGGGACCGTCCGCAGAACCCGCCTCCCCGGCGCCGGGGCCGGAGCCGCCACCGGCCGCGTCGCAGACCGCCGCGGCCAGTTCCCCGTAGCACTCGGCGAAGCGCCGACGCGCGTGCCGTCCGTAGGTGACCTCGTCGCCCTCGGCCGTCCACAGGGGCGCCGTACGCACCCGGCCGACCTGCGGCGGGAGCGGGACCCAGCCCTGCTCCTCCTGCTGCCGGCTGCGGCTGAGCGCGTAGACGTCGAACTCGTGCTGCTGGAGCCCGCGCACGAGCCGGTCGCACCAGAGCCTGGCGTCACCGCTCACATACGGATAGCCACCCTCCGTAAGCAGTCCGATGCGCACGTGCGCACCCCCGATCTCCCGTTTGGGGAGCCGCCGTCACCCCGGCGGCTCGCAGCGGGACGAACGTATGCGGACAAGGCGGTGGCGCGACGGACGGTTGTCCATCGCGCCACCAAAAGGGGTGAACGGTCGTAACTTTCGCGTGCGGGACGCGTTTTGCCGCGCTAGCAGTTCACACAGTGATCGCACGAGCGCGAAACGTTACGCCCCAGCCGCCCTTCAGCCCTTGGGAAACGGCCAGGGGTTGGGCAGGCAGTGGATCCCGTCGTGGTCGAGGAACTTGGTCTGCTGCTGCATGACCGGCGCCAACTCGCCGTCACGCTGGCAGCTGACGTGGCCGTGGCCGAGCCGGTGCCCGACCTCGTGGTTGATGAGCATCTGCCGGTACGGGTGGATCTTGTTCCCGTACGTCTTGCTGCCCTGGGCCCACCGGTAGGCGTTGATCATCACGCGTTCGGTGGCGGCCGAGTCGCAGGAGACGTTGTCCTGCGTGGTGTCCAGGCCGGACTTGGCGCACCACTTGGCGGTGGTGCCGGGGCTGGCCAGCGTGATCACGAAGTCGGGCTTGCCGGAGGAGACGCGCTCGAAGGTGCGGGCGCCGCCGTGGGACCAACTGCGTTCGTCGTTCAGGGTCTTCTGCACGGCGTCGGCGAACAGCACGCCGTCCAGGCCCAGGCCCCGCTCGACGTCCACGCGGTAGGTGTACTTCCGCCCCGTGCCGGGCGCCTTGGCGAAGCCGGGCACCGTGTCGAACTTCCCCGAGCCCTTCAGCGTGGCGCTCAGCGGGTACGTCCGGTCCATCTTCTGCTCGTACGTCAGCGTCGCCGTGACCGGCGAGGCGGAGGGACTCGTCCGGTCGTCACCGCGCGAGGCGGGGTCGTGTGTGTCGCGCGCCTGGTCGGTGGCGGAGTGCGACCGTAGGGCGCCGTCCTCGCGCCGCGCGGTCACGTGCCCGGCGACGACGATCGCCAGCGCGGTGGTGACGGCGGCGGCTGCGATCCCGGTGAAGGCCCGCCCCTTGCCACCGCCCCGCTGCGCGGGCACGCCGGCCGGCGGCGCGTCGGCGCCTCCGTCCGCCTGGGTGCCCGTCTCGGTTTCCGCCTCGGTGGCGTAGGGCTCCCGCGTCTCGGCCGACGGCTCGCCCGCGCGGGGCGCGAAGACGTCGAGTTCCTCGCCGAAGGCGTCGAGATACTCCTGCCGGGGCCCGGCTCCACGCCGCGGACCACGCCCGGGGCCCGGACGGGCGCCGAGGCCGGGTCCAGTGCCCCCTTCCTGCCGCTGCCGCGGCAGCCCGACGCCGGGCCCACCGGCACCAGGTCCCACACCGGCCCGCCCCGCGAACTCCCCCCAGCCACCACCGGGTTCATGCTGCTCGGGGTGACCACCACGGACTTCGGGGGTGCCGTGCGCGGGGGTGCCGTCGGGGAAGCGCGGCATACCGTGCGCGGGCGTGCCGTCAGGCAGAGTCGGCGCACCGTGGACCGGCGCCCGCCGCTGCCCGGGCAGGCCGGGCGGCAGGGCCGTAGGCGCATCCTGGGGCTTCCCGGAGCCCGCGGCCCGCCCCCCTCGCTTTGCTGCTATGTGCGCGGGGTCGTCCTTGGAGGCCGGTCCCCTGCGGCTGTGGCGTCCCACCTCGGCCCTCAGCTCCCCGCACTCGTACTGGCGGCCGTGACGTCGCCCCCGGCATCGGCGACTGCCGTCGTCCCATCGGTCAACTCCCCGGCCTCCGCGAGAAGTTCCCGGAACGCCCCGGCCACCACCTCGGGGTACTCCATCATCGCCACGTGCCCGGCGTCCGGCAGGGACAGCAGGCGGGAGTCACGGAAGGAGCGGGCGGCCTTCTGGGCCATGCGGTAGCCGACCAGCTGGTCCCGGCCGCCGTAGATCAGCAGGGTCGGCGCGAGCACGCGTTCGGCCTGGCGCCACAGTCCGTGCTGGCCGCCCAGCGTGTAGGCGTTGACCACCCCGCGCGCGGAGCGTGCCATCGCGTCCCAGAAGTACGGCAGTTGAAGCCGCCGCTCCAGCTCCTCCACGGCGACCCGGAACGCCTCGGGCGAGACTCGCCCGGGGTCGCCGTAGCAGAGCGCCATGACGCCGCTCACCCGCTGCTCGGCCGTCCACTCCTTGGTGAGCCGGGTGAACAGCGCGGCCACTCCGGGCACGCCCAGGAGCGCCGTCGGCACGGCGGTGCGCTGCACGCGCAGCTCGGGCAGCGCGGGCGAGACGAGGGTGAGCGTGCGGACGAGGTCCGGGCGTACGGCGGACACGCGCGTGACGACCGCGCCGCCGAGCGAGTTGCCGAAGAGGTGGACCGGGCCTCGGCCGGCCGCGTCGAGATAGCGGATCACCGCGCGCGCGTGCCCGGTGACCGAGTAGTCGCCGTCGTCCGGGGGTGGGGAATCGCCGAAGCCCGGCAGGTCGAGCGCCTCACTGTCGACGACGCCGTCCAGCCGCGTCATCAGCTCCGACCAGTTCTGCGAGGAACCGCCGAGTCCATGGACGTAGAGCGCGGGCGGAAGGCCCTCGCGCGCGGGGCGGCGGGACCGGATCGACAGGGTGACCCCCGGAAGCCCCACCGACCTCATCCGCTCGCCCACGCCGACCCGGACGGCTGCCGCCTTCGGAAACACACTGGCGGCCGGCACGGACGGCGACTCGGTCGAAGACATGTCGCAATGTTACGAGACGATCACGTCATGGTTCATGTGTTCGCCGTCACAGAGCGGGTCGCCGATGGCATGGCGTCTGCATCAGGTGTCTCCTAGGCTCGTACACAGGGCACCCGCGGGTGCACCCTGCTGCTCCCAGGGACGTTCGTAGGAAGGGAGCTCACCATGGCCTATGACCCCATTGAGCCCGAAACGATCGAGGACCTGGAGGCCAACGAGAGCCCGGAAGTCGACTTCGAGGCTTCCGAAGTCGACGCCGCCGAGCAGCACACCGACATCACGCCGGAGCGCGACGACCCGATGACGGAGATCGTTCCGGACCGCGCGAACGAGGCCGACCTCGCCGAGCAGGCGCGGGTGGTAGTCATCGACGAGGAGGACTACCGCTGACGCCGGACGCCGCGTTCAGGCCGCACCTGCCGGGCTTCTGGGCCATATCGGCCCGCTTCCAGGCGGCACCGGCCCCGCTTCGTGGCTTTCGTCGCCGTCCGGTACATGAAATTCTGCGCTCGCACCGCGCACACCACGGTTACCGAAAAGTACGATGGCGGCGCGGTGACACCGCATGTGGACGACTTTGGGAGGCGGCGTGACAGCCATCGAGCAAACTGAGGCGGTACGCCCGCGCGGCACCCGTCTGCCGCGCCGAGCCCGACGGAACCAGCTGCTGGGCGCCGCTCAGGAGGTATTCGTCGCGCAGGGCTACCACGCTGCGGCAATGGACGACATCGCCGAGCGGGCCGGCGTCAGCAAGCCGGTGCTGTACCAGCACTTCCCCGGCAAGCTCGACCTCTACCTCGCCCTGCTGGACCAGCACTGCGAGTCGCTGATCCAGGCCGTGCGCGGCGCGCTGGCATCGACGACGGACAACAAGCAGCGCGTCCGGGCGACCATGGACGCCTATTTCGCCTACGTCGAGGACGACGGCGGCGCCTTCCGCCTGGTCTTCGAGTCCGACCTGACGAACGAGCCCGCCGTGCGCGAGCGCGTCGACAAGGTCACCAACGACTGCGCCGAGGCGATCTGCGAGGTCATCGCCGAGGACACGGGCCTCTCACGCGCGGAGTCGATGCTGCTCGCCTCCGGCCTCGGCGGCCTCGCCCAGGTGGTGGCCCGCTCCTGGCTGCACAGCGACCGCAGTGTCCCGCGCGACCAGGCGGTGCAGCTGCTGACCTCGCTGGCGTGGCGGGGCATCGCCGGTTTCCCGCTGCACGGCACCGAGTCCCACTGAGCGTCCGGCCGGTAGCCGTTTGTTCCCGCGCGGTGTTCGCTCCTGGCGTGCCGTCCCGCAGCGTGTACGTCCCCTCACCGGGCTAATGTGTGCTGCGTACGGCGCGGAAGATCGCGCATATCACTGACCGTCGGAGGGACATAGCCGTGGAGGTCAAGATCGGCGTGCAGCACGCGCCCCGCGAGATCGTTCTGGAGAGCGGTCAGAGCGTCGAGGAGGTCGAGCGCGTGGTGGCCGACGCGCTGGCCGGCAAGTCGCAGCTGCTGAGCCTCGTGGATGAGAAGGGCCGCAAGGTCCTGATCCCGGCGGACCGCCTGGCGTACGTGGAGATCGGCGAGCCGACGGTCCGCAAGGTGGGCTTCGGCACGCTGTAGGCCAGAGTCGCAAAGAGGGCCCGGTGGCATGTGCCGCCGGGCCCTCTTCGTGCGTTCCCGGCCACGGGCGTGTGCGCGCCTGCGGCGCACAGAGGGAGCACAAGTCGCCCACAGCGGAGGATTGCACTCCGCAGGTCACGGGTATGACGGGCTACGTACGTCAAGGGCAGGCCGCCCGTGGGAGGGACCTCGGATGATCCTGGAAGTGCTCGGATCCGCTGTGCTCGGCCTGGTGCTCGCCTGGGCGGCGGCACACCGTCTTTCGCACCGGCTGCCGGCCCGCCCGCTGGTGTACTCGACGGGCGTCGCCGGAGCCCTGTTCGGCGACTTCATCACCCACAGCGCCCTGGGCCCCGGCAGCGCCCTGCTGAGCCTGCTGGGAGCGGCCGTCGTCGCGGTGGCGTCCCTTTCCCTGCTGCTGCGCCCGTCAGGAAGCCGTCTCCGCCGACGATCAGCGACGGCGTAGCCGTTCGCTGAAGGGGCGCGGGGCTCGCCTGGGTCCTGTGGTCGAATTCCCGCCCGCACCGCGACGCCCGGCACGCATTCCCCCACTGCCTCAAGGGGACCCCCAGCTGCGTTGCCGGACACCGCGCGGCCGGCCCTCCGGGCGGACGACGGGAATGTGACGACGGGCCCTAGGCCGCGAGGCCCAGCGCAGCCATCCGCTTCGTGTGCGCCTCGGTGATCCGCGAGAACATCCTGCCGACCTCCGCGAGATCGAACCCGTCGGCCACGCCACCCACGAGCATCGTCGACAGCGCGTCCCGGTCGGCGACGACCCGCTGGGACTGCGACAGCGCCTCGCCCATCAGCCGCCGCGCCCACAGCGCGAGCCGTCCGCCCACGCGCGGGTCGGCGTCGATGGCCGCGCGCACCTTCTCCACCGCGAAGCCGGCGTGCCCGGTGTCATCCAGGACGGCGAGGACGAGTTCACGGGTGTCGGAGTCGAGGCGGGCCGCGACCTCCCGGTAGAAGTCGCTGGCGATCGAGTCGCCGACGTACGCCTTGACCAGGCCCTCCAGCCAGTCCGAGGGCGCCGTCTGCCGGTGGAAGCCGTCCAGGGCGGCGACGAACGGCTCCATCGCCGCGGTCGGCTCCTCGCCGATCTCGGTGAGCCGGTCCCGCAGCCGCTCGAAGTGGTGGAACTCGGCCGAGGCCATCTTCGCCAGCTCCGCCTTGTCCGCGAGGGTCGGCGCCAGCTTGGCGTCCTCCGCGAGCCGCTCGAACGCCGCCAGCTCCCCGTACGCGAGCGCACCGAGCAGGTCCACGACCGCGGCGCGGTACTGCGGGTCGGCGGAGGCCTGCGCCCAGTCCTGGGCGGCGACCCCGGTGTGTCCGGTGGCGGAGGCGTTCTCAGGCTTGTCAGAGCTAGTCATGAGGCGCACAATAGCCCGCTCGCCGGGCCGTGGAAGCCCCTGGTCGGCCACTGTGCCGACGATTGCCTACCACTGTGACCACGACAACGTGACCAAATCGGCCGTCGCATGTGCGCCAATCCGGGGTATGGTGGTAATGCGCCTGCTGAGAGTGCGTCGACGCTGCTCGACGTCTTCCGAGAGGGCGCACGCATGAGGATGCCCGGTCGGTGGCCCGATCGGCTCCGACCCGACAGCCCTCCCTTGCCGTACGGCTCTGTACGTACGACGACCGGAGGGACCCCCTCAGCGGTACGAGCGCTAGAGCGTCGGCAGAGGTCCCGTGTCATACGGCTTGCCCCAGTGGTTCGCCCGTACGGCAGCCGACGTCCCCGGCACGGTCTGCCATGACCCCCGCGCTCGCCTCGCGCCGCACACACAGAAGAGGCATGACCCTGACTACGACGTTCCGAGAGCTCGGAATCCTCCCCGAGACCGCCGAGGCCCTGGAGGCCGTCGGCATCATCAACCCCTTCCCCATCCAGGAGATGACGCTCCCCGTCGCCCTTTCCGGCACGGACGTCATCGGCCAGGCCAAGACCGGCACCGGCAAGACGCTGGGCTTCGGCCTTCCGCTCCTCGAGCGCGTCACCGTCCCCGCCGACGTCGAAGCCGGCCGCGCCGCTCCCGAGGCCCTCACCGACGCCCCGCAGGCGCTCGTCGTCGTCCCGACGCGCGAGCTGTGCACGCAGGTCACGAACGACCTGCTGACCGCGGGCAAGGTGCGCAACGTACGCGTCGCCGCGATCTACGGCGGCCGGGCCTACGAGCCCCAGGTCGAGATGCTGAAGAGGGGCGTCGACGTGGTCGTCGGCACCCCGGGCCGCCTGCTCGACCTCGCGGGCCAGAAGAAGCTGAACCTGAAGCACGTCAAGTCCCTCGTCCTCGACGAGGCCGACGAGATGCTCGACCTGGGCTTCCTGCCCGACGTCGAGAAGATCATCAACCTGCTTCCGGCCAAGCGGCAGACCATGCTGTTCTCCGCGACCATGCCGGGCGCGGTCATCGGCCTCGCGCGCCGCTACATGTCCCAGCCCACCCACATCCGTGCCACTTCGCCGGACGACGAGGGCGCGACGGTCGCGAACATCAAGCAGTTCGTCTACCGCGCGCACTCCCTCGACAAGCCGGAGATGGTCGCCCGCATCCTGCAGGCCGACGGCCGCGGACTCGCGATGATCTTCTGCCGTACGAAGCGCACGGCCGCCGACATCGCCGAGCAGCTGCAGCGTCGTGGCTTCGCCTCCGGTGCGGTCCACGGCGACCTCGGCCAGGGCGCCCGCGAGCAGGCGCTGCGCGCTTTCCGCAACGGCAAGGTCGACGTCCTCGTCTGCACCGACGTCGCCGCCCGCGGCATCGACGTCGAGGGCGTGACCCACGTCATCAACTACCAGTCCCCCGAGGACGAGAAGACGTACCTGCACCGCATCGGCCGTACGGGCCGCGCGGGCGCCAAGGGTACGGCCATCACGTTCGTCGACTGGGACGACATCCCGCGCTGGCAGCTGATCAACAAGGCGCTGGAGCTGGACTTCAACGACCCGGCGGAGACGTACTCCAGCTCCCCGCACCTGTTCACGGACCTCGGCATCCCCGAGGGCACCAAGGGCACCCTGCCGCGTTCGGAGCGGACCCGCGCCGGGCTGGCGGCCGAGGAGCTGGAGGACCTGGGCGAGACCGGTGGCCGCGGTGCGCGCGGTCGCGGTGGCCGGGGCGGTCGCGGTGACGCTGCCGAGACGAGCACCGGCGAGCGGGAGCGTTCGGCCCGTACGCCGCGCCGTCGCCGTCGTACGCGCAGCGGCACCCCCTTGGACGAGTCCGCCACGACGACGGCTACGACCGCCACGTCCGCCATGGCACCGGCCGCCGAGTCCGTCACGGAGGAGGCCGCCGCGAAGCGCACCCCGCGCCGCCGTCGCCGTACCCGTGGCGGGGCGTCGGCCGAGCCGGTGACGGCCACGGCCACGGCAACGGCCGCTCCCGAGGCCGCTGTTGAGACGGTGGACACGGCGGAGGGTCCTGCCGCGCTCGACACCCCGGACAAGCCGCGTCGTCGCCGCACCCGCAAGTCGGCCGAGCCGCAGGCAGCCGAGGTGACGCCGGTCGAGAGCACGGTGACCGAGCCCGCGCCCGAGGCCGCTCCGGCTCCCGAGGCCACCCCGGCCCCGGAGACGAAGCCCCGCCGCCGTACCCGCAAGGCCGTCGCCGCGCCGGAGGCCACCGAGGCGGAGGCCGCGGTGGACACGGCCGAGGCCGCGGAGGCCAAGCCGCGCCGCCGTACGCGCAAGACGGCCGAGCCGGCCGCCGAGGCCGCGGTGGACACGGCCGAGGCCGCGCCTGCCGAGGCCCCGGCGGAAGCCGCCCCGGCGACCAAGCCGCGCCGCACGCGCAAGACGGCTGCCGCCGCTCCGGAGGCCACCGAGGCCCCTGAGGCCGAGGCCAAGCCGCGCCGTACCCGCAAGACCGCCGCAGCCGCCGAGGCAGCCGTGGACACGGCCGAGGGCACGGAAGCCAAGCCGCGCCGCACCCGCAAGGCCGCTGCCTCCGCCGAAGCCGTCGTCGAGACGGCCGAAGGCACCGAGGCGAAGCCGCGCCGGACCCGCAAGACGGCCGCCACCGCCCCGGAGGCAACCGAGGCCGAGACCGAGGCCAAGCCGCGCCGGACCCGCAAGACCGCCGCAGCCGCCGAGGCAGCCGTGGACACGGCCGAGGGCACGGAAGCCAAGCCGCGCCGCACGCGCAAGACGGCCGCCACCGCCCCCGAGGCCACCGAGGCCCCTGAGGCCGAGGCCAAGCCCCGTCGCACCCGCAAGACGGCCGCGTCCGCCGAGACCGCTGTCGACGGTGCCGAGGTGGCCGCGCCCAAGGTCCGGCGGACTCGCAAGGCCGTGGCCGAGGCGCCTGCCGTGGAGATCCCGGCGCAGGCCACCGAGGAGCCGGAGGCCAAGCCGCGCCGCCGCACCCGCAAGGCCACGGCGTCCGCCGCCGAGGCGACGGCGGCCGGCGAGGCGGTCGAGGCGAAGCCCAAGGCGCGCCGCACGCGCAAGGCCGCGGCTGCCGTGGAGGCTCCCGAGGCCTGATCCGGCGCTCGGCACGGCTCAGCACCGCACCATCACCCGATGGCCCGGTCCACTCCGGTGGGCCGGGCCATCGGCATTCTGGGCGCCCGATAGCTCCTCCTCAGGGCGCCCGATAGCCTCTCCCCATGAGCAGGCCTGCCACCTTCGTCCCGCCCCCCGGCGCCCGTGCGTACTCCCTGCGCACGGCGCGCGGTGAGTTCGCCGTCGTCGACGCTCCCGTGGCCGCCGGGGTCGAGCCGAGGGGTGTCGCGCTGCTGCTGCCGGGATTCACCGGGAGCAAGGAGGACTTCAACCCGCTGCATGTGCCGCTCGCGGAGCGCGGGTACCGGACCTTGGCGATCGACGGGCGCGGGCAGTACGAGACGGACGGGCCCGAGACCGACGAATCCGCCTACGCGCAGCAGGAGTTGGCGCGGGACGTGCTCGCGCAGGCGGAGGCCGTCGGGCTGCCCGTGCATCTGCTGGGGCACTCGCTGGGCGGGCAGATCTCGCGCGCGGCCGTGCTGACCGACCACACGCCCTTCCTGTCGCTCACCCTGATGTCCTCGGGACCGGCCCACATCTCGGAGCCGCAGCAGCAGCGCGTGCAGCTGCTGCGGGAGGCGCTCGCCGTGATGTCGATGGCGGAGGTGTGGGACGCGATCCAGGCGATGGAGGCGCCGGAGGAGACCGAGCCGGGTAGGCCCGACGGCCGGCGCGACGGCAGGCCCAACGGCTCACTCGACGGCGGGCTGGACGACCGGGACGATCTGCGGCGCCGCTGGCTGGGCACCAAGCCCGCCCAACTCGTCGCCACCGGACGCCAGTTGTGCGCCGAGCCGGACCGCGTCACCGAACTGGCCGCCCTGCCGCTGCCGTTCCACGTGCTGTCCGGCGCACTGGACGACACCTGGCCGCTCACGCTGCTCGACGAGATGGCGGCACGGCTGACGGCACGGCGGACGGTCATCGAGGGCGCCGAGCACTCCCCCAACACCGACCGCCCGCTCGCCACCGCCCACGCGATCGCCGACTTCTGGGACGGCAACGGCCACCACCCGGCCGCCGCTGCCGGCAGGCCCTAGTACAGCGTCTGCAGGTGCCCCCAGAACCCGTCCCGTAGGGCGCGGCGCAGGTCCGCCTGGCCGCGCAGGGAGTACTGGAGCAGACCCTCGGCCTCGACCAGCAGGTCCTGGTCGACGGAACCGGGCAGGTAGGGGTGGCCGGGCAGGAGTTCGACCAGCGCCTCGCGGCCCCGGGCGGCCAGCCATTTCGCCGCGATCTGGGCGCCGACGAAGCGGACGTCCTCGCGGGTGGGACGGGTGCCGTCGGCCTCGTAGGCGGCGGCCGTGCGCCGGGTGACGTACGGCTTGAAGAACTCCAGGTCGAGGGTGCGCTGGCTGTCGACCTCCCAGAGCAGCGGTTCGGCCTGGTTGCGGGCCTCGGGCGCCTCGATGCCCCACAGGTGGACGCGGGCGCCGTAGCCCTGGGCGGCCTCGACCGCGGAGACCAGGTCCTCGTCGCCGCCGAGCAGGGCCGCGTCGCTGATGGCGCGGTGGCGGGCCAGGGACTCCAGATCGCTGCGGATCAGGGAGTCGACGCCCTTCTGCTGGTTGTTGGCGTTGAGGTTGCCGAGGCGGACCTTGACGTCGGGCAGTTCGGCGATGGACTGCTGTTCGGCGGTGTGGATGCGGCGGCGGGCGCCGTCGTACCAGTAGACGCGCAGCAGGCGACTGTCGGCGAAGACCGAGCGGGCCCGGTCGATGAGCGCCTCGATCAGGCCCTCGGCGTCGAGGTCGAAGGCCCGGCGGTCCTCCGTCCCGGCGATCAGCCGGCCCGCAGCCGCATACAGGTATCCCGCGTCGACGAAGATCGCGTGGGTCGAGGGTGTCTTCGCCACTTCGGCGAGCATGCGCTGGAGCAGCTCGTTCGTGCGGTCGATGCGGGCGGCGAGGGCCGCCAGGTCGTCGTTCATCACTTCCATTGTCCCGGCGGTCACGCTGCGAACACAACCGGTCCCGGTCGGTTCCACCAACACCTCTTACCGGTCGGTAATTAGTTGTTCGAAAAATTTCTTTAGCGTAGGGAATGTTTGTAACATACGACGTGTTGACTCTGTACGACAGCACGTCACCATGCACCCAGTAGTTCTCCTCAGGAGGATGACCAGACGAAGGGAGAAGCCTGTGCGCTTCGAAATCCTGCGACTCGACGAGGTCGACGGCACCACCGTGGACACCACCGTCGTGGACGCCGCCTCCGTCAACCGGATCGTTCAGCAGGCCGCCGCGATCGGGCAGCGCCTGTGGATCCGGCCGGCCGACACCCCGGCCTCGTAACGCGGATCGCCACTCATGCTTTCCGGGGGAGCCGAGCCGCTGCGCTCAGCTCCCCCGGATCACTTGGGTGACACCGTTGATGATCTGCTGCACCGCGATCGCGGAGAGCATCATGCCCGCGAGCCGCGTCACCAGGACCACGCCGCCGTCCTTGATGACCCGGATGATCAGCAGCGAATAACGCATCACCAGCCACAGCACGACGTGGATCGCGAGGATCGCGGACCACACCGAGACCTGCGTGGCCACAGTGCCGGCCTTCTGCACGGCCAGGATCACGGACACGATGGCACCGGGCCCGGCCAGCAGCGGCATGCCCAGTGGCACGAGGGCGACGTTCACGTCCTTGGTCTGCTTCGGCTCGTCGGTCTTGCCGGTGAGCAGGTCGAGCGCGATCAGCAGAAGCAGCAGTCCGCCCGCGATCATCAGCGCGGGGACGGAGACGTGCAGGTAGTCGAGGATCTGGTGGCCGAGGACGCCGAAGGTGGCGATCACCCCGCCCGCCACACAGACGGCCTGGAAGGCCATCCGCTTCTGCACCTTGGCCGGACGGCCGGCGGTCAGGGCGAGGAAGATCGGGGTGATCCCAGGGGGATCCATGATGACAAAAAGGGTCAGGAACAGAGAGCCGAAGACAGCGAAGTCGAACATAGAGAGCCTTGCAGGATGGAGCCAGGATGGAGCCACCGCCGTGGGCAGTCGTCCCGCAGGGCAGGACGGCGGGCACGGCGGACGGAGCCGGGTGGGCGGCGAACGGGTGAGCCGGTGACCTGAGGGTCAGATCCCGCCCGTACCCGGGACGGGAAACGCGCCGGTCGCGCGGCGGATGATCTCCCCGTACACCTCGGGGTCCGTCGTGTACTCGCCGAGCGCCACGGTCTTGCGGCTGCCGTGGTAGTCCGAGGAGCCCGTGACCAGCAGCCCCAGCTCCTTCGCCAGGACGCGCAGACGGGTCCGGTCGTCGGCGTCGTGGTCCATGTGATCGACCTCGATACCGTCCAGGCCGGCCTCGGCCAGCTCGGCGATGCGGGACTCCGGCACCGTGCGACCGCGCTTGACGGCGGCCGGGTGCGCGAAGACGGCCACGCCGCCCGCGCCCTTGATCAGCCTTATGGCCTCGAACGGGTCGGTCTCGTGCTTCTCCACGAAGGCCCGCCCGCCGTCGGCCAGCCACTCCTCGGTGAACGCGTCGCTCACCGTCGCAACGACGCCCAGCTCGACGAGCGCGGTGGCCACGTGCGGACGCCCGACCGAACCGCCGGCGGCGATCCGCTCGACCTGCTCCCAGGTGACCGGCACGCCCAGCGCGTTCAGCTTGGCGACCATGCCCTGGGCCCGCGGCACCCGGTCGTCCCGGACCAGCTCGCGCTCGGCGAGCAGGGCGGGCTCCTCGGGGTCGAAGAGGTAGGCCAGCATGTGCATGGAGATGCCGTCGACACGGCAGGACAGCTCGGCGCCGGTGACCAGGGTCAGCCCCTCGGGCAGCGCGGCGATCGCCTCGGCGTACCCGCGGGTGGTGTCGTGGTCGGTCAGCGCGACGACGTCCAGTCCGGCCTCGGCGGCATTGCGCACCAGCTCGGCCGGGGTGTCCGTACCGTCGGAGGCCGTGGAGTGACAGTGCAGATCAATGCGCACGGTGACTCCAGGCATGACGGACGGAAGGGGACGCTCCAGCATAACGGCAAGGAGAGAGTGTCCGTCACACCCGCAACCCGGAAGCGCCCCCTACGAGCACCCCCACCCCAGCGGGGGCTACGGCTTGAGCAAGCGCGGCGACAGCGCCCCGCACGGCACCAGGTCCAGCTCCGCCCCCGCGTCCCGCAGATCCGTGAGGACCAGCTCGTCGTACATGAGCAGACCGGACTGCTCCGGCCACATCACCGCCCACAGCCACATGCCGAGGGCCTCGCCGGCGAAGACGGCGCGGTCGTCGGGGGTGCGGAAGACGTGCCAGAGCGGGGTCGGGCGGCCGGCGGCCAGCACCTTCGCCTGGGGCGGTTTCTCGACGTTCATGTAGGACCCCGGGTCCGGGCCGTCGATGCCCGCGTACCACGCGCCGAGGCCGACGCCGAGTTCCTCGGCCACCAGGATCAGTTCGCCCATGCCACCGAGCGGCCCGGGGCCCGAGCAGGCGACGGCAGTCGCACGGCCGCCGGTGCGGTCGTCACCCGCGTACGTCACCCCCGTGAACAGCCAGCCGACCGGCAGCGGCCACGGCATCCACACCGGGACCTGCGTGCGATGCACGACGACGGTGAGTGCCTCGACGCTGGGCGGGATCACGGGCTGCAGCGGATACACCGTCCCGTGCACATCACACTGCCAGGAATCGGCGAAGAGTCCGGGAGCCCTGACCCGGCCACCACACTTCGGGCAACTGGGTTCGCCCCTCATAGGGCTCCACGGTCCTACCCCTGCACCGTTACGTCAAGGACGATCACCCGACCGGCGCAGACCACTCGGCGGAGGGGCGGGCGGGGGTGCGGCGCGGTCTTCGTCAACTGACCCGGCCCGGGCCACGGTTGGTGAGCTTGCTCACTCGGGGCGATCCCGAATCAGTCCAGCGGGACGGACTTGCGGGCGGGGTCCCTCAGGTCCGTCCCGTTCGTCAGCCAGCGCTCCTGGAGGGCCTGGGCGCCGTGCACCCGCTTCCAGGCGGCCTCGTTCGGGGTCATCGGCAGCAGCGGCAGGAACTGTACGGGGTCCATCGGCTCGTCCAGTTCCAGATCCTCGACGAGCCCGCCCGGCTCCGCCACCAGAACGGAGCTGAAGGGAGCGCCGGGCCACAGCGGCTCACCCACGTCCAGGGAAGCGCCCGGGGCCACCACGATGCCCTCCACCTGCGGCGTTGCGGCGAGCACCGCGAGCGGGCGGAGCACCTTGTCGGTGTCGGCGATGCCCGCGCGGACGGACAACACCAGTTCGACTCGGGGGCCCTTGACGGGGTCGGCAACCATCGCCGTGGGGTCCGTCATGGGGTGCGCGGACATGCCGAGCGTGGCGTAGCGGACGACATCTCCCTCCTGGAAACGGAGCACCTCGATGCGGTCCGTGCCCAGGAAGGTGACCGCGGCGCGCGCGTCCGGTTCTCCCAGAGCGGTGCTCAACCGGGCCTCGACAAGAGGAAGAACATCAACCATGCGGTGAGCATAGAACTCGTCAGTACCGGGCAAAGCAGCGCCTTGACACTTCGGGCTGCTGCTACGCTGAGCCGGTGGTTCGGGACAGCACGCCAAGCGTCGCCGTCAAGTCCCGACGCCGATGAGACTCCCTTACGAGGGACCGGCCGGAGGAGGTGGGGCTGTCATGGATCGAAGTCGACCTGGTAGTACCACTCGCTCTTCCGGCTGTTGATGTAGTTACCGGCTGGCTGCCACCTTTCCCCGTTCGCGTCGTCGTTCGGAAGAGCACTTCGTTTCGCTTCACCTGATCTGTCTGATCTGCGTCAGTTCTGCATCAGTAGCGAAGTCGCCACCGCGACGTTGCGGTGCTCCCCGCTTTGTGGACGTGCCAAACCTCCGCAGTCAGGACGTCCTCATTCCGGGTAGTTCCACCCGTCGCAGGCGCACTTTCGTTGCCTGCCCGCGAAGGAGCCTGCCCATGTCGATGATCCGTGACCTGCGTGCCGCCGTCCGCCCGTCGTCCCGCCCGTCGCTGCGCAAGGAGACGAGCGCGTCGTACGACACCACGCGCGACCCCGCCACGCCCTCGGCCGTGGTCGACTGCGCCGTCTACCGCGACGGCACCCGCGTGGCGAGCGCCAAGCCGCTGACCCCGCAGGAGGCCATGCGGCAGGTGCGGCGCGACGGCGGCTTCGTGTGGATCGGCCTGCACGAGCCGACCGAGGCCGAATTCGCCGGTATCGCCAGCGAGTTCGGGCTGCACCCGCTCGCCGTCGAGGACGCCGTGCAGGCACACCAGCGGCCGAAGCTGGAGCGGTACGACGACTCGCTCTTCACCGTCTTCAAGACCATCCACTACGTCGAGCACGACCGGCTCACCGCCAACAGCGAGGTCGTCGAGACCGGCGAGGTCATGTGCTTCACCGGGCGGGACTTCTTCATCACCGTCCGGCACGGCGGCCAGGGCTCCCTGCGGGCGCTGCGGCACCGCCTCCAGGACGACCCGGAGCTGCTCGCCAAGGGCCCCTCGGCGGTGCTGCACGCGATCGCCGACCACGTCGTGGACGGGTACATCGCGGTCGCGGACGCGGTGCAGGACGACATCGACGACGTGGAGACCGAGGTCTTCTCGCCGGGCCGCAAGGGCGGGGTCTCGCGTGGCGTGGACTCGGCGCGGATCTACCAGCTCAAGCGTGAGGTGCTGGAGTTCAAGCGGGCGGTGGCTCCGCTGCTGCGGCCGATGCAGCTGCTCAGCGAGCGGCCGATGCGGCTGATCGACCCGGACATCCAGAAGTACTTCCGGGACGTCGCCGACCACCTCGCCCGGGTGCAGGAGCAGGTGCTCGGCTTCGACGAACTCCTGAACTCCATCCTCCAGGCCAACCTGGCGCAGGCGTCCGTCGCGCAGAACGAGGACATGCGCAAGATCACCGCCTGGGCCGCGATCATCGCCGTACCGACGATGGTGTGCGGTGTGTACGGCATGAACTTCAAGTACATGCCCGAGCTGCACTGGAAGTACGGCTACCCGGTGATCATGGGCATCACGGTGGCCCTGTGTCTGGGCATCCACCGCACGCTGAAGCGCAACGGCTGGCTGTGAGCGGGCCTGGATAGGCTGAACCCATGACAACCGAGCTGCCCGACCAGGCCCTTCTCGACCAGGCCCTCATCGAGGAGGCCACCAAGAAGTCCGGCCTCATCTGGGTCAGGGGCGCCGGGGCCCCCGCGGCGCGTGCGCTGTGGCACGCGTGGGTCGAGGGTGCGGTGTGCGTGGTCGGCGACGGGCCCGGCGAGCAGCCGCTGCCCGAGCTGACCGACGGCGGCTCGGCCGAGGTGATCGTGCGCAGCAAGGACAAGGGCGGCCGGCTGGTGACCTGGCCGGCGACCGTGACCGAGCTGCGCTCCGGCTCGCCGGAGTGGGAGGCGGCGGTGACCGAACTGAAGGGGAAGCGCCTCAACGCCCACGACGGCGAGGAGATGCCGGCCCGCTGGGCCCGCGAGTGCCGGGTGCTGCGCCTGGTGCCGGCGGGGGCGCCGGCCCCGCTGCCCGACGAGAGCCTGGCCGAACGCCCGCTGCCGTCCCCGGCGATCACACGTCGGCCGATCCCGGCGGGCCTGCCGAAGCTGCTGGCGAAGCGACGGAAGGCGAAGTAGCGAAGAGCTAGGACGGGCGAAGCAGCCTACGGCTAGGACGTCGGCAGCTGCTCGCCGTAGTCCACCGTCTCGCCCGTCGCGGGCTCGGTGACGGCGAAGTCCTTGCCCCAGTCCGAGAAGCTGAGCGTCCCGGCGCCTCCGGCCCGGACCAGGCGGAGCGGATACGGCGTGCCCTGGAGGGAGACGTCGAGGATGCCGCCGGAGCCCTTGTCGCCGGTGACGCGGATCGTGGGGGTCCCGGACTGCTCGTGGTGGCCGTCCGTCGCCGGCTTGCCGTGCAGCGTCAGCAGACCTTCGAGGAGGACGGTCTTGTCCGTGAAGCCGCTGAACTTCTTGTACGCCGGGTCCCCTTGCGGCACCTTCACGTACTTGCCGCCGAGCTTGCTCGCCGCCGCGTCGTCGCCCTTGCCGTCGGCGTGGTTCCAGAAGGCCGCGTCGGCCTTCAGATACAGCTGCTTGCCCACCCGCAGCAGCTTGAACGTGCTGCCCTGCGAGGTCACCGAGCCGGTCCCGCCGTCGCTTTTGAGACGCATGTCGAGGGTGTAGGTACGGCCGCTGGTCACCACGGTCCCGGACAGGTGCACCGTGGACGCCGCGGCTGCCGCGGACCGCGCCTTGGCCTGGATCCGGTCCGCGGGGAGCTTGCCCACCCCGTTCGTGCCGGCGTCGGGATCCTCGCTGCCGCCGCACCCCGTCAGCACGGCCGCTCCCGTCACGGCCAGCGCGCACACGGCGGTCACCAGTGCGGTCCGGCGGTTACGGCCCTGGGGAATCGAGGTCACGGGCGGCTCGCCTTTCTGAGGGGTTGCCTGAGGTTTCCTGAGAGGTGCCTGAGGGGGTTTCCTGAATGGCGTACGGCAGCGTACCGGGGCCCGGTCCGCCCGGCGGAGCCAGTCCGTCCGGACCGCTCACCAGGGCGTATCCGATCAGGACGGGCTAGCCTGAAGCGCACCCGAGCGGTCACATCTGAGCAATCCACACGAACTCCATGCAAAGAAGGCACAGTCATGGCAGCCGGCGCCCCCCGGATCTTCGTCTCGCACCTCGCCGGGGTCCCCGTCTTCGATCCGAACGGCGACCAGGTGGGCCGCGTGCGCGATGTCGTCGTCATGCTGCGGGTCGGCCGGCGGCCCCCGCGCGTGCTCGGACTGGTCGTCGAGCTGTCCACCCGGCGCCGTATCTTCCTGCCGATGACCCGGGTGACCGGCATCGAGTCCGGCCAGGTCATCACCACCGGCGTCATGAACGTGCGCCGCTTCGAGCAGCGGCCCACCGAACGGCTGGTCTTCGGCGAGCTGCTGGACCGCCGCGTGAAGCTGGTGGAGACCGGTGAGGAGGTCACCGTCCTCGACGTGTCCGTGCAGCAGCTGCCCGCCCGCCGGGACTGGGAGGTCGACCGCGTCTTCGTGCGCAAGGGCAAGAAGGCCGGCGCGTTCCGGCGCGCCAAGGGCGAGACGCTGACCGCCGAGTGGTCCGCCGTCACCGGGTTCTCGCTGGAGGAGCACGGACAGGGCGCCGAGAGCCTGCTCGCCACCTTCGAGCAGCTGCGCCCCGCCGACCTCGCCAACGTCCTGCACCACCTCTCCCCCAAGCGGCGCGCCGAGGTGGCCTCCGCCCTGGACGACGACCGCCTGGCCGACGTACTGGAGGAGCTGCCCGAGGACGACCAGATCGAGATCCTCGGCAAGCTGAAGGAGGAGCGCGCGGCGGACGTCCTGGAGGCCATGGACCCGGACGACGCCGCCGACCTCCTCTCCGAGCTGCCGGAGGACGACCAGGAGCGGCTGCTGAGCCTGATGCAGCCCGACGACGCGGCCGACATGCGGCGCCTGATGTCGTACGAGGAGCACACCGCGGGCGGTCTGATGACCACCGAGCCGATCGTGCTGCGCCCGGACGCCACCGTCGCCGACGCGCTCGCCCGGGTCCGCAACCCCGACCTGTCCCCCGCGCTCGCCGCCCAGGTCTACGTGTGCCGCCCGCCCGACGAGACCCCGACCGGCAAGTACCTGGGTACCGTCCACTTCCAGCGGCTGCTGCGCGACCCCCCGTACTCCCTGGTCAGCGGGCTCGTCGACGACGATCTGCAGACCCTGGCCCCCGACGCCACCCTGCCCGTGATCGCCGGGTTCTTCGCCACGTACGACATGGTCGCCGCGCCCGTGGTGGACGAGTCCGGGTCGCTGCTCGGCGCGGTGACCGTGGACGACGTCCTCGACCACATGCTGCCCGAGGACTGGCGGGAGACGGAGTTCCACCTGAACGACGAGGCCGGGGCGGCCGGCGAGGGGGCGAGCGCCCATGGCTCCTGAGCGCGAGAGCACCCGCGAGCGCATTCCGGTGGGCGCCACGGCGGCCACCCGGCCGCGCACGCCCCGCCTGGACCAGCCGCGCCCGCCCCGGCGCCGGATCCTGCCCGAGTGGGACCCGGAGGCCTTCGGCCGGCTGTCGGAGCGGATCGCCCGCTTCCTGGGCACGGGCCGCTTCATCGTCTGGATGACGGTCGTCATCATCCTGTGGGTGGTGTGGAACATCTTCGCGCCGGCCGCCCTGCGCTTCGACAACTACCCGTTCATCTTCCTGACGCTGATGCTGTCCCTCCAGGCCTCGTACGCGGCCCCGCTGATCCTGCTCGCGCAGAACCGGCAGGACGACCGGGACCGGGTCAACCTCGAACAGGACCGCAAGCAGAACGAGCGGTCCATCGCCGACACCGAGTACCTGACCCGGGAGATCGCCGCGCTGCGCACGGGCCTCGGCGAGGTGGCCACCCGCGACTGGATCCGCTCGGAACTCCAGGACGTGCTCAAGGAACTGGAGGAACGCAGGCGCGGCGACGGGCATCCCGGCCACGTCGTATTCCCGGCAGAGCGGGCGGAACGGACTCAGGGACGTGACGCAGACGACCGCTGAGGGGCTACCCACGGGCCCAGTACCGCGCCGTACCATCGTCCTTATGGTTACGGAAGACGCGGTGCGCGAGGCGCTGGCGACGGTGAACGACCCCGAGATCAACCGACCCATCACCGAACTGGGGATGGTCAAATCGGTGGAGATCGGCGCGGACGGAGCGGTCGCGGTCACCGTGTACCTCACGGTCTCCGGCTGCCCGATGCGGGACACGATCACCCAGCGTGTCACCGACGCGGTCTCCCGGGTCGAGGGCGTCACCCGCGTCGACGTCACGCTGGACGTGATGAGCGACGAGCAGCGCAAGGAGCTGGCGACGGCGCTGCGTGGCGGCCAGGCCGAGCGCGAGGTCCCCTTCGCCAAGCCGGGCAGCCTCACCCGGGTGTACGCGGTCGCGTCCGGCAAGGGCGGCGTCGGCAAGTCCTCGGTGACCGTGAACCTCGCCGCGGCGATGGCCGCGGACGGCCTGAAGGTCGGTGTCGTGGACGCCGACATCTACGGCCACAGCGTGCCGCGGATGCTGGGCGCGGACGGCCGTCCCACCCAGGTCGAGAACATGATCATGCCGCCGTCGGCGAACGGCGTGAAGGTCATCTCGATCGGCATGTTCACCCCGGGCAACGCGCCGGTCGTCTGGCGCGGCCCGATGCTGCACCGCGCGCTGCAGCAGTTCCTGGCGGACGTGTACTGGGGCGACCTGGACGTCCTGCTGCTGGACCTGCCGCCCGGCACCGGTGACATCGCGATCTCCGTCGCCCAGCTGGTCCCGAACGCCGAGATCCTGGTCGTGACGACCCCGCAGCAGGCCGCGGCCGAGGTCGCCGAGCGCGCCGGTGCCATCGCCGTGCAGACCCACCAGAAGATCGTCGGCGTGGTCGAGAACATGTCCGGCCTGCCCTGCCCGCACTGCGGCGAGATGGTCGACGTCTTCGGCACGGGCGGCGGCCAGGCGGTGGCGGACGGCCTGACCCGTACGACGGGCACGTCCGTCCCCGTCCTCGGGTCCATCCCGATCGACGTCCGCCTGCGCGAGGGCGGCGACGAGGGCAAGCCGGTCGTCCTGACCGACCCGGAGTCCCCGGCGGGTTCGGCACTGCGCGCGATCGCGGGCAAGCTGGGCGGTCGCCAGCGCGGCCTGTCGGGCCTGTCGCTGGGGATCACGCCGAAGAACAAGTTCTGAGAACCCGCAGAACAGGTTCTGAGCCCGCACACACGGAACAGGTTCTGAGCCCGCACACAGCGGAGGGGCGCCGGCATCACGGCGCCCCTTTTCTCATGCGCTTTCTCATGCGCGGGTACTCATGCGTACGAGGCGATGTCCTTCACCACGGCGAACCCGACCCCGTACGCGCTCATCCCCCGCCCGTACGCCCCCAGGTGCACGCCCGCCCCGGTGGTACCGGCGAGCACCCAGCCGAACTCCCACTCCCGGTAGTGGAACGAGGTCGCCACCCCGTCCACCGGCAGCGAGAGCCGGGACCACTCCGGCCCCTCGAGGTCGTCGGCCAGAGCCCACGCCGTCTCCGTCTGCTGGTCCAGCCAGTCGTCGCGCAGGCTGTGGTCCATCTGGCCGGGCCAGGTGAACGACAGCAGCCCCACGCCGGCCAGCCACGCCGCCGAGGACACCGACGTCGCCTCCAGCAGCCCCGTACCGTCGGCGCTGCGCCGGGGCGGGTGCGCCGGCACGGTCACCACGACGGCGAACTTCTCCCGCGGCTCCTCCGCGGACGCGGACTCGTTGCGCACGGTCGGCTCGTCACCGTGCCCGATCGACCCGTGCTCCACCGCGCCGTCGGCCGCCATGCCGACCTGCATCAGCCAACGCGGCCCCGTGAAGGCCTCATCGAGGCCGTACCAGGGAAAGGGAGCCTCCAGATAGCCGTCGACCGTGCGCCAGGCGGAGGGGAGCTGCTGTCCGCCCTCCGCGGCCGGCGCCTGCGCACCCACCCGACTTGTCGTCTCCATCTGCCCGGACGCCTCCTCGCTCTCGTCGGACCGGGGTGCCCGCCCCCCTTCGGGCGTACTCGTCCGGTCCGCACAACAACTCGGCAGCATATCCACACTGCTGAGAGCAGCAGGGAAACCGCCGGGCGCGTGGTCGCACGGACGGCCTGTTCAGGCCGGGTGCGGCGGGCGCACGCTATGAAACGCGTCACGCACGCCCTCCGGCCCGCGTGTCGGGGCCGGGGGGCGTGCGTTTGTCGTCAGTGGGTGCGGCTGGGACCTGTGCGGCGGATCAGGTCGCGTCCGCGTCGAAGGACGGGCGGTCGCCCCTGGCGGGCTCTTCGGCCTTCTTGGTCATGTCGAGGCGCCCGCCGGACGGCGCAGGCGACGCAGACGAAGAAGACGAAGAAGACGAAGAAGCGGACGACGAGTCGGTGTCCCGGCCGTTGACGGCGTCGGTGACCTCGGCCATCTCCTTCTTCAGGTCGAAGCCGTTGCGGATCTCCTTCAACCCCAGCTCGTCGTTGTCCAGCTGCTTGCGGATGAACGTCTTGGGGTTGAGGTCCTCGAACTCGAAGTCCTTGAACTCGGGACCCAGTTCGCTGCGGATGTCGTTCTTGGCGCTCTCGGAGAACTCACGGATCTTGCGGATCGTACGCGTGACGTCCTGGATCATCTTCGGGAGCTTGTCCGGACCGAAGACGAGCACAGCGAGCACAATGATGGTGACCAGCTCGAGTGGTCCTATGTCATTGAACACCTGACGCTCCCAGTGTGATCTCCACGGTCGCTCAACGGTACCCGGCGTTCCTGTCCGACCGGTAGCGTCCCGAGGTGAGACTTCTGTCAGTTCTGCTCCGACGCGCCCAGCGCGAGGGAGACTGTCCGTTCCGCGCCATCGCGTTCGACGGTCAGCCGCAGCCGGTCGCCGGGCCGGTGGGCACGGATCTTGACGATCAGCTCCTCGCCGGTGTGGACGCGCTGTCCGTCGACCTCCGTGATGAGGTCACCGGCCTTGAGGCCGGCCCGTTCGCCGGGGCCGCCGCTGATGACCGCGGGGCCGCCGTTGGCGCTCTTGGTGTCGATACGGGCGCCGTCGCCGGTGTAGCCCATGTCGAGCGTGACGCCTATCACAGGGTGGGTGGCGTGGCCCTTGTTGATCAGTTCCTCGGCGACGCGCTTGGCCTGGTTGATCGGTATGGCGAAGCCGAGGCCGATGGAGCCGGCCTGGCCGGTCTCGGAGTCGGAGCTGCTGTCGGCGGAGCGGATGGCCGAGTTGATGCCGATGACCTGGGCCCGGGAGTCGAGCAGCGGGCCGCCCGAGTTGCCGGGGTTGATGGGGGCGTCGGTCTGCAGCGCGTCGACGTACGACACATCGCTCCCGTCGCCCTTCTCCCCGCCGGCCGTGATGGGGCGCTCCTTGGCGCTGATGATGCCGGAGGTGACCGTGTTGGCCAGGTCGAAGGGGGCGCCGATGGCGACGACGGGGTCGCCGACCCGGACGCCGTCGGAGTTGCCGAGCGGCATGGGGGTGAGCCCCCGGACGCCGCTGACCTGGACGACGGCGAGGTCGTAGCCGCTGTCCCGGCCGACGACCTTCGCCTTGGCGGTGTCGCCGCTGCTGAACGTCACCGATATCTCGCCGCCTGACCCTGCGGGCTGGACGACGTGGTTGTTGGTGAGGATGTGCCCGCGCGTGTCGAGGACGAAGCCGGTGCCGGTGCCCTCCTCGTCGCTGCCCTTGACGTGCAGCGTGACGACGCTGGGCAGTGCCCGGGCGGCTATCCCGGCCACGCTGTCGGGCGCCCGGCCGGCGGGCACCTTCCCGGCCTGCGGCAGGTGTACGTCGCCCAGGCCCTCGTGCTCGGCGTAGGCGCCCAGCAGCCCGCCGAGCCCGCCGGACACGAGGGCGATGACCAGGGCCCAGCCGAGCAGGAACCGCGTCGCGCGGCGCTTGCGCTCCACGTCCGTGAGCACCCGGGCCCCGGTCTGCTGGAGGGGCGCGGCGGGACCGAGGGGCACCTGCCCGGCGGCGGGCGGCACGGCCCAGGGGTCGTAACGCTGCCAGGGATCGCCGGGGGCACCCTGCGCGGGTGCGGGCGGGGCGACGGGGGCGGGGGCGGGTACCGGTGCCGCAGCCGGCACGGGCGCGGCGGGAGCCACGGGTGCCATCGCCTGCGGTGGGAGGGGCGTGCCCTGGGCCGGGGTCGCCCCGGGGTGCTGGACGGGCGGCGCGGGGGCCCAGGGGCCCGGCTCACCGTACGGCGGGGTGCCGTAGGGGTCGGGGTCGTGCAAGGGCTTGGGGCGCCCGGCAGACGCGGCGGGGTTGGCGTCCTCCACGGCGGCCTCCGCAACGGCGGGCGCCGAAGCGACGGCCCCTTCGGCGACAGCCCCAGCGGCCTCCGCCGCCTCCGTGGATACGGACGCGGCGGCACCGGACTCCGCCCCGGCCCCGGCCGTCTGCGCGCGAAGCGCCTGCGCGCCGCTCGAACCGGCCGACGCGGGCCTCGGCAGCTCGAAGTCGCCGCCGGGGCCCTCGGTCCCCGTCGCGGGCCCTGTCGCGGGCTCCGGAGCGGCTTCAGGACGTGCCAGCTCGAAGTCGCCCGGCTCCTCATGGCCTGCGCCCGGGGCCGCAGCCCCCACGGTGCCCTCCGACGTCACCCGCGCCGGCGCCTCTTCCGACGGGTTGCCCTCGTTCATGCTCTCCCCACGGCTGGCCGCGGCCCCCCGCTGGGGCGATGGCCGCGGAACGTCGACTGCGCGCCCGGGTCGTCACCACGGGCACGGCGTTCACAGGATTCAACCAGGTTCGCCGGCCGGGGCGCAGAGGCCGGTCAGGGAGCCGGGTGGGAGGCGGCGGGCGGCAGGGACGGGGAGGCGGTGGGAGCGGAGGCCTGTTCGGGGACGGGGGCGGACAGCAGGCCGAGGCCGAGCAGCCCGTGGGACTTGGCCCACGAGGCCGGCGGGAACGGCGCGTTCTCGGTCAGCGGGCGTATCAGCGGGGACACCGCCGCCGCACCGGCCAGCACCGGCGCGGTGAGGTCGTGTACGACGCCGGGCGCCTGCCCGGGGGCCGGCAGGCCGGGGACCAGCGGCGCGGACATCGTGGTCGGCGCGATCGGCGTCTGGCCGAGCAGGGAGCTGCCCTGGGAGAGCTGCGGTCCCACGGGCCGGCGGCGCTGGGTGTCGGGCGTGGCCGCGCCGCTGCCGGTGCCCGCGGACCGCGCCGGGACGACATTGCTGCCGTTCTCGGAGGCGCTGCGGGCATCCGCGGTGGTGTCGCTGGGGAGGCCGGTGGTCACGCCGCCGAGGGCGACGGCGGCCAGCGACACCGCGCCTGCGGCGGCGAACGCGAACCGCAGCCCGCGCGAGGCCGGGCGGTCGGTGTCCGGGCGGCCGACGGGGTGTATGCGGAAGCCGCGCTCGGCGGACGCGGGGACGGCTGCGACGGAGTGCGGGCCGACGGGGACGTAGCCGAACTCGAAGCGCTCTTCGCGCCGTACGTCGAAGACCCCTGCGTCGGGGCCCCGTCCGAAGAGGCCGCCCCCGGACGTGGGCGTACCGCCGCCGTCCAGGTCGCCTCCGCCGGGCAGCCCCTGGAGGCGGGCCAGGAAGCTCTCGGAGGGCGGCGGCGGGGCCGCCTCCGCGAACACGTTCTTCAGCCGGCGCTGGGCGTCCGCCTCTGCCTTGCACCGGGCGCAGGTGGCCAGGTGGGCGAGGACGCGCTCGCGCGAGTCATGACCCAGCTCCCCGTCCACCAGGGCGGAGAGCCGGTCTCCCAGATGCTGCTCTGCGAGGTGTGCCTCGGCAGGTTTTGGCCGTGTGTCACTCACGCCGTCGCGCCCCCTCCCCCCAGAGCGGGGACACGGGCCATGAACGAGCGCCGCTCGGCCGCACGGGCCTCCGGGGAGCGGTGCGCCAGGGCCTTGCGGAGCTGGGAGCGGCCACGGTGGATACGGGAGCGGACCGTGCCGAGCTTGACGCCGAGGGTCGCGGCGATCTCCTCGTACGACAGTCCCTCGATGTCGCACAGGACGACGGCGGCGCGGAACTCGGGCGCAAGGGTGTCCAGGGCCTGCTGGACGTCGGCGTCGAAGTGGGCGTCGTTGAAGAGCTGCTGCGGGGTGGGTTCCTTGCTGGCCAGCCGCTCGGCCGCGTCCTCGCCGAGGGCGTCGAAGCGGATGCGCTGCTTGCGGCGGACCATGTCCAGGAAGAGGTTCGTGGTGATGCGGTGCAGCCAGCCCTCGAAGGTGCCCGGCGAGTACGTGGACAGGGAGCGGAAGACGCGGACGAAGACCTCCTGGGTGAGGTCCTCGGCGTCGTGCTGGTTGCCCGTGAGGCGGTAGGCGAGGCGGTAGACCCGGCCGCTGTGCGTGCTGACGATCTCCTCCCAGGTGGGCGGAGTCCATGCCTGCCCGTCCGCGTCGGTGGAGAAGGTCGCGGTCTGGGCGTCGCCTGCGGCGACTGCGGCGTGGTGGTCAGCAGCGGTGTCGGTCACGGATTTCGGCCTGCCCACCGACCCGAGGAAGCGCCGCAGCACTCCTCCCCGGTCTTCGGGCGCAGCCGCACCTCCCCTGTCGGCTCTGGTGGTGTCCAGTGGAGCCCCTACCATAGCCACCTCGCCCGTTAGCTCCGGATAAGCGGTTTTACGAGAATTTGATACGTGCTGATACGGCTCATACGGCTGCGTCAGCACTTGCTCGGCGCCCTGTTCCACCTCTTACCCCCCGTCGCGTCCCCGGCCACCGTCTCATCCCTATAAACGCCCGGTCCCATCTGCGGGTTCCCGGTGCCAACGGATACAGTCACGCCGAGGCAATCATGGGGACGGGAGAGGGTCATTACCGGCAACCGGCAGACGAGCTGGGCGTTCGCCGACGCCTTTGTCGCCGAGGACGAAGCGCTGCGCTGGGCCCGCGACCGGGCCCGCGAGGCAGGGCTGCGCTCGGTGGCGCCCGGCACGGGCTCCGCGCTGCGGGTGCTCGCCGCCTCCGTGGACGCCAAGGCGGTCGCGGAGATCGGGACCGGCTGCGGGGTCTCCGGAATCCATCTGCTGCACGGCATGCGCCCGGACGGGGTCCTCACCACCGTCGACCCGGAGCCCGAGCACCAGCAGTTCGCCCGCCAGGCCTTCCGCGCCTGCGGCTTCGCCAGCAACCGGGCCCGGTTCATCCCGGGCCGCGCCCTGGACGTGCTGCCGCGGCTCGCGGACGCCGGATACGACCTGGTCTTCTGCGACGGTGACCGGCAGGAGTACCCGGATTACCTCGCTGAATCGTTGCGCCTGCTGCGTCCGGGCGGCCTGGTGGTCTTCGAGGGCGTCTTCGCGGGCGGCCGTACCGTCGACTCCGGTCCGCAGCCCACCGAGGTGCTGAAGCTGCGGGAGCTGCTGCGCACGGTGCGCGAGAGCCAGGAGCTGGTGACGTCGCTGATACCCGTGGGCGACGGGCTGCTGTGCGCCGTCAAGCGGTGAGCCCCGTCAAGGGGTGACCCCGGGGGCCCGGGGCCGGCGGAGCCTGGGAAAACGGCTGCCCCGGCACCGCAGGCGGTACCGGGGCAGCCGGAAGGTTGGGGTCGCTGGCGCGTCAGACGACGACCTTCTTCAGGGCGTCGCCGAGCGCCTCGGCCTCGTCAGGGGTCAGCTCGACAACGAGTCGACCGCCGCCTTCGAGCGGAACGCGCATGACGATGCCCCGCCCCTCCTTGGTCACCTCGAGCGGGCCATCGCCCGTCCGCGGCTTCATGGCCGCCATGCTCGTTCCCCTTCCTGAAACCAGCTCATCGTCTGCCGACAGCCCCCTGAAGGGCAGCCGCGATCCGACTCGGACACGCGACACCGGCATCGAACACATTGCTTCCAAGCCATTATCCCGCATCTCAGGACCCGATGACCAACATCGGTAGGCATCGCTTGGACAACGCGCGCGAGCAAAACCACCCAATTCGGGGATGTGACTGCGATACTGCGCCGCCACGCGGAAGCGGCTCCCCCGCATCCGCTCCGGTTTTCTTTGACGCAGGTCACACGTCCGGTTCGTTCCCTGGACGGTGATCTCCGCCATGCTGTCCTTCAGACAGGGACGTACCGATCGGTACGTCACCAGCGGCGACACCGGAGGGGATACCCCATGGCCGACACCGTGCTCTACGAGGTGAGCGACGGACTCGCGACGATCACGCTGAACCGCCCCGAGGCGATGAACGCGCTGAACATCGAGACCAAGGTCGCCCTCCGGGAGGCGGCGGAATCCGCGGCCGGCGACACCGCCGTCCGGGCGATCCTGCTGACCGCCGCCGGGGACCGGGCGTTCTGCGTGGGCCAGGACCTCAAGGAGCACATCGGGCTGCTCGCCGCCGACCGGGAGACCGGGGCCGGGCAGACGATGAGCACGGTCAAGGAGCACTACAACCCGATCGCGAGGGCGCTGGCCGGGGCGCCCAAGCCGGTGGTCGCGGCGGTGAACGGCGTCGCGGCCGGGGCGGGCTTCGGCTTCGCGCTCACCGCCGACTACCGGATCGTGGCCGAGACGGCCTCCTTCAACACCTCCTTCGCGGGCGTCGCGCTCACCGCCGACTCCGGCGTCTCCTGGACGCTGCCGCGCGTGGTCGGGCCCGGCCGTGCCGCCGACCTGCTGCTCTTCCCGCGCAGCATCAGCGCCCAGGACGCCCTGGAGCTGGGCATCGCCAACCGGCTGGTGCCGGCGGCGGAGCTGCGCGCCGAGGCCGAGAAGGTGGCGCGCGCCCTGGCCGAGGGGCCGACGGTGGCGTACGCGGCGCTCAAGGAGGCGGTGGCCTACGGCCTCACGCACTCCCTCGTCGAGACCCTGGAGAAGGAGGACGAACTCCAGACCCGCGCGGGACAGTCCGAGGACCACGCGATCGCGGTGCAGGCGTTCGTGAACAAGGAGAAGCCGAAGTACCTGGGCCGCTGAGCAGGCAGGTGAGCGGCTGACGGGCAGGTGGGCGGCTAGCGGGCGGGTACGCCGGAAGCACGCATGGCGCACAGTGCCAGATGGTCGTTCACCAGCCCGCACGCCTGCATCAGCGCGTACGCCGTCGTCGGGCCGATGAATCTCAGGCCCCGCTTCTTCAGGGTCTTCGACAGGGCCGTGGACTCCGTGGTGACGGCGGGGACGTCGGAGAGGGTCTTCGGGGCCGGGCGGCCGGCGGGGTCCGGGGCGTGGGACCAGATCAGCTCGTCGAGCTCGCCCTCGGCCCAGTCGGCGAGCACGCGCGCGTTGGCGAGGGTCGCGTCGATCTTGGCGCGGTTGCGGATGATGCCCGGGTCGGCCAGCAGCCGGTCGCGGTCCTCGTCGGTGAAGGCGGCGACCTTCTCGATCCGGAAGCCGGCGAAGGCCGCGCGGAAACCGGGGCGGCGGCGCAGGATGGTGATCCAGGACAGGCCCGACTGGAAGGCCTCCAGGCTGATCCGCTCGAAGAGGGCGTCGTCGCCGTGGACCGGGCGGCCCCACTCCTCGTCGTGGTACGTCACGTAGTCCTCGGTGGACAGGGCCCAGGGGCAGCGCAGGGCGCCGTCGGGGCCCGCGAGGGCGGTTCCGTCGCTCATCGCACTTCCTCCGGACGGTCGCCCTCGCCCTTGTCCATGCGGACGTGCGCGGCGGCGGCTCTGGCGCCGGCCAGCGCGGACTCCAGGTCGGCGATCCGGGCGTCCCGCTCGGCGAGTTCGGCGGCGATGCGGCCGAGGGCGTCGTCCACGTCGGCCATGCGGTAGCCGCGCGGGGCGAGCGGGAAGCGGAGGCTCTCCACGTCCGCCCCGTCGACCGGGCGGTCCGGGGGCAGCGGGTCCTGGAGCCGCTCCGGTGCCGCCTCGGGCAGCGGGGTGCTCTCCCCGCCGCCGATCACGGCGAGGGTCACCGCGGCGACCACGACGGCCAGCGCGACGACCAGGAACAAGAACATCACCATCGCCAGAAGTCCCCACGCTCGATGTCCCGGATTGTGCCGGGCGCCAAATGTGTCTGGCTCCGATCGTGCCATGCGAGTCTGACAGTTAGGGTCACAGGCGGCCGAGGCGGCCGTACCGCGGGACGCACGCGGGATGTACGAGAAGAGGTCACAGCGGATGCTCAGGCTGGGCAAGCGGGAATTCGGGCCGCACGAACCGGTGATCATGGCGATCGTCAACCGGACCCCGGACTCCTTCTACGACCAGGGGGCCACGTTCACCGACGAGCCGGCGCTGGCTCGCGTGGAGCAGGCGGTGGCCGAGGGCGCCGCGATCATCGACATCGGCGGGGTGAAGGCCGGACCGGGCGAGGAGGTCACGGCCGAGGAGGAGGCGCGGCGGACCGTCGGCTTCGTCGCGGAGGTACGGCGGCGGTTCCCGGACGTGATCATCAGCGTGGACACCTGGCGCGCCGAGGTCGGCGAGGCGGTGTGCGAGGCGGGTGCGGATCTGCTGAACGACGCGTGGGGCGGTGTCGATCCCGGGCTGGCAGAGGTCGCGGCGCGGTACGGCGTGGGGCTGGTCTGCACGCATGCGGGCGGTGTGGAGCCCCGTACACGGCCCCATCGGGTGACGTACGACGACGTCGTGGCCGACATCCTGAAGGTGACCGTGGGGCTGGCGGAGCGGGCGGTGTCACTGGGGGTGCCGCGGGAGTCGGTGCTGATCGACCCCGGTCACGACTTCGGGAAGAACACGCGGCACAGCCTGGAGGCGACGCGGCGGCTGGACGAGATGGTCGCCACGGGGTGGCCTGTGCTGGTGTCGCTGTCCAACAAGGACTTCGTGGGCGAGACGCTGGACCGGCCGGTGAAGGAGCGGCTGCTCGGTACGTTGGCCACGACGGCGGTGTCCGCGTGGCTCGGGGCGCAGGTGTACCGGGTCCATGAGGTTGCCGAGACCCGCCAGGTACTGGAGATGGTCGCCTCGATCGCCGGCCACCGTCCTCCTGCCGTGGCTCGCCGAGGCCTGGCCTGACGCCCCAGGGCCCCCGCCCCGGGGGCGGGGCCCTCGGGGCGGGGGGACATGCCGGGGGCCGATCGGTGCCGGCCGGGGCGCCGCGTCAGCGGGCTGCCTCCTTTGAGACCAGGGCTACGGCTTCCTCCACCTCGTCCGTCACATGGAAGAGGAGCAGGTCCTTTTCCGAGGCCTTGCCCTGGGCGACCAGGGTGTTCTGCAGCCAGGTCACCAGACCGCCCCAGTACTCGCTGCCGAAGAGGACGATCGGGAAGCGGGTGACCTTCTGGGTCTGGACGAGGGTGAGGGCCTCGAAGAGTTCGTCGAGGGTGCCGAGGCCGCCGGGCAGGACGACGAAGCCCTGCGCGTACTTCACGAACATCATCTTCCGCACGAAGAAGTAGCGGAAGTTCAGGCCGATGTCGACGTAGGGGTTCAGACCCTGCTCGAAGGGCAGCTCGATCCCCAGGCCCACCGAGATGCCGCCCGCCTCGCACGCGCCCTTGTTCGCCGCCTCCATCGCGCCCGGGCCACCACCCGTGATCACCGCCCAGCCGGCCTCCACCAGCCCGCGCCCGAGCCGCACCCCGGCGTCGTACTCCGACGAGTCCACCGGCGTACGCGCCGAGCCGAACACGCTGATCGCGGGCGGGAGTTCGGCCAGCGTGCCGAAGCCCTCGATGAACTCCGACTGGATGCGCAGGACCCGCCAGGGGTCGGTGTGGACCCAGTCCGTCGGGGCCCGCTCGTCCAGCAGCCGCTGGTCGGTCGTGCTGGCCGTCACCTGTGCCCGCCTTCGGAGGACCGGTCCGAGCCGCTGCTCGTCCGGCGGCACCTTCTTCCCCTCGGGGTTGCCGGTAGGCATGTGCGCTCCCTCCGCTTGCGGGTATTTCGACCTCAGCGTAGATCCATGCAGGTTACGGAGGGGGGACATATGTATGTCCGGCATGCGTGCGCCGCATGCGGCCCGTGCAACGTTCTTACGCAGTCCTTACGCAGTGAGCCAGTCCCGCAGGCGCTCCTCGGCCGCCAGGATCTTCGCCACCTCGACCCGCTCGTCCCGCTTGTGCGCCAAGTGCGGGTTGCCGGGGCCGTAGTTGACCGCCGGAACGCCGAGCGCGGAGAAGCGGGAGACGTCGGTCCAGCCGTACTTGGGCTGCGGGGTGCCGCCCACCGCCTCGATGAAGGCCGCGGCGGCCGGGTGGGAGAGGCCGGGCAGCGCGCCGGGGCTGTGGTCGTCGACCACGAACTCCGTCACCCCGGAGTCCGCGAACACCTCGCGGACGTGCGCGATCGCCTCCTCCTCGGTGCGGTCGGGGGCGTAGCGGAAGTTGACCGTGACCACGGCCTCGTCGGGGATGACGTTGCCCGCCACTCCCCCGCTGATGCCCACCGCGTTCAGGCCCTCGCGGTACTCCAGGCCGTCGATCACCGGCCAGCGGGGCTCGTAGGAGGCCAGCCGGGCCAGGATGGGGGCCGCCGCGTGGATGGCGTTGGAGCCCATCCAGCCGCGCGCGGAGTGGGCCCGCTCGCCGCTGGTCTTCAGCAGCACACGCAGGGTGCCCTGGCAGCCGCCCTCGACCTGGCCGTCGGAGGGCTCCAGCAGGACCGCGAAGTCGCCCACCAGCCACTCGGGGTGGGCCTCGACGACGTGCTTGAGGCCGTTGAGGTCGGCGGCGACCTCCTCGTTGTCGTAGAAGACGAAGGTCAGGTCGCGGTTGGGGGCGGGGACCGTCGCCGCGATGCGCAGCTGCACCGCCACGCCGGACTTCATGTCGCAGGTGCCGCAGCCCCACAGCACGCCGTCCTCGTCCAGGCGCGAGGGCACGTTGCCGGCGATCGGCACGGTGTCGATGTGGCCGGCCAGGATGACCCGCTCCGCGCGGCCCAGGTTCGTGCGGGCGACCACGTTGTTGCCGTACCGGTCGACGGTGAGGTGCGGCAGGGCGCGCAGCACGGTCTCGATCGCGTCGGCGAGGGGCTTCTCGGTGCCGCTCTCGGAGGGGAAGTCGACGAGCTGCGCGGTGAGCGCGGCGGCGTCCAGCGTGAGGTCAAGCGAGGTGTCGGCCATGTTCCCGACCCTAGGCCGTGTCCTCCGGATCCTGCCAGCGTGCCGCTCGGCGGGGCGGGTTGTGGAGGCAGTGCGTGTACATGCCCACCCCTGGTGAGGGCCTCAGAGGGCTCCAGTACCTTGTACGCGTGCCAGAGCCGTCCCCCACCCGTCCCAAGCGTCGCGGCCGTTTCTTCCGTATCGGTGCGGCCCTGTTGGTCCTGTCCGGCGTCGTCGGTTACCTCGTGATCCAGTACGTGACTGGGGGCACGGGTGCGCGCGGCTGCAAAGTGGTCTCGCGCTCGGGCGACGGGACGTCGTACGAGTTCACGCCGGAGCAGGCGGTGAACGCGGCGACGATCGCCGCCGTCGGCACCGGGCGCGGAATGCCGGAGCGGGCCGTGACGATCGCGATCGCGACCGCGCTCCAGGAGTCGGGGCTGCGCAACATCCAGCACGGCGACCGGGATTCGCTGGGCCTGTTCCAGCAGCGGCCCTCGCAGGGCTGGGGCACCGAGCAGCAGATCATGGACCCGGCGTACGCGGCGGGCATCTTCTACGCCCACCTGGCGCGGGTGCACAACTACATCGAACTGCCGCTGACCGAGGCGGCCCAGGAGGTGCAGCGCAGCGGCTATCCGGAGGCGTACGCCAAGCACGAGCCGGACGCCGCGCTGCTCTCCGCCGCGCTGACCGGGCAGGCCGCCGCCACGCTGACCTGCGACGGGCGTCCGGCGCGCACGGCCACGGGGACGGGGCCGGACGCGGTGCGGGCCGCGCTGGTACGGGACTTCGGGCGGGACGCACTGCAGGAGGCGGGAGCCACGGTGGGCGGTACGGCCGTGCCGTCGCCGTCGCCGTCCCCGAGCGTGACCTCGTCCGCGCACGGCCGGACGGTGACCGTGCCGGTGCCGCAGGGCGCGAAGCAGGACACGGCCGGGCGGAGCGAGCAGGAGCGGGGCTGGCAGCTGGCGCACTGGGCGGTCGCCAACTCCTCGGCGCTGCACATCCAGCGGGTGGCGTACGCGGGGCGGGAATGGCACGCCGGGAACGGCGGCGACGCGTGGCGGACGGCCGGGTCGGCGGGGGCCGGCGGCGCCGAGCAGTCCGTGGGGGCGGTCCGGATCGTGACCGGACAGTAGTGCGGGAGATCCCCCCGCCGGGTTGCGCGGCCGGGGAGGGTGCGGGTTTCCCGGTGAGGTTCGACGGGTTTCCGGGAACCCTTGGAAATCAAGAGCCGTAAGGATTCTGCACGATTTCGGACGGGCGTTCTTTGCCCGTTTTTATCCACAAACGATAATGCGATGCGTTATCCATTCTTTACCTTTTGCCTCCGCAACCTTCGTCGGCCTCGAGCGGTAGTCACGGCGTGTCCGAGCCCGGACACATCACCGTTCCCTCCCGTCGAATGGAGCATCATGTCCCTCCCTCTGACCCGCCGGATCGCCCGTGCCGCACTGCTTGTCGCAGCGGGAGCGGCAGCCGGGGTCGGTGCGGCCGGCTCCGCCGGTGCGGCCACTCTGCCGGCGGCCACCCCGAACCTGGGCGGCCTGACCGCACTGGACGGGGCACACGTCGGTAACACCGCCGACAGTGCGGCCCAGAACGTCACTTCTGTCGCGGGCAAGACCGGCGGCGGTGCCGTGAAGAAGGCGGCGCCCGCGGCGCAGCAGGTCGCGGGCGACGCGGCCGGGGCCGCGGGGGGTGTCCTCGGGGATACCGCGTCCACCGTGACGAAGGGTGGGGCGCCGACGGCGGACCTGCCGGTCAAGGGGCTGCCGGCCAAGGGGCTGCCGCTCGGCTGAGGCCGGCGGTCGTCGACCTCTACGGCGACGGGGTCCAGGGAGTTCCCCGGACCCCGTCGGCTTTGCCGGCCGGTTACGCCGTCAGGCGTTCCACCGCAGCGCGGACCCGCTCGTCCGTCGCCGTGAAAGCCACGCGTACGAACTTCTCGCCCGCCTCGCCGTAGAAGTCGCCCGGTGCCACCAGGATGCCGAGTTCGGCGAGGTGGGCCACCGTCTGCCAGCAGGACTCGTCCCGTGTTGCCCACAGGTAGAGGCTGGCCTCGCTGTGTTCGATGCGGAAACCGTGGCCCAGCAGAGCGGTGCGCAGGGCCTCGCGGCGGGCCGCGTAGCGCTCGCGCTGTTCGTGGACGTGGGCGTCGTCACCGAGGGCGGCCACCACCGCCGCCTGGGTCGGCGCCGAGGTCATCATGCCGCCGTGCTTGCGGATCTCCAGCAGCGGACCGAGGACCGCCGGGTCGCCGGCCACGAAGGCCGCGCGGTAGCCCGCCAGGTTGGAGCGCTTGGACAGGGAGTGGACGGCCACGATGCCGTCGTAGGAGCCGCCGTTGACGTCGGGGTGCAGGACCGAGACCGGGTCGGCCTCCCAGCCCAGTTCGAGGTAGCACTCGTCGGAGACGAGCAGGACGCCGTGCTCGCGCGCCCAGGCGACGATGGCCGTCAGCTCGTCCTTCGGCAGGACCTTGCCCGTCGGGTTCGACGGGGAGTTCAGCCAGAGGAGCTTCAGGCCGGCCGGGTCCAGGTCGCGGGGGTCGTCGTAGACCTCGTAGCCGGCGCGGGCCAGGCGCGCGCCCACCTCGTACGTCGGGTAGGCCAGGCGCGGGTAGGCCACCTTGTCGCCGGGGCCGAGGCCCAGCTGGGTCGGCAGCCAGGCCACCAGTTCCTTGGAGCCGACGACCGGCAGGACGTGGCGGTGGGTGACCCCGCGGGCGCCCAGGCGCCGCTCCAGCCAGCCGGTGATCGCGTCGCGCAGCGCCGGGGTGCCCCAGACCGTCGGATAACCCGGCGAGTCGGCCGCGTCGATCAGCGCCTTCTGGATCAGCTCGGGCACGGGGTCGACCGGCGTGCCGACCGAGAGGTCGACGATGCCGTCCGGGTGCGCCGCCGCCGTCTTCTTGTAGGGCTCCAGCTTGTCCCAGGGGAACGTGGGCAAACGGTCGGAGACTGCGGACACGATCAGTGGCTCACTTTCGTCGGGTTCGGCAAACGCCTCGGTCCCGTACGGCGGTGATCAGGACGATCCGGGCCGTACGGGACCGAGGCGGCGCTCTACGCAAGTGCCGCTTACGGAATTACTCTTCGGTGGCCTGCGGCGGCAGCGCGGCGACGAAGGGGTGGTCGCGCTCGATCAGTCCCAGCTTGCTGGCGCCGCCGGGAGAACCCAGGTCGTCGAAGAACTCGACGTTCGCCTTGTAGTAGTCCTTCCACTCCTCCGGCACGTCGTCCTCGTAGAAGATGGCCTCGACCGGGCAGACCGGTTCACAGGCACCACAGTCGACGCATTCGTCCGGGTGGATGTACAAGGACCGCTGGCCCTCGTAGATGCAGTCGACCGGGCACTCCTCGATGCACGCCTTGTCCTTCAGGTCCACACAAGGCTGCGCGATGACGTAGGTCACGCTGTCGTTCCTCCTCGATAGGGCGCTGGCGAGCCTCCACAGGCTCCGCCGCCGGGTGCGCGGGAGCGCGGCGTCGTCGATGCCCGCCCCTAGTATCTCCGTTCCGGGGCATGATCCGAACAGGAGGGGTGAACTGACCAGTGGAAATCTCTGCAGCAGGACGTCTCAAGGTCCGCATCACCGCTGCTGACGTGGGTAAACGGGTCTCCGTGCGGTGCTTGACGGAGCCTGGAGTTCCGGACGTGAAGTTCACCGACACGGTCGGTGTTCTCACATCATGGGACAACGGCGTGCTCATGATCACACGGCGGGACGGGCAGAGTGTCCGGATCGCGGAGTCCGTGCTGGTGGCGGGCAAGGTCGTACCGGCCGCACCGGCGCGCCGCCGGGGCCCCGCCGCCTCGTACGCGGAGCTCGCGCACGTCTCCTCCCGGGCCTGGCGGCCGGTGGAGAGCGAACGGCTCGGCGAGTGGGAACTGCGGGCCGCCGGCGGATTCACTCGGCGGGCAAACAGTGTGCTGCCGCTCGGTGATCCCGGCCTTCCGCTCGACGCGGCCCTGGCCGCCGTACGACGCTGGTACGGCGAGCGTGGTCTGCCCGCTCTCGTGCAGACCGCCACCGGAGCCGAGGACACCCAGGAACTGCTGTGCGCGGAGCTGGAGCGGCGCGGCTGGGTCCGTGAGACGAGCGCCGGGGTGTGGATCGGCGACCTCGCGCCGGTCGCGGACCGGGCCGAGGGCTCCGGGGTGGTGCTGTCCCGCGAGGTGGACGAGGCGTGGCTCGCCCGGTACCAGCGCAAGGGGGTGAGCGAGGTGGCCCTGCGGGTGCTCCGTGCAGGTCCGTCGGTGTGGTTCGCGACCGTGCCCGGCGCCGAGGGGGAGCCTCCGGCGGCGATCGGGCGGTGTGTGGTGGACGGACGCTGGGCCGGGTTCGCCGCCGTCGAGGTGGATCCCCTGCGGCAGCGGCAGGGGCTGGCCACCGAGGTCATGGCCGCCCTGGCCCGGCGCGCCCTGGACGAGGGCGCCTCGGCGGCCTGGCTCCAGGTCGAGGCGGACAATGGGGCGGCACAGGGGCTCTACACCGCGCTGGGCTTCGAGCGGCATCACGCGTACCACTACTACCGGGAGCCGGGCGATTCCGGCTCCGGACGGTCGTAGGAACCGCCGTGGAAGGGCATGAGCCAGCCATGGGGCACCCTCACCTCCCGCCCCCGTACCCGCCCCCGCCGGAACGTTCCGCGGAGCTGCGGCGGCGGTTCGCCGAGGAGGCCCGGTCCGAGCGGCCGGACCTGTCGGCGCTGTGTCTGCTGATCGGCGCGGAGGCGGACGGCACGCTGGACGAGGACGGCATGGACGCCGCCCAGCTGGAGCTGGACCGGCTCGCGGGCGAGCTGCCGTACCGTCCGGGCGGGCCGCGGGCGTGGGCGGAGGCCGTGCAGCGGCTGCTCGGCGAGCGCCACGAGTTCGGCGGGGCGCCCGCGGACTACCAGCGCCTGGAGTCCTCGCTGCTGCACGAGGTGCTGCGGCGGCGGCGCGGGCTGCCGATCCTGCTGTCGGTGGTGTGGCTGGAGGTCGCGCGGCGGGCGGGGGCCCAGGTGTACGGGGTCGCGCTGCCGGGGCACTTCGTGGTCGGGTTCGGCCCGCCGGAGGAGCAGGTGCTGGCCGATCCGTTCGAGGGGGGCCGGGTGCTCACGGGGGCGGACGCCGAACTGCTGGTGGTCGGGGCGACCGGGGCGCCGCTGGAGCCCTCGATGCTGGTGCCCGCGGCGCCGCTGGAGGTGATCCAGCGGATCCTCAACAACATCCGGGCGTGGGCCTCGGCCCGGCCGGAGCGCTCGGACGTCGCCCTGTGGGCGGTCGAGCTGGGGCTGCTGCTGCCCTCCCACCCGGCCCGCCTGCGCTATGAGCGGGCGCAGGTGCTCGTGCAGCGCGGGGAGTTCACGGAAGGGGCCGAGGAGCTGGATGCCTACGCAGACCTGGTCGAGGTCGTCGACGAGTCCACCGCGCGGCAGGCCCGGCAGCAGGCCCACACCGCCCGGGCGATGCTCAACTGAGGGGCCCTACAGCCAGCCCTTCTCCCTCGCGATCCGCACCGCCTCGGCCCTGTTGCGTACCGCCAGCTTCTGGATGGCCGTGGACAGGTAGTTGCGGACCGTGCCCTGGGAGAGGTGGAGGGTCTTGGCGAGTTCGGCGTTGGTGGAGCCGTCGGCGGCGGCGCGCAGCACCTCGCGTTCGCGGTCGGTGAGGGGGTTGGCACCCTCGGCGAGGGCAGCTGCGGCCAGGCTGGGGTCGATGACCCGTTCGCCGGCCAGCACCTTGCGTACCGCGTCGGCGAGTTGGGCGGCCGGGGCGTCCTTGACGAGGAACGCGTCGGCGCCGGCCTCCATGGCGCTGCGCAGATAGCCGGGGCGGCCGAAGGTGGTCAGGACGACGAGCTTCACCGCGGGGTGCTCGCGGTGCACCTGGGCCGCGGCCTCGATGCCGGTGCAGCCCGGCATCTCGATGTCGAGCAGTGCCACGTCCACGCCGTGCCGGCCGACGGCGGCCAGCACCTCGTCCCCGCGCGCGACCTGGGCGACGACCTCGATGTCGTCCTCCAGGCCCAGCAGCGCGGCCAGCGCCTCGCGGACCATGGACTGGTCCTCGGCCAGCAGGACCTTGATCGTGCTCGTCATGCCCCGGATCCTACGTCCCCCAAGGAGCCGTGGGGACACGGGCGACCAGCCGGAATCCGTGCTTGATCCGGCCCGCCTCCAGGCTGCCGCCGGCCTTCTCCAGCCGTTCGGTCAGCCCGGTCAGGCCGTTGCCGGGCCCCTTGCCGGAGCCGCCGGATCCGTTGTCCTCGACGTCGAGTTCGAGGACGGGCCCGTCCAGGGTCTGCCGGCGCAGGAGCCGTACGGCGCACCGGTCGGCGCCGCTGTGCCGGACCACATTGGTGACCGCCTCACGCAGCGCCCAGGCGAGCGCGGACTCGGCGTCCTCGGAGACGCCGGCGAGGTCGGGTTCGGCGGGGACTTCGGCGGTGACTCCGGCGGCGGTCAGGGCGACCTGGGTGCCGGCGAGTTCGGCGGCGAGGCGGGGGCGCCGGTAGCCGGTGACGGCCTCGCGGACGTCGACCAGCGCCTGGCGGCTGACCTGTTCGATGTCGGCGACCTGCTGGGCCGCCTTGTCGGGGTGGCCGGGCAGCATCCGCCCGGCCAGCTCGCTCTTCAGCGTGATCAGGGAGAGCGAGTGGCCGAGCAGGTCGTGCAGGTCGCGGGCGAGCCGCAGCCGCTCCTCGTTGGCGGCGAGCTGGGCCACGGTGGCCCTGGCCTTGCGCAACTCGACGGTCGTACGGACCAGTTGGCCGACACCGGTCATCGCGAACCCGATCAGCACCACCAGCAGGAGCAGGCCGCGGGCCTCCTCCTCGCCGGAGTGCAGGCCGACCAGGTACATCACGACGCCGGTCGCCGGGATGGCCCAGTAGGCCGCCCGCACCGGCAGGGTGGCCCCCCAGGCGACGGACACGTAGACGAAGAGGCCCAGCCAGGCGCCGCCCAGCGTGTAGGCCAGCAAGGGGGCGAGGACGCCGAGGATCCCGCCCAGCGTGAACACCACGCGCGGGGAGAACGGCCGGCCGATGTTGCGGAAGACCAGCGTCAGATAGACCCCGACGAAGGCGGTGAGGCCGACCGCACCGGCCACGGTGGCGCCGGTGGTGTGGTGGCCACTGGCCAGGTCGTCGACCGGCGAGCTGAGGAAGACCAGCCAGACACCGATCCACAGCACCTTGACCAGCAGCTCGCGCCGGTTGCCGGGCGGCCAGCCCACGGGTACGTGCTCCGGGGCACCGGCTTTCCGGTCTTCCGTCATCGTGCTCACGCCTTCAGCGTGTCCTTCCGGTACAGCCAGGCCGCGCCGCCCGCGAAGAGGACAAAGGAGACGGCGAGGACGGCGATGTCCTGGGCACTGGGGGCCTGACTCTGCTCGATCGCCCGCCCCAGGCCAGCGTACGCGTGCGTGGGCAGCCACTTGGCGATGTCCTGGAGCCACTGCGGGAAGGTCGTCGTGGGCATCCACAGGCCGCCGAGCATGGACAGACCGAAGTAGGTGATCATGGTGATCGGCCGGACCGCGTCACCGCTGGCCAGGTAGCCGATGGCGACACCGAGCGCGGCGAACACCAGGCTGCCGGCCCAGATCGCGCCAGTGAGGCCGAGCCACTGCCCGGCGCCGAGGCGTACGTCCTTCACGGCCGCGGCGACCGCGAACACGACGAGGATGGACGGCAGGCTGACCACGGCGGCGCTGGCGGTCTTGGCGAGGACGTAGCCGCGCCCGGGCAGCGAGGTGAGGCGCAGCTGGCGCACCCAGCCGCTCTCGCGCTCCTTGGCGATGCGCTCGCTGTTGCCCATGAGCACGGCGGTCAGGGCACCGAAGGAGGCCATGGAGACCATCATGTACGTCGGCAGGGTCAGGCCCGTGCCGTCGATCTTGGTGTGGCTGTCGGCGTTGCCCGCGATCAGCAGGAACAGGGCCGCAGGGTAGATCACCGAGAAGAACAGGAACTTGCGGTTGCGCAGGGCGCGGGTGAGTTCCAGCTTGATGAGGCTGTTCACGACTGCTTCGCCTCCTCGGCGGCGGTGATGGCGACGAAGGCCTGCTCCAGGCCGAGCCCGGCGACTTCGAGGTTGCGGGGGTAGACACCGAGGCCGTACAGGGCGTGGACGGTCGCGTCGGCGTCGGAGGACTGGATGCGGACGGTCTGGCCCGACACGTCGAGGGAGGTGAGGAAGGGCAGCGTGCGCAGCGCGGCCTCGTCGATCTGCCCCTCCAGGTCGAAGGCGACCCTTCGCGCCCCCGCCTTGGCCTTGATCTCGGCGGCGGTGCCGTCGGCGAGGAGCCGGCCCCGGTGCAGCACGAGCACCCGGTCGGCGATGGCGTCGGCCTCTTCGAGGTAGTGGGTGGCGAAGAGGACCGTACGGCCCTGCTCGGCCTGCTCGCGCATGGTGGCCCAGAAGGCATGGCGGGCGGAGACGTCCATGCCGGTGGTCGGCTCGTCCAGCACGATCAGGCCGCAGTCGCCGGCGGTGGCGAGGGCGAAGCGGACGCGCTGGGCCTGGCCGCCGGAGAGCTTGTTGACCTTGCGGTCGGCGATCTGCGTGATGCCCGCGCGGGCCATCACGTCGGCGGGCTTGTACGGCCGCGGGTGCAGCGAGCAGCCCAGCTTCACCAGCTCGGCCACGGTGACCTCGTCCATCAGCCCGCCGCTCTGCAGCATGGCGCCGACCCGCCCGGCGGTGATCGCCTCGCGCGGGCTGGTGCCGAACACGTTCACCGTGCCGCCGTCGGCCTGCTTGAGGCCGAGGAGCAGGTCGAGGGTGGTGGACTTGCCGGCCCCGTTGGGGCCGAGGAGGGCGACGGTCTCGCCCGGGTACAGCCGGAGCGAGAGGCCGTCCACGGCCCGCACGTTCCCGTACGTCTTGGTCACCTGGTCGAACCCGACCACCGGGGTGGTAGTGGCCGGCGCCGCTGTCATTGTCATGACAGCCATGATGGCGGCGGGGGCCGGGTGCCCGGCAGTGCCGTCGGTCCTGGGTGCCGCATGACAGATGTCATGCGGATCGGGTGACACGGCGAAGGGGGGTGCCCCGTGGACACCCCCCTTGCGCGACGTGCGCCGGACTAGCTCGGGTTCGTCGGGATGACCGCGACCCGGTTGGTCTTGCTCATCAGCGCCTGGCGCAGGGCGACGTAGACGTCCTGGGGCGTCACGGGCGTCTTCTTGCCGTTGGCCCGGGTGATCAGCACGCCGTCGAAGGCCCCGCCGTAGAGCTGCTTCAGGGCGTTCAGGTCGGGCTTGTCGGTCAGCTTGCCGTCAGGCGTGGCCACCACCCTGAGGAACTTCCACAGCGAGTTCTGCGGGCTCAGCGGGACGGAGTGCGCGGCGTCCGTCTGAACCGTCACCCTGCCCGACATCGCCGGTACCGCGAACTCCTTCATCTCGCGGTCGACCTCGGCGTTCGAGACCGTCGGCTGCTTGGTGGTCGTCGGGACGGTCACCGCGGTCTCCGTGTCGGTCTCGACCATCGTGCGGTACGCCTGCTCGACCGCCTGGGTCGACTGGGCGGCGTCGATGGCCTTGCCCGCCTTGCCGTACACGGCCACGGCCTTGCCGGACTGGAACTGGATGCCGCCCTCGGTGACCGAGCCGGAACCGGAGCCGCCGCCCAGCCGCTGGAGGGCGGCCTGGAGCTTCTCCTCGTCCACGGGCATGACCGGCGCGATTTCCCGCTTCTGCCCGAAGAGGGAGCCGATCACGGACACCGGGTTGTAGTCGTTCGTGGCGGCCTCGCTCACGGTCGCCTGGTAGTCGAACTGGAGGCCGGCCTGGTCCGGGGCGAGGGTGACCGTCTTGCCGCCGACCGACAGTTTCAGCGGCTTGTTCACGCGGCTGCGGAAGGTGTCGTCCAGCTTCTTGACGGCGTCGTCGCGGGTGCCGCCGCCGATGTCCAGGCCGAGCACGGTGGTGCCCTTGGGCACGTCGGAGTGGTTCATCAGCAGCCCGGCGCCGTAGGCGACACCGGCGACGGCGACCACACCGCCGCCGAGCAGGACCAGCTTGCTGCGGCCCTTCTTCTTCGGCTTGGCCGAGGCCTTGGGCGGCGCGGCCGGCTCGGCCTTGGGCGCGGTGCGGGGAACTGGGCCGTCGGGCTGGGTGCCGGTGCCGAACGGGGAGTTCGCGGCCGACGGGACGACCGGGATGCCGCTGGTGACGGTGTGCCCGGAGACGTTGTCCGGGGCGCGGTAGCCGGGCGCGGCCGGTTCGGGGGCCGGCTTCTGCGGGGTGAGGATCGCGGTGTCGTCGCTGAGGCCGCCACCGGGGCCGAGGCCGCCGGGACCGCCGGGCGCCGCGAGCGGGTTGCCGGGGGCGCCGCCGGGCGCCTTACCCAGACCGCCGGCGGGGGCGTCGAGGTCCGCGAGGGCACTGCGCGGAGGCGTGCCGCCGGGGCCGCCGACCGGCGGGACGAGGGGGCCGTCGCCGGTGACCGGGCCGCTGGTCGGACCCGCGGGCCCCTGCGGACCACCCAGGCCGCCCTGACCGCCCGGGCCGTTGAAGCCGCTGGGGCCGCCGGGGCCGCCCGCGCCGGAGGCGCCGCGCTGGGACTGGCCGCCGTTCTCCGAGAAGTACGGCAGCTCGTCACGGCGCGGTTCGCTGCCGTTGCCGTTGTTGTTGCCGCTCGCGCCGGGACGGGAGCCGCCGCCCAGCGGGCCCGCGGCCAGCGCCTCGGTCACGTCGAAGGAACCGGTGCCGCCGCCGTGTCCGGGGGCGACCGGGCCGCCGGTGGCGCCGGGCAGCCCGCTCTTGCCGCCGGAGCGGGGGGCGCCGGGCCCCCTCATGGAGCCGACCACGCCGCCGGGACGGCCGCCGCCGGGGCGCGCGCCGGTGGTACCGGCGGCGCCGGACGCTCCCGGTCCACCCGGACGGGCGCCCTGAGCGCCCGGGGCGCTCACACCGGCGGTGGAACCGCCGGACGCTCCGGCCCCGTTCGTGCCGCCGCCGCCCTGACCGCCCTTGGGGGCGCCGGACTTGCGGGGCGCGAACCAGTCGCTGGCCTTCTCGTCGGCCGGCGCCGCGGGCTCCGCGGGCGGCTCGACGGTGCCGGTGGCGGTCGGGGCGGCGGGCGCCGCGGGCGCGTCGGCGCCCGTGTCCTCGCCGGCGCCCTCGGCGTCCCCGACGGGCTTGCGCATGACGACCGGCGGGATGGGCCGCGATCCGGGGATGTTGATCCGGATCCGGGTCGTCAGCGTGGTCTCGGTCTTGCGTTCTTCCGGCTGCGAGGCCGAACGGCCCGCGCCCGTACCGTCGTCCGAAGCCATGGGGGTCCCGTACGGCGGGGTGCCGGAGGGGTATGCGGCACCACCGCGCCCGTTGGGCCCGGAGGACGGAGTGTCAGTTTCACGACTCAAGGCAGGTTCTCCCGGTTGGCTCCGCCGCCCGTTACGACCTCAGCGGGCAGCTCGGCGGCGCGCACCACCATACTGGCCGCGTCTGGCGCGTATCCCACGACCGCTGAGGAAACCCACACCGGACTCGCACCTGCGCCGCATGGCGAAGTGGTACGTCACTTGCCAAGTCGGGCGGGTCCGCCACCGGGTTGCCAGGCAGGGGCAATGGTGGCGCAGATCACAGCAAGGGCCATGCCGCCGAGCAGGAAGAGGTAGGACCCGATTCCGGCGCCGAACAGGAAGTCCCCTTCGGGGCGCGTGGTCACGACCAGGAGGACGGTCACGATCCAGCCGACCACGGGCGCGACCGCACCGCCCCGGCCTCCGGTGACGAACGCCCCGCCGAGGAACACCCCGGCCGCGCCCGCGAGAGCGAGCAGCAGCCCGCCCGGGAACCAGGCGGCCTGCACCAGGGCCCCGGCGAGCCCGGCGACGGCACCGAGCAGGAAGAGCCCGACGTGGGCGGCGAACCGCCCGGCCGAGGGCAGTTGCAGCGGCTGGGCCAGCATCGACCCGCGTCCGTCGTTGCTCACGACGCCTCCTGGATGGTGAGCCCCGCGAAGAGATCGACCTCCCCCGGCAGCGCCTCGCCGCGCACCAACTCGTAGTACTCGGTGGTGAACAGCGGCTGGGCCAGCTCGTTGGAGAGCGCGAAGTACGGCTCGGCCACCTCGATCTGGGTGGCGTGGGCCCGCATGGCGGCGGCCTTGGCGGGGGCGTGGGCGGTGCCGTCGACGGCAGTGGTGATCTTGCTGTCGTCCACGACGCCCGGGACGTCGTCCACACTGGCGCTCTTGTCGAACGGCAGCACGGACAGCTCGTCCTCCAGTCGGGCGAAGGCGGCCTCGACGACGGACCGCGGAACGCGGTTCCAGTACACCTTCTGGACCTGATGACCCTGCTCGCCGGCCAGCTCGACGGCCCGCATGGCGACGCGGTGGGCCTGGATGTGATCGGGGTGGCCGTACCCGCCGTGGTCGTCGTAGGTGACGAGAACCTGCGGCCGGACCTCCAGGATCACCTCGGCCAGCTGCCCCGCGGCCTCGTCCAGATCGGCCTGCCAGAAACAGTCCGGGTCGTCGTTGTCCGAGGTGCCCATCATCCCGGAGTCGCCGTACCGCCCCGCGCCGCCGAGCAGCCGGAAGTCCGCCACACCCAGCGCACCCAGCGCGGCAGCCAGCTCACCGCGGCGGTGCGCGCCCAGCGCGGCCCCGGTCAGATGCCGCAGCTCGGGCGGGATGACCTCCCCGCGCTCGCCGAGGGTGCAGGTGACCAGGGTCACATGGGCACCCTCAGCTGCGTACCTGGCCATGGTCGCGCCGTTGTTGATCGACTCGTCGTCCGGGTGCGCGTGCACCAGCAGCAGACGCCGGGCTGGCAGTTCCGTCATGGGGCCCACCCTACGTCCGGCGTTTGTCCGGTGCTGTCCGGGCTGCCGGGGTCGTCCGCACGGGCAGGACGGCCCGACGGCAACCCTCCGGGCCCGGCCGCGCCGGTCAGAACTTGATGCTGCCGATCATGTCCGCCACGTTCGTCGTGAGGTCGTTGATCGTGGGGGCCATCGTCGAAGAGGCGAGGTAGAAGCCGAGCAGGATGCAGACGACCGCGTGGCCCCCCTTCAGTCCTGACTTCTTGATCAGCAGGAAGACGATGATCGCCAGCAGCACCACCGCCGAAATCGAGAGTGCCACGGCGGCTCACCTCCAAAGATCCCAGGGACAAGGGGGGTTTGGACTATTGGGTTGTCATTCTGTTCTAGGTTGGACCTAGATCAGTAGAGCAAATCCATGCAGACGCCAGCAGGTTCATACCCACACAGCGGTAGTGATCATAACTATCCGTACTCGTGCATCGCTCGGCGCACAGCCGCACAAGGGGGCGCATGGCCAATATGGTCGGGGTATGACGACCGAGGCTGACTCTTTCCCCCGTCGGTATGCCCGCACGCAGCGGTTCACGCTCGGCGCGCCGCGCGCGTTCGCCGTGGCACCGGACGGGTCGCGTGTCGCGTTCCTGCGTTCGAGCTCGGGCACCGACCGGGCCAACTCCCTCTGGATCCTGGACCTTCCGGACGGCACGGAGCGCGTGGCCGCCGATCCGGAGGCGCTCCTCCAAGGCGCCGCCGAGCAGCTCTCGCCCGAGGAGCGGGCACGCCGGGAGCGGAGCCGTGAGGGGGGCGCCGGCATCGTCGGCTATGCCACCGACACGGCCGTGGAGTTGGCGTCTTTCGCCTTGTCAGGGCGGCTTTTCGCGGCCGAACTGCGGGCCGGTACGGCGCATGAACTCCGGGTGCCCGGACCGGTGATCGACCCCCGCCCCTCCCCCGACGGACGGCACATCGCGTACGTCGCCGAGGGCGCGCTGCGGGTGGTGGGCGCCGAAGGGGAGGGCGACCGGGCGCTCGCCGAACCGGAGGGCGAGGACGTCACCTACGGCCTCGCGGAGTTCATCGCGGCCGAGGAGATGGGGCGTTCGCGCGGTTTCTGGTGGGCTCCGCAGTCGGACCGGCTGCTCGTGTCCCGCGTGGACGACACGCCGGTACGGCGGTGGTGGATCTCCGACCCGGCCCACCCGGAGCGTGAGCCACACCACGTCCGCTACCCCGCGGCCGGCACGGAGAACGCGGACGTACGGCTGTTCGTACTTGGCCTGGACGGGACCCGCACGGAGGTCGCCTGGGACCGGGCGCGCTACCCGTATCTGGCGCGTGTGCACTGGTCAGAGGCAGGGGCGCCGCTGCTCCTGGTCCAGGCTCGGGACCAGCACAGCCAGCTGTTCCTGGCGGTGGATCCGGACACCGGGGCGACCCGGATGGTGCATGCTGATGAAGATCCAACATGGCTGGAACTTTTCGCCGGTGTGCCCTGCTGGAGCCCTTCCGGGCACCTTGTCCGGATCGCGGACGAGGGTGGTGCGCGGGTCCTGACGGTGGGCGAACGGCCGCTGACCGGAGGCCAGTTGCACGTGCGCGCCGTACTGGACGTGAGTGACGACGACGTGCTGGTCACGGCCTCCGCGGGCGAGGAGGCGGCGGCGCCGGAGACCGGCGAGGTCCATGTGTACCGGGTGAACGAACTCGGCGTGGAACGCGTGTCGCAGGAGCCCGGTGTGCACTCCGCGGTGCGCGCCGGAGGCGTGACGGTCCTGGTGTCGGCCGCGCTGGACCGGCCGGGGGCGCGGGTGCAGGTGCTGCGCGACGGAAAAGCGACGGCCACTGTCCGGTCGTACGCCGAAGCTCCCGGTTTCTCCCCGCGCGTGACGCTCACCGAGGGGGGCGCACGCCGAATTCCGTGCGCCGTGCTTATGCCACAGGACTACCAACCCGGCACTCCCCTCCCGGTTTTGCTCGACCCGTACGGCGGTCCGCACGGTCAGCGGGTGGTCGCCGCGCACAACGCGCACCTCACCTCGCAGTGGTTTGCGGACCAGGGCTTCGCGGTGATCGTCGCCGACGGACGGGGCACGCCGGGCCGCTCCCCGGCCTGGGAGAAGGCGATCCGGGACGACCTCGCGGCGGTCGTCCTCCAGGACCAGGTGGACGCGCTCCAGGCACTCGCGGCCGACTTCCCGCTCGACCTGACGCGGGTCGCCATCCGCGGCTGGTCCTTCGGCGGCTACCTCGCGGGCCTCGCCGCCCTGCGCCGCCCGGACGTCTTCCACGCGGCCGTCGTGGGCGCCCCGGTGACCGATCTGCGGCTCTACGACACCCACTATCAGGAGCGTTACCTCGGCCACCCCGACGAGCAGCCGGAGTCGTACCGGCGCAACTCGCTGATCGACGACGCGGGCCTGGTCGACCCCGCCGAGCCGCACCGGCCGATGATGATCATCCACGGGCTGGCGGACGACAACGTGGTGGTCGCCCACTCGCTCCGGCTCTCCACGGCCCTGCTGGCCGCCGGCCGCCCGCACGAGGTGCTGCCCCTGTCCGGGGTGACCCACATGACCCCGCAGGAGACGGTCGCGGAGAACCTGCTGCTGCTCCAGGTGGACTTCCTCAAGCGGGCGCTGGCAGAACCGCACAAGCCGTAGCCGCAGTGGCAAACGGTCGTGAACTGCGTTAACACGCAGGCAACTTCGTGGAAGCGGCACCGATATCCGGACGCGCGACGCTGGTCAGCGTACGGCCGTGCGGGTGCCGTCAACGGGCCGGGGGACGCCTTGTCACCCCGGCCCGTTCCCGTTCGCGGGCGGTTCCTCCGGCGGTACGACCGTCAGCTCCTCCGCGAAGAAGCAGGCCGAGTCGTGGACCGCCGGGCCCGAAGCCCCGCGGAACTCCTCGGGGACCGCCAGCAGCGGGTCCTCCAGCGCGCACCGCTCCTGGGCCTTCCAGCAGCGGGTGCGGAAGCGGCAGCCGGAGGGGACGTTGGTGGGGGACGGCACGTCCCCGGTCAGGATGATCCGCTCGCGGCGCTCGCGCGCCTCGGGGTCGGGGACCGGCACCGCGGACAGCAGGGCCTGGGTGTAGGGGTGCGTGGGGTGGTCGTAGATCTCGGCGTCCTTGCCGATCTCCACGATCCGGCCCAGGTACATCACGCCGACCCGGTCCGAGATGTGCCGGACGATCGACAGGTCGTGCGCGATGAAGATGTACGACAGGTCGAACTCCGACTGGAGCCGGTCCAGGAGGTTGATCACCTGGGCCTGTACCGAGACGTCCAGGGCGGACACCGGCTCGTCCGCGACGATGATCTCCGGGCGGAGCGCCAACCCCCGTGCGATGCCGATGCGCTGGCGCTGACCGCCGGAGAACTGGTGCGGGTAGCGGTTGATGTACTCGGGATTGAGCCCGACCACGTCCAGCAGCTCGCGCACCCTTCGGCGACGGTCGCCCTTCGGGGCCACTTCGGGGTGGATGTCGTACGGCTCCCCGATGATGTCGCCCACCGTCATACGGGGGTTGAGGGAGGTGTACGGGTCTTGGAAGACCATCTGGATGTTGCGGCGCACCGCCTTCAGGGCCCGGCCGGACAGCTTGGTGATGTCCTCGCCCTTGAACTTGATGGAACCGGCGGTCGGGCGCTCCAGGTTGCACAGCAGCTTGGCGACCGTGGACTTGCCGCAGCCCGACTCGCCCACGATGCCCAGGGTTTCGCCCTTGCCGAGGGTGAAGTCGACGCCGTCCACGGCCTTCACGGAGCCGACCTGCTTCTTGAACAGGATGCCCCGCATCAGCGGGTAGTGCTTGACGAGGCCGGTGACCTCCAGGATGGGCTCAGCCATGCAGGCACTCCCTCCAGAAGTGGCAGGCACTGCCCCGCTCTTCGGAGACCGCGTACAGCGGGGGCTCGTCGGTGCGGCACACGTCCTGGGCCATCGGGCAGCGCGGGTGGAAGGCGCAGCCGGGCGGGATGTTCATGAGGTTCGGCGGCAGGCCCTTGATGGCGTACAGCTCCTGCCCCTTCTGGTCCAGGCGCGGAATGGAGTCCAGCAGGCCGCGGGTGTAGGGGTGGGCCGGCGCCTTGTAGATGTCGTGGACGGGGGCCGACTCGACGATCCGCCCCGCGTACATCACGGCGATCCGGTCGGCGACGTCCGCCACGACACCCAGGTCGTGCGTGATCAGGATCAGGCCCATGTGGTACTCGCGCTGCAACTCGGCGAGCAGGTCCATGACCTGGGCCTGGACGGTGACGTCGAGGGCGGTGGTGGGCTCGTCGGCGATGATGAGGGCCGGCTCCAGCGCCAGCGCCATGGCGATCATGATGCGCTGGCGCATACCGCCGGAGAACTGGTGGGGATAGTCCCGGACCCGCTGGGCGGCGCCCGGGATGCGCACCCGCTCCATCAGCTCGACGGCCTTGCCCCGGGCGTCCTTCTTCGACAGCCCCCGGTGCACGACGAACATCTCGCCGAGCTGGTCACCGACGGACAGCACGGGGTTGAGGGCCGACAGCGCGTCCTGGAAGATCATCGCCATCCCGGCGCCACGGATCTTCCGCCGCTCCTCCTCCTTCAGCCGGAGCAGGTCCTGCCCCTGGAACAGAATCTCGCCCCCGGTGATCTTCCCGGGCGGCATGTCGAGGATCCCCATCACAGCCTGCGCGGTGACCGACTTCCCGGAACCCGACTCCCCGAGCACGGCAAGGGTCTCCCCCGCGTCCACGGCGTACGACACCCCGTTGACGGCCTTGGCGACCCCGTCCCGCGTCCGGAACTCCACATGCAGATCCCGCACTTCGAGCAGCACGACCCCTCACCTCACCTTCGGATCGAGAGCGTCACGGACCACGCCGCCGCGAATGACGAAGGACGGCACCGCAACCACCGACCTGCCCGAGAGCCCCGGCAGCACCCGGCCCGGCCCCCACCTCCCACACCACACTTCACACAGCACGACCGCATCACCTCACCCTCGGGTCAAGGGCGTCACGGACCACGCCGCCGCGAATGACGAAGGACGGCACCGCAACCACCGACCTGCCCGAGAGCCCCGGCAGCACCCGGCCCGGCCCCCACCTCC
>NZ_JBSFVT010000009.1:0-88456 GCF_053592455.1 Streptomyces sp. NPDC002676 | reverse complement strand
ACCTCCCACACCACACTTCACACAGCACGACCGCATCACCTCACCCTCGGGTCAAGGGCATCGCGGACCACGCCGCCGCGAATGACGAAGGACGGCACCGCAACCACCGACCTGCCCGAGGACCCCGGCAGCACCCAGCCCGGCCCCCACCTCCCACACCACACTTCACACAGCACGACCCCTCACCTCAGCTTCGGGTCGAGGGCGTCGCGGACCGCGTCGCCCAGCATGATGAAGGCCAGGACCGTGATGCCCAGGGCTCCTGAGGGCCACAGCAGGGCGTGCGGGGCGTTGCGGATGTAGGGGGAGGCCGCGGAGATGTCGATGCCCCAGGAGACGCTGGGCGGCTTCAGGCCGACGCCCAGGTAGGACAGGGTCGCCTCCAGGGCGATGTAGGTGCCGAGCGCGATGGTCGACACGACGATCACCGGGGCCACGGCGTTCGGGGCGATGTGGCGCAGCAGGATGCGGGAGTCGGGGGCACCCAGGGCGCGGGCGGCCTGGACGTAGTCGTTCTGCTTGACCGTGATGACAGAGCCGCGCGCGATACGGGCGATCTGCGGCCAGCCGAGCAGCACCATGAACCCGATGACCGGCCAGACCGTATTGCTGGTCACCACGGAGAGGAGGACGAGACCGCCGAGGACGACCGGGATGGCGAAGAAGATGTCGGTGATCCGGGACAGGACCGAGTCCCAGATGCCGCCGAAGTAGCCCGCGAGGCCGCCCAGCGCGGACCCGAAGAGGGAGACGCCGAGCGTGGCGCACACGCCCACCGTGACGGACGTACGGGCGCCGTACACGGTCCGCGTGTACACGTCGCAGCCCTGGCCGTCGTAGCCGAAGGGGTGGCCCGGCTGGGAGCCCTGCTGGGCCTTGGCGAGGTCGCACTTGAGGGGGCTTTCGGAGGCGATCGCCGAGGGCCACAGGGAGATGAAGACCAGGAAGAGGATGACGAGGGCGGAGATCAGGAAGACCGGGTTGCGGCGCAGGTCCCGCCAGGCGTCGGACCAGAGGCTGCGGGGCTTGCCCTCCGGGCCGGTGCCTTCGGGGCCTCCGGGGGTCTTCTCCAGCGTCGTCGCCTCGCTCGCCGCCAGGTCCATCGTGCCGCCCATGCCGGTGCCGGCGATCGCACCGTCGTGCTCGTGCGGCTGCTGTTCAGGCATAGCGGATCCTCGGGTCGAGTACGGCGTACAGGAGGTCGACGAGGAGGTTCGCGACCAGGAAGACCAGGACGAGGACCGTCACGAAGCCGACGACGGTCTGGGTGTTCTGCCGCAGGATGCCCTGGTACAGCTGGAAACCGACGCCGTGGATGTTGAAGATCCGCTCGGTGACGATCGCGCCGCCCATCAGCGCCCCGATGTCGGCGCCGATGAAGGTGACCACGGGGATCAGCGAGTTGCGCAGCAGGTGCCGGGTGATGACCCGGTGCCGGGGCAGGCCCTTGGCGATGGCCGTACGGACGTAGTCGGAGCGCTTGTTCTCCGCGATGGAGGTGCGGGACAGGCGGGTGACGTAGGCGAGCGAGACGGAGGCCAGCACCAGGCCGGGGACGATCAGCTCGTCGAAGGTGGCGTCCGGGGAGACGGACGGTTTGATCCAGGCCCACTGGACGCCGAGCAGCAGCTGGAGCAGCAGACCGGTGACGAAGGTGGGTACGGAGATCACGACCAGGGTGGCGAGCAGCACCCCGGAGTCCACGGGCCGCCCGCGCCTGAGCCCGGTCAGGACGCCGAGCGTGATGCCGATGACGATCTCGAAGAGGATCGCCACGATGGTCAGCCGGATGGTGACGGGGAACGCCGTGGACATCAGCTCGGTGACCTTCTGGCCGTTGAACGCCGTACCGAAGTCCCCGGTGAAGACGTTCCCCATGTAGGTGAGGTACTGCTGCCAGACCGGCTTGTCCAAGCCGAACTCCCGCTTCAGCTGGGCGGCGGTCGCCGGGTCGCACGCCCGCTCCCCGCACAGGCCCGCGATGGGGTCGCCCATCACGTTCACCATGAGGAAGATCAGCAGGGTGGACCCGATGAACACCGGGATCATCTGGAGCAGTCGCCGGACGACATAGCGCCCCATGGCGGCTCAGCTGACCTTGATCTCGTTGTAGACGGGGACGCTGAACGGGTTGAGCGCCACGTCGGACAGGCGCTGGGAGTAGCCCGCGCTGCCGTTCTGGTACCAGAGCGGGATGGACGCCATGTTGTCCCGGAGGACCTCCTCGGCCTTCTGGAAGGTGGCGACGGCCTTGGTCGGGTCGGTCTCGGCGTTGGCCTGGTCGACGAGCTTGTCGAAGTCCTTGTTGGACCACTTGCCGTCGTTGGAGGAGGCGTTGGTGTAGTAGAGCGGCTGAAGGAAGTTCTGGATGAGCGGGTAGTCCATCTGCCAGCCCGCCCGGAACGGCCCCGTCATCTTGTGCTGCCCGATCTGGTTGCGGAAGTCGGCGAAGGTGCCCACAGGGTTGCCGACGCAGGCCTTGGTGTTGCCGAGCGCGTTGTTGATGGAGTTGCACACGGCGTCCACCCACTCCTTGTGCGAGCCCGTGTCCGCGTTGTACGTGATCTTGACCTGGCCGCCGGGGATGCCGCCGCCCTCCTGGATCAGCTTCTTGGCCTGGACCGGGTCGTACTCACAGGCCTTGCCGCACAGGCCGTCCTTGAAGCCGCCCGCCGCGCCGAGCACCGGGGAGGTCCAGTCGGTGGCGGGAGTGCGGGTCTTGTTGAAGATCGTGTCGGTGATCTGGTCCCGGTTGATGGCCATGGACAGACCGGTGCGGACCTTCCCCGAGCCCGGTTTGTTCCAGGCGTTGTCGTAGAAGGGGAAGGCGAGGGTCTGGATGATGCCGGCCGGGGTGTTGATGTAGCGGTCGCCGAGGTCGTTCTTGACGTTCTTCAGCTGGGCCGCGGGCACGTCGTCGACGAGGTCGAGGTTGCCCGCCAGCAGGTCCGTGTAGGCGGTGTTGTTGTCGGTGTAGACCTTCAGGGTCACTCCGCCGTTGCGGGCCTTGTCGTCACCGGGGTAGCCGGCCCACTTCTTCAAGGACATCTGCGAGCCCTTCGCATAGGACTCGATGGTGTACGGCCCGTCGCCCACCGGCTTCTTCAGCCAGCCGGCGTGGTCGGTGAAGAAGGCGCGGGGCAGCGGGGCGAAGGCGGCGTACCCGAGGGTGTCCGGGAAGCTGGAGAACTTCTGGTTGAGCTTGACGGTGAAGGTGCGGTCGTCCACGACCTTCAGACCGGACAGGGTGTCGGCGCTCTGCGCGCCGCTGTCGGGGTGGACCTTGTCGTAACCCTCGATGTAACCGAAGAAGTAGGCGTTCTTCTGGTTGTTCTTCAGGCTCGCCCCGTAGTTCCAGGCGTCCACGAAGGACTTGGCGGTGACCTTCTCGCCGTTGGAGAAGGTCCAGCCGGCCTTGAGCTTGACGGTGAAGTTCTGGGAGTCCCGGGTGCCGATGGACTCGGCGAGCATGTCCTCGGCCTTGCCGGTCTTCGGGTCGTACTTCTTCAGCCCCCGGAAGATCATGTCGAGGACCTTGCCGCCCTGCACCTCGTTGGTGTTGGACGGCTCCAGCGGGTTCTGCGGGTCACCCCAGGAGGAACTGAGCACAGCGCCGCCTTTCCCCCCGCCGCCACCCCCGCCCCCGCCGCCGCAGCCCGTGGCGGCGAGCGCCACCGCCACCGCGCCGGCGGCCCATCGGGCGTGCGTCATTCCCCGCATGGCGTGCCTCCTCGTGATTATTGATCCGTTACCGGTCAATATCCGGGCACAGAAGACATCACGCATGCCCGCAGCCCGATTGGAGGGCCTTTAGAGGGACACGTCATCCGAATGCGGGCAGCCGTCCGGGCGCACCTTGGTGATCTTGCGCCTGATGCGCAATGGATCTCCGCGTAACGATGCCGAAACGTTGGATTCGGTCGTGTCGATGTACGCATTTCGACACACCAGCGTCCGCATATCGAACTCCTTGACCGATTCGCCCAGTTAGTCCGATGTGAAGCACGGATTTATTACAGAGCGCTACCTGCGTAGACACGATATGGTCATGCGCAGGCAAAGAAAGCAAAGAGGAGACCAAGGCGACCGAGAATTTATTGACCTTGAATGAATTGCGTTGAAAAAGTCCGGCGTAGCCCGTAGGGGAGCGCCCTGCGGAGTCATCAGACCCTCCCTTGGGCCAGGAGCACCATGACCCCCCCTACTCCATCCGCGGCTGCCCCGCTTGAGGTGACCGACGAGACCGCCGAGAAGAAGACCTCTTCTCCCGACTCGAAGGGCAACGAGAGCAGGTCCCCGGGACAGCTGGCTTGGCGCCGCTTCAAGCGGGACCGCACGGGCGTGATCTCGGCCATCATCGTGATCGCGTTCTTCGTGATCGCGCTGGCAGCGCCGCTCATCGCGAAGCTGTACGGCAAGGACCCGTACACCACCTACGGCATGAACAACGGCCTGATGGGCGACGACGGCCTCCCGATCGGTGCCAACGGCGGTATCTCCGGCGACTACTGGTTCGGCCTCGACCCGCAGCTCGGCCGCGACGTCTTCACCTTCCTGCTGTACTCGATCCGCAACTCGCTGCTGATCTCCACCGCGATCACGGTCCTCGTCATGATCATCGGCGTGGTGGTCGGCGTCACGGCCGGCTACATCGGTGGCAAGACCGACTGGCTCCTCGGCCGGGTCATCGACATCCTGCTCGCCTTCCCGCAGCAGCTGTTCTTCGTGGCCTTCACTCCGGTGGTCCTGGCGATCTTCGTGTCCCCCACCGAGAACACGCCCACGTGGCTCACCGTGACCTCCCTGATCACGCTGCTGACCGTCTTCGGCTGGGCCTCCATCGCCCGACTGCTGCGCGGCCAGGTACTGGCCCTGCGCGAGCGGGAGTTCGTCGAGGCCGCCAAGGTCACGGGTGCGTCTCCGGCACGCATCATCTTCAAGGAGCTGCTGCCCAACCTGTGGACACCGATCCTCATCCAGGGCACGCTCCTGCTGCCGCTGATGGTCACCACGGAAGCGGGTCTCGCCTTCCTGGGCGTCGGTATTCAGGACCCGACCCCCGACTGGGGCGTCATGATCGGGTACGCCGCCCAGTTCTACCAGAACGACATCACCTTCCTGTGCTTCCCCGGCATCGCGATGGTGGCCTTCGTACTGGCGTTCAACCTCCTCGGTGACTCGGTGCGCGACGCGCTCGACCCGAAGACCAAGCGCTGATCCCGGCCCTCTTCAGGACCACGGCAAACACGCCGGGGTGCCGGATCTCTCTCATCAACTCACTTCAAGGCAGGATGCGATGTCCTTCTCGCGCAGAAACTTCCTGATAGCCACCGGTGTTGCCGCCGCCTCCAGCTCCGTGCTGACCGCGTGCAGCAGCGGCAGCTCCAGCAAGAACAACACCGGCAAGCAGGAAGCGGCCAAGGCCCACACGACCTCCGTCAAGATCGGCACGGCGGAGGACTCCAAGGGCCCGGCTCCGGAGGTCACCGGCGCCAAGAAGGGCGGCAAGGTCTCCCTGCTGAACGACGACGACTTCTCGCACCTCGACCCGCAGCGCGTCTACTACGCCTGGAACTCGCTGGCCGCGATCGTCCTCTCCCGCACCCTGACCGGCTACAAGGTCGCCGACGACGGCTCCATGACCCTGGTCGGCGACCTCGCCACCGACACGGGCACCATGAAGGACGCTGGCAAGACCTGGTCCTTCACCCTGAAGGACGGCGTCAAGTGGGAGGACGGCTCCGACGTCACCGTCGACGACGTCCGCCACGGCTTCGAGCGCGCCTTCGCCAACTTCATCACCGAGGGCGCCTCGTACGTCCAGAACTGGCTTGTGGGCTCGCAGGACTACCGCAAGTCGTACCCCGGTCCCTTCAAGGGCAAGCACCTGAAGTCGATCGTGACGAGCGGGAAGACCATCACCTTCCACCTCTCCGAGGCGCGTCCGGACTTCAACTACGTCCTCGCGATGCACTCCTACGCGCCGACCCCGGTGAAGCACGACACCAAGCAGGACTACGACAAGAAGCCGTTCTCCAACGGTCCTTACAAGGTCAAGTCGCACACCACCGACAAGTCGATGGTCCTGGTCCGCAACGAGCACTGGGACCCGAACACGGACCCGATCCGCAACGCCTACCCGGACGAGTTCGACTTCACCTTCGGCATCGAGCAGGCCACCGCGGCCGACCGCCTGATCGCCGACGTCGGCCCGGACCAGTACGCCGTCTCCTGGCGCACGGTTCCGCAGGAGAAGGTCATGCAGGCCACCGCCAAGGCCAAGGACCGCCTCTTCGAGGACCTGAGCAGCGGCACCAGCGTCTACTGGATCAACCAGACCCGCATCACGGACATGAAGGTCCGCGAGGCCATCATCCGTGCCTGGCCGACCGCCGGCATCCGCCAGCTGCAGGGTGGCTCGCACCGCGGTGACTACGCGACCGGCATCATGAGCCCGCTGGTCGCCGGCTACAAGGCGCAGGACGTCTGGGGCAAGCTGGCGAAGCCCGCCGGTGACCCGGCGGCGGCGAAGGCGATCCTGAAGAAGGCCGGCAAGCTCGGCACCAAGATCGTCTACGCGTACCAGAACGACCCGACCCAGGCCAAGATCAAGGTCATCGTCGAGAACGCCCTGAAGGCGGCGGGCTTCGAGGTCGTCACCAAGGGCATCGACTCCACCACCTGGTACGACCAGGTCGGCAAGATCGACAACCAGTACGACGTCTACTGGGGTGGCTGGTCCGCCGACTGGCCGACCGGTTTCTCGGTCTTCCAGCCGCTGTTCCAGGCCGACCAGATCCGCGACGAGGGCACCAACTACTGCCACCTGAAGAACGCCGACGTCGACGCCGCCATCAAGGCCGCCACGGCGGAGACGGACCAGAACAAGGCCAACGAGATGTGGGCCGCTCTGGACAAGCAGGTCACCGAGCTGGGCGCCTTCATCCCGGACGTGTACATGAAGCGCCTGTACATCCACGGCTCGAAGCTCGGCAACGTGAAGATGGACCCGAACTTCGACGGTTGCATGCTCTACAAGATGTACGTCAAGGCCTGATCCAACCCTGAGAGGTGGGGCGGCGGCCTGCCGCCCCACCCTCGGCTCGTCCACCGGGCCTCCGGTCACCCCGGCCCGGCCCGTTCCGCACGACGGCCCTCCCAGGAAAGCCAACCCCCATGCTTCGCTTCCTCGTCCGCCGATTCCTCGGCGCCGCGATCACGCTGCTGATCATCAGCGCGGTCACGTTCATGCTCTTCTACGCGGTGCCGCGCGACCCAGCCCGGATTGCCTGCGGCAAGGTCTGCACGCCGGAGACGCTCGACGTGATCCGGCACAACATGGGAATCTCGGACCCGCTGCCGGTCCAGTACTGGCACTGGCTGTCGGGCATCTTCGTGGGACGTGACTTCGCCGGCTTCGGGCACTGCAACGCGCCTTGCCTGGGCTACTCGTTCATCAAGCGCCAGCCTGTCCTCGGCACGGTCTGGGACCGCTTCCCGACGACGTTCTCCCTGGCCATCGGCTCCGCGGTCGTCTTCCTCATCTTCGGCATCGGCACCGGCATGCTCGCCGCGGTGAAGCAGGGCAAGGCCGTCGACAAGATCGCCAGCTCCTCCTCTCTGATCGCCTCGTCGATGCAGATCTACTTCGTCGGCCCGGTCGCCCTGTACTTCCTCGTGTACCAGTGGCAGCTGCTCGACCAGCCCTCGTACACGCCTTTCGCCGACGACCCGGCTGCCTGGTTCAACGGTCTGCTCGTGCCCTGGCTGGTCCTGGCACTGATCTGGACCGCCAACTACACCCGTATGACCCGCTCCCAGCTGGTCGAGACGCTGAGCGAGGACTACGTCCGCACGGCCCGCGCCAAGGGCATGAGCCGGCGCAACGTCTTCTTCCGCTTCGCCTGGCGCGGCGCGATGGGACCGATCGTCACGATCTTCGGTATCGACTTGGGCGTCCTGCTCGGTGGCGCGATGATCACCGAGAAGACCTTCAGCCTCCAGGGTCTCGGCATGCTCGCGGTGCATGCAGTAAACGACAACGACCTTCCGATGCTTCTCGGCGTCATGATCATCACCGCAGCCTTCGTGGTGATCGCCAACATCATCGTCGACGCCGTCTACGCCCTGATCGACCCGCGGATCCGGCTCGCCTGACCCCGCCTGCCCCCACCAGCTACCCCGCATCACCCCCCTCTGGAGCGTCCCCGTGACGAGCACCGATTCGCAGCCCTTCCTGTCCATCAAGGACCTGAAGGTGCACTTCTCGACCGAGGACGGCGTCGTCAAGGCCGTCGACGGTCTGTCCTTCGACCTCGCACGCGGCAAGACGCTCGGCATCGTGGGTGAGTCGGGGTCCGGAAAGTCGGTCACCAACCTGACCATCCTGGGCCTGCACAACCCCGACAGCACCAAGGTCGAGGGCTCCATCGAGCTGGACGGCGAAGAGCTGAACGGCGCCTCGGAGCGGACGCTCGAGAAGCTGCGCGGCAACAAGATGGCGATGATCTTCCAGGACGCCCTGGCCTCGCTGTCGCCCTACCACACCATCGGCGCGCAGATCGGCGAGGTGTACCGCAAGCACACCGGCGCCTCCAAGAAGGAGGCCCGGGAGCGGGCGATCGAGATGCTGCGCCGGGTGGGCATCCCGCAGCCGGACAGCCGGGTCGACAACTACCCGCACGAGTTCTCCGGCGGTATGCGCCAGCGCGCGATGATCGCCATGGCCCTGGTCTGCGACCCGAAGCTGCTGATCGCGGACGAGCCCACCACGGCGCTCGACGTGACCGTCCAGGCCCAGATCATGGACCTGCTCAAGGACCTCCAGCAGGAGTTCGGCACCTCGATCATCTTCATCACCCACGACCTGGGTGTGATCGCGGACATCGCCGACGAGGTGCTGGTGATGTACGGCGGCCGGTGCGTGGAGCGCGGCACGAAGGAGGAGGTGCTGCGCACCCCGCAGCACCCGTACACCTACGGTCTGCTGGGCTCCATGCCGAGCCTCGAGGGCTCTGTCGACGTGCCGCTGAACCCGATCCCGGGCTCGCCGCCCTCGCTGCTGAACCCGCCGTCCGGCTGCCGTTTCCACCCGCGCTGCGCCTTCGCCGACAAGGTCGAGGACGGCAAGTGCTCCAAGGAGCGCCCGCTGCTGGAGATCGTGGACGGCCGCGGCAACGCCTGCCACCTGACCGACGAGCAGCGCGCCGAGTTCCTCGCCGACGCGGTCGCCGGCAAGCACTGACGTACAAGAGACGGGATTTCACCACCATGAGCAGCACCACTCCCCTCCTGGACGTCTCCGGGCTGACCAAGCACTTCCCGATCAAGGGCGGGTTCCCGATCCGCCGTACGGTCGGTGCCGTCCAGGCCGTCGACGGTCTCGACTTCCAGGTCTCCGAGGGCGAGAGCCTCGGCCTGGTCGGCGAGTCCGGCTGTGGCAAGTCGACCACGGGCCGGCTGATCACCCGCCTGCTGGAGCCCACGGCCGGTTCGGTCAAGTACCGCGGCCAGGACATCACGCACGCCAACCGCAAGCAGCTGGCGCCGATCCGGTCCGAGATCCAGATGATCTTCCAGGACCCCTACGCCTCGCTGAACCCGCGGCACACGGTCGGCAAGATCATCTCGGGCCCGATGGAGATCAACGACATCAACCCGGAGGGTGGCCGCGAGAAGCGCGTCCGCGAACTCCTGGAGATCGTCGGCCTGAACCCCGAGCACTTCAACCGCTTCCCGCACGAGTTCTCCGGCGGTCAGCGCCAGCGCATCGGTGTGGCCCGCGCGCTCGCCCTGAACCCGAAGCTGATCGTGGCGGACGAGCCGGTCTCGGCCCTGGACGTCTCGATCCAGGCGCAGGTCGTCAACCTCCTCCAGGAGGTCCAGCGGGAACTCGGCATCGCGTTCGTGTTCATCGCCCACGACCTCGCGATCGTGCGGCACTTCTCGCAGCGCGTCGCGGTGATGTACCTGGGCAAGATCGTGGAGATCGCGGACCGCGAGGACCTCTACGGCAACCCGCGCCACCCGTACACCCGGGCCCTGCTCTCCGCCGTGCCCGAGGCCACGGTGGACGGGGAGCAGCGTGAGCGCATCCGCCTGGTCGGCGACGTGCCGTCCCCGATCAACCCGCCCTCCGGCTGCCGCTTCCGCACCCGCTGCTGGAAGGCGACGGAGAAGTGCGCGACGGAGGCCCCGCCGCTCGTCCAGGCGGAGGGCAACAAGCCCGGCCACCTGACCGCCTGCCACTACCCGGAGACGGCGGACACCGTTCCGGCCCCCCGTCTCTCCAAGGACCCCGAGACGGCCGCCTGACACACCCCTTTTCCGTCAGCCGCCGCCTGCGGAACGGACTTTCACCGGCCCATTGACCCGAGCCCATGAACGTCCGATCCAGGGGAAGAAGGCCCGCACCTCCCCAGGTGCGGGCCTTCGCCACGTTCCCGTGCCGGTCACTCCTCGGAGAACAGCTCTGCCGCGTCGATGGCGTGTACTGCGCGCCGGGCCCAGGTCTCCAGCTGGTCGAGGTCGGTGCAGGCCTCGACCCGCTCGCGGACTTCGTCGGGAACCGGGACGTCACGCCATCCCAGGATGCGGAGGACCATCTCGGCGCGCGCCGCGACACGGCCCTGTGCTCGGCCTTCTTCGCGTACCTGTTCGGCCAGCGGGTGTCGCCAGAAGTACTGGACCGCCATCATCAGATCCCTTCACCTCCAACGAGGGTGCCCGGCCCATGTCCGACCACCCACCGAAGGCGTGACTGGTAGATCTGTCCCACCCGCAACCCACGCCCACTCCCCCGACCTGCGGGTTTACCGGGCCCGAGTGGCCCAGATCCACCACTCATCGCGCCTCTGCCGCCCATCGCCCCAATCCACCGGCCCCAAGACGCCAAACCCACCCGGCGTGCATCCGAGGCGCGACCGCACCCCCTCAGCCAACGGCACGAACGCAGCCGGCCCAAGGGCCCAACAAGCCTCAGCCGCCCACCGCTCCCCCGGGCCGCCCGCTCGCTTCTTCCCCGTGCTGGAGCGAGGCGTGTCAAGGGTGGCCCGCAGGGCCATCGCCGTAGGCGACGCGGGAGTGGAGCGCAGCGGAACGGGAGCGCCCTTGACTCGCCTCGCGGAAGCACGACACTGCCGAGAAGCGGGCGGCCCCCACGGCCACGCCCCGACCCCGCTCACTCACTCACGCCTCGGCGAACAGCTCCGCCGTGTCCGTGGCATGCACCGCGCGCTGGGCCCAGATCTCCAGCTGGTCGAGGTCCGTGCAGGCCATCACCCGCTGGCGGACTTCTCCGGGCACCTTGATGCCGCGCCATTCCAGGATGCGGAGGGTCATCTCGGCCTTCGCCTCGGCCCGGCCCAGTTCCAGACCCTGCTCCAGGCCCTGTTCGAGGCCCTGTTCCCGGCCTTCCTCGCGTACCTGTTCGGCCAGCGGGTGTCGCCAGAAGTACTGCATCGCCGTCATCAGGTCCCTCCACATCTGCTTCGCCTGGGGGTCAGCCAGGCACGAGTCGATGAACTGCACGAAGACCGCGGCACTGTCGGGGTCGATGGTCCGCAGGGCGGAAGCCACGGATTCCAGTATGGCCGCCGCCCGCGGCCCCCGGCCGTGTGTCATCGCCGAGAGCACCGCAAGAGGTACGTCCCGCTCGGCCTCCCGCTCGTCTACGATCACGGGTACGTTGTCCGGCCCGAGCACCAGCGGCCGTACCGTCAACGACTCCCAGCCCGGGAAGCCGAACCGGATCGGCCGTGCCGCCCACCGCGCGGTCGCGCTGCTCTGCGTGATCACGATGAGCACCGGCTCGCACCGGTACTTCTCGTACAGGTAGCTGAGGTAGTACGGCCAGCTGCCCCGCTTGCGTTCGTCCGCCTTCCCCTGCGACTCGACGACGAGAAGATACGTCCCCTCATCCGTCTCCACCCGCAACAACGTGTCCACACGCCGCTCGATCGGTTCGATCTCGGTGAGGTCCACGTTCAGCGCGGCGATCTCCCGAGGCTCGGGAAACGGGACGACCAGTACCCGCTGTAAGGCACGGGTCAGCAGCGCAGGGTCCTTCTGGAAGATCCGGTGCAACGCCTCATGCGACGAGCCGACCATCAGCTCTCCTTTCCGTACGACGTGATCAACGAGCTACGCCGCAAGAAGTTCGCACCACACGAACTTGCCCCGGTCCCCGAACCGCGCCGACGGCTGCCACCCCCAGTACTCCGCACAAGCCGCCACCAGCCCCAGACCCCGCCCCTCCTCCACCTCACCGACCTGCTCCAACGGCCCCGGCGGCCCAGGCGGCTCCGGATCCGTGTCCCACGCCCCGATCCACACCACCCCCTCCGTATTACGCCTGACCCTGAGCGCCGCCGGCCCCTTCGTGTGTCGCACCGCGTTCGACACCAACTCCGCCGCCAGCAGCTCCGCAGTGTCCGCCAGACCGATCAACCCGTGCATCGTCAGGATCAGACGCAGCGTCCGACGACAGATCGTCACCGCTCTCAGATCGTTGGGAACGTAGAGCGTGTAGTCCCAGGTTTCAGGCATGCGTCAACTCCGTTCAGAGGGCGGGGATTTCGCACGCGGTGGCATTGCCGCAGCCGTCATGGCACGGCGAAGCGGTGCGCTTCCGCTGCGTGTGCGCTACGCCACCGACGGTAGGGCAAAAATTTTTCCTCACGCAAGCCGGTCGCGTAATCTGACGCCCGAACGAGGCACAAGCCCAAGTCGGTTGATGGGGGTTTGGAGGGCAGATGGCGCCAAGAAGCCAACCCACGGCACGACAAGTGCGCCTAGGTACGGAGCTGCGCAGGCTACGAGAATCAGCCGGGTTGAAGGCCCGAGAGGTGGCGGCGCTGCTCAGTTCAACCTCCGCCCAGATGAGCCAGATGGAAGCAGGTCTGGCGGGCGTCAGTGATCGGCGCGTTCGGCGTCTGGCCACCCACTACGCCTGCGCCGACGAGGCGTTGATCGAAGCCCTGATCGCGATGGCCACCGAACGCGCCCAGGGCTGGTGGGAGGAATACCGGGGAGTGCTCCCGCCGGTTTTCCTGGACGTCGCCGAGACCGAGCACCATGGCACGTTTCTGCGCGAGGTCGTCACAAGCCACATCCCGGGCATGCTCCAGACTCCGGACTATGCCCGCGCGGTCTTCGGCTACATGGTCCCGGAGCTACCGGAGAGCGAACTGAAGCCCCGGGTCGAGCACCGGATGCAGCGCAGGTGCGTACTGGATCGCACCGTCCCGATCCCTTACGAGACGATCATCCACGAGGCCGCACTGCGCATCATGGTGTCCGATCGCCACACGACTCAAGCTCAACTCCTGGAGGTTCTACGGGTGATCGAGCGCGGGCAGGCAACAGTGCGCGTCATCCCGTTCACGAGCCAGGGGTTCGCCGGAGCCGGCATCGAGATGATGTACGTGGGCGGTCCGCTACCCCAGCTGGATACGGTGCTCCGCGACGCACCTCACGGCACCGCCTTCATCGATGCCGAATCCCAGCTGGCGCGCTTCCGGGCCCTGCTCAATAAGGTGGGGAAGTCAGCACTGCAGCCCGTGGCATCACGGGACTTCATCCACCGTATGACCAAGGAACTGTGAGGCGCCCGCATGACCCACGCCATCCGCTGGCAGAAGTCGTCGTACTCCGGCGGAGGAGATGGCAACACCTGCGTCGAGATCGCGGACCTGGACACCCACATAGCCATCCGCGACTCAAAGGCCCCCGCCAGAGCAACCCTTGCCTTCCCCACCGCAGCCTTCACCCCCTTCATCGAAGCGCTGAAGGAGACGCACTCCTCGGCCTGGTGAGGGAGGCCCCCTCCGTACTGCCCCCCAACTGGCGCGACACCTGATCCTGGAACCGTGCCGCTCTCTCAGTCCTCGCTCGGCCAGGCCCAGCCGAGCTGCAGGAACATTCCGAGACGGTCGCTCACAGCACGGATCTCGGCGATCCTGCCTGCGCGTACGGTGAAGATCCAGATCTGCTCGACGTCACAACGCCGGCCGGTCGGCTGGGGCATCCGGGGGTGGTGTCCGCTGTGGACGCCGCGCACCCGAAGCCGTGCCACGACCTCGTCACCCTCGGCGATGAGCTGTTCCACGCGGAAGCCGTCGTCCGGGTGCTCGGTGCTGAACGCGGCGAGCTGCTGCCGGAAGCCCTCTATCGCGGCGCCCGGCGCTTCCTCCTCACCAAAGATGATCTTGTTGTGGTCGATCACATCCGGCGCGAGGTACTGCACCCAGTCCTGGCTCGAGCGGTCGTTGAGCGCGGCGATGAAGCCGTGGACGACCTGCTTGCTGCTGACGGCGGTAGCGGTGACGGAGGACATCTCTACTCCTGCAGTGTCGGGGACCGATCGGATTGATTGCGGATTGATTCTTACGACGTAAGTTTTGCTCGCGGTCGATTCTTGCCTTACCTTGTAAGAAAGTCAACCGCTCGGGGGTGCAGAGAAAGGGCGAAGCATGACGGCCGAGAAGCCGGGTGCACGGCGCGGACGTGGCGAGCGCGCAGGACTGAACCGGCAGCAAATCCTTGACGCGGCACTGGACCTGGTGGACCGCAGAGGGCTCAAGGCCCTGACAATGCGTTCACTCGGCCAGCAGCTGGATGTCGAGGCGATGACGCTCTATCACTACGTCCCGAACAAGGACGCCTTGCTCGACGGGCTGGTGGAGCAGGTGTTCAGAGCTGCCGCACCGGCGATGGACGGGTCCGCCGACTGGCAGGAGGCACTGCGTGAGTACGCGAAGGCACTGCGCGAGGGTCTGCTACGGCATCCGGCCATTCTCCCGCTCGCCGCCTCCCGTCCTGCGGTCACCCAGGGGACGCTCGACGACATCGAGTCATGCCTGCGCATGCTGACGGACAACGGCTTTCCACTCGGCCGTGCGCTGCACGCCCTCAACGCGCTGTCGGTCTTCGCGATCGGGCACGCCGTCATGGAAGCGCAGCTTGTCGTGGACGCGCACGAGTCGGGCGGCACGGGCTGGCTGGCCGAGTTGGAGGCGGAGCGATATCCGCTCATCGCCAGGGCTGCGCGCGACGGAGCAGGCGTGGACGACGAGGAGCGCTTCACCTTCGCCGTCGACGCGATGCTGCTCGGCTTCGACGAACTGCGCACGAGCTGAACCCCCGGTCGCCAGATGACTTAGGCTCGGACATTCAACGCCCCCGACATAGCGAGCAGTTCAAGAAGTGCCGATGCCCCTGACACGGTGATCGGAATCGTGTCAGACTGCCGCGGTGGTAGATCACTCGTACGCCGATCTCTCGCTCGCAGCGCTGTACGACCGCCTCAACCCCTGGGCAGCGTGTGACGACTTCTACCTCGGCCTGGTGAGGCAGGCCCCCTCCGTGCTGGACATCGGCTGTGGCACCGGGCGGTTGCTGCGGCAGGCGTGGGCCGAGGGGCATGAGGGCCGGCTGGTGGGGCTCGATCCCGCTGCCGCCATGCTCGTGCACGCCCGTCGGGCCGCCCCGGAGGTGGAGTGGGTGCTCGGGGACACCCGGGTGCGGGACTGGCGGGGGGAGTTCGGGCTCGCCGTCATGACCGGGCACGCCTTCCAGGCGCTGGTCACGGACGAGCAGATCCGCGGCTGTCTGCGGGCGGTGCGTGCGGCGCTCGCCGGCGGGGGGCGGTTCGTGTTCGAGACCCGGAATCCGGGTGCCCGTGCCTGGGAGCGGTGGACCCCGGATCGGGTCCACGAGATCACCGACGCCGACGGCACTCCGGTCCGGGTGTGGCACGAGGTCCAGGGCGACGGCCCGTACGGCGGCCGGGTGCGCTTCACCGAGACCTTCGAGGGCGACGGCTGGCCGGCCCCGCGGGTCAGCCACAGTGTCCTGCGCTTCCTGGACGCGGAGACACTGGAGGGCTTCCTCGCCGAGGCCGGGCTGAGCGTCGTCGAGCAGTACGGCGACTGGGCGCGGGGGCCGCTCACCCCCGCCAGCCCGGAGATCATCACCGTCGCCGCGGTGGCCTCCTCGTCCCTCTAGCCCCCCAGCCCCCTCCTAGCCCTCTAGCCCTCTAGCCCTCTAGTCGTCCGACGCCTCCTCCAGTGCCGCCAGCGCCGGGTCCAGCACGATGTCCTCGTCCCGGGCCTCCGTCGTCGGGTCCTCCGGGAAGTGGCAGGCCGTCAGGTGGCCGTCGTGGTTGCCGGAGAGCTGGACGAGCGGCGGGGCCTCCGTTGCGCACTTGTCCTGGGCCTTCCAGCAGCGGGTGCGGAAGCGGCAGCCGGAGGGCGGGTTGATCGGGGACGGGACGTCACCGGCCAGGCGGATGCGCTCGCGCGCCGGTGCGTCGTCGTCCGTGAGGTTCACCTCGGGGACGGCGGAGAGCAGGGCGTGGGTGTAGGGGTGGCGCGGGCGGGCGTAGATGGACTCGCGGTCGCCGACCTCGATGATCTTGCCCAGGTACATGACCGCCACACGCTGCGAGAAGTGGCGGACCACCGCCAGGTCGTGGGCGATGAACAGGAACGCGATGCCCAGCTCCCGCTGCACCTTCTGCAGCAGGTTCACCACCTGGGCCTGGATCGAGACGTCCAGGGCCGACACCGGTTCGTCGGCCACGATCAGCTTCGGTTCCAGCGCCAGCGCCCTTGCCACGCCGATGCGTTGACGCTGGCCGCCGGAGAACTCGTGCGGGAAGCGATTGTAGTGCTCGGGGTTGAGGCCGACGATCTCCAGGAGTTCGCGGACTCGCTTCTCCCTTCCGCCCTCCGGTTCGATCGCGTTGATCTCCATCGGGCCCGAGATGATCTTGCCCACCGTCTGGCGGGGGTTCAGGGACGAGTACGGGTCCTGGAAGATCATCTGGATCTCGGAGCGGATGGGCGCCAGCTGCTTGCGCGTGGCATGGCTGATGTCCCGGCCGCGGTACGTGATCGAACCGGCCGTGGGCTCCAGCAGGCGGGTGATCAGCCGGCCCGTGGTGGACTTGCCGCAGCCCGACTCCCCCACCAGACCGAAGCTCTCGCCGGCGTGCACGGTCAGGTCGATGCCGTCCACGGCCTGGACATGACCGACCGTGCGGCGGATCGGGAAGCCGCCCTTGACCGGGAAGTGCTTGGTCAGCCCGGAGACCTCCAGCAGCGGCTCCCCGTCCGGGCCGGCGGCCTGCCCCCGGGGGACCGGGAGGACCAGGTCCTCTTTCATGACGGACTCCTCCTATAAAGAGCTATGGCGACCTACCCCAGTCGGGGCTTGATCTCCTCGATGAAGATGGTCCGCTTCTGGTCCGCGGTGAGATGGCAGGCCGAGGCCCGGTCGGGGGCCAGCAGGGGGCGGTCGTCCACGCAGCGGCCCCTGCCCTCCACCCGGTTCTGGAAGGTGCAGCGCGGGTGGAAGCGGCAGCCGGACGGCGGGGTGAGCAGCGAGGGCGGGGTGCCCGGGATCGGGGCCAGTGGGGCGCCGAGGTCGGAGTCGAGGCGCGGCATCGAGTTCAACAAGCCCCAGGTGTAAGGGTGTTGGGGTGCGCGCAGGACCTCGTTCACCGTGCCTCGTTCCACCGCGCTGCCCGCGTACATCACCATGATGTCGTCGGCCATGTCGGCGATCACCCCCAGGTCGTGGGTGATGAAGACGATGCCCGAGCCGAACTCCTGCTGCAGGTCCTTGAGCAGATCCAGGATCTGCGCCTGGACCGTCACGTCCAGGGCCGTCGTCGGTTCGTCGGCGATCAGCAGGTCCGGGTCGCAGACCAGGGCCATGGCGATCATCGCGCGCTGCCGCATACCGCCGGAGAACTGGTGCGGGTAGTCCCGCGCCCGCTCCCTGGGGTTGGGGATGCCGACCTTGCCGAGCATCTCCACCGCGCGGTCCCAGGCCTCCTTCTTGGAGGCGCGGTTGTGCTTCATGTACGGCTCGGCGATCTGGCGGCCGACGGTGTAGTACGGGGAGAGCGCGGTGAGCGGGTCCTGGAAGATCATGGCGACCTTGTTGCCGCGCAGCTTCTCCAGCTCGGACTCGCGGGCCGTCGTCAACTCCTGGCCGTCGAGCAGGATTTCGCCTTCGATCGTGGCGAACATCGGGTTGTGCAGGCCGAGGATGGTCAGGTTCGTCACCGACTTGCCCGAGCCGGACTCCCCCACGATGCCCAGGGTCTTGCCGCGCTCCACGTCGAAGGAGAGGCCGTCCACGGCCCGTACGACGCCGTCCTCGGTCCTGAAGCTGACGTGCAGGTCCCGCACCGACAGCAGCGGACCCGTCCCGGCCGGGGTCGGAGCACCGGCCTCCTTGGTCAATGTGGTCAAGGCAGTTCTCCCATTAAAGGCAGTTCTCCTATTACCGGGCCTAGGCCAGCCGCACGCGCGGGTCGATGAAGGCGTAGGCGGCGTCGACGATGATGTTGAAGAGCAGGATCATGGTGGCGGAGAACAGCATCACGCCGAGCAGCAGCGGCAGATCGCTGAAGAAGACGGACTGAACGGCGAGTTGGCCGATGCCCGGCAGGCCGAAGGTGTACTCGGTGATGATGGCGCCGCCGAGCAGGGAGCCGAGGTCGATGCCGAAGATGGTGACGATCGGGATCAGCGAACCGCGCCAGGCGTAGCGGAAGAAGACGTACCGCCGGGACATGCCCTTGGCGCGGGCGGTGCGGACGTGTTCCTCCTGGAGCTGTTCGATCATCGACGAGCGCGACATACGGGTGTACTGCGCGGCGAAGATCGTGGAGAGGACGACCCAGGGCAGGATCAGGCCGGTGAACCAGGTGACGGGGTCATGGGTGAACTCGTTGTAGGCCGGTTTGTCCAACCAGTGGGTCTGGTAGACGAGGACGGCCAGGGCCAGCGGGCCCAGGAAGTAGATCTGCATGGAACTGATCACCATGGCGCCTGCCGTGGCCACCTTGTCGATCAGCGTGCCGCGCCGCCAGGCGGCGAGCAGTCCGGTGCCGAGGCCGATGATCAGGAAGCACACCGCGCCGCCCAGGGTGAGCGAGACGGTGGTCGGCAGACGGTCCATCAGCGTGCTCCACACCTGTTCGTTGGTGTGGTACGAGTACCCGAAACAGGGGGCGGGGCAGGGGCCCTGGGCGAAGTCGTTGCTCCCCAGGACGAGGTTGTGCAGGAAGATCCAGTACTGCTCGGGGATCGACTTGTCGAGGCCGAGCACATGGTGGATGTTGGCGATGCTGTCCGGGTTGCAGGTCTTGCCGCACATGAGCAGCGCCGGGTCCCGGGGCACCCCGAAGAACAGCAGGAACGCGACGATGCTCAGCAGGAAGAGGATGACGACGGCACCGAGGGTCCGGCGGACGAGGAAGCGCAGCATGGCAGGTGGCAGCCTTTGACGTCGACGGTCCGGACGGTACCCGGCGCGCCGCCCCATAGGGCGGGCGGACACGCCGGGTACCGGACGGGGACGGTTACTTGATGAAGAGGCGGCGCGGGTCGACGCCGCCGATCACGTCGTCGTAGACGAGGCCGCCGACCCGGGAACCGGCGATCTGCGTCTGCTTGTAGTACGCGGTCGGGACGACGTTGACGACGTCCTTGACGAGGTGCTCGTCGAGCTTCTCCCACTCGGCCGCGGACTTGACCGGGTCGGTGATCGTGCTGATCCGGTCGATCTCGCTGTTGACCGTCGGGTCGTTGACCTGCGAGTAGTTCTGCGCGCCGTTGGCGATGACCCGGCCGTCGTACAGCGGCGGGATCACGGTCAGGGAGGACGGCCAGTCGGCACCCCACGCGGTGTGGAAGATGTCGTAGTTGTTGTTCAGCTTGGAGACCTGGTCGTAGTAGGTCTCGGCCGGGATCTCCTGGCGCTGGACGTTGAAGCCGGCCTTCTTCAGGCCCGCGGCCATGGCGGTGGAGTACTGCTGGCCCTCGGGCGTGTTGATGTAGCCGAAGGTCAGCTTCATGCCGAGCTTGCCGGCCTTCTTCAGCAGGGCCTTGGCCTTGGCCGCGTCACCGGCGGGGTTCTTCTTCTTGCCCCACGGGTCGAAGGCGGCGTTGTAGCCGGAGACGGTCGGGGAGATCAGGCCGCCGGCGACCTCCATGGCGTCGGTGCCGCCGTAGGCGCGCACGAACGGGGTGATCGGCAGGGCGTAGGCGATGGCCTCGCGGACCGTCTTGTCCTGCATGGCCGGGTGGCTCATGTTGATGTTCATCTGGCCCACGTACGGCTGGTAGCCGGAGACCGTGCGGGACTTCATCTTCGGGTCGCGCAGCACCTGGGACAGGTTGCCCGCGTCGACCTGGTTGTTGAAGCTGATGCCGGTCTGGTCCGCGCCGCTGTCGGCGAGCAGCGCCTTGGTGGACGTCTCGAACTGCTGGTTGAAGGTGAAGTTGAACTGGTCCACGTACTGGTGGCGGATCGGGTCCGTCTTCGGGTCCCAGTTGGTGTTCTTCACCAGCACCATGGACTTGCCGGACTTGAACGACTGGACCTTGTACGGTCCGGTCACCAGCGGCGCCTTGTCGTAGCGCTCCTTGGTGTCGCCCTTCTGGGAGACGACGGCGTAGCCCGCCATGGCCAGCGCGTACGGCAGGTCCGGGTGCGGCTTCTTGAAGTGGAAGACGATCGTTTTGTCGTCCGGGGTCTCCAGGACGGAGCCGGGCAGGTGCTTGCCCTTGTACGGGCCGCCCTTGAGGAGGTTGCGGTACTTGGCGCCCGGGGTGTCGGCCAGCCACTGCTGGACGTAGGTGGGGCCCTGGTTGATGAACGGTGCGAAGAGCCGCTCGATGGTGTGCCGGACGTCCTTGGACGTGATCGGCGAGCCGTCCTGGAACTTGATGCCGTCCTTGAGGGTGTACTTCCAGGTCATGCCGCCGTCGGTAGTGGTGCCGGAGTCGGTGGCGAGGTCGCCGACCACCTCGTGGCCGCTGCCGTCGTTGTTGGTGGCCTTGTACCCGGTGAGGCCTCTGTGGAGCAGGGTCGCGAGCGAGCCCTCGTCGGAGACGTAGATCTGTGCCGGGTCGAGGTGGGCGTAGCTGTCGCGCTGGAGTACTTCCATCGTCCCGCCGGGCTTGGCGCCGGGCACGTCCGGCGCGGGACCCGTGGAGTCGGCGGCGTCACCGAACTTGATGGACGCCTGCTGCCGCTTGGCGTTCTGCTTGTCCTTCTTGGTGTCGCCGCCGCTGTCGCTGCCGCCCTTGCTGCAACCGGTGAGCACAAGAGCTCCGGCCGCGAGCATGGAGAGTGCGCCGTAGACGTGGCGTCCGCCCCTACTCATCACGAAGATTCCCACCCATCTGTGTGTCACCAGTGCGATCGAAGTGTCACCAGTGCGGAAGAACTGCCTCTGTTTTCCGTGCAGTTGATGTGCGAGTGCAGTTGATGTGCGAGTGCAGTTGATGTGCGAGTGCTGGTCAGCGCGCGGTCTTGGGGTCGAAGGCGTCTCTGACCGAGTCCCCGAGCAGGTTGAACGCCACGATGAAGATGATCATCGAGATGCCGGGGAAGAACATGTAGGTGATGTCGTTCCGCATCACCAGCTCCGTGGACGCCTTCGCGAACATCTGCCCCCAGTCCGGGGTCGGTTCGACGATGCCCACGCCCAGGTAGGACAGGCCGGCCTCGGCGGTGACGAAGCCGGGCAGCAGATACGTCGCCTGCACCAGCAGCGGGGTGACGACGTTCGGCAGTATCTCCTTGCGGATGATCCGCCACGAGGAGGCCCCGCTCACCTTGGCCGCCTCGATGAACTCCCGTTCGCGCAGGGAGAGTGCGGTGCCGCGCAGGATGCGGCCGAGGCCCATCCAGCCCAGGAACCACTGGACGAGGATGAGCGCGACCACGCGGACGTAAGTCGGTGTTTCGTCACGCGGGCTGACGAAGAGTGAGACCACGACCGGCATGCTCGCGATGAAGAACAGCTGGGCCGGGAAGGCGAGCAGGAAGTCGATGACCCGTCCGATGGCGTAGTCGGCCCTGCCGCCGAGGTAGCCGGCCGCGACACCGAGCAGGATGCCGGTGACCACCACCGCGATGGTGACGGCGACCGAGATCATCAGCGAGGTGCGGATGCCGTAGAGCAGCTTGGTGAAGACGTCGTAGCCGTTGCCCGGTTCGAGGCCGAACCAGAAGTCGCTGCTGATCCCGCCGTTGGGGTGCACCGGCACGCCGGCGCTGTCGAAGAGTTCGGGCCGCTCGTCCGCGTACACCGTGTACGGATCCTTGCCGTACAGCTTGGCGATCAGCGGGGCGAGCAGGCCGATCAGAAAGAAGAAGCCCACGACGTAGGCCGAGATGACACCCGTGCGGTCGCGCTTGAAGCGCAGCCACATCAGCTGGCCGGGGGACCGGCCTTCGAGCTGGACGGTCTCGTTCGCCGCCGTCGGCCCTGGCGTGCCGCCGACGACGACCGAACTCCCGCCGCCCTCAATGTCGATAGGACTTGTCACGGTTCGTCCGTTTCACAGGTATGAGTGTGAGTGGTACCCGGGTACTCCGAGGACGCGCGGAACCCCTGAAGGACGCGCGTAGTTCTACGACCGGTTCACACTGCTGGAAGCGACGAACTGACCCATTTGGTGCTCGTGACACCGCGCATGGGGGGTTCCTCCTCATGACTACACGTGTTCACCAACAGGAGAGGGCTTCCGTCTTCCCTCCGACACCCCTGACGGAGGGTCAGACACCCCCTGGTGCTCGTGAGTCGGCACACTGTCCCCACAGTGCGCGAGACCCATTGACCCGAGCGCTACGCGGCTAACTATCTGGCATGAGTCAGGTGGCGACCACCGTTCTAAAATCTCAATTCAGTCACAGCTCACACGAAGAACTTCCAATAAGTGGACAAACCGTTCGGCGAGAGAAGCCGCGAAACGGACGTGTTACATGGCTATCGGGCGAGGTTCTCCGCATTCCGGACACTACGGGCGGGTGGGGGGCCGGAAAACCGGTTGCAAAAAACCCGGGTGCCCCCATCCTTGGGGGCACCCGGGTTCTGATCGGCTGGATCAGCCGGCGGATCAGCCGTGCTTGGCGCGGCTCGCGGCGCGGGCGCGCTCACGCTGGTCGAGGTTGACCTTGCGGATGCGAACGGCCTCCGGGGTCACCTCGACGCACTCGTCGTCGCGGCAGAACTCCAGCGACTGCTCCAGCGACAGCTTGCGCGGCGGGACGATCGCCTCGAACGAGTCGGCCGACGACGACCGCATGTTCGTGAGCTTCTTCTCCTTGGTGATGTTGACGTCCATGTCGTCGGAGCGGGAGTTCTCGCCGACGATCATGCCCTCGTACACCTCGGTGCCCGGATCCACGAAGAGCACGCCGCGCTCCTGGAGGTTCGTCATCGCGAACGCGGTGACGGCGCCGGAGCGGTCGGCGACCAGCGAGCCGTTGTTGCGGGTCTGCAGCGTGCCGAACCAGGGCTCGTGGCCCTCGTGGATGGAGTGGCCGATGCCGGTGCCGCGGGTCTGGGTCAGGAACTCGGTACGGAAGCCGATCAGACCGCGGGACGGCACCACGAACTCCATGCGGACCCAGCCCGAGCCGTGGTTGGACATGTTGTCCATGCGGCCCTTGCGGACACCCATGAGCTGCGTGACGGCGCCCATGTGCTCCTCGGGCACGTCGATCGTCATGCGCTCGACCGGCTCGTGGACCTTGCCGTCGACCTCCTTGGTGACCACCTGCGGCTTGCCGATGGTCAGCTCGAAGCCCTCGCGGCGCATCTGCTCGACCAGGATGGCGAGCGCCAGCTCACCACGGCCCTGGACCTCCCAGGCGTCCGGGCGGTCGGTGTCGAGGACGCGCAGCGAGACGTTACCGATCAGCTCGCGCTCCAGGCGGTCCTTGACCTGGCGGGCGGTGACCTTGCGGTCCTTGACGGCCGACTTCGCGTCGGCGCCCTTGCCGGTGCCGCCACGGCCGACCAGCGGCGAGGTGTTCGTACCGATGACCATGGAGATCGCCGGCTCGTCCACCGTGATCAGCGGCAGCGCGACCGGGTTCTCGGTGTCGGCCAGGGTCTCGCCGATCATGATGTCGGGGATACCGGCGACGGCGCAGATGTCACCCGGGCCGGCCACCTCGGCGGGCTTGCGGGTGAGCGCCTCGGTCATCATCAGCTCGGAGATGCGGACGTTGCTGATGGAGCCGTCGCGCTTGATCCACGCGACCGTCTGGCCCTTGCGCAGCTCGCCCTGCTCCACGCGCAGCAGCGCGATACGGCCGAGGAAGTTGTCCGCGTCGAGGTTGGTGACGTGGGCCTGGAGCGGCGCGTCCTCCTCGTACGTGGGGGCCGGGATGTGCTCCAGGATCGTGGAGAAGAACGGCTCCAGGCTGTCGCTGTCGGCCGGGACCGTGCCGTTGTCCGGCTTGGTCAGCGAGGCGATGCCGTCACGGCCGCAGGCGTAGACGATCGGGAACTCGATCTGGTCCTCGTCCGCGTCCAGGTCGAGGAAGAGGTCGTAGGTCTCGTTGACGACCTCGTCGATGCGGGAGTCCGGGCGGTCCGTCTTGTTGATGCACAGGATGACGGGCAGGCGCTGCTGGAGCGCCTTGCGCAGCACGAAGCGGGTCTGCGGCAGCGGGCCCTCGGAGGCGTCCACCAGCAGCACGACACCGTCGACCATCGACAGACCGCGCTCGACCTCGCCGCCGAAGTCGGCGTGGCCGGGGGTGTCGATGATGTTGATGGTGATGGGCTCCCCGCCGTCCTTCGGGTGGTACTTGACCGCCGTGTTCTTGGCGAGGATCGTGATGCCCTTCTCACGCTCCAGGTCGTTCGAGTCCATCATGCGGTCGTCGACGCCTTCGAGCTGATGGGCGGCGAAGGCACCGGCCTGCTTCAGCATGCCGTCGACGATGGTGGTCTTGCCGTGGTCGACGTGGGCGACGATGGCGACGTTGCGGATGTCGTGGCGCGTGGCCATATTGCGGCGTACTCCCGGAGTGGTGAGAAGGCCCTGCTGGTACGTCCGTGTGACGCGGGCCTGCCGGGCTTGACATGCCACGGCCTCACCCCATGTTACGTGGCCCTGAGGGTGTCGGCTTCCTCAGGGTCGTTTCCGCAGGTCCGGGGGGTAGTACTGCCGGTCGGTCCGGCCGGTCAGCTCGGCTTGGGACCCTGCGCCACCTTCGCGCCCTTCTTCAGGTAGCCCATGTCCTCGTAGATCGGTGTCTGGAAACCGAACGCACCCGCGTTGACCAGGTTCTTCCGGACGCCCACCAGCTGCGGGCGCTGGTAGAGCGGGATCGAGCCGGCGGCGACCCAGATCCGGGAGTCGGCCTTGCGGATCAGGTCACGGGCCTCATCCTCGTCCAGCGTGGCGGCGGCCTCGTCGAAGAGCTGGTCGATCTGGTCCGTGCCGACCCGGGTGTAGTTCTGCTCGATGTTCACCGAGCCGTCGGCGGCCGGTGCCGGCTTGGCGTAGACGGGCCGGGCGTCGGTGGCCGGGAAGGCGGAGGACGGCCAGGAGTACAGGGCGAGGTCGAAGTCGCCGGCGGCGATGTGGTCCTTGAAGTAGCTCGCGTCCGAGACCTTGGTGATCGTCGTGCTGATGCCGACCTTCTCCAGCATCGCCGCGATCCGCCCGGCGACGGCGTTCAGGGTCTCCGAGCCGGGGCCGGAGGGGAGCACGAAGCGCAGGGCGAGCGCCTTGCCGTTCTTGGCGAGCGGCGCGACCTTCGCGCCGGCCGGCGCGGCCGTGCCCTTGGGGGCGTACGCGCCCGGGGCGCCGCCGTTGCGGCCCTCCTGCGCGAGGTGTCTGCCGCCCTCGTCGCCCTTCTCCTGCCGGTCATCGGCCGGCGCGTGCCGCCCGCTCCGGTCGTCCCCGCCCTTGCCGTCCCCGCTCTTGTCATCCCCCCTCTTGTTGTCCTCGCCGACGATGTACTGGCCGTCCTTGCCGCCGTCGGACGGCTTCTCGTTCCGGCTCTGGGGGCCGGCCGCCTTCTGCCCCTTCTTCGGCTCGGTCTTCGGCGGCGGTGGGCTGACGTGCCCGCCCGCCACCCAGCCGGCGTCGGTGAGCAGCGCCTGCGCCTCCTTGGTGTCCTGGCCGCCGAGGGCGCCGCTGTTGTCGGCGTAGTCGGTCTGCCCGGCCAGGGCGAGGTGGCTGCCGACCGGGACGGCAGGCAGGCCCAGCGGGGTGAGCACCAGCCTGGTCAGTTCCTCGCGGTTGATGGCGCGGGCGACGGCCCGCCGCACGCGCTCGTCGGCGAGGGGGCCTGCGGAGCCGTTGAGGGCGAGCTGGGTGTACGCGGGCTCCAGCGACCTGCGGACGTCGACGTCACTCAGCGCCTCCTGCTCCTCCAGGTACCGGCTGATCGCCTGGGCCGGCTTCTTCCGGCCGGCCTTGATCTCGTCGGAGCCGAAGCCGTGCGCGAGCGCCCAGCCCCGCAGCTTCTTGGCGGAGGTCTTCCCGGCGCCCTGCAGCGGGGTGCCGGTGCCCTTCGCGCGGCCGGCGAGGCCGATCCGCTCGGCCTCGGTGGGGTCGATGTCGGCGAGGTCCACGCTGCCGTCGGCGAGCGCGTCGGCCCGCTTGTCGCGGGGTACGGCGTGCAGCACGATCTCGTTCAGCTTGGCGGGCCGGCCCCACCAGCGCGGGTTGCGGTCGAGGACGACATCCTTGGCGGCGGTGTCGATCTTCGCCACCTCGAACGGGCCGGCGGTGACCGCCAGCTTGCGCCGGGCGCCGTCGTTGAAGGCGTCCGGGGTGCCCATGACGTCCTTCGGGTACAGCGGCGAGAACAGCGACTTCCAGTCGGCGTAGGGGCGGCTGAAGGTGACCTGGACCTGGAGGTCGTTGGCGCCGCGCTCGATCTTGGCGATGCGGTCGTAGCCGGCGTTCCGGGCGGTCCAGTAGGCGCTGTTCTTGCCGGACAGGGCGCGCCACTGGGCGACGAAGTCGGCGGCGCCGATCTCCCGGCCGTCGCTCCACACCGCCTGCTGGTTGAGCTTGTACTGCACGACCTGGTGCGGCTCGGTCTCGATGACCTTGGCCGACTCCAGGTAGGCGGGATTCGCCACCGGCCGGCCGTTGGCATCGAGCCGGAACATCGACGGCAGCACGGCCTGGGCGATCCGGGTGGTGCCCGCGTCGGCGTCGGCCTGGAAGACGTTCAGGGTCTCCGGCATGGCGTCCACGGCCCACTTCACGGTGCCGCCGTCGGCGACCTTGCTGCGGGCGACGGCGGCGATGTCCTGCGGTGCGAGGCGGATGCTGGCCTCTTCGTCGTCCGAGCCGCAGCCGGCGAGGAAGGGCACCGCGAGTGCACCCGCGGCGAGGAAGGCGACCGAGCGCATCACCGCGCGCGAGCTGACAGCGTCGTGGGACATCTCTGGTACCTCCGGGAAGCCGCGGGCGTTATGATCACTTTTGGCTGTATATGAAGCTGATCAGATCTATGCGGCCACTGAAGTGGAAACAATGAGTCAACAGCGGGCGACACGGCGACGACGGACGGTAAGCCCACCCGTGCGGCGCAACACACGCGGAGGCGCACCGACACACCTCCGCCAATTGCTGCACATGCCTTCACAGCGACAGGTGGGACGCGCAAGACTCGCTGGCGCATGAACGTCGCCGCCAGGGCCCGAAGGACCCGTGGAAGTGAGGTCACGTCATGTCCGTGTCCGACGACATCACCTCGGTCCAGCGCTGCCTCGACGACCTGCAGCGGTCGTTGGGACACCTGGAACAGCACCTCGGCACCACCGGCCTGGACATGCGCCGGGTCCGGATGGACGCCGACCATCTGAGCGAAAGCGTGGCGCTGCTGCGCGAGTCGTCCGCCGGCTCGAGCGCTCCGCGCCGCCCCGACCTCGTCACCATCTCCGACAAGCCGTACGACATCAGCCTGTGGACGGACACGGACGACGAGGGTCTGGGCGCCCGCGACCGCCACGCGCCCTGATCCCGCCGACCCCGACCCCGTCCGCCCCGAACCGACAGAGCCTCGGAAGCGGAGCATCCCTTGGCCACTGGTACGGAACCCCAACAGAGCCGCGGCGGCGTACGCACCGGTACGCGCGCCGCGATCGCCGCCTCGCATCTGCGCACCGACCGCTGGTGGCTGGCCCCCGCCGCCACCGCGGCCGGTCTGTTCGTCTTCGTCGTGTACTCGACCTGGCGGGCCTTCGCGAACGCGGACTACTACGCGCCGCCGTACGTCTCGCCGTTCTACTCGCCGTGCCTGGCGCACAACTGCAAGCCGATGCACGCGGGCCCGAACGCCGACGTCTTCGGAAGCTGGTGGGGGCTGTCCCCCGCGATCATCATCCTGATCTTCCCGCTGGGCTTCCGCCTGACCTGCTACTACTACCGCAAGGCCTACTACCGCAGCTTCTGGGCGTCCCCGCCCGCCTGCGCGGTGGCCGAGCCGCACCGGACGTACACCGGCGAGACGCGCTTCCCGCTGATCCTGCAGAACGTCCACCGGTACTTCCTGTACGCGGCCGTGCTCATCGCCGGCGTGCTGACCTACGACACCGTGCTGTCCTTCCGGGACACTCACGACCGCTGGGGCCACATGGGCCTCGGCACCGTCTTCTTCCTGGTCAACGCCGTGCTGATCTGGGCGTACACCGTCTCCTGCCACTCCTGCCGGCACATCGTCGGCGGCAAGCTCCGGCACTTCTCCAAACACCCGGTGCGCTACAAGGCCTGGCAGTTCGTGGGCAGGCTCAACGCCCGCCACATGCTGCTCGCCTGGACGTCGCTGGTGAGCATCGCGCTCGTCGACCTTTACGTGTACCTGGTCGCGTCTGGCGTCTTCGACGATCCGCGCTTCTTCTAGTGAATCTAGTGAATAGGGACTGATCGATGTCCGTGGTGGACCGGCAGGAGTGGGACGTCGTCGTGGTCGGGGCCGGGGGCGCCGGGCTGCGGGCCGCGATCGAGGCGCGCGAGCGGGGCGCCCGTACGGCGGTGATCTGCAAGTCGCTGTTCGGCAAGGCGCACACGGTGATGGCCGAGGGCGGCATCGCGGCGGCCATGGCCAACGTCAACGAGCACGACACCTGGCAGGTCCACTTCCGCGACACGATGCGCGGCGGCAAGTTCCTGAACCAGTGGCGGATGGCCGAGCTGCACGCCCAGGAGGCCCCGGACCGGGTGTGGGAGCTGGAGACCTGGGGCGCGCTGTTCGACCGTACGAAGGACGGCCGGATCTCGCAGCGCAACTTCGGCGGCCACGAGTACCCGCGCCTGGCGCACGTAGGCGACCGTACGGGCCTGGAGCTGATCCGCACCCTCCAGCAGAAGATCGTCGCCCTCCAGCAGGAGGACTTCAAGGAGACCGGGGACTACGAGTCGCGGCTGAAGGTCTTCCAGGAGTGCACGGTCACCCGCATCCTCAAGGACACCGCATCCGACAGCGGCTCCGCCGCGGGCCGTGTCTCCGGGGTCTTCGCCTACGACCGCGAGAGCGGCCGTTTCTTCGTCCTGGAGGCACCCGCGGTCGTGGTCGCGACGGGCGGCATCGGAAAGTCCTTCAAGGTGACCTCCAACTCGTGGGAGTACACCGGCGACGGCCACGCCCTCGCCCTGCTCGCGGGTGCGCCGCTGCTGAACATGGAGTTCGTGCAGTTCCATCCGACGGGCATGGTCTGGCCGCCGTCGGTCAAGGGCATCCTCGTCACGGAGTCCGTGCGCGGGGACGGCGGGGTGCTCCGCAACTCCGAGGGCAAGCGGTTCATGTTCGACTACATCCCGGACGTCTTCAAGGAGAAGTACGCGGAGTCCGAGGAGGAGGGCGACCGCTGGTACGACGACCCGGACAACAACCGGCGCCCGCCGGAGCTGCTCCCCCGCGACGAGGTGGCCCGGGCGATCAACGCCGAGGTGAAGGCGGGCCGCGGCTCCCCGCACGGCGGGGTCTTCCTGGACGTATCCACGCGCATGCCCGCCGAGGTCATCCGGCGCCGGCTGCCCTCCATGTACCACCAGTTCAAGGAGCTGGCGGACGTCGACATCACCGCGGAGGCGATGGAGGTCGGGCCGACCTGCCACTACGTGATGGGCGGCATCGCGGTCGACTCCGACACGGCCGCCGCGCGCGGGGTACCGGGGCTGTTCGCGGCCGGTGAGGTGGCCGGCGGTATGCACGGCTCCAACCGGCTCGGCGGCAACTCGCTCTCCGACCTGCTGGTCTTCGGGCGCCGGGCGGGCTGGCACGCGGCCGAGTACGCGGCGGGCCTCGCCGACGGCCGCCCGGCTGTGGACGACGCCCAGGTCAACACGGCGTCCGCGGAGGCGCTGCGGCCCTTCTCCGCCGAGTCGGAGGGCGAGGCGGGCCCGCCGGAGAACCCGTACACCCTGCACCAGGAACTCCAGCAGACCATGAACGACCTGGTCGGCATCATCCGCCGCGAGGGCGAGATGGAGCACGCGCTGGCGAAGCTGGCCGAGCTGCGGGTACGGGCCCGCCGGGCCGGCGTCGAGGGACACCGCCAGTTCAACCCCGGCTGGCACCTCGCCCTGGACCTGCGGAACATGCTGCTGGTCAGCGAGTGCGTGGCACGGGCCGCGCTGGAGCGCACCGAGTCGCGCGGCGGGCACACCCGCGAGGACCGTCCTGCGATGGACCGCGCCTGGCGGGGCGTGAACCTCCTGTGCTCGCTCGCCGACCCCACCGGGGGCCTCGCGGCCACCGACCCCGCGCGCGGCCAGATCCGCCTCGCCCGTGAGACCACCGAACCCGTCCGCCCGGACCTGCTCGCCCTCTTCGAGAAGGAGGAGCTGGTCAAGTACTTCGCCGAAGAGGAGTTGTACGAGTGAGCAGCTACGAGGCCCGTTTCAAGGTGTGGCGGGGCGATGTCGAGGGCGGCGGCCTGGGGGACTTCACGGTCGAGGTCCACGACGGCGAGGTGGTCCTCGACATCATCCACCGTCTCCAGGCGACCCAGGCCCCGGACCTGGCCGTGCGCTGGAACTGCAAGGCGGGCAAGTGCGGTTCGTGCTCGGCGGAGATCAACGGCCGCCCGCGGCTGATGTGCATGACCCGCATGTCGGTCTTCGACCGCGCCGAGACGATCACGGTGACTCCGATGCGCGGCTTCCCGGTGATCCGCGACCTGGTGACGGACGTCGGCTTCAACTACCAGAAGGCCAGGGAGGTTCCGGCGTTCGTGCCGCCGACGGGGGTCGGGCCCGGCGAGTACCGCATGTTCCAGGAGGACGTGGACCGCTCGCAGGAGTTCCGCAAGTGCATCGAGTGCTTCCTGTGCCAGGACACCTGCCATGTGGTCCGCGACCACGAGGAGAACAAGCAGGCGTTCGCGGGCCCGCGCTTCCTGATGCGGGTCGCGGAACTGGACATGCATCCGCTGGACTCGGCCGCCGAGACCGGCCTGGACCGCGCGAACTCCGCCCAGGACGACCACGGCCTCGGCTACTGCAACATCACCAAGTGCTGCACCGAGGTCTGCCCGGAGGGCATCAAGATCACCGACAACGCCCTGATCCCGATGAAGGAGGCGGCGGTCGACCGCAAGTACGACCCGCTGGTGTGGCTGGGCTCGAAGATCAGGAGGCGGACTTCGTAGCGCCGGTCTTCGCGTTGCCGGTCTTCGGGGTGCGGCCGGGAGCCTGGGCGAGCAGTTGGACGACCATGCCCCCCATGAACACGACCCAGCCGAGGACCGGGAGCGGATCGGCCCTGCCCGGGATCGTCCCGAGGAACGTCCACAGGGACAGCCCGACCGCAGCCGTCAGCTGGCCGTAACCCCACAGCTTCGGCCGCAGGACCCGGTGCCGGCCGAACGGGACCACCCAGCCGGTCGTGATGCCCGCGATACCGAAACCCACCATCAGCGTCACGACCAGCAGGTCCGCGATCACCAGGTACATGTGCATGACGAAAATGCTCCCACCGGGGTCGAGTTCACGCCAGCCTGTACTCGGCGATGGCGCGTATGGATTGCGTCAGGGATGGACTCCGATGGACTCCGATGGAGTCAGGCGCACCAGTCCTCCCGGTACGCCTGCCAGTCCGCCTCCGTGGCCGCGAAGTCCGCGTACAGGGCGACGCCGAAGCGGGCACGGCCGGCGTCGGTGCGGGACAGGCCGAGGCGGACGCCGCGTACGGCAGCCGGGACGGTCTCGGCGTGTGCCCAGTGGCCGAAACGGTTCTCGTGGTAGAAGGGCAGGCCCATCAGGAGGTCGGTGGTGTCCGGGGTGACCTCCAGGGCCAGGCTCGTCTGCTGGGCGACGTAGCCGCCGTACAGGCTCTCCAGCGGCTGCATGGTGTCGTACGACATGACGGCGATCTGGTCCACGCGGCGGGCCACCTGGCCGAAGTACGCCTGCGACCACCACTTGGGGTGGCCGGTGGTCGCGCCCCAGAAGGAGTGGAACGCGGGCAGCGGGTCGATCTGGTGGGCGGCGACGGAGAGGACGGCGTGCCGGGCATGGGTGAGTGCGCGCAGGTCGTCGAGGAGGGCGAGATAGTCGCGGTCGCCGGAGTGGAGGGGCTCCAGGTCGAAGTGGGTGCCCTGGAATCCGGCGGCGAGGATCTCGCGGGCCGAGGCGAGGACGGCGGCACGGGTGGCGGGGCGTTCCAGCCGTAGTCCGTCGGGTCCCTCGGTGGCCAGCTTGTCGCCCAGCCAGGCCTGGACGCGGACGCCGGGCGCTGTGCCGTGCAGGGCCGTTATCAGCCAACGAGCCTTTGGGTACGCCGACTTGGGGAGGGTGCCGTTGTGTTCCAGGGGGCCTGCGTGGACGTACAGGTCTCGGATGCCGGTGTCTTTCAGACGGTGGGCCAGCGCGTCGACGTCCTTGGCGGTCTTACGGCCGTCCACCCAGGCGTGGCCGAGCCAGAGGGCATCGCGGTGGCGGGTCTGGGTGCCCTGTCCGGGGGTGCCGGTGTAGTTGATGCGGAGGGCTGTTTCCGCGGCGAGGAGGGGGAGGAGGAGCAGGAGGAGGAAGGCGGTGGCGAGGAGGGTGCGGCGGCGGCGCCTGCGTCGGCGGGGGCGGTTCGCCTCGGCTTCGCCATCGGCGGTTTCGCTCTCACCCGCACGACACGTGCTGCTTTCGCCGTCGGGTGCGGGTGGCCCTTGTGGGGCGGTCTCGCCGTCGGCGGCCTTCGGTCCGGTGCGGTCCGGGGTCGGCTGTGCTCTTCGGTCTCCGGTCCCGTCCGCCGGCCGGTCGTCGCTGTCGGCCCGGGTCTCACCGTCCGCCGTGACCTCGCCCTCGGCCTCAGCCCTGCCCTCGCTGCCTTCAGCCCTGCCCTTGTCGTCCGCCCCGCTCCCGGCCGTCGTCCCGTCGTCCATTGCGCCCCCTGTTCCGCTCGTCCCCCAGCCGTATCAGCACCGCTCGCGGAGCCGGTTGGTCGCCCATACGCTCCGAAATGTGACGTCCTCCCTGATCCGGGGCCGACCTCGGCGCGCCAAGGGGCACATACGTGTGCGGGTGGCGCATGCCGTGGTGGGTGTCGTGGTCGGGACCGGGTGGCTGGTGTTGCCGGTGATGACGGTCGACGACCATGATCCGGTTCCCGTGGCCCCCTCGGGGGCGGTCGCGAGTGCCGCCCAGGCACGGGGGGACGGGACGTCCGGGGCCGACCTGATCATGCCGCTCGTCGCGGTCGGCGCGGCCGGGGTGCTCGCCGGGTACGGGTACCTGCGGCGCACCCGTCGAATACGGACCCGGACGACTCCCGCCACGGTGTCCGTGCGGCCACCTTCTCCCGCGTCGGCCGAGTCGGAGCGGCAGGCCCGTGCCGCGCTGGTCCTCGCCGACGACTGTGTGCACACCAGCCGGGAGGAACTGTCCTTCGTGGCCGCGCGGTTCGGGCCGGCGGACCTCGAGCCGTTCGAGCACGCGGTGCGGGCCGCGGAGACCGAACTGTCGGCCGCGTTCGCGATCTGGCGGCGGTACGAGGAGGGGGTGCCCGAGGATCCGGCGGCCCGGCGGCAGGCCCTGGTGGGCGTGGTCGGGCGGTGCGCGGAGGCGGGGCGGCGGCTGGACGCGGCGGCGCCGGACCTGGACGAACTGCGCGGGCTGGAGCGGGGCGTGGGCGAGGCGCTGGGGGTCGCCGAGGCCCGGTTCCGGGAGCTGACGGCGCGGACGGCGACGGCCCAGGGCACGCTCGCGGCGCTGCACGACCGGTACACGCCGGCGGCGGTCGGATCGGTCACCGGGTACGTCGAACAGGCCAAGGACCGGCTGGTGTTCGCCACCACCCATCTCAACCTGGCCCGCCAGGCCGACGACGCGGAGGACGCCGCGCGGGCGGCCCGGCAGCTGCGCGCCGCCGAGGGCGCCATCGCCCAGGCCGGGATCCTTGTGGGCGGGGTGGAGCGGCTGGACGACCGGCTGCGGGAGGCCGCCGCGCTGGTACCGGCCGCGCTGACCGGCGCGGAGGCGCGGATCGCGGCGGCCCGCACGGGCGAGGTGCCCTCGCTGGCCACCGGCGAGCTGCACGCGCGGCTCGCCCACGCCGACGGTGTACTGGCCGCCGTACGCGAGGAGTTGACGAAGGGGCCGTACGACCCGCTGGACGCGCTGCGCCGGATCGCGCGGGCGATTGCGCGGCTGGAGATGGGGCGCTCGGGTGTGCTGGACGTCGCCGAGCTGCTCGTGGCACGCGAGACGGTCGGCGCGGCCGAGGACTTCGTCGCCGTGCACCGGGGGGCGGTGGAGGCGGAGGCGCGGGCGCGGCTCGCGGAGGCGGTACGAGCGCTCGGCACGGGGGACGCCGAGCGGGCGGACACGGTGGCCCGGCGCGCCCGCGAGCTGGCCGAACGGGACGTACGGGCGCACGGGAACCCGTACGCCGGCCCGGACGGGCACGCCACCGGGCTCGCGGGCGCGATCCTCGGCGGAGTACTCCTCGCCGAGGAACCGGACGGCGGCCCACCGGGGAGTTTCGGCGGCCCGGAGACCCGGGGGCGGCGGCGGCTCGGCTAGGCGGTTTCTTTCGGATCAGGCCGGCTCAGCGGCCCACGGCCAAGCGGCCTCGCGGCCGGCCTCGATGAGGCCGACCATCCGGAAAGCGGCGTCCGTGAGGCCGCCGAAGGTGTGCCGGTGGGGGCCCGTGGGGCCGTGGGCGGGCCGGTACCCCGCCAGGTTCCACGTGTAGACCGGGATGTCGGCCGGGACCGGTTCGGCCGGCCCGCCGGGGCCGTAGGGGGCGGCCTGCTCGTCGGTGACGATCAGGACCCGGTCGTGCTCCCGGTAATGGGTCCGCACCGCCTTCGTGGTGTGGGTGCCTCCGAGACTGTGGAACCGTTTCAGCACCTCGAGTACCGGCTCGCCCGGCTCGAACGGCACCTCTGCGCTGCTCCAGCCGAACTCCACCAGATCCGCCTGCTCGGCACGCATGGCCAGCGCGGTGCCGAATACTGCCGCCGCGTCCGCCCGAGTCAGCTTGGACCGCTCGGAGACGGTGTCCCAGAACATGGAGTCGGACCGGTCCACCAGGATCAGAGTCCGGCCGGGCAGGGACGGTACGTTGGCCAGCGAGTGGCCCAGTGCCCGTTCCAGCGCGGCCGCCCAGCGCTGCGACGGCGCGTGCTGGTGGGCAGCCAGGTACCGGAAGGGGAACTGCCGGGACCGGGCGACCTCGGTGGCGTCCGAGAGCCGTGCGGCGACCCGGGCCGCGACTTCGTCCGAGACCCCCGCCTCGTCGAAGTTCCGCAGGTTCCGCAGGAGCGCCATCGGCGCCATCATGGGGATCACGGCTTCCCAGACGGCGGCGTCCATCGGTCCGTGGAGCCAGCCCGCCAGGGCCTCCCACGTCATGCCCGCCGCGGCCAGCCGCTCGGAGCCGCCCGGCCCGGTCACCACCGCCCGCCGCTCGTCCGCAGCCGACTCCATCAGCGCCCGGTGGGCGGTCAGCAGGTGGTCGGAGGCCGGCGGAACCGCCTGCTCCGGGTGGTGGCGGCGGTCCAGGGCGTACCGGAAGAGCGCGCCCTGCCAGGGCTTGTCCGGGCTGGGGGAGGCGTGCACCAAGTTGAGCACGTCGCCGAAGCGCAAGCCCTTGGACGCGGTGTCGTACTTGAGCAGGGACCGGGACGTGTACAGCCGGCGTACGCCGTCGGCGATGCCCCGCTTCACGGGCTGCGGAACGTTCCGCCCGTACACCGAGATCCAGTGGGCGAGCAGCTCGCCGGGCTCGTCGGCGCGCTGGAGCACCGAGTCGATCACGGACCGGTTGGAGGGACCTCCGGACGCCCCGGCCTCCAGCCTGGCCCGCACATACGCGGCGGCGCCCACCAGGGACGCCGTGCGCATGTTGCCCTCGCCGCGAAGCCAGCGCAGCAGGCCGGCCGTCCACGCGGGGTCCTGGACAGCGAGTTCACCGACGAGACGGGCGTACCGGTCGTCCCGCTCCTCACCGCTCTCGTAAAAGGTCCGCTGGGAGACGAAGTTGCCGACCGCAAGGAGGAAGAGCTCCTCGCGGGGCTCCCGGACGAAGGCCGGGCCACCCTCGTAGGTGCGGAAGTCCGGCCTGGCGGGCCCGGGGTGGAGCCGTGGTGGGGCCAGGGAGCGGGCGGCCGCCGAGACATGCGGGGCCACGAGCATCTCGGACCAGATCTTGGAGACGCGTGGGGTGTAACGAGGCAGCGAATCCCCCTGGATTCAAAGGATTGGACGGCCCGGCCAGAAGGTCCGACGGTGCGAGCGCCCGCGCCTGCCGAGATCAAAGGGGGCGGCGGCGTCACTTGGTCGTCAGAAGGAAGTAGCCGCAGCCGAGCGCATCGGAGGCGCGGTCGCGATGCCAAGCTACAAGGGCCACCAGGCTGCACACCAGCGATTAACGCAGGCCCGTTCTCGGACTCCGACATGGGCGCCGTCGGCCCCGGGGAGGGAGGGCCATGTGGGGCACACGAAGGCGTGTCGGCTCTTCAGAAGAGGCTCAGCAACGCCTCCGCCGGGTCGGTGAGGCCGTGTTCCCCGCCGGGCAACGGCAGTTCGAACCACACCGTCTTGCCGCGAGGCGTCCGCCGGGAGCCCCACGCCGCGCTGAGCAGCCCGACCAGCTGCAACCCCCGGCCGCCCTCGTCCGTGTCGCGGGCGCGGCGGCGGCGGGGCTGGACCAGGCCGGAGTCCCAGACCTCGCACACCAGTGTGCGGTCCAGGAGGAGCCGTAGCCTGATGTCTCCCTCGCCGTACCGCAGGGCGTTGGTCACCAGCTCGCTGACCAGCAGTTCCGTCGTGTCGACCAGCGGCTCCAGATCCCAGCTGAGCAGCTGCGCGCGGGCGTACTCGCGGGCGCGGCCCACGCTGCGCGGCTCGCGCGGCAGCGTCCAGTCGCCGACGGACTCGGCGGGCAGGCCCTGGACCCGGGCCATCAGCAGGGCGATGTCGTCCTCGCCGTGATGGGTGTCGAGGGTGTTGAGGACGTGGTCGCAGACGTCCTCCAGGGGCCGGGAGGGGTCGGTGAGCGCCCCGACGAACGCCTGGAGGCCCTCGTCGAGCGGATGGTCGCGGGACTCGACCAGACCGTCGGTGTACAGCGCGAGCAGCGCGCCCTCGGGGAGTTCGACCTCGACCTCCTCGAAGGGCTCACCGCCGACGCCGAGCGGCATGCCCGGCGGCACGTCGAGCATCAGCGCCGGCTCACCCGGTTCCACCAGCACCGGGGGCAGATGGCCGGCGTTGGCGAACGTACAGCGTCTGGTGACCGAGTCGTAGACCGCGTACACGCAGGTGGCGAGGTACACCTCGGAGAGGTCGGCGGTGCGGGGCCGGCTGGCGGTGCGGGTGGCCTGCTGGACGCCCCCGGGGGTGCCGAGGCCGCGCGCGATCTCGTCCAACGCGGAGAGGACTTCCGCCGGTTCCAGGTCCAGCAGCGCCAGCGTCCGTACTGCCGTACGCAGTTCGCCCATCGCCACCGCCGCGCGTAGACCGCGGCCCATGACGTCGCCCACCACCAACGCGGTGCGGTGGCCCGGGAGTTCGATGACGTCGAACCAGTCGCCGCCGACCTCCGTCGCCGCGTTGCCGGGCAGATAACGGCAGGCGATGTCCAGGCCGGAGGCCTCGGGGTCACCGGGCGGGAGCAGGGACCGTTGCAGTATCAGGGCGCGTTCGTGTTCGCGCCGGTACAGGCGGGCGTTGTCGATGCAGACGGCCGCGCGCGCCGCCAGCTCGACGGCGAGGTCCCGGTCGCGGTCGCCGAACGGCTCGCTGCCCTTGGTCCGCGCGAACCGGGCGAGGCCCACGACGGTGTCGTGGGCGACCATCGGCACGGCCAGCACGGAGTGCACCAGGCCGCCCTCCTCGGGAGGATCGAACCGCGGCCGGGCGGTGCGCAGGGCGTCCGCGCAGGGCGAGTTGAAGGCGAAGTGGTGGATCGCGCCGACCGGGACGGGGTCGGCGCAGCTGTTGAAGGGAAGGTCGGAGACGGCGCTGGCGAAGGCGACGCGGCGCAGTGCGGCGCTGCCGTCGGCGAGGCCCGGCGGGGTCTCGTCACCGGTCAGCAGCCCCTGGTAGAGGTCGACGGTGGCAAGGTCGCAAAAGCCTGGGACGACCACGTCGAGGAGTTCACGGGCCGTGGTCTCCAGGTCCAGGGAGTTGCCGATACGGGCACCGGCCTCGTTGAGCAGGGCGAGGTTGCGGCGGGCGGCGGCTGCCTCGCGGGCGGCGGCGCGGCGGGAGGTGATGTCGGTGCCGAGCCAGGCGATGCCGATGGGCCTGCCGCTGCCGCTGTGCACGCGGTAGAGGTTGATGGACCAGTGCCGCCGCTCCTCCGAGCCCGGCACGAAGCCCGTGACATGCATGTCGGTGATGGAGTCGCCGGTCTCCAGCACCCGCCGCAGCGTGGCCAGAACCCGCTCCGCCTCGTTGCGCGGGAGATAGTCGTGAACTCCCTTGCCCCGGTGGTCGTCCGGGGTTCCGCCGAAGATGGAGGCGAAGCGGTTGTTGGCACGGCGGACTCTGAGGTCGGCGTCGATCAGCAGGAAGCCGAAGGGGGATTGACCGAAAATGGCCTGCGAGGCGGCGAGGTCGGTCTCGATGCTGCGCAGGGTGCGGACGTCCACGACGATGCACACGGCGGCCTTGTCGCCCTCGGCGGTCCGGGTGGGCATGACGTAGACCTCGGCGAGCCCTTCCTCGCCGCGCGTCCCGTCGGGCCGGTCCGGCATCCGGAAGGGCACCACCCCGGTCCACTCCCGCCCGTCGAGGATCTCGGCCATCTTGCGCTGGCCGCGGTCGCGCAGGTCGGGGTCGATGAAGGCCTCTATGGGGTCCATTCCGACGGCGTGTTCGGCCGGGATGCCGAAGATCTGCTCGGCACGGAGCGACCACTGCTCGACCAGGCCGCCGGGGCTGATGGAGAAGGAGGCGACCTTGATGTAGTCGTAGATCGAGCCGGGCGGACTGCTCTGCCACATGGCATCGCCAGGCACCGTGGCAGCCTCCGCCGCCTGGTTCCTCGCGCCGCCCGACGGGTCCTCGGACTCCGTGGCCTTCGCTGGTATCTCGCTCACGCGAACCGTCCCCTCCAGCTCACCGCATCCGGTACCGGTCACCGGAGGCGGCTGCCCGCAGTATCCAGCACTACGGCGCCGCACGACACGGTGTTCACGATCACAGCTCGGTCCAGGTGCTTTTCGGACCGTGCCATGGAAACACTTCCAGTCTTCTAACCAGGGAACACGCCCTCGAATCACGCACTTGAACGTGAACCGAGCGCGCGGCTTGCCTGATGGACGGCGAAGTTGCCGCTGTACACCCCCCGTGCCCCGGTGTGCCCCCACTCTGCCCCTGCTCTGCCCCCGTCTCACCCCGCGGCACCCGTTACCGGATCAGCGGGGCACCGCCAGTTCGAACCAGACGGTCTTTCCGGTCGCGCCGGGACGGGTGCCCCAGCGGCGCGAGGAGCCCGCGACGAGCTGCAGTCCGCGTCCGCCCTCGTCCTCGGGGCGGGCGGGGCGCTCGCGCGGCAGGTCCGGGAGCGGGTCGGAGACCTCCACCCGCAGCGTGTCCTCGAGCCCGGCCGGGCGGACGAGCCGTACGCCGATGGGGCCGGCGGCGTGCCGCAGGGAGTTGGTGACCAGCTCGCTGACGAGCAGCGCCGTCAGGTCGGAGAGGCAGTCGAGGTCCCAGCCGTGCAGTTGGCTCCGGACAGCGGCCCGCGCGGTGCGCACGGCTCCGGCTTCCGCGGGAAAGACCCACTCGGCGCCGGCGCCGGCGCCTTCGGTGTCGATCACTCCGATCACTTCCCAGGACAGCGAGCCCACCCCATGTCCGGTTTCGTGGGGTTAATGAGCACATACCCGATATTCGGGTCGCAGTACCGCGCGGGAGGGCGCACTGTGGCACGAACGGCGTACGAGGCGCCCCGCACAGCCGACACGAGCACCCCGGCCCAGTCCCTGTCGTCGAATTCCCGTCGTCCGCCCGGAGGGCGGGCCGCGCGGCGTCTGGTGCGTGCAGCTGCAAGGCGGAGGAGGGAGTCGACGATGGGGGTCCCCCCTCTGGGGGAGCGCGTGCCAGGCGTCGCGCGGCAGGCAGGAATTTGACGACAGGACCTAGGCCCACCCTCCCCCACGCTCGGCCGGCAGCACGGCCAGCGACTCGATCTCCCGCACCGCCGCCACGTCCTGGTCCAGCCACTCCACGTCCCAGACCTCGGCCGGAGTCAACCAGCGCAGCTCGTCGTGGTCCTGGAGGGGCTGCGGGGCGCCGGAGCCGGGGCGCAGCCGGGCGGTCCAGACGTGCAGGACGTACGGCGGCTTCAGGGGCCACTCCCCCGGCACGCGCTCGACGGGCTCGGCGTCGACGCCGAGTTCCTCGCGCAGTTCGCGTGCCAGGGCGTCCTCGGACAGCTCGCCCGGCTCGACCTTGCCGCCGGGCAGCTCCCAGCGTCCGGCCAGTTCGGGGGGCGCGCTGCGGCGCGCGGCGAGCAGGCGGCCCTCGTCGAGCAGGGCGGCTCCCACCACCACGATCCGTTCCGTCATGCGACGGAGCCTACGGGAGCGCACAGATGGTCAGTTCCGGGCGCTGTCCCCATCCCCGCTACGGCCGCTCAGTTGCGCGCGCCGTCATCGTTCTGGCCGATGCGTTCGACCCAGTAGACCTGCTTGTGGCCGCGGTCGTCGAGACTGTCGGCGATCTTCTGGGCCTCCGCCCGCGTCGCGTACCGGCCGACGCGGTAGCGATTGCCGGTGTCGTCCTGCCGTATCACGATCCAGGGCAACGCGACCGTGCCCTCACTCATGGCTCTCACCGCCCCCATCGCCCCTTCCCCTCTCGGGTCCCCGCCGTACCCCGCCCAAGGAAACCGCAATACGCATATGCCTGAGCGTACGCCCAACCTTTACGGAGCGAATACGGCTTTTCACAAAGAGGTACGCAACCAGCCAGAACGTCAGGGGCGCACGATGCCGAACGCGCCCCGGCGCACGAGGCTGCCCGGGGTCCGGGGCATGCCGGGTACACCGGGGGTCACCTGGGAAAACGGCCGGATTGCAACGGCGGACGGGGCCGGCTGGACGGCCGCACGCCCGGTGTACGCGCCGTACAGGTGTGCGCTACCTCACGATGGCGTGCGCTACTTCACGGGCAGGTGGTACGCGACCCGGTAGCGGTCGGCCGGGATCACGACGTCGGCCGTCTCCACCGGTCGGCCCGAGGCGTAGTACGTGCGCTGGACGACGACGACCACATGGCCCGGGACGCCGCCCAGGAGGTGCAGCTCCTCGGCGAGGCCGGGGCGGGCGCCGACCTCCTCGGTGACGTTGTCCACGATGACGTCGATGGCGCGCATGCGCTCGACCACGCCCATGCCGCCGAGCGGGCCCTCCTCGGGCAGCATCACGGGCGTGCGGCCGGTGAGGGCGAGAGGCTCCCAGGAGGTGGAGAGCATCATCGGCTCGCCGGACTCCCGGAACAGGTACTTGGTGCGCATGACCCGGTCGCCGGGCTGGACCGCGAGCCGCTCGGCGATGACGGCACCGGCCTCGGCCTGCTCGCTGCTGGACTCCCAGGTGCCGCGCGCCGAGGCGTCGGCCTGCTCCTGCCGGAAGGGCGTGGCTCCCCCGGACGGGCGGAACCCGGAGCGGGCGACCCGCCGGGGCACGGGCCGCTCGCGCACGTACGTCCCCGAGCCGGAGCGGCCCTCGACCAGGCCCTCGGCCATCAGCACCTTGCGGGCTTCCAACGCGACCGTGTCCGAGACGCCGTACTCCTCGCGGATGCGGGCCTGGGAGGGCAGGCGGGTGTGGGGCGGCAGCGAACCGTCGACGATCTTCTTGCGGAGATCACCCGCGACACGCAGGTAGGCCGGCTGCTCACCGAAAGTCACTGGCCGCTCCCATCAGGTTGTACAGACAGCAACAGACTGGCAACCGTGGGTTGTGGCATGCAAGTAAAGGCCAGAGATTCACTCGATGTGATGACATGAGGCCGGGGCGGGCTCTGCCCAGGCACTTTCTCCCCTCTACAGCCGCGGTCACACCTGCGTGCGTTGCGGAGCTTCGGCCGTCGTCTCCCAGGTCCGTGGCTCAGGCGGCGTGCGTCATGACCAGGCTCACGTTGTGGCCGCCGAAGCCGAAGGAGTTCGCGAGGGCCGCGTTCCACCGGCCGGTGCGGTTCTCGCCCCGCACCAGGTCCAGGCGGAGCTCCGGATCCGGCTCCTGGAGGTTGCGCACCGCCGGTACGACCCCGTGGTGCAGGGACAGCAGCGCCGAGACGGCGCCGAACGCGCCGGACGCGCCCAGCATGTGTCCTGTCATGGACTTGATAGCCGTCACCGCCGCCTCCTCGCCGACGACCTTCGTCAGCGCTTCGGCCTCCGCGAGGTCGCCGCTCGGGGTGGAGGTGGCGTGTGCCTGGACGTGTCCGATGTCCCGTGCTGTCAGGCCCGCGTCGGCCAACGCCGTCCTCATCGCCTGCACCTGGCCCTCCGCGTCGGACGCGGTGATGTGATACGCGCTGGAGTGCACGGCCGCTCCCGCCACCGCACCGTAGACGCGTGCCCCGCGCGCCCGGGCGAACTCCGCGCGTTCCAGCACCACCAGGGCCGCGCCCTCGGCGATCACGAATCCGGACCGTGCCGCGTCGAACGGCCGGGACACGGCCGCCGGGTCGCCGTCCTGCACGGACAACGCCTTCATCTGCGCGAACGCCGCGACCATGAACGGGTGCAAGCAGGCCTCGGTGCCTCCGGCGACCACCACGTCCGCACGGCCCGCCCGGATCAGGTCCAGCCCCAGCGCGATGGACTCCGCACCGGAGGCACAGGCGCTGACCGGGGTGCGGGCTCCGGCCCGGGCCCCCAGTTCCATGGAGACCCACGCGGCCGGTCCGTTGGGCATCAGCATCGGCACCGCGAAGGGTGACAGGCGCCGCATGCCCGAACTCTCGTAGAGGTCGTCCTGGCCCAGGGCGCTGAGCACGCCGCCGATGCCGGTGCCGACCGCGACGGCCAGCCGCTCCGGTTCGACCGCGGGGCGGCCCGCGTCCAGCCATGCCTCGCGGGCGGCGACCACGGCCAGTTGCTCGCCCCGGTCCAGCTTGCGGGCCTGCACGCGGCCGAGGGCCTCGGCCGGGTCGGACTCCACGGTACCGGCGATGCGCACGGGCAGATCCGCGGGCCAGTCGTCGTCGAGCGCGCGGACGCCCGACCGTCCGGCCAGCAGCCCGTCCCAGGACGCGGCGGCGGTTGCTCCCAGTGGCGTCACCGCACCCACACCTGTCACCAGTACGTCGTCACCGTGCGGGGCCATTCATGTCTCCTCGGTTCCGGCGGGACCCTGTGTCCATACGCCCCTCACCTTCGCCCGGCGGCGTGACGGGGACGGCCCCCGGACGCGAACGGGCAAGAGATTCTGCGTGAAAGTGGCAGGAGCGGGCCGGCCGACCGGTCCGCCCAGCGCCCTTTGCCGGCACCGCTGTTGTCGTGCGCGGACCTGCGGCCTGCGGTCCCAGCAGAGATGGGCGGGTTCCGCGCGTGCCGAAGCGGGGGTTCCGGACGAACGGCGATCGCGCGTGATTCGGCAAGGGTCGGTGCGCGGCGCGGCAACCGGGTCCGCAGGGGCGTCCGTAGAGTCGCCGTCATCGCGGTGAGTCCGGGGTCGTACACGGTCCGGACAGCGGGACATCGGCCGGGTATGGGGGCCGTGACCCGCGCGTGACACCGCTCGGCCCGCGTCCGCACTCCCCTGGCCGCGGCTCTCCCGCCGACCGCTCCCTCTCGCACATCCCCCGGCGAGGCGGGCGCCGGCGACGGCGGGAGGGCCGCTCCGCACCCGCGGACTCGTGGTCCGCGGACCCGCACGGCACCGATCGCCGAACCAACCCTTCCCGGACAAGAGTGAGGCTCAGCCCGACATGAATGCTGATCAACGCATGACGGATGTGGATACCTGGCGCCTTCTTCCGGCCGCCCAGCAGCCCGACTGGCCCGACCCGGACGCCCTGCGGGACGTCCTCGGTGAACTCGCGACCTGCCCGCCGCTGGTGTTCGCCGGCGAGTGCGACCAGCTGAAGGACCGCATCGCCCGGGTGGCCAGGGGCGAGGCGTTCCTGCTCCAGGGCGGCGACTGTGCCGAGACCTTCGACGGGATCAGCGCCGATCAGGTGCGGGACAAGGTCAAGACGCTGCTCCAGATGGCCGCCGTCCTCACCTATGCCTCCTCCGTCCCGGTGGTGAAGATCGGCAGAATTGCCGGCCAGTACTCCAAGCCGCGTTCCCGCGCGGTCGAGGTGCGCGGCGGGGTCACCCTGCCCGTCTACCGGGGCGACGCGGTCAACGGCCTGGAGTTCACGGCCGAGGCCCGCCGGCCGGATCCGGAGCGCCTCAAGCGGATGTACCACGCCTCCGCCGCCACCCTGAACCTCATCCGCGCCTACGTCACCGGCGGGTACGCCGATCTGCGCCAAGTACACGAGTGGAACCGGGACTTCGTCGCCAATTCTCCCATCGGCGCGCGCTACGAGGACCTCGCCCGGCACATCGACCGCACGCTGGCCTTCCTCGCCGCCTGCGGCGCCGACCCCAGCGAGCTCCACTTGGCGGAGTTCTACTCCAGCCATGAGGCACTCCTGCTCGACTACGAGCAGGCCCTGACCCGGACCGACTCCCGCACCGGGCAGCGCTACGACGCCTCGGGGCATTTCATCTGGATCGGTGAGCGAACTCGCCAACTCGACGGCGCGCACGTGGAGTTCGCCGCGAGCGTGCGCAATCCCGTGGCCGTCAAGCTGGGACCGACGGTCACCCGGGCCGAGGTGCTCGCGCTCATCGACAGGCTGGACCCCGAACGGGAGCCGGGACGTCTGTCGTTCATCACCCGGATGGGCCGCGACCAGGTCCGCGACGTCCTGCCGGAACTCGTCGATGCGGCCGGCTCCGCGGACGCACCGATCGCCTGGATCTGCGACCCGATGCACGGCAACACCTTCGAGGCGGCCAGCGGCCACAAGACGCGCCGCTTCGACGACGTGCTCGACGAGGTGACGGGCTTCTTCGAGGTGCACCGCGCACTGGGCACCCACCCGGGCGGCATCCACATCGAGCTGACCGGCGACGACGTGACCGAATGCGTCGGAGGCGGGGACCCGATCAGTCTCACCGACCTGCACCGGCGCTACCAGACGGCCTGCGACCCACGGCTCAACCGCTACCAGGCGCTCGATCTCGCCTTCCAGGTCGCGGAGTTGTACGGGGACCGTGCCGTGCCCACCGACGTCCGCCCGCCGATGGCCGAGGCCGCCTGAGCCCTCTCCCCCCGACGCACGAACCGACGCACGAACCGGCGCACGAACCGGCGTACGGACCGGCGCGCGGGAAGTTCGGCCGGAACTCGCCACCGGCCCGCCACCCTTCCCGCGCCCGGCGCGCCCACATCTTGATCAAAGTAGCAAACCTGCATGCCGGTATGTTTTTCTGTCATGGCTCGATCGAAAGCTCGTGCCAAACAGGGGGTAAGTCATGCACAGTGTCAGCGGGGTGAAACCTCGCCAGGCGCGCACGTGCTCAATCGATCCGCCGACCGGGGGCGGCGGAGTGCAGATCGTCAAAAGTCACGAGGAAGTTCTGGACGGGACGGCGGTGCGCCACCGCTTCGGCGAGGTGACCGTCTCGCTGGTCCAGGGGGGTCCCAGGGAGCTCGTCCGGTCCGGTCGGCAGATAGACGACAGGGAGCAGCCCCGGTTGCGCATGTGCCGGCCGCTGGACGGCGAGGTGTGGGTGTTCCAGGACGGCCGCCACGCGGCGATACGCCCGCCGCAGCTCATATGCTTCGACACCGGCCGCCCGTTCAAGGTGATCATGCCGGAGAAGTTCCGCATGGTCGACGTCATGGTGCCGCACTCGCTCGTCGGCCTCACCGCCGCCGACACCCGGCAGCTGACCGCCCTCGCCTGGAGCGGCGACCAGGGGGCCGCGGCCCTTCTGAGCAGCTTACTCGAAGGCCTGGACCGACACGGCGAGGAAGTGGAGACGGCCGTCGATCTGCTCGGGGGCAGCGTCGCCGGACTGACCGCGGTGCTCTTCGTCGAGCGGATGCGCGAGGTCGCCGCGGACGGCGAGGACGCCCGCCAGGCTCTGATGCTGCGGATCCAGGCCCATGCGCGCAAGCGGTTAGCGGAGCCCGACCTGAGCCCCGTGGAGATCGCCCGCCGGCACAACATCTCCCTTCGCTACCTGCAGAAGATCTTCCAGGAATACGGCGTCAGCCCGGCCCGCTGGATCCGCGACGAGCGGCTGGCGCGCTGTCGGTCGGAACTGGCCGACCCCTCCCTCGACCACCTGCCCGTCGCCCTGATCGGCGAACGGGCCGGCCTGTACGGGGCGTCCCACTTCAGCCGTCTCTTCCGCAGCCGTTACGGCGTCACTCCCAGCGAGTTCCGCAAAGAGCGGCGCGCCGCGGAGCACCGTCTCCACACCGAATCCGCCGAGCGCTGCGGAGCCCCCTCATGACCGCGGGTACGAACGCCGCCAAGACGGCGCGCTACGGAGCGGTCGAGCACTTCCTCGGCCTGCTCGTGCCCGGCGGACTGCCGCCGGAGGTGTCCTCCCCCGGCCCGCTGCTGCCCGCCGCACCGGTAACGCACCACAGCGCGGCGGCGAGCGGGACCGTACCGGACCGGGCCTCGGCCCCGAACCGGGGGAGGACGCCATGAGGCCCATGAGCAGCGGCCTGACGGCGGCCCCCGCGGCCCGCGAAGCCGCCGGGGACACGCAGGGCCTGCGTATCAAGGTGCTCGGCCCCCTGGAGGTCCACGTGGGGGGCGAGCGGCGCACTCTCACGGCGCCGATGGCGCGGCGGGCCATGGCCGTACTGCTGCTGGACGCCAACCGCCTGGTGTCCACCCAGGCCCTCGTCGAGGATCTGTGGGACGGGGAACCGCCCCGGCTCGCCCGCAAGACCGTGCAGACCTACATCTACCAGCTGCGTCAGGTCCTCAAGGGCAGCACGACCGGCTCCGAGGAACGCCTGGAGACCGGACCCGGCGGCTACCGGCTGACGGCCCGTCCGGGGGAGCTGGACCTCTGGGAGTTCGAGCAGCGCGTGGCCCGCGCCCGCACGGCGCTCGGCTCCGGCGCGCCCGAGGACGCCGCCCAGCTGCTGCGCGAAGGGCTCGCGCTGTGGCGCGGAGAGCCGTTCGCCGGCCTGGAGGCCGGTCCGCTGCTGACCGCGCGGATCGCGCAGATCGGCGAGGCCCGGCTCGGCGCGCTGGAGCTGCGCATCGAGGCGGATCTGCAACTCGGCCGTCACCAGGCGCTGGTGGCGGAGCTGCGCCGGCTCACCGTGGATCATCCGCTCGACGAGCGGTTCACCGCGCAGCTGATGATCGCCGCGAACCGGTCCGGACAGCGCAGTACGGCCCTCGACGCGTATCTGCGGCTGCGGCAGCGGTTGGTGGACAAGCTGGGCATCGAGCCGTCCGAACGGCTTCGCAAGCTCCAGCAGGACGTCCTGCGCGAGGTGCTGCCCTCGGCCGCGGCGCCGGAGCAGGTGGCGGTACGGCGTACGGCGCGCACGACACCGCCGCCCGCGCCCTGCCGCCCCGCGGTGGACCAACTCCCCTTGGACACTGGTGACTTCGTGGGCCGGGAGGAGGAACTGAGGCAGATCACCGAGCGCTTCGACGCGCCCGGTCCCCAGGTGATCACCCTGCTCGGGCCGGCGGGCGTCGGCAAGACCGCGCTCGCCGTGCGGGCGGCCCGCACGCTGGCCGGACGGTTCCCCGATGGGCTGCTGTACGCGTCCCTGCACGACGGATCCGACCGGCCGCGCACCCCCGAGACCGTCCTGCGGTCCCTGCTCGACGGACTCGGCATCGGCCGGCCACGGCAGCCCGAGGACACCGAGGGGCTCGCCGCGCTCTTCCGGGCCGCCGCCCGGGAACGGTCCCTGCTAGTGCTGCTCGACGACGCCGCCGGTACCGACCAGGTGCTCCCGCTGCTGCCCGGCGGCGCCGCCTGCCTGACCTTGGTGACCTCGCGGGTCCGGCTGTCCGGGCTGCCCGGCGCCCGGCGCCTGGCCCTCGGGCCGCTCGGCGCCGAGGACGCGGCCTCGTTCTTCGGCCGGCTGGTCGGCGAGGAGCGCATCGCCGGGGACCGCACGGCGCTCGAGCACATAGTCGCCCGCATGGGAAACCATCCGTTCATGCTGCGTGCCGTCGGCGAGATGTACGCGGCCCGTCCCATGTGGACGCTCGCGGACCTGGCCGCCGGCCTGCTCGACGACGACCGGCTGGTCGCCGAGCTTCAGGACGAGGCCTGCGCCGCGCTGGCGCGGGCGGACAGCGCCCTGGCCCGGCTCGCGCCCTGGCTGCGCAGGTCGGTGTTCCTGCTCGCCACGGCGGGCCCCGGCCCCTTCGGCACGGAACAGGTCAAGCAGGTGCTGGAACTCGACACCTGGAGCGCCCAGTCGGTCGTGGGCCGGCTGCTGGACCGGCACGTCCTTGTCCTCGCCGGCGGTCCGCCGGGCAACTCGGCCACTTTCCGGGTCCCGGAGCTGATCCGCTTCGGTGTCCTCGCGCACGCGGGGGAGGGCGCGCGGGTGGTGCCGTTGGCCGACCGGACGTGCCCGGATCCGCCCCCGGCGGGCTGCGACCGCCCGGTGCGGCCGGCCCTGTACCCGGCCCGGCGCGCCGGCGCTTTGTGACTCCGGCACCCGGTGTACGCCCCTGCCCGTTGCGGCGGGGGCGTACGCCTTTCCCGGCCGGTTCCCGGTGCCCGGTCGCCGGACGCACCCGGTTCTCGTTCCCGGCTTGTCGCCCTGCTTGACAGGGAATCCGGCCGGGCCCCCACAAGCCCCCGCCGGCCTCCCTGTAAACCCACCTTGACCAGCCCTCTTTCCCACCCTTGGACGCTCCTTGCGCGGGTGTTGAACGGGCTGGCCGAGTCTGGACACCGGCGACGGCTGCCCGCCCGAATCGCTTCCCGTCGCACGACCGAACGAAACAGCCAAGGAGACCCCATGACGGACCAGCAGTTCGGCCAGCTCGACGTCCGCTACCTCAACCACTCGGCGCTCGCTCTGCCCGGCGGCGGCGAGCTGTACTACGAGGACAGCGGAGAGGGCCCGGCGGTGACCCTGCTGAACAACTTCTACATCGTCAGCCCGATCTGGCGGAACTTCACCACCGCGCTGGCCGACGACTTCCGGCTCGTCCACTACGACCTGCGCAACCAGGGGGCCTCCAACCCGGGCCCGGAGCCGGTCTCGTTCATGGACCACGTCGAGGACCTGCGCGCGCTGCTGGACCACCTTGGCATCGAGCAGACCTACCTCGTCGGCACCTCGATCTCGACGCTCATCGCCCGTGAGTTCGCCCTGAAGTACCCGGAGCGGGTGGCCGGTCTGGTGCTGGTGGGCCCGGCGTTCTCGCCCAACGGCTCCCTGCGCCGCAAGCTGATCAGCCGCTCCTGGCTGGCCAGCCTCGAATCCGGTGGCACCCAGCAGCTGTTCAACCACCTCTACCCGCTGGTCTTCCCGGACCAGATGATCCACCAGGGGGGCACCGCCGCCTACCTGGCGCTGAAGGACAACTTCCTGAGCCTGCTCTCCGTCAGCTCCATCCGGGAGAACCTGATCGCCTCCCTGGAGATCGAGGACGACCCCGAGGCGCTCGGCCGCATCACCGCCCCCACGCTGATCATCAACGGCGACGGCGACTTCGCCTGGAGCGAGTCCGTCACCGAGGACGCCCTCGCGCGGATCCCGGACAGCCGGGCGATCACCCTCAAGCACGCCGGCCACGTGCCGTTCTTCGACGACCCGCAGGGCTTCCAGAAGGCCGTCTCCGAGTTCGCGCATGAGCTGGAGGCGCGACGCGCCGCCACCGTCGGCGGCGCCGCCTAGCAGGGACGGGCAGCACGGGGCGAGACCCGGGTCCGGCGATCCCGGACCCGCCGGCCCCCGCACCGCCCGCCCACCACAACGCATCCCGCTGCGTCACAGCAGCACCCGATCGACGCACACCACATCGCGACGCTGGAGACAAACACCCATGACAACACGTCTGTTGACCGGGGCCACGGGCTTCGTCGGCGGGGCCATCGTCCTGGAACTGCTCGACAAGACCGACGAGCCCGTCATCGCACTGGTCCGCGGCAAGGACGACGCGGAGGCAACGTCGCGCCTGCACGACGTGCTCACGGGCATGGCGGACGGCTACGGCCGGTCCGACCTGCGCCCGGAGATCCTGCGCCGGACCAAGGCCGTGCACGGCGACATGACCGCCGACGGCTGCGGCGTCGACCTCACCGTGCTGCCGGCCGTCGACGAGGTCTGGCACTGCGCCGCCTCGCTGCGCTACGAGGAGGAGTACCGCACCGAGATCGAGGAGCAGAACGTCCAGGGCACCGCCAACGTCCTCGACCTGGCCCGCAAGCTGGGCGCCCGCACCTTCAACCACGTCAGCACCGCCTACGTCGCCGGCTCGAGCACCGGCCGGATCGCCGAGGGTCCGGTGACGGACCAGTCGCTGGCCAACAACTGCTACGAGCAGACCAAGATGCAGGGCGAGGCACTCGTCGCGGAGGCCGCCGAGCACATGCGGGTGCGCATCATGCGGCCCACCGTCGTCATCGGCCACAGCGCCAACCGGCACGGACTGAACTGGTCGGGCCTGTACGGCTTCGCCCGCCAGGTGCTGATCTTCAAGAAGATGGCCTCCCGCAAGCTCGGCACCTACCTGTCGCACGCCCGGGTCCGGCTGCTGGCCGAGCCCGACACCCTCGTCAACCTCGTCCCGGTCGACATCGTCGCCCGCAACGCGGTCGCCATCGCCCTGTCCGACTCGCCGGAGACCTACTTCCACCTCGGCAACTCCGGGGGAATAACGGTCCACGATCTGGTCACCAAGGTCTTCGAGCTGATCGGCCTGCGCGAACCGATGTGGGTGGACGACCGCGACAGCTTCACGGCGATCGACGAGGCCCTCGACGGCGGCATGGACTTCTACCGCTCCTACCTGCGCTACGACAAGCGCTTCGACCTCTCCCACACCGCCGCCGTCTGCGGCGACGACGCGTCCTATGCGCCCCTCGGACAGGACGAGGTGGCCGAGTACCTCCTCTACTACCTGCGCACCCTGCGCGGCTTCGAGGAGAACAGCGGCTCCGAGCGGGTCGTCCACCCGGTCGCCGTCTGATCCGGCCCGTCACAAGACCCCGAGCCTGCGTTCCACCGCGGGCCGTCACTGGAGGAGACATGTACGACAGCACGACGGTCGCGGAGCAGCTGCGCGGCCTGCTGGAGAACGCGGTCGGCGCTCCGCTGCCGCTGGACGACCCCGCGGCCCGTGCGGCGTCACTGTGGAACCTGGGGCTCACCTCGGCGGGCTTCATACGCCTGCTCGCCGACATCGAGGACGGCTTCGGCCTCGCCTGGGACCTGGACGAGCCGACGGAGGCGTTCTCGTCCTACGACGCGCTGCTGGCCCACGTCGTCGACCACCTCGGCCGCCGGGCCGACGCTTCCACGGAAGGCGTGTGATGGCCCGCGTGAACCGCCGGCTCGCGCTGGCCACCGCACCGGCCGAGGCCGCCCGCCGCCACGGCTCGGTGCCCATCCGCCTCGACCGGGTCCTCGACCTGTTCCCGGACGCGGGCCGGGCGTTCGACTACGCCACCTTCGCGGACCTGGTCGAGCAGGCCGCTGCCCTGCTAGCCGGGGCCGGCGTCACGGCGGGTCAACGCATCATGATCGTCAAGCAGCCCAACTTCGACATCACCCTGCTGGCCTTCGCCTGCGCCCGGATCGGCGCCGTACCGGTGCTGGTCCACTCGGCCGTCGGCAGCCAGCCGCTCGGCGTCATGACGGAGCGGGCCGCCCCGGCAGCCGTTTTCACCGACGCCGTGACGGAGGCGGCCGGAGTGCTGGACCATGTCGACACCGGCATCCCGCGCTGGTACGTCGGCCCGCGCGGCGAGCACGGGTCCTCCCTGCTCGACGCGGAGCGCGGTGCGGTCCCGGCCGCCGAGGTGCCGCGCGAGGACACCCCGACGCTGGTCACCCACAGTTCGGGCACCACCGGGGTGCCCAAGCTGGTGCTGCACTCCGTGCACAGCTTCGCCGGCCACGCCCGCCCTCAGGTCCTCATCGGCCGGGCCCTGCGCGTGCGCGACCCGTACCTGATGTGCATGTCGCCGGTGCACGCCCGCTGCATGTCCGGGATGCTGGCCGTCCTCGCGCTCGGTCTGCCGCTCGGCTTCCTCACCGACCCGGCGCCGCAGAACGCGGCCGAGCTGCTCGCCGCGGTACGGCCGGGCGTTGTGGAGACCGTGCCGAACGCCTTCATCCGCTGGGAGGAGGTGGCCGAGGAGCAGCCCGAACTCCTCGCACAGGTAAGGCTGTTCGTCAGCTCCTTCGATGCCGCCCACCCCCGCACCATCCGCACCCTGCTGACCGCGGCCCGGCCGGGCGCCCGCTACCTCCAGGCGTACGGCCAGACCGAGACCGGACCGGTGACCGTCAAGTCGCACCGGCTGAAGAGCCGTTGCGAGGACGGTCGTTGCGTCGGCCGGCCCCTCCCCGGGCAAACCAGGATCCGGGTCCTCGACGACGACGGCAACCGGGCCCGCAAGGGCACCCCCGGCCAGATCTTCGCCCGCTCCTCCGGAATCACCCCCAGCTATCTGGGCGCTGACGACCAGCGGGTCGACGGCTGGTGGGCCATGGGTGACTACGGCCTGATGAGCGATCGCGGCTGTCTGCACCTGTACGACCGGATCGTGGACCGGGGCAGCGGCATGGAGAGCCTGCTGGCGGCCGAGGACGACATCCTCGAAAGCCTGCCGCAGCTCACCGAGGCAGTGATCATCCCCATGGACGAGGGTCCCGCGATCCCGCTCGTGGTCACCCGCGGCGACGCCCCACTGGACCTCGCCGCCTGGAAGCGCGCGGTCGCCGGGCTGCCGGAACTCGCGCCGCCCGTGCAGTGCCGGTGGGACGACATCCCGCACACGGCCACCTGGAAGGTCAAGCGGCTGGAGGTCAAGCGCCTGCTGGCCGCCGGTGACCTGCCGGTGCTGGCGTCCGCAGGGGAGGAGCGATGACCACGGCTGCGTCGCGCCGGGGCACCACCGCCGAGGAACTCTGGCTGAGCTGGCTCCCGGCGGTGGAACGTCTCGTCGCCGTCCCCGAGGCGTTCCGCTCCCCCCAACTCCCCCACGAGGAGGCGGCCCGCGAGCTCGGCATCGACGGGGACCTCCTGGAACACCTGGTAGGCGCCGGCTTCCCGGCCGAGAACACCCCGGACGGCCTCCGCTACGACTACCACGACGTGATGAACCTCGGGCTCCAGTCCCGCGCCGGCCGCTCCCTGGCCGAGCTGGGCGAACGCCAGTGCATGCGGCTGGCCGCCGGCACGCCCGACCAATGGCTGACCGAGCGCGTCACCCGGATCCGGCTCACCGCCACCTGCTCGGCCCCCGGCTGCACCGCCACCGCGGAGCCGGCCGCTCCCTCGCCCGGACTGTTCGAGGGGCAGCTGACCGAATGGTCCCGGGGCGACGGACAGCCCGGCTCGATGCTGGCCACGGTCACCACCCGCGGCCATCGGGACACCCCACACACCGAGGCGGTCCGCCGCATCCACGACGACCTGCTCGACCGGTTGGTCTCCGGCGAGTACCAGTACGGCTGGGTGCCCGAATCGCTCCGGGCCCGCCCCGCCACCGCGATCGCGCACCGCACCGTGGACTGCGTCGTCGCCGCCTGGCAGATGCAGCAGTGGGCCGAGGAAGCGGGACTGCGCGCCCGTACCCGCCGTGGATTCCTGCTCGGCCTGGTCGGGGTCGAGCACGCCTGGACCGAGGTGTTCGAGGAGGGCCGCTGGCTCCCCCTGGACCCGGTGCTGGCTTACCTCGGCTCCCGTCATCAGACCACCCACCCCGAGTTCGCCGACTTCACCCGAGGTTCGGTGCACAACCGGCTCCTGGCCTGGGACCGGTCCGTCGACGACTCGCTGGCCGACCACCACTGCCCCACCGGCGGACATGTCCGCGTCGACTGCCGCCAACTCCCCGCCCCCCGTACCCCCGCCTGATCAACGGGCGGACGCATCCCCCCAGCGGGGCTTCATGGAGGAAATGTATGTTCAACAAGCTGGCCGCTCTGGCGACCGGCCGCCGAAAGCTGGTGCTCTGGCTAGGACTGCTGTTCTGCGTCGTGGCCGGAGGACTCGGTGGCGCGGTCAACGCCAAGCTGTCCTCCGGTGGTTACGAGGTACCCGACGCGCCTTCGACGCAGGCGAACAAGATCCTCGGCGAGCGCTTCGGCACCGGTGAGCCCAACCTCGTCCTGCTCGTGAAGACGCCGAAGGGCCCCGACGACCCCGCCACCGCCGCCAAGGGCGCCGAACTGACCAAGAAGCTCGCGGCCGAGGAGGGTGTCGAGGAGGCCGCCTCCTACTGGACGCTGGACAAGGCCCCCTCGCTGCGCGCCAAGAAGTCCGACTCCGTCCTCCTCCTCGCCCACCTCAAGGGCAACGAGGACCAGGTCGACGACCACCTCGCCAAGCTGCGCCCGCACTACAAGGACGGCTTCGAGGGCCTCCAGGTCAAGTTCGGCGGCCGGGCCGAGGCCTACCGCGAGATGAACGAGCAGACCCAGAAGGATCTGGCGCTCGCCGAGAGCCTGGTGCTGCCGCTGACCCTGATCCTGCTGGTCTTCATCTTCCGCGGGGTGATCGCCGCCCTGCTGCCGCTGGCCGTCGGTATCGTCGCCATCATCGGCGCCCTCGCGGTGCTGCGGGTGCTGGTCGAGCTGACCGACGTGTCGGTGTTCGCGATGAACCTCACCACCGGCCTGGGCCTCGGCCTCGGCATCGACTACAGCTTGTTCGTGGTCAGCAGGTACCGGGAGGAACTGCGCAAGGGTGCCGCAGTCAACGACGCCATAGCCACCAGCCTGCGCACCGCCGGACGTACCGTGCTGTACTCGGCGATCACCGTGGCGCTGTCGCTGTCCGCGCTGCTGCTGTTCCCGATGTACTTCCTCCGCTCCTTCGCCTACGCCGGCATCGCGGTCGTCGCCTTCGCGGTGCTCGCCGCGCTGGTGCTGCTGCCCGCGCTGCTCGCCGTCATCGGCACCCGCATCAACAAGTGGTCCTGGAACCGCAAGAAGGCCGAACAGAACGTCGAGAGCGGCTTCTGGCACCGGCTCGCCACCCTGGTCATGCGCCGTCCGCTGCCGATGGCCACCGGCGTCATCGCGATTCTGCTGCTGCTCGGCTCGCCGTTCCTCAACATCCATCTCAACCTCGCCGACGAGCGCACCCTGCCCAAGGACGCCGAGGCCCACCAGGTGGGCACCGTCCTGGTCGAGGACTACTCGGCCCGCGAGATGGAACCGCTCATGGTCGTCGCCGAGCACGCCGGCGACGCCGCCACCCGTGACGCGCGCGTCGGGGCCTACGCCGAACAGCTGTCGAAGCTCGACCACGTCGCCCGTGTCGACGCGGTGACCGGCTCCTACAGCGACGGCAAGCAGATCGCGCCGGCCGGCGCGATCAACGAGCGCTACGCCAAGGGCGAGGGCACCTGGCTGTCGGTGATCCCGGAGGTCGGCTCCTACAGCAGCGCCGGCCAGCACCTGGTGGACGACGTCCGGGAGGCGAAGGCGCCGTTCGATGTGAAGGTCGCGGGCACCGCCGCCGCCTTCAAGGACACCATGAACTCGCTGACCGACCGCATGCCGTGGAGCCTGCTGCTGATCGCCGTCTCCACGTTCGTGCTGCTGTTCCTGATGACGGGCAGTGTGCTGATGCCGGTGAAGGCCTTCGTGCTCAACCTGCTCAGCCTCACCGCCACCTTCGGCGCCATGGTCTGGGTCTTCCAGGACGGCAACCTCAAGTGGCTGACCGGCGACTTCACCGTCACCGGAGGCATCGTCGCCACCACTCCGATCATGATGTTCTGCGTGGCTTTCGGCCTCTCCATGGACTACGAGGTCTTCCTGCTGTCGCGCATCAAGGAGGAGTACGACCGCACCGGCGACAACACCCGCGCCGTCGCCCTGGGCCTGCAGCGCACCGGTGGCCTGGTCACCGCCGCTGCCGCGCTGATCGCCCTGGTCTTCATCTCCTTCCTGGTCTCCGGCATCACGTACATGAAGCTGCTCGGCCTCGGTCTCGCCCTGGCCGTGCTGATGGACGCCACGCTCGTCCGGGGCGTGCTGGTACCGGCCTTCATGCGGATGGCCGGCCGCTACAACTGGTGGGCGCCGCGCCCGCTGGCCCGGATCTACGAGCGCTACGGCCTGAGCGAGGGCGAGGACGCCCCGGCCTCCGCGCTCGCCGGTGAGGGCACCGCCGTGCCCGCCGGGCGCACGCCCACCGACGTCGACCGCTGATCCGGCCGGCATCACAACCCCTTCTCCCGGCGGGGCCTCACAGCCACCGGGGCCCCGCCGGCCTCAACCGCGCACCAGCGAAACGCCCATTCGAAACCCGAGGGGAAGACCCATGTCCGACCAGCTCACCCCGGGCCACGCGCTCCTGCTGGAGTTCGTTGACCTGCCCGAACTCCTTGACGGCATCGGCAAGGACGACGACCTGACCACGGCCGGACTCAACTCCGGCGACCTGATCCGGCTCGCCCTCGCCATCGAGGAGCGCACCGGCAGTCCGCTCGACGACGACGAACTCACCGCGCTGCACACCATCGAGGGCATCGACCAGGTGCTCACCGCGCGCTCCCACTCCGCGAACGAGGCCCTCTGATGTGGATGGCCCACTTCGTCCGGCGGCATGCCGGCCAGCGGCCCGACGCCATCGCGGTCGCCGACGAGCGGATCTCGCTCACCTGGCGCGAACTCGACGAGCGCACCGACGCGTTGGCCGCCGGTCTGCTGGACCGCGGGTTCACGCCCGGTGAACGGCTGGTGGTCAGCTCGCCCAACCGTGTCGAGGTACTGGAGCTGTACATCGCGGCCGGCAAGGCCGGGGTGATCGTCTGCCCCGTCAACCACTCCTTCCCGGCCCCGGAGGTCGAGCACGTCGTCGCCAACTCCGCGCCGCGCGGCGTGATCGCCGAACAGGGGGTCCTGGACCGGCTCGGCGACGCGTTCGGCGACAGCTGGCGCATCGCCCTGGACAGCCCCGCGTACGAGGAGCTGCTCGCCACCGCCCGACGGCCGCTGCCGCTGCCGCGGCAGGACGACCTCTTCGCGATCCTGCACACCTCGGCCACCACCGGCCGGGCCAAGGGCGTCGCCGTCACCCACCGTTCCGTGTCGGCCTGCTACACGGCGCTGGCCGCCGAGGCCCGGTTCACGGCGGACGACGTCATGCTCAACCCGTGCCCGCTGTTCCACGGCTCCATGGTGATCGGTCTGGCCCTGCTCGCGGCCGGCGGAACCCTGGTGCTGCAAAGGGAGTTCGCCCCGCAGCGGTTCCTCGCCGAGGCCGCCGGGCGCGGCGCGACCCGCGCCTTCCTGGTGCCGTCCATGGTCCGCTTCGCGCTGCGCACCAAGGCGTTCGACACCACCGACCTGTCCACCCTCGTCGACGTCATGTTCGGCGGCGCCCCCATGCCGGAGGAGCTGCTGCGCGAGGCCCTGGACCGCTTCCCCTGCCCGTTCCGCGGCATCTACGGCATCACCGAGGGCGGCGGGCCGATCGCCACGGTCGTCTTCGGCGGGGCCGAGGACCACGGTGCCGACGCCGCCGCCCGGGAACTGCGCCTGCGGTCGGCCGGCCGGATGCTGCCCGGCTGCCACATCGAGGTCCAGGACAAGAACGGCAAGGCGCTGCCGGCCGGGGAGATCGGCGAGATCTGCGTCCGTGGCGACGGCATGATGAACGGCTACTGGAACAACCACGCGGCCACCGAGTCCACCCTGCGCGACGGCTGGCTGCGCACCGGCGACCTCGGCTACGCGGACGCCGACGGCTACCTCTACCTGGTCGACCGGATCAACGACGTCCTCATCCGCGGCGGCCAGAACGTCTACCCCGCCGAGATCGAGCGGGTCCTCGGTGCCCAGCGCGGCGTCGCCGACGCGGCCGTCGTGGGCGCCCCCTCGGAGGAGTGGGGCGAGGTGCCGGTGGCGTTCGTCGTCGCCGAGGGCGAGGACGTGTCCGCGGCGGGTCTGCTGAAGGCCTGCGCCAGCGAACTCGCCAGCTACAAGCGGCCGGCGCGCATCGAATTCGTCTCCGAGATCCCGCGCAGTGCCGCGGGCAAGATCCTCCGCCGCCAGCTGCGGGAGCGTTTCGCCGACGGGATGCCGGGGGCCGCCCCGATGCCTCCCGGGGACCGGGGAGTGTGAGCGCCATGAGAGTCGCATGCATCGGCGCCGGCCCCGGCGGGCTCATGCTGGCCCTGCTGCTGCGCCGCCTCGGCGGCCACGAGGTCGACGTCTTCGAACGCAGTCCGGCCGGTGCCACGTACGGCTTCGGTGTGGTCTTCTCCCGCTTCAGCCTGGCCCGGCTGCGGCGTACCGCCCCCGACGTGGTGGCCGCCCTGCTGGACCGCGGCGCCCGCTGGGACGACGTGGAGGTGCGCCGGGACGGCGAGTCCGTGCGCTCCTCGGGCCACGGCTTCGCCGCCGTGGAACGGCGCGCCCTGCTGACCGCGCTGCACGGGCTGGCGGAGCAGGCGGGCGCCCGGCTGCACTTCAACACCGAGGTGGACGCGGCCGACCTGGTCGGGCGCTACGACCTCGTGGTCGCCGCCGACGGTGCCGGCAGCCGCACCCGGACGGCCCTCGCCACAGAGTTCGGGGCCCGCGTCACCCCGGCCCGCAACCGCTACGCCTGGTTCGCCGTGGACCGCGCCTTCGACGCGATGACCTTCCTGTTCGCGGACAGCCCCCACGGCCCGCTGGGCGCCCACGTCTACCCCTACGGCCCTGACCGTTCGACATTCCTGGTCGAGCTCGGCGAACGGACCTGGGAGCGGGCGGGGTTCACCGAGGGCCACACCCGGCCCCCGGGCTGGAACGACGAGCAGGCCATGGAGTTCTGCGCCGAGGTGTTCGCCGAGCACCTCGCCGGTGCCCGGCTGCTCGGCAACGGCTCGCGCTGGCTGGAGTTCCCCCAGATCACCAGCGCCCGCTGGTCCGCCGGCCGTGTGGTGGGCCTCGGCGACGCCGTCCACACTGCGCACTTCTCGGTCGGCTCGGGCACCACCATGGCGTTGGAGGACGCCGTCGAACTCGCCCGGCGGCTCGCCGAGCACGCCGACGGCGACGACCTCGACGCGACGCTCGCCGCCTACGAGGCCACCCGCCGGCCCATCGTGGAGTCCGTACAGCAGGCCGCCTGGGCCAGTATGCGGATGTGGACGCACCCCGAGGAGCACCACACGCTGGACCCGGCGACGCTGATGCTGCGGTTGCTCACCCGCACCGGGCAGTCGTCCGCCGACGTCCTGCTGCGGCTGGATCCCCAACTGGCCAAGATCGGCGAGGGGGTGACCGCCCTGCCTGAGGGCCCGGTCCCCGCGGTGGTGCCGTCCGACCGGCCCGCCGGTCCCGGCGACGCTCTGCTCCTCGCACCCGGAGCACGGCCCCCCGCCGGGCACGGCGGGCCCCTGCTGGTCGCGGCGACCGCCGACGACGAGGCCGTACAGGCCGCCGGGGAGCAGCTGCGGAAGCTGCGGGCAGAGTGGCCGGAGGCCGCCCTCGGGGTGCTCGTCGAGGCACCCGCACCGGCCGAGGAGCCCGTGGCCCGCGCGGTCACCGCGCTCAGCGCGCTCGCCCGGTCCGTCCCGCTCGACATCGTCGCCGTGGCACCCGGTGCGCAGCAGCCGGCCGCCGACCGCACGGCCCGATCGGCGTTCACCGAACGGCTGACGGCGGCGGGGACCTGCACCGCGTACGTGTGCCGCCCGGCCGAGCTGAGCCAGGGCTGGGCCCATGTGCGCTCCGGCCGCGCCGACTTCGTATGGACCACCGGCGCCTGACCGTTCCGGCGCCGCTGGCCCGTGTTTCCGACCGGGCCACGACAACTCCGTTCCCGGGCCGCCCCTGACGCGCGGGCCGACCACTTCCCAGCCCCGGAACACCACCGGGGCCGAGAAAGGAATTTGGCGCATGCCCCTGCTGGAATCCACCCGGCCGTATATCGGCCTGGCAGCCCCGCCCGGGCGGTGGACGACACCTGTCGGAGTCGAGGTCGCCCGCACCACCGAGCACCTCGGCGGCGCCGCCGCCACCCGCGCCGCCCTGGAGGACGTTCTCGACGAACGCCGCGGCATGCTGCTCTTCCGCGGCCCCGGCCGGATCATCGGCTACATCGACCCGCCGGTGGAGATCACCGCGACCGGACAGGAGATACAGGCCACCGCCCTCAACGAGCGAGGCCGCGTCCTGCTCCCCACCCTGCTGGCCCTGTTCTCCGCCGCGGTCGGACCCACTGGCCGAGCCGAGGCGGACGGCGACACCCTGCGGGTGCGCGGCGGCATGCCGGACGGCACCTTCGCGGAGGAGGACCGCACCCGCCAGGTCGGCGTGTTCGCCGCGATCCGGTCCGTGGTCCAGGGCCTGGCCATCCCCGACGATCCGCTGCTCGGCCTGTACGGCGCCTTCGGCTACGACCTGATCTTCCAGGTGGACCCGGTACCGCTGCGCCAGCGACGCTCGCCCGGCGACCGCGACATGGTGCTGCACCTGCCCGATGCCGTGTACGAGCTCGACCTGGCGAGCGACGAGGCGGTGCGGCACGACTACGAGTTCCGCGTCGGCGCCTCCCGCACCGACGGCCTGGACCGTACGACGCCCTCCTTACCGTTCGTACCCGCCACCCACGCCCCGGACCGTGACCACGCGCCCGGCGAGTACGCGCGGGTCGTGGAGACGGCACGGCCGCTCTTCCGCTCCGGCGACCTGTTCGAGGTGGTGCCCAGCCAGTCCTTCCACCGCCTCGTCCACCGCACCCCCGCGCAGCTGTTCCGCGCCCTGCGCGAGCACAACCCGGCCCCGCACAGCCTGCTGATGAACCTCGCCGAGGGCGAGTACCTGGTCGGGGCCTCGCCGGAGATGTTCGTCCGGGTCACCCCGCGGACCGGACCCGGCGGGCCGACGGCGCTGGTCGAGTCCTCCCCGATCAGCGGCACCATCGCGCGCGGCCGGGACGCGCTGGAGGACGCCGAACGCATCCGTACCCTGCTCAACTCGTCAAAGGACGAGCACGAGCTGACCATGTGCACGGACGTCGACCGCAACGACAAGTCCCGGGTCTGCCTGCCCGGCAGCGTGCGGGTCACCGCGCGGCGCCGGATCGAGACCTACTCCACCCTGATCCACACCGTCGACCGGGTCGAAGGGGTGCTGCGGCCCGACCGGGACGCCCTGGACGCCTTCCTCGCCCACCTGTGGGCGGTCACCGTCACGGGGGCGCCCAAGCTGTCGGCGATCGAGTTCATCGAAGGCAACGAGCGCTCCCCGCGCCGCTGGTACGGCGGGGCGGTGGGCCGTATCGGATTCGACGGCGGCCTGGACACCGTCCTCACCCTGCGCACCATCCACGTGCACGACGGCGTGGCCACGGTCCGCGCGGGCGCGACCCTGCTGCACGACTCGACGCCCGAGGACGAGGAGCTGGAGACCGAGCTGAAGGCGAAGGCGCTGCTCGCCGTCCTGGACGAGCCTGCCGTGCCCGCGGCCCGGCCGCCCCGGCTCACGGTCGACGAACGGCCCGGTTCCGGGCGGCGGATCCTGCTGGTCGACCACCGCGACTCCTTCGTGCACTGCCTGGCCGGCTATCTGCGCGAGACCGGCGCCGACGTCGGCACCTATCGCAGCGGCGGCCATCTGGAGCTGCTGGCCGAGCAGCGGCCGGACCTGGTCGTGCTCTCCCCGGGCCCGGGCACCCCGTCCGACTTCGCCGTCGGGGCCACGCTCGCCGAGGCCGAGCGGCTCGGTATCCCGGTGTTCGGTGTCTGCCTGGGCCTTCAGGGCATCGTCGAGTACCTCGGCGGCACCCTCGGCGTCCTGCCCGAACCCGTCCACGGAAAGCCGTCCCGGGTCCGGCGCACCGAGGCGGACTCCCTGCTGCTCGACGGGCTGCCCAAGAACTTCACCGTGGGCCGCTACCACTCGCTCTACGCCGACCCGGCCGAGCTGCCCGAGAGCCTGCGGGTCACGGCCGCCACCGAGGACGGCCTGGTCGCGATGGCCGTCGAGGCACCGCAACACCAGTTCGCCGCGGTCCAGTTCCACCCCGAGTCGATCATGACGTACGCCGGGCGCACCGGCCGGCTCGTCGTGCACAATGCGGTCGCCCGCCTGACCCGGCCGCAGATCGGGGCATCACGGTGAGCGCGCGGCTCCCGGGCCCGGCGCCGGCGGTCGACACCCCGGAGCCCGTCGACCTGGCCGCGGTCGCGGCCCTGTTCGAGCCCCCGGTCATCGCGGCCCAGGCCCACACCGGCGAGCTGGACTTCGCCGAGCTGCCGGCGCCTGCCCGGGAGCTGCTGCGCGGCTACACCGCGCCGCTGCGCCGCGCGACCTTCACCGCGGGCCGGCTTGCCGCGGCCCGCGCCACCGCGGCGCTGACCGGCACGCCCCGCTGGCTGAGCGCCGACGCCCGGGGGGCGCCGCGCTGGCCGTCCGGGGTGTCCGGCTCGCTCAGCCACACCAACCGGGTCGCCCTGTGCGTGACCGGACCCGACCACGGCACCGGATTCGGCATCGACATCGAACCCCTGGAGACGGGCGAGGAGCTGCTGACCGCCGTGCACTACGTGTGCACCCCGGGCGAGCGCCGCCGCCTGGCCGCGGCGGCCGACCCGGCCCGCGCCCTGCTCCGGCTGTTCTGCGTCAAGGAGGCCCTCTACAAGGCTCTGCCGTCCGACGCCCAGCGGGGCCTGTTGTTCCAGTCCGTGGAGTTGGAGTGGGACGAGCCGCCGGCCGGGCAGGCACCGGGCGAACCGGTCCGGCTGCGCGTCGTGCGCGGCCCGGTGCCCGGCAGCGAGGGCCGCTGCGCGGTCGTGGGCAGCCGCATGGTCGCGGCCGTCGCCCTGCCCCGGCCGACCGGCTCTGGCTCCGTCTCCGGCTCCGGCTCCGGCTCCGGCCGCCGGACCTCCCGCCCCCGGCCCCGCACCGAATTCCGTATCCAGTCCCGCATCCGCCAGGACGGAAAGCAGACATGACCACCAAACAGCACACCGTGTGCGTGATCGGAGCGGGACCGCGGGGGCTCTCCGTGGTCGAGCGGCTCTGCGCCGCCGCCCGCTCCGCCACCCCCGGCACCGCCCTGCGCATCCACGTCGTCGACCCGCAGGCCCCCGGCGCCGGCCAGGTCTGGCGCACCGATCAGTCCTCGCACCTGCTGATGAACACGGTGGCCGGGCAGATCTCGGTGTTCACCGACGAGAGCGTCGATCTGGTCGGCCCCCTGGAACCGGGCCCCAGCCTGCACGGCTGGGCCGAGGCCCTGGTCGCCGGCGACATTCCCGGGCACTACCCCGACGCCGTCCTCGCCGAGGCCAGGGCGCTCGGGCCGGACACCTACCCCACCCGGGCCTTCTACGGCCACTACCTGCGCTGGGCCTTCGACCGTACGGTCGCGGGGGCGCCGGAGTGCGTGACCGTCACCACGCACCAGGCCCGCGCCGTCGCCCTGGACGACGGGACGGGCACCCGGGCTCCAGGACGCCCGCCCCACCAGACCGTCACCCTCGACGACGGAACCCTGCTGGAACAGCTCGACGCGGTCGTCCTGGCCCAGGGACACCTGCCGGCCCGGCCCACGGCCGCGGAGGAGCAGTTCGTGCGGCTCGCCCAGGACCACGGCCATACCCTCATCGCCCCGGCCAACCCCGCTGACGTCGACCTCGACGTCGTCCGGCCCGGCCGGCCGGTCCTGCTGCGGGGCCTCGGGCTGAACTTCTTCGACTACATGGCGCTCCTCACGACCGGCCGCGGCGGCACCTTCACCCGCGACCGTGGACGTCTGGCCTATGTGCCCTCCGGCCGCGAGCCCCGTCTGTACGCGGGTTCCCGGCGCGGAGTGCCCTACCAGGCGCGCGGCGACAACGAGAAGGGGCCGCACGGTCGGCACGAGCCGCTGCTGCTCACCCCCGCCGTCATCGACGGGCTGCGCTCCTCGCACGGCACCGACTTCCTGCGGGACGTGTGGCCGCTGGTCGCCAAGGAGGTCGAGACCGTCTACTACCGGACGCTGCTGGTCGCGAACGGCCGGGCCGACCGCGCCGAGGCGTTCCAGCGGGACTTCCTGGACGCGCTGCCGGGCACGCCCGCGGAGCAGGCCGTACTCGACGTATACGAGTTCGGGGAGAAGGACCGCTGGGACTGGGACCGGATCGCCCACCCCCACGGCAACCAGGAGTTCGGCGGCCCCGGGGACTTCACCGCCTGGCTCCTCGATCATCTGCGCGAGGACATCACCGAGGCCCGCCGGGGCAACGTGAGCGGACCGCTGAAGGCCGCGCTGGACGTGCTGCGGGACCTGCGCAACGAGATCCGGCTGGTCGTCGACCACGGCGGGCTGCACGGCGACTCCCACCGCGAGCACCTGGACCGCTGGTACACGCCGCTCAACGCGTTCCTCTCGATCGGGCCGCCCGCGTCCCGGATCGAGGAGATGGCCGCGCTGATCGAGGCCGGTGTGCTGCACATCGTCGGTCCCGGCCTGCACGTCGGCGTCGACCGTGACGGCTTCCACGCCCACTCGCCGTCGGTGCCCGGCTCCCGGGTCAGCGCCGAGGTGCTGATCGAGGCCCGGCTGCCCGACATCTCGCTGAACCGCACCGAGGATCCGCTGCTGCGGCACCTGCTGGACAGCGGCCAGTGCACCACGCACCGGATCGCCACCCACGACGGCACCTGGACCTACACCGAGGGGCTCGCGGTCACGCCCCGCCCCTTCCAGGTCCTCGACGCCTCCCGGCAGCCCCATCCACGCCGGTTCGCCTTCGGTGTGCCCACCGAGTCGGTCCACTGGGTCACCGCGGCGGGCATCCGTCCCGGCGTCAACTCGGTCACCCTGACCGACTCCGACGCCATCGCCCAAGCCGCGCTGCGGGAGGTGCTGGACGATCACGGCACTTCCCGGCAGACAGCCGCCTGACCGGCCACCCGGTCTCGCCGCCTCGTTCATGACCAGCGGTCCCGACCACGATCGCAGGAGGATACCCATGCTCGACGTGACGCCCCGAGCCCCCCTCACCCCGGAGCCGACGGCTCCGTCACCTGCCGTACCGGCCCCTGCGGAGGCCGGGGCGGACTCCGGACTGCTCTCCCCGGTGCGGGCGGGTACGCCCGTGGAGGCGGCGGTGTCCGACGCTGCGTGGCTGGGGGCCATGGTCGAGGCCGAGACCGCGCTGGTCCGAGCCCAGGCGCGGCTGGGCACCGTACCGGAGGAGGCCGCGCGGGCCATCGGGGAGGCGGCCCGCCCCGAGCGGCTCGACCTCGTCGCGCTGGCCCGCGCGGCCCGGGAGACGGCCAACCCGGTCGTCGGACTCGTCAAGGCCCTGACCGCCGTGGTCGCCGCCCACGACCCGGCCGCCGCCGAGTACGTGCACCGCGGCTCCACCAGCCAGGACATCCTGGACACGGCCACCATGCTGGTCGTACGGAGGGCCGCCGGCCTGATCCGCGCCGACCTCGACCGGTGCGCGGCCGCCCTGGACACCCTGGCCCGCACCCACCGTGCCACCCCCATGGCCGGCCGCACCCTGACCCTGCACGCCGTGCCCACCACCTTCGGGCTGAAGGCCGCCGGCTGGCTGCACCTGGTGACCGAGGCCCGGCGCCGCGTGGACGACCTGGCCGCCGCCCTGCCCGTACAGCTGGGCGGCGCCGCCGGAACGCTCGCCGGCTACCTGGAGCACGCCGGCCACGGCCACGACGGCGCCACCCCGGCGTCCGCCGCGGGCGATTACGCCGACCGCCTGGTGGAGGAGTACGCGCGGGAGACCGGCCTGGCCCCGGCCGTGCTGCCCTGGCATGTGCTGCGTACGCCCGTCGCCGACACGGGAGCGGTGTGCGCCTTCCTCACCTCCGCCTTGGGCAAGATCGCGGTCGACGTCCAGTCGCTGGCCCGTACCGAGGTCGGCGAGGTCACCGAACCCGCCGTGGCCGGTCGGGGCGCGTCCTCGGCCATGCCGCACAAACGGAACCCGGTGCTCGCCACCCTCGTGCGCTCGGCCGCGCTCCAGGTACCGCACCTCGCCGCCGGGCTGTTCGGCACGATGCTCGCGGAGGACGAGCGCTCCGGCGGCGCCTGGCACGCGGAGTGGCAGCCGCTGCGCGAGTGCCTGCGGCTGGCCGGCGGCGCGGCGCACTCCACTGCGGAACTCCTGGCCGGCCTCACCGTCCACGCCGACCGCATGCGCGCCAACCTCGGCCTGACCGGCGGCCAGATCGTCTCCGAACGCGTCGCCGCAGTGCTCACCCCGCTGCTGGGCAAGGGCGAGGCGAGGGCTCTGCTGACGGGCGCCTCGCACGAGGCGGCCCGGCGCGGCACGGACCTCGGCACGGTCCTCGCGGCCGACCCGGAGGTCACCCGCCGTCTCAGCCCGGAGCAGCTGAGCGACCTCCTCGACCCGGCCCACTACCTCGGAGCCGCCGCGCACCTGGCCGACCGGGCGGTGGCCGCCCACGACCGGGCGGCGGCATGACCGCCGCGGCACCCCGGCCGGCCCCGGTCCTGGCCCACTCCCGGCACGGCTCCGGCGAACCCCTCCTGCTGCTGCACGGCATCGGCAGCGGCAGGAGGTGCTGGGAACCGGTGGCCGGGCTGCTCACCGCCCGGCACGAGGTCCTCGCCGTCGATCTGCCCGGCTTCGGCGGCAGTCCCGAACTGCCGTCGCCCGTCCGGCCCACCGCACGGGCGCTCGCCGGGGCCGTCGCCCGCTTCCTCGACACGCAGGACATCGCGACCGCGCACATCGCCGGCAACTCGCTCGGCGGCTGGGTGGGCCTGGAACTGGCCCTGGCCGGCCGGGTCCGCACCCTGAGCCTGCTGTCCCCGGCGGGCCTGTGGCAGGACCGCACCCCGTGGACCACCCGGCTGCTGCTGCGCTCGTGCCGGCTGGCCGCGCCGTGGCTGGCCGGACCGGCGGCGCCCCTGCTGCGTACGGCGCCGACGCGGACGGCGCTGCTCGCGGGCATTTACGGCCGTCCGGCCCGGGTGCCGTACCGGGACGCGAGGACCGCGGCCCAGGACATGGCCGGCGCCCGCGGCTTCGAAGCTACCTGGCGGGCCGTCAGCGCGACGCGGTTCACCGGCGGACGGGAGATCGGCGTCCCGGTGCGGCTCGCGTTCGGCTCCCGGGACGTGGTCCTGCGCGCGGGACAGGCGCGGTTCCTCGACGAGCTTCCGGCGGGGACCGTGCCGCACGTCCTGGCGGGGTGCGGCCACCTGCCGATGCACGACGCGCCGGAGGCCGTGGCGCGGTTCATTCTCGACACCACGGCGAGCGGTCCGGCCGGAGACGACGGCCACTCCACGAACCGCCCATGACGAAGGCGGCCCCCTCCGGGAGGCCGCCTTTGCACTGTTGATGATCTCCTGGCCCGGGCCTCGCCGACTCCCTGCCGCTGAGCCATGACCGCTTTGCCCGATCGGATGCGCCCACCCCTGCGAAGACGGATTCGCGGAGGACCTGGGCCGCCGAACGGACCGCCTGCGGCCGTCCCACGCTGCTTGTCCAGCCGGACCCGTACGTGGGCCTCCGGGAGGCCCACGTCGTGAAGGTCCAGCAGTGGGCCTCCCGGCACGGGGTGGCAACGGGGTCTGCGGAAGCGGCGTAGCAAAGCCGGCTAGTCAGACCCTGGCTGATCCGGTCTCTGTCAGGGCTTTGTGACTGCGAAGATGAACGCCGAACCGAACTTCATCAGGCGGTAGTTGACGAACCCTGCCTTCTCGAGGTGATCGGGAAGCGTCGACAGGTCGGTACGGCGGATGCCGGTCATCTTCACACCGATCCTGCTGCTCACGTAGTCGTTCAGCGCGAAGGTGCTCGCCGTGTACACGCCGCCGGGCTTGAGGAGGCGGAACACCTCCCGGTAGGCCGCCTCCGGGTCCGCGTACAGGTGCAGCGAGCCGGGGTTGCTCACACCGTCGAACACGCCGTCCTTGAACGGCAGCCCGCGCACGTCACCGCGGACGAGACGGACGTTGGGCCGGCCGACGGTCTCCTGCTCGGCCTTGCGGAGCATCGCCACCGAGATGTCCAGGCCGACCACCGTCGCGTCCGGCACCGCCCCCGCGAGGCGGTCGGTGAAGTAGCCGGCGCCGCAGGACAGGTCCAGCCAGGCGCCCTGGCGGCTCTCGTTCAGCTTCAGCCAGTCGTGGTAGACCTGGAACTCCTCGGCGTAGCCGGGGACATTGCTGCCGAACCCGGCGAAGAGCCGTGCGAAGAACGGCCGCATGACCGTCTCGTAGAGGCGCACGAAGGCCTTGCTCTCCATGAGGGCCTGCGCCGTGGTCGGTGCCGCGGGGTCGGGCTTGCCGGGCTCCTGGATCATGTCGACGTACCCGTCGTTGACCGGCGAGAGCCGGCCGCAGGACGTGCAGGCTATCTCCGAGGACGAGCGCTGCTCCAGGCCGGCCGAGCACACGGGGCAGGCCAGGAGGTCCACCAGCGATGTGGTCATGCGTCGTTTCTCCTTCGTTGGACGCGGATGTCAGATGTCTGCGGCGTCGCCGATACTCTTGGCCAGGTCGGCGACATAAGGCCTGGTCAGCATGGTCAGGTGATCGCCAGGGGCTTCCCGCACCGCCACCGGGCACGAGGTGAACCTGCCCCAGCCGCGCGCCGGATCGTCGAGGATCCAGGCGAGGGCCTCGGGGGGCACGTTGTCCTGGTGCAGCTGGGCGGCACGGAAGAAGGTCAGGATTCCGTCGTACGGCTCGGACGGTGTGTGCAGGCTGCGCTGGTCGGCGATGTAGGTGCGGATGAAGCCGCGCAGCTGGACGTCGTCGTCCAACTCCGGCGGCAGCACCTGCCGTTCGGTCAGCGCCCGGCGCAGGTGTGCGATCTGCTCCTCGTCCGGCAGTGCGGCCAGGTCCGCATGGGTGACGTCCAGGGAGCGGCCGAAGAGGCGCTCGAAGACGCGTACCAGCGTGGCAAGCCAGGTCGCCTGGTCCCACGCCTCGAAGTGCTCGGCTCGCTCGGGCAGCGGGGCCGCGGTGTCCAGCAGGCCGACGAGCGCGACCTCGTGGCCCGACGCCCGCAGCCGCCGGGCCAGCTCCATCCCGACGTGGCCGCCGAAGGAATGTCCGACGAAGCGGTACGGCCCTTCGGGCTGCTCCTTGAGCACCAGCGGCAGGTACTGATCGGCGAGTTCGTGCACCAGCGACGAGGCGTCGACGTCCTCACCGAAGGACGGCTGGAGGCCGTACACCGCGAACTGCTCCGGCAGGGAGCTGACCAGTTCGTGGAAGTACATGAGGTTGCCGCCCGCGCCGGGCAGCAGGTACAGCGGGACGTCGCCGCCGGGGCGCAGCCGCACCAGGGACTGGCGGGCGGTGTCCTCGCCGCGGGCGAGGGCGACCGCCAGCTCCGCGACGGTGGGCCCCTGGAAGAGGGTGGCCAGCGACAGGCGGCGGCCGAACTGGCGCTCCATCTCCGCCAGCAGACCCACGGCGAGCACCGAGTTCCCGCCGAGCTGGAAGAAGCTGTCGTGGATGCCGATGGACGACTCCTTGAGCACCTTCCCCCAGAGCGCAGCCAGGCGCATCTCGGTGAGTCCCCGCGGGGCGACAAAGCCCTGGTCCGGGTGTGCGGAGCGGGACGGCGCGGGCAGCGCCTTGCGGTCGATCTTGCCGTTGGGCGTGTAGGGCAGCTCGTCGAGCGTCTGCACCGACGACGGCACCATGTACCCGGGCAGCCGTGCCGCGACGTGTCCGCGCACGGCCGCCCCGCTCACCGCGGCGCCCGGACGGGCCACGACGTAACCGGAGATCCGCCGCTCCGCCCCGGTCCCGTGGACCGTCGCCGCCGCCTGCGCGACGTCCGGGTGGGAGCCCAACGCCGCCTCGATCTCGCCGAGTTCGATGCGGTAGCCGCGCACCTTGACCTGGTGGTCGGTGCGGCCGATGAACTCCAGGCAGCCGTCGGGCCGGTACTTGACGAGGTCGCCGGTGTTGTACAGGCGCGCCTTCGGGTCGGCCACGTACGGATCGGGCAGGAACCGCTCCCCCGTCAGCTCCGGCCGGTCCAGATAGCCCCGGGTGACGCCGGCGCCGCCGACGTGCAGTTCGCCCGGGACGCCCACCGGCACCGGAGTGCCGTGCGCGTCCAGGACGTACAGCGCGGTGTTCGCGATGGGCCTGCCGATGAGCACCGTGCCCGTCGCGTCCACGCGGTGCGTGCTCGACCAGATGGTGGTCTCGGTCGGCCCGTACATGTTCTGCACGCGTGCCCCGGTGGCCGCGGTGATGCGCTCGGCGAGCCGGGCCGGCAGTTCCTCGCCGCCGAGGAGCAGCAGGTCCAGCTTGGCCAGGGCTTCCGGGCCGCCCGTCTCGTCGAGGATCATCGCGGCCTGGGACGGCGTGCACTGCAGCTTGGTCACGCCGTGCCGTTCGATGAGCTCCGGCACGGTGAGGTCCGGGGCGGCGTTCCGGTCGGCGTGCAGGTCGCGCGCCGTGGCGAGCAGCGGCAGCGCGTCGAGCACCGCGTCGTCGTCGACGCCGAAGTCGATGAGGCAGGCCACCTCGTCGACGTCGATGTCGGCGATGGCGTCCAGGAGTTCGGCCACCCGCTGCGGGGTGCCGAAGAGCGCGGCGGTGCCGTAGTACCGCTCGAAGGCGTGGTCGAGCAGGACCTTGAGGTCGTCGTCGGCGAGGTTCTTCAGGTCGTCGCCGAGGCCCAGGGCGCGCGCGAGGTTGCCGATGAGACCCAGGGACGAGGCCAGGTAGTCGCGGAACGGGCCGCGCACCGTGTCCCGGACCGTCTCCGGGACCTCGCCGACGAACGTGTGCGCCATGAGCGTGACCCGGCCCGGTCCCTCGTGGCCCGCCTCGGCCCGCGCCCGCCGGTAGATCGCGATCTTCTCGGCGAGCTGGTCGAGGTCCTGGCTCAGCAGGTGGGTCAGGAGGTTGCAACCGGACTCGCCGGCCGCGCGGAACGTCTCCTCGCTGCCGGCCGCGGTGATCCACATGGGCAGGTCGCGCTGCACGGGACGCGGCAGCGTCCTGACGGCCGTCGCTTTGCCCGTACCGTTGGGCAGCTCCACCGCCTCGCCCGCCCACAGGGAGCGCAGCGTGCTGATGCCGTCGAGCATGACCTGCTTGCGGTCGGCATAGTTGTCCGGGGCGAGGACGAAGTCGTCGGCCTGCCAGCCGGATGCCAGGGAGAGGCCCACCCGGCCCCCGGACAGGTTGTCGACGACCGCCCACTCCTCCGCGACCCGCAGCGGGTGGTGCAGCGGCAGGACCACGCTGCCCGCACGCACGGCGACCCGCTCGGTGACGGTGGCGACCGCGGCGCCGACGACGGCGGGGTTGGGGTAGATGCCGCCGAATGCGTGGAAGTGCCGCTCCGGCGTCCACACCGCTTCGAAGCCGTGCGTGTCCGCGAACTTGGCCCCTTCGAGGAGCAGCCGGTAGGCGCCGGGCTTCGCCTGGCCCTCGGTCTCCGTCGAGCTGGAGAAGTAGAACAGGCTGAGGTCCGCGACCTTGCCCGGGCGGCGTGCGTGAGCGCGTGCCGCGTCGGGCTGGAGGATCACGGTCGAGCCCTGGGTCAGGGTCCACACCAGTTCGAGCACCGAGATGTCGAAGGAGACGGTGGTGACGCCGAGCCAGGTGCCGACCCCGTCGGCGGCGAACTCCTCGTCCATCGCGGCGCAGAAGTTGACCACGTTGCGGTGCTCGACCATGACGCCCTTGGGGCGGCCGGTGGAGCCCGAGGTGTAGATGACGTAGGCCAGGTCCTCCGGCCGGGCGTCGGCGCCCGGCTCGGGCCGCTCCCCTGTCCCGTACGGCTCGTCCGGCTCGTCGGGCTCGTCGGGCTCGTCGGGCTCGTCGAGGCACAGGATCCCGGTGTCCTCGGGGCAGCTCAGCGTGGGCCGCAGCGCCGAGACCGTCACCAGCAGGCGGGCCCGGGCGTCACGCAGAATGTAGTCGTTCCGCTCCGCGGGGGCCGCTGGGTCCAACGGCACATACGCGGCACCGGACTTGAGGATGGCGAGAAGCGCGACGACCAGGTCGGGTGTGCGCGGCAGACAGAGCCCGACGAGCACCCCCGCTCCGGCGCCGCGCTCGCGCAGCAGGGCCGCGAGCCGGTCCGAGGCCTCGTCGAGCTCCGCGTACGTGAGGGACGCGTCGCCCTGGACGACCGCTGCGCGCTCCGGGGTCCTCGCGACCTGCCGCTCCACCAGGGCATGCACCGTGCTGGGTTCGACCGGCAGGGCGGTGTCGTTCCACCGCTCCAGCATCAGGTGCCGGTCGTCCTCCTCCAGCAGCGGCAGCGCGGACAGGGCGGTGTCCGGGGCGGCCACGGCCGCTTCCAGCAAGGTGCGCCAGTGGCCCAGCCAGCGGCGGGCCGTCGCGGCGTCGAACAGGTCGGTCGCGTACTCCAGGACGCCGTGCAGGCCGTCCGGCCCCTCCTCGGCGATGAGCGTCGTGTCGAACTTGGAGGTACCGGTGTGCACCTCCTCCAAGTGCGTCTGAAGGCCAGGGAGCTGGAGGATCTCCGTGGTGGCGTTCTGGAGGATGAACATGTGCTGGAAGAGCGGGCTGTAGCTCAGCGTGCGCTCCGGCTGGAGCACGTCGACCAGCCGCTCGAAGGGCAGGTCCTGGTGGTCGAAGGCGCCGAGCGACGTCGTGCGGACGCGGCCGAGGAGGTCCTCGAACGCGGGGTCGCCGCTCGCGTCCACCCGCAGGACCAGCGTGTTGACGAAGAAGCCGATGAGCGGCTCGACTTCGGGACGTATCCGCCCGGCGACCGGGGTGCCCACGGTGAGGTCGTCCGCGCCGCTGAGCCGCGACAGCAGCGCCGACCAGGACGCGAGCAGCACCATGTACGGGGTGCAGCCGTGCTGGTGCGCCAGGTCTCGCACGCGCTCCATGAGCGGGGCGGGCAGGTGGTACGGCACGGCGGCGCCGCGGTAGGACTGGACGGCCGGACGCGGGCGGTCCGCGGGGAGCTCCAGCAGGCCGGGCGCATCGGCCAACGTGGCGGTCCAGTGCTCCAGTTCGGGGCCGAGCGCCTCGGGCGTGAGGTGGGTGCGCTGCCAGGCGGCGTAGTCCGCGTAGCGCACCGTCAGCTCGGGCGGCTCCGGGGCGTCACCGACCCGCGCCGCGTAGAGCGCGGCCAGGTCGCGATAGAGCACGCCGAGCGACCAGGCGTCCACCGCGATGTGGTGGACCGAGAGCAGCAGGTGCGCGCGGCCGGGGCGCTCGTGGACGAGGGCCGCGCGCAGCAGGGGTCCGTGGGCGAGGTCGAAGGGCCGCCGCGCCTCCTCGGCCGCGACCTCCTCGATCGTCCGGCCCTGCGTCAGGTTCTGCTCGGACAGCGGCACTTCGCAGTCCTCGACAACGTGACCGTAGGGCTTGTCTCCCTCGACCCGCACCACGGTGCGCAGCGCCTCGTGGCGGCGTACGAGGTCGGCGAGGGCCAGCCGCAGGGCGGCCACGGCGGTCGGGCCGACGTCCCCGTCCAGCGTGGCGCGGCCGGACAGCACGTAGGCGGCCGCGCCGCTGTCCGGGAGCATCTCGGACATGACCCACATGCGCTCCTGCCCGTACGACAGCGGCAGTCGGCCGTTCTCCACGGCTGCTGGGCCGATCGGCGGCCGGGTCGCCTTGGCGCGGCCTCCCCGAGCCTCCTTGAGCAGCGTGATCAGCGCGTCGCGGTGCTCTCGCACGCGGCTGCGCAACGCGTCGTCGAGCGCGCCGGCGGGGGCGCTGAAGCGCAGCCGCCCGTCCTCCTCCCAGAGGCGGATGTCGCGGGCGCGCAGCTCGGTGAGCAAATCGGCGGGCGCGGTCACAGCTCCCCTTCCTCCCTGTCCCCATCGGTGTCGGCGGCCGGCTGTGCGGCGGCCCACAGGAGCACTTCCACGTTCTCGGCGAGCCCGGCGACGGTGGGCCGTGCGAAGACGGCCCGTGCCGTGAGCTCGACGCCGTGCTCGGCGCTGAGCCGCAGGGCGACCCGGGTAGCGGCGAGCGAGTGGCCGCCCAGCTGGAAGAAGTCGTCGTCGCAGCCGACGCGTTCGACGCCGAGCACCTCGGCGACGACGGCGGCCACGGACTTCTCGAGCGGGGTGTCCGGCTCGCGCCCCGTCGACTGCGCACGCTCGGGCTCGGGCAGCAGCTTGCGCGCCACCTTGCCCGCGATGGTCAGGGGCAGGGCGTCGAGCGGTACGAAGATGGTGGGCACCATGTACTCGGGGAGCCGCTCGGCGCAGTGGCGGCGCAGCTCCTCGGTGCCCGGCAGGTCGCCGCCCGGCACCACCCAGGCGATCAGCGCCTGGGCAACGCCGCTGCCGCGGGCCTCCACGACAGCCTCCTTGACACCCGGGTGGGCCATCAGCACCGCCGTGACCTCACCGGGCTCGACCCTGAAGCCGCGCACCTTCACCTGGTGGTCCATCCGCCCGAGGTACTCCAGGGTGCCGTCGGCGCGGTAGCGGGCGAGGTCGCCCGTGCGGTACATCAGCTCACCCTCGGCGAAGGGGTCGGCGACGAACACCTCGGCGGTCAGGGCGTCCTGGTGCAGATAGCCCCGGGCGAGGCACGGCCCGGCCGCGCACACCTCGCCGGCCACGCCCTGGGGGACGGGTACGCCGTGCGGGTCCAGCACGTGGACGCGGACGTTGTCGATGGGACGGCCCACCGCGGGCAGCGGCTCCCATTCCTCGGGCGGGCCCTGGAGGGTGTGCGAGGTGATCACATGCGCTTCGGAGGGGCCGTACTGGTTGTGCAGTCCGGCTCCGGTCCGGGTGAAGAACGTGCGCAACTCCTCGGTGATCTGGAGCTGTTCACCGGCCGTGAACACATCGCGCAGCGCCGTCGGCCACAGGTCGCGGGCGGCGGCGACCTCCACGAGCTGCTGCAGCGCCACGAACGGCAGGAACAGGCGGCTGACGCCCTGGTCCCGCAGGTAGGGCAGCAGCCGCATCGCGTCGCGGCGGGTGTCCGCGTCGACCAGGACGACGGTGCCGCCCGCCGCCCACGTGCCGAACAGCTCCTGCATGCAGACGTCGAAGTGCAGCGGGCTGAACTGCAGCACCCGGTCGTCCGGCGTGAAGGGGAAGGTGGCGGTCTGCCAGGCCAGCAGGTTCGCGAGGGGGCCGTGCCGCATGGCGATGCCCTTGGGGCGGCCGGTGGAGCCCGAGGTGTAGAGGACGTAGATCAGGTCGTCCCGGCCGGTCACCGGGGCGAGTTGGTCGCCCGGCTCGGCGGACCAGTCGAGCTCGTCCAGGCGCAGCAGTGCGGGGCCGCCGGACTCGGGAAGGTCCAGCGCGGTGTCGCTGAGCACGAGGCGGGGGCCCGCCTCGTCGAGTATCTGCTGGATGCGCTCGGCCGGCTGGTCGGGGTCGAGGGGCAGGAACGCGGCGCCGGACTTCAGCACGGCAAGCAGCGCCACCATCTGGCGCAGCGAGCGGTGGGCGTGGACTGCGACGAGCACGCCGGGCGCCGCCCCTCCGGCGCGCAGCAGGGACGCCAGCTTGGTGCTGTCCTCGTCGAGCTGGGCGTAGGTCAGCGACTCTCCGGCGAAGGTCACGGCGGGCGCGTGCGGGCGCAGCGCGGCCTGTTCCGTGACGTACTGCTGCACGGGCCGGTCCAGGTCCACGGTGCGGGCCGCGCCTTCGGCGGCGGCCACGGTCTCCTGGAGCTGCGCGGGGCTCAGCAGCGGGAGCCGGGACAGCTCGGCCCCCGGGTCGTCGAGGGCCGCGCCGAGGAACTCCTGGAACGCGTCGGCGAGGCGCTGCGCCGTCGCCCGGTCGAAGAGGTCCTGCGCGTACTCCAGCGAGCAGGCCAGCTCCTCGCCCCGGTCCTCGGCGAACAGCGTCAGGTCGAACTTGGCGGTGCCGTTGTGCACGTCGGACCGGCTGACCCTGACGCCCCCCGACTCCAGCGTGGCGAACGGGGCCTCGTAGTGCGTCAGCATGGCCTGGAACACCGGGGAGTGGCTGAGGGAGCGCTGGGGGCTGGTCTCGGCCACGATGCGCTGGAACGGCACGTCGAGGTGGCCGAGGCCCTCCAGGAATGCGCGATGGACGCGCCCCAGGAGCTCCTCGAAGGTGGGGGCGCCGGTCAGGTCGACACGCAGCGGCAGGGTCTTGACGAAGAAGCCGACCAGGGACGCGGTCTGCGGGTGGTCGCGGTTGCTGACCGGGGTGCCGACGACCACCTCGTCGGCACGGCTGACGCGGGCCAGTACGGCGGCCCAGCCGGCCAGGAGCGCCACGTAGGGGGTGACGCGGGCCCGGGCCGCGACCTCGGCGAGGCGGGCCGCGGTGCCGGGGCCGAGGGAGAACTCGACGAGGTCGCCGCGGTAGGACTGGCGGCTGGGCCGGGGACGGTCGGCGGGCAGCTCCAGCAGGGGCGGCGCACCGTCCAACTGCCGCTTCCAGTAGGTGATCTGCTGGTGTGCGGTGAACGGGGACAGTGCCTCACGCTGCCATTCGGCGACGTCCGCGTAGTGCAGGGACAGGGGCGGCAGCGCGGAGGGCTCGGCGTCCGCCTCGTACAGGACGAACAGTTCGCGGAAGAGCACCGACAGCGACGCCGCGTCGGCGGCGATGTGGTGGACGGCCAGGACGAGGTGTGCCTCCTGCGGCCCGGTCGTCACGAGGGTGGCCCGCAGCATCCGTCCCGCGGCCAGGTCGAAGGGTTCGCTTCCGGTCTGCCGGGCGATGCGGACGAGCTCCCGCTCCCGCTCCTCCTGCGGCAGCCCGCTGAGGTCCTCCTGGCGTACGGGCAGCGGCGCCGGGTCGAGGACGACCTGGTGGGGCGTCCCGTCGGGCCCGGTGCGGAACCCGGTGCGCAGCGCCTCGTGCCGGTTGGCCACCTGGGAGAGGCAGGTGATCAGCGTCTCGTGCTGCAGCGGCCCTTCCAGAAGTACGCCGCCGCTGATCACGTACGTCGACTCGCCTCCCTCGACCTGGTCGAGGAGCCAGAGCGCCTCCTGTCCGGCGGACAGGGGGAAGGTGCGGCCGTCGCGCGGCCGGGCGACGACGGGTTCGGCGGCCCGTGCGCGGGCGCTGAGGTGCGCGACGAGCTCCGGCTTGAGGTCGGTGAGCCGCTCGCGCAGCTGCGGCGTGAGGGCGCCCTTGGCCGCCGACACCCGCAGCTCGCCGCCGTCGACCGTGAGCCGTATGCGGGCGGCATCCACGTCGTCCAACAGGCCCGCGAGGTCCTCGTAGACCCCGGAGGGCCGCTGTCCCCCGTTCACAGCGTGATCTCCTCTCGTTCAGCGGTGTCGTCCAGCTCGTCGAGTACGTCGGCGAGCAGGTCGAGCACGTGCGTGGTCAGCTGCTCGACGCTGACGCCTTCCAGGAAGCGCACGATCGGTACGACCACGCCGAGGTCGGTCTTGATGCGGTTGCGCATGTCCAGGGACATCAGGGAGTCGAGGCCCAGCTCGGTGATGGGCTGCTGCGGGTCGAGTTCCGCCGCGTCGACGCCGAGGACGGCCACGATGCGGTCGGTGAGGTACCCGGAGATGATCCCGGTGCGCTCGGCTGCGTCGGCTCCGGCGCACTTCGCAAGGAGTTCGGCAGAGCCCGCGTCGCCGGCCTCGGCGAGGAAGCCCGCGAACTGGCGGGTGTGCCGGACGGTAGGGAAGGCCTCGAAGACGCCGGCCCAGTCCAGGCGGGCAACCGTGGTCTGCCGCGGGTCCTTGTCGAGGACCCGGTCGAGGATCTCCAGTGCCTCCGCGGGCGTCATGCTGCCCACGCCCACCCGGGCCAGCTGGTCGAGGCCCTCCTCCCGGACGGCCATGCCCACGTGGTTCCACGGGCCGTAGCCGAGGGCCGAGCCGGCCGCGCCCCGGGCCCGGCGGTGCTGGGCCAGGGCGTCGACGAAGGCGTTGGCTGCCGCGTAGTTGGCGGCGCCGACGCCGACGGGGCCGAAGACCGCGGGCAGCGCCGAGACGAGCAGGAACATCCGTGCGTCGCCGAAGACCTGGTGCAGGTTCCACGAACCGGCGATCTTGGGCGCGGCCACCTCGCGCAGCCGTTCCGTGTCCAGGTCGCCGAGGAGCGCCCCGCGGACGAGGCCCGCGAGGTGGACCACGCCGACGACGTCGGGAAGGCCGGCGACGGCCAGCTCCTCGCGCAGCGCCCGGACAGCGGCGAGGGACGCCACGTCCATGGCCGTGGTGTGGACCCGGACGCCGAGGGCGGCCAGTTCGTCCACCGCCTCGCGCTGGGCGTCGGTGCGTACTCCGCCGCGGCTGGTGAGGACCAGGTGGCGGGCGCCGCGCCGGGCCATGCGCCGGGCGATGACGAGCCCGAGGTCGCCGAGGCCGCCGGTGAGCACGTAGGTGCCGGCCGGGTCGAGCCGGGGCAGCGGGTCGGCGGGGTGGGCGAGGGCCGTGTCGCGCACCAGACGCGGGGCGAACAACTTGTCCCCGCGTACGGCGAGTTGGTCCTCCGCGCCGTCGCGGGGGCCGAGCAGCGCGGACGCCAGCAGCCGTGCCGTCGCGCGGTCCGGTTTCCGCGCCGGGTCGAGGTCGACGAGCCCGCCCCACAGGTCGGGCTGTTCGACGGCGAGAACCCGGCCGAGGCCCCACACCGGGGACTGGAGCACGCCGCGCGCGGTGACCTCACCGTCGGCGACGGGCTGGCTGCCCCGGGTGACGAGCCACAGCCGCCCGCAGCGTGTGGGGTCGTCCAGCTCGAGTCCGGCGCGGATCAGCGCGAGGACCGCTTCGCCGCCGTACGCCTGGGCGTCCTCGACCGACTGCGTCGTGGCGTCGCCGTCCGCGGGCTCGGGGGTGTCCAGCGGCCACAGGAACGCGACACCGTCGAGTGGCCCGGTGGCGACCGCCTGGTACAGCGCGCGGCGGATCGCCACGGCGTCCGGGGCCGTCTCGGTGCTGACGACGTCCACCTGGTGCCCGGACTCGGTGAGTTCGGCGGCCAGCGCGTCACCGGCACCCAGGGAGTCGGCGAACACCAGCCAGCGCCCCGGGGCAGCGCCGTCCGTCGCGGCAGGGGGCTCGGGCACTTCGGTCCAGTCGGTGCGGTAGGCCAGCTCCGCGCCCGGGTCACGGTGCTCGTCGCCGGCCTCCACCAGGCGCATCCGCAGCCCTTCGGCGCGGGCGACGGTTCCGGACGCGTCGAAGAGCCGTACGTCGGCGACGAGTTCGCCCTCCTGCTCCGCCCCGGGCGTGCGCCGGACGTGGGAGTACACGGTGCCCTCGGGCCGGCGCAGCGTCTCGAAGGTCCGCACGCCGTTGGGCAGGGCGAGCGCCTCCGAACCGGTCAGGGCGCCCGGGGCGAGCGCACCGAGCAGCAGGAACGCGTTGTCGAGCAGAGCCGGATGGAACTCGTACGCGCCCTGTGCCGGATCGCCGGGCACGGTCAGCCGGCCGAGGACCTCGCGCTCGCCGAGCCACAGCTGTTCCAGACAGCGCATCTCGGGGCCGTAGGCGGCACCGGCCGCTTCGATGCGGGCGAAGAAGTCCTCGACATCGACCTCGGTGACGCTGCGGGCGATCACGGCATCGGCATCGTCCCAGCCGGCTGCGGGCGCCCCGGGGCTGAAATCAACAGCCGCCCGTACGACGGGAGCGGAGACGTCTCCATGCGCACGGTCCGCCATGACCGCCAGCACCTCGGTGTCCGTCTCGGCGAGCGAGCGCAGCCGGTCCAGGTGCGGCAGTCCGGAGAGCACCTCGTCGGCCGCGGGGCCGAAGTCCAGCAGGCAGGCGAGTTCGTCGACGCCGACGGCCGCGAGGCGGCGGACCAGGGGCAGGCACGAGTCCGGGGAGCCGATCAGGGACCGCTCGGCGGCGAACCGGTCGTAGAGGAAGGAGACGAACCGGGTCAGCTCCTCGTCGGGCAGGGTGCTGATGTCCGTGTCGTTGCCGTGCCCCCGGCTGCGGGCCAGGCCCTTGAGCAGGCCCAGGTTGCCCTTCAGGTACCTGCAGTAGGGGTCCTTGGCCAGCTGCGTCACTTCATCGGCGTCCTCGCCCACGAAGGTGTGCAGCATGACGGTGACCCGGCCCTCGGCGGGGTCGAGGCCCGCCTCGGCGCGCGCCGCACGGTACAGGGCGATGTTCTCGGCGAGCCCCTCCACGCCCTGGTCCAGGAGGTGGGTGAGCAGGTTCGCGCCCGACGCGCCCGCCTTGGTGAAGCTGGCGGGCGAGCTCGCGGCGGTCAGCCACAGCGGCAGCTCGTCCTGGACGGGACGCGGATAGGTGCGTACGCGGATGGGGTCGCCGGTGCCGCTGGTGGCGGGCACCTGCTCGCCGCGCCACAGGGCCCGCAGAGTCGGTATGGCCTCGCTGAGGTAGGCGTTGCGGGTGGCGTAGCGCTCGGGGAAGAACGCGAAGTCGCCCGGGTTCCAGCCGGAGGCCAGCGAGATGCCCACCCGGCCGCCGGACAGGTTGTCGACGACCGCCCACTCCTCCGCGACCCGCAGCGGGTCGTGCAGTGGTGCCACGACGCTGCCCGCCCGCAGGCCGATGCGCCGGGTCTCGCGGGCGAGGGCGGCGTGCAGCAGGGCCGGGTTCGGGTAGAGCGAGCCGAGCTGCGTGAAGTGGCGCTCCGGCACCCAGATGTTGAGAAAGTCGTGTTCGTCGCCGAAGCGCGCGCTCTTGACGAGCAGGTCGTAACGGTCCGCCCCTGTCAGGGAGTTCTCGTCGCTGGCAAAGAACATCAGGCTGAACTTCATGCCTCACCCTCCCCGTTGCCCGTGGTGCCGCGCGGGCCGCTGATCGTGGTGCCGCGCGGGCCGCCGTCGTCCGCCGGCCCGTGGCCGACGCCGACCAGCTGCGCGCTGGCGTGCTGGGTCCAGTCGGAGCCACCGGCCTCGTCCTGGCTGTGGACGCTGAAGGCCAGCTCCCCGCCCGGCGAGCCGTGCAGGCTGACCTGGACGACGCGCGCCCCGTCCGGCGGGACGCTGAGCATGCTGTGGTAGCGCACGTCCCGCAGCACGTAGCGGGCCCCGGGGTCCAGTTCGCGGGCGGCGGCCAGCGCCATCTCGATGTAGCTGGTCCCCGGCGCGACGACGCGCCCCTGGATGCGGTGGTCGTCGAGCACCGCCACCTGGCCCTGGGCGAGCACCCGCTGCCAGACGTGCCGCCCGGGCTCCGCCGCCACCGGCTGCAACGGCCGTCCGAGAAGCGGGTGCCACGCCGACCGGTCGGCCTGCGCGGAGGACCCCGCCACGACGGCTCCCCTGCCGGACAGCTGGTCCGGCAGCCAGAACCGGCGCCGCTGGAAGGGGTAGCCGGGCAGTGCGCGGCGGCTGCCGCCCCGGCCCCTGCGTACCTCCTGCCAGTCGACCGGCACGCCCACGGTCCAGGAGGCGGCAAGCGCCTGGGCGAGCGAGCGCCGGTCGGGCTTGCCGGCGCGCAGAGAGGGGATCCAGCGCGCCCCGTCGACGCCCCGGGTGAGGCGCCGGGCCAGCGGGGCGAGCACGGCGTCGGGTCCGATCTCGACGCCCGTCGTGCAGCCGCTCTCCACGAGCGCGGCGACCCCGTCGGCGTAGCGGACGGCCTGCCGCAGCTGGTCCACCCAGTACTGGGGGGTGGCCGGCAGCGCGTCCTCCGGCCGCCCGGTCAGCGAGGACACCAGCGGCACCTTCGGGCGACGCAGCGCCACCTGCTCCACGACGCGGAGGAATTCGTCGAGCACGGGGTCGACGAGGGGCGAGTGGAAGGCGTGCGAAGTACGCATCGATGCGGAGCTGTGCCCGCGCTCCCGCAGGGCCTCGGCCACGGCGTCCACGGCGTCCGCGGCACCCGAGATCACGACCTCGTCGGCGCCGTTCACCGCGGCCACGGCCACGCGGTCGGCGTACGGGGCAAGCACCTCGCGAACCACCGGCTCCCCGGCCCGTACCGCGCGCATGGCGCCGCCGGCCGGAAGGCCCTGCATCAGCCGGGCTCGCGTCCCGAGCAGGAACAGCGCGTCCTCCAGTTCGAACACCCCGGCGAGGCAGGCCGCGACGTACTCGCCCACGCTGTGTCCGAGCATCGTGTCCGGCTCGACCCCGTACGCGCGCCACAGGGCGGCCAGCGCGTACTCCACTGCGAAGATCGCGGGCTGTGCGTACTCGGTGCGCGCCAGCGCCTCGGCGTCGTCGACCACATCGCGCAGGTCCCAGCCGAAGTGGTGCTGGACGATGCGGGCGCAGGCGTCGAACGCCTCGCGGTAGACGGGTTCGGTCCGGTACAACTCGCTGCCCATGCCCGGCCGTTGGGCCCCCTGCCCGGTGAAGAGGAAGGCGAGCGGGCCGCTCCGGCGGGGCGCGCGGCCCACGGCGGCGTCCTGCTGCGTCCTGCCCCGCTCGGCGAAGTCGAGCAGCGTCCGCCGTGCCTCCTCGGCGTCGGCGGCGGTCACGGCGAGCCGGTGCGGCCAGACGGTGCGCGCGGTGACGGCGGTGTGGACGGCGTCGCCGAGAGCGACGGGGTCGGCGGTGCCGAGAGCGTCCGCGTAGCGCCTCGCGAGGGCGGTCAGCGTGTCGGGGGTGCGGGCGGACAGGACCAGCACCTCGGGGGTGGGCGGTTCGGCGTCCGCGGCTCCGGCGTCGCCGGCGGGGGCTGCTGTGGCGGTGGCCGGGGCTTCGACGGTGGCCGGGGCTTCGGTGAGCACCACGTGCGCGTTGGTCCCGCCGAAGCCGAAGGCGCTGACGCCCGCGGTGCGCCGGTCCTGCGGCCACTCCTGCGCGGCCGTCGGAACGGTCAGCGGGGTGTCGAGGTCGGCGATGTGGGGGTTGAGGCGGTTCAGATGGATCTGGCCGGGGATGGTGCCGTGCCGCAGGGCGAGGACCACCTTGATGAACCCGGCGATGCCCGCGGCGGATTCGGTGTGCCCGATGTTGGCCTTGACCGACCCGACGTAGCAGGGCGCCACGTCCCCGTCCCGGCCCTCGCGCAGCGCGCCGGTGAGCGACTCGAACTCGATGGGGTCGCCGAGCGCGGTGCCGGTGCCGTGCGCCTCGACGTAGCCGAGGCGGTCGCGGTCGAGCCCGGCCGCGTCCCAGGCGTCGCGCAGGACGTCCAGTTGGGCCTGCCCGTGCGGGGCGGTGAGTCCGTTGGAGCGGCCGTCCTGGTTCACGGCGGAGCCGGAGACGACGGCGAGCACCTGGTCGCCGTCGGCCAGGGCCCGGGACAGCGGCTTGAGGACCACGACACCGCAGCCCTCGGACCGCACGTACCCGTCGGCGCGCTCGTCGAACACCTTGCAACGGCCGTCGGCCGCCATCATGTTGGCCCGCGAGAAGACCGACGTCATCTCCGGCGACAGGATGAGGTTGACGCCCGCGGCGAGGGCCACCGCGCTCTCGCCGCGCCGCAGCGACTCGCACGCCTGGTGCACGGCCACGAGCGACGAGGAGCACGCCGTGTCCACCGCGAGGCTGGGGCCGCGCAGGTCCAGCAGGTACGACAGCCGGGCCGCGGCGATGCTGAGCGCGTTGCCCGTGCCGTAGTAGGCGTCGAGGGCGGAATCCGCGCCCGCGGTCAGGCGCGTGTAGTCGTTGTTGCTGATGCCGACGTAGACGCCGGTGGCGGTGCCCGCCAGGGACTCCGGGTGGATCGCGGCGTTCTCCAGCGCCTCCCAGGCGACCTCGAGGAGCAGCCGGTGCTGCGGGTCGATGGCGGCGGCCTCGGTCGGTGAGATGCCGAAGAACTCGGGCTCGAATCCGGCGACGTCGCCGACGAATCCGCCCCACCGGGTGCTGATGGAGCCGGGCCGCTTCAGCTCCGGGTCGTAGAGCGCGGCGGCGTCCCAGCGGTCGGCGGGCACCTCCGTGATGGCGTCCTTGCCGTCCCGCAGCAGCTCCCAGAACGCGCCGACGTCCTCGGCCCCCGGGAAACGGCAGGCCATGCCCACGACGGCGATCGGCTCGTCGGCGGCCGGCGCTCCCGCCCGTTCCGCCGCCTGCGTCCGCGCGGAACGCTCCTCGCCCGCGAGGTAGCGGGCGACGTCCTCGGCGGTCGGCAGCTGGTAGAGCAGACCCGCCGGCAGCCGACGGCCGAGGGCGCGCTGGAGCGTGCCCGAGATGGCGACCGCGGAGGCAGAGTCCACACCGTAGGCGGCGAAGTTCTCGCGGGGGGAGATGTCCCGCGGGTCGAGGCCCAGGTGCTCGGCGACGACGGCGATCACCTCGTCGACGTACGGGAGGGTCCGCGCCGCCCCCGCGCCGGCCCGCCGGGCGGCGTCGGCGGCCACGGGCGCCGGCCGCGCAGCGCGCCAGACGGCGACGGTGTCGAGGGTGCCGTTCACGTAGCCCTGCTTGGCTGCGCGGCGGGCGATCTTCCCGCTGGAGGTCTTGGGGATGGCGCGGGTGCGCAGCAGGACCAGCGCGTCCAGCGTCACCTCGTGCTCGGCCGCGAGTGCGGCGGCGACCGCCGGTCCGATCCGCTCGGCGTCCACCTCGTCGTGGCGGACCTCCTGCACGACGACGACGCGCTCCTGGCCCTCCGCGTCGACGGCGAAGGCCGCGGTGCAGCCCGGCCTGAACGCCGGGTCGGCGTCCTCGACGGTGCGCTCGAGGTCCTGCGGATAGAGGTTGCGGCCACGGACGATGATCAGGTCCTTGATGCGCCCGGTGATGCACAACTGCCCGTCGGCGTCGAGGAATCCCTTGTCGCCCGTGGCGAGCCACGGCAGCGAGCCGGCTGCCTCGCCGGCCCCCGCGGCATCCTCGGCGAGTGTGTTGCCGAACGCCTCGGCACTCTCCTGCGGCCGCTGCCAGTAGCCCTGACCGGCGCTCGGCCCGCTCAGCCAGATCTCGCCGACGGAGCCCCGCTCCAGCGGCATCCGGGTGTCGGGGTCGACGATGAGGAGGCGCTGGTCGAGGTGGGGGCGGCCACAGGCGAGCACCGCGCGGGCACCCGGCGCACCGGGTTCCGTCGGGACGGCCCGGTCCTGCTCGAGTGCGAGGCCGTCGAGGTGGTGGACGCGCGCGCCCTCGCCCGCCAGGCCGGAGGTGACGAACACGGAGTTCTCGGCCAGTCCGTACGCCGGGTACCACGAGCTCGCACGGAAGCCGTGCGCGGTGTACAGGCCGGCGAACCGGTCCAGCGTGTCGGCCCTGATGGGCTCGGCGGCGTTGAGCGCGATGCGCCAGCCGCTGAGGTCCAGGCCCTCGCGGTCCTCGGGGCGGGTGCGGCGTACGCACAGGTCGTAGGCGAAGTTGGGGGCACAGGTGAAGGTGCCGCCGTGTTCGGACAGGGCGCGCAGCCAGCGGATCGGGTCCTGGAGGAACGCCTCGGGCGGCATGTACACCAGCCGGGCGCCCCAGTACAGGGACAGCAGCAGGTTGGCGATCAGCCCCATGTCGTGGAAGAGGGGCAGCCAGGAGACGAGGACCGGGCGCTCGGCGTGGTCCATGGCGTGCGCCATCATGCCGAGGTTGTGCAGCAGGTTGGCGTGGGTGAGCATCACGCCCTTCGGGTTGCCGGTGGACCCGGAGGTGTACTGGAGGAAGGCCAGCTGGTCCGCCTCGAGGTCCGGGCGGCGCCAGTCGTCGGCGGCCTCGGAGGGGATGGAGTCCGTGGCGATCCAGCGGGCGGACGTGGCGGGGGCCATGTCCGTGCCGCGCGCGGCCAGCTGGTCGTGGAGCGCGCCCGGTGCCGCGATCACCGTGGCACCGCAGTCCTCGGCGACCGCGTAGAGTCGCGCGGCGTGCTTGTCGGAGCGCGGCGGGTAGGCGGGGACGGCGACCATGCCCGCGTAGAGGCAGCCGTAGAAGGCCACGGCGAACTCGGGCCCCGAGGGGTAGAGCATCAGGACGCGGTCGCCGGGCGAGGCGATCTCCTGGAGGCGGGCCGCGATGGCCCGGGCCCTCACGTCCAGGTCGGCGAACGTCAGTTCCTGCGAGACGGCCGTGCCGTCGGGCAGGAAGCTGAACGCCACCTGCCGTCCGTTGTCCTCGCTCCGCGCCCTGAGGAGGTCCACCAGGGTGCGGAACGGCACGTCCGACGGCGCTGACTGGGGAATACCGCTCACGTCTTCCTCTCTCAGAACATCAGAAGATGCCGGTGCACGGCGACTGGTCCGCCTCGCCGTGACACCGGAACCGCCGTGCGCGGTGCCCGTGACCGCTCCGGCTTCGAGGGTGGGTTGAGGACTAGTTGGCGTCCGGCGACTGCGGCGGGTAGAAGAGCTCGACCGCCGGGGCGGCGCGCTTGAGCGCACCCACCATCTCCTCCGCCGAGGCCAGCGGGATGACCTTGCCCTCCTCGAAGGCGCCGGTGGAGTAGCCGGTCAGCACGGCCGCGTGCGCCGCCTCCACATCCGGGAAGTCCACGACGACCGCGAAGTTGTACTCGATGTCGCGGGTGAACCAGTAGTTGACGACAGTGCCGCCGAGCGCCCCGTAGAACTTGAAGGCGTGCTCGTCGCGCGCGATGACGGCCCGCGGGTCCTCGAGGATCGTCTTGACGACGTCCTGGGTGTAACGGGCCAGGATCATGAACTGCATGGGTACCTCCCGGGCATAGGTGGACGGCGCACTCGGGGCGCACTCGTGGGGCGCGTGGAATGCTCTGCGAAGAAGCGGGCCGCATGAAGAACGGCTCGCGGCGCACTGCGGAGGCTCACTCCGTGCCGCGGTGCGGGATCACGATCAACAATGCTTCCCGGGGCCCTTTACGGAAACAACCGTGTGACAGCAAGACGACACCCGCTGTCGCCCAGCGGCCAGGACCGCCGTCACCGCACGAAAACGACCCGGGCCATTGGCCCGGGTCGGTCCCAGCACTCCCTGGTGAATGTCGAGTCGCCGTAAGCGCTGCCCGCGTCGTACGGAGTCCTACGAAGCGGGCTGCTTCGCCTTCCGGACGGCGCGCAGCCACTCCTTGTTCATCGCGGTGATGGAGGGGAGCGGAATGCCCTTGGGGCAGGCGGTCGCGCACTCGCCGGTGAGCGTGCAGCCGCCGAAGCCCTCCGCGTCCATCTGCGCCACCATGTCGAGGACGCGGGTCTCGCGCTCGGGGGCACCCTGCGGCAGGACGCCCAGGTGGTTGACCTTGGCGGAGGTGAACAGCATCGCGGCGCCGTTCGGGCACGCGGCCACGCACGCGCCGCAGCCGATGCACTCGGCGTGCTCGAAGGCGTAGTCCGCGTCCGGCTTGGGCACCGGCGTGGCGTGGGCCTCCGGAGCGGAACCGGTGGGCGCGGTGATGTAGCCGCCGGCCTGGATGATGCGGTCGAAGGCCGTGCGGTCCACGACCAGGTCCTTGATCACCGGGAACGCGCGGGCCCGCCACGGCTCGATGTCGATCGTGTCGCCGTCCTTGAAGGACCGCATGTGCAGCTGGCAGGTGGTGGTGCGCTCCGGGCCGTGCGCGTCGCCGTTGATGACCAGCGAGCACGCCCCGCAGATCCCCTCGCGGCAGTCGTGGTCGAAGGCGACGGGGTCCTCGCCCTTGAGGATGAGCTCCTCGTTGAGAGTGTCGAGCATCTCCAGGAACGACATGTCCGAGGAGATGCCGTCGACCTCGTAGGTCTCCATCGCGCCCGGCGCGGTGTCGTTCTTCTGCCGCCAGACGCGCAGGGTGAGCTTCATGCGTAGCTCCGCTGGGTGGGGTGGACGTACTCGAAGACCAGGTCTTCCTTGTGCAGGGTCGGGGCTTCGCCCGTGCCCGTGAACTCCCAGGCCGCAGCGTAGGAGAACTCCTCGTCCCTGCGGGCCGCCTCGCCGTCGGGCGTCTGGGACTCCTCGCGGAAGTGGCCGCCGCAGGACTCGGCGCGGTGCAGCGCGTCCAGACACATCAGCTCGGCCAGTTCCAGGTAGTCGACGATGCGGTTGGCCTTCTCCAGCGACTGGTTGAACTCCTCGCCTGTCCCCGGGACCTTGATGCGCCGCCAGAACTCCTCGCGGATCTGCGGGATCCGGTCGAGGGCCTTGCGCAGACCGGCGTCGCTTCGGGCCATCCCGCAGAACTCCCACATGAGTTCGCCGAGTTCGCGGTGGAACGAGTCGGGCGTACGGTCCCCGTCCACGGCCAGCAGCTTCGCCAGCCGCGCCTCGGTCTCGGCCGCGACCTCCTTGACGGCGGGGTGGTCCGAACCCACCTCGCCCTGCCCGGG